>NZ_JAGIKV010000004.1 GCF_017874615.1 Paenibacillus xylanexedens
AATTTGAAAAAGCTGCCGCCTGTAAAATACAGACAGCAGCTTCAACAAGTTGCCTAGTTTTTTTTCAAAATGTCCTTTACAAAGGGTACACTTTAAAGATCAGACGGGTTTTTCGGGTTTATTTTCAGCTGTACGGTAAGGATTGAATAGTTTTCTGTGCTCCCATCTTCTCTTACCTTAGTTGCCCCAACACATGTTGGAACACCTGCATAACATCCTGTTCATACTTGTCCTTTTCCCCACCGGAAGCTGTATAAACGAGTGAGACGTACCCTTTGCTGCGAATCGTTGTTCGGCCAAGCGCATTCTCCAAGACAGCCTCATCACGATTCTCACTATACATTTCTTTCATGCTGGCCGCCCGGGTTGTCGCATCACTGAAAATATGGACTTTCACGATGTGTCTGCCACTTCCATTCAACAAATACATATAAGAGATCCCGCCATGGTCGTCAACGGCAGACATGTTATTCATAAGTTGAATGCCTTTTGCTTCAAAACTCTTACTGATCTCACTCACCAATTCACCGTTTAATCCGTGTCCTTGACTCTGTGCCCGCACATTTCCTTCATCTGTCGCTTCGCGGGTGTAGACCTTCCGCTCCTGCTCAATGGATGATGCCGAACAAGCCACCAGGGACCAGACACTCGTGATCAACACACCACTTACAAGTACCGACTTCATTGTTTTTCCAACCAGACTTCGCCCTTTTCTAGCAAACCACATGCCAATCCTTCCTTTCCAGCCACGTGTGCTGTGACCCAATCAGGTAGAATTAGCATGTCTAAGGACTTAGAATCTTATGCGGATGGCAGATCTGATATTGTATTGACCACCGTACGACCCACTGCACCACCTTGGAGTATCGTCTCCAGCGTAAGAGGCAATTGATCTAGAGAGATCTCCCGGATTCCCAGTTCCAGCGCGCGCTCTGGTTTCCATTCTCCGCCGAGCAGTTTCCACAATCGTTCCCGACGTTCCATCGGACAATATACAGAGTCTATACCAACAAGCTGGATGCCACGCAAAATAAACGGAAGTACCGTGGATTCAAAAGCTGTGCCTCCAGTTAACCCGGATACCGCTACCGCACCTCCGTATTGAATCTGTTTCAATCGCTCCGCAAGAGCCGGTCCTCCTGTTGGATCAACAACTCCCGCCCATAGCTGTTTCCCCATGGCTCCTTTAGCTGGAGCATCAGCTTCTTCACGAGTAATAACCTCTGAGGCGCCCAAGTTTCGGAGCAATGACTCCTCCTGATCCTTCTTGCCTGTGCTGGCTGTTACTTCAAAACCAAGTTTCGCCAGAATGGCAACTGCCATACTGCCAACACCACCCGTTGCACCCGTAACCAGAATCTTGCCCATCTCCGGTGTCACTCCAGCCTGTAACAGCGCATCTACCGAAAGTGCAGCCGTAAAACCTGCAGTTCCAATTGCCATGGCTTCTTTCTCATTGAGACCTGGTGGCAGAGGCACCAGCCATTCACTGCGCAGACGAGCATACTCGCTGTACCCTCCGTAATGGGATACGCCAGGTTCAAATCCTGTACTTATCACCCGATCTCCTGGTGCAAAACGTCCACTGACCGACTCTTCTACCGTTCCGGCCATATCGATCCCCGGTACCATCGGGTACTCACGAACGACACCGCCTTTCTCAAGGGTAGCGAGTCCGTCTTTATAATTGACACTGGAATACTGCACCTGTACCGTTACATCTCCATTTGGCAGATCTTCCTTCTTCAATTGCTCTATAGCAGCTTTCACTCCGCCCTGTTCTTCTTTACGGACAACATATGCGTTAAAATGGTTTTTCACCGATAGCCACTCCTTTTTTGAATTTTATATATTTTTCCATTAAGCACATGAATTGTTCGCATTCAGGCTTAACGGCTACCTTTTACTTCTGGATTCTTCAGATGTTGATGATCAAGCTCTGTCTCTCCTGAGCGTCAACAGATAGATTAGTGGACCCACAATAGGGATGATGCCTGCCGCGGTCCAAGCTGCTGAACGTCGACTCACTTCAGTATCCCTGTATATCGCAATCATGGAAAGTAAGGTCAGCAGTACAAAATCAATCGTCATGATATGTACAAAGGCAGATTGATTGAATGCTTCCATATATACATCCGGATGACCCTGCGTCACGGCATAGAAAGCTGTCCCCAGCGTCAACAGCAGAAGGACTACATGCGTCAGCTTGTGGGCTGCTACCCGTCCAATTCCCGACTCCCGCTGACGACCAAAATGTAAGCTTACGTAACCCGAAGCTCTATTTGCGGACGATGACCATGCATAATAAGGAAGCAGGGCAAAAGCACCCAGTCCGAAAGAAAGTATGACAAACGGCCAAGCCGGGACACGGCCTCGTTCTTTCACAGATGTTCTTAACAGCATACAAGCATACACTGCCGGGAAAATACCTAACCACGAAAATACAGTAAGTAACCAAGGTTCTTTGCTTTGCATTGTAATCAGTTCTTTGAATATCGGATCACTTCCAGGTGACTGCCCCGGTGCCAACAACAATGCATAAGCAATAAAAGCGATCCAGACCAGTCCTAATATCCATCTCATGTCTGCACCTCCTCTTACTTTCATCCCCTACAGCTGTGGGATTGAAACAATGCGATGCAGAATTTGGCGGCTCCTGCGCTTTCCCGAGAAATAATTACTACTTTTCCCCTACAACTTCTTGAATTGCGCATGACCATTTCCAGTAAGTATAGCCTGTTACCTTGGCAGTCTGTCCATGAGATTTCTTACATCACTGGTCCATCTCATCGGGATCATATTAAAAAGGCATAAGCCAGTATCCCTCACTGGTTATGCCTCTCAGTAATTCTTATGTGTAGATCATTCCTCTGTGGATTTCACATGTTCCGCAATGAGCTTCTGCTTCATATTCCATGCCGCAGGGCTGATGTTCACACGGTAGATCTCCGGGTTGAGCTTCCGTTGGTATTCAGGCCAGAAGAGGTTCATCTGTTCCCGGTGGTACGCCCGAATCTCATCCAGATTAGGCAGTTCATATACTTTACGTCCATTCACAAAGATTGGCTCCAGCATATTGACCGCTTCGTAGCGGGTAACCGTCTTTTTCAGGTAAGGGTGTAGCGGGTTGAACAGCTTGAGCGGTCCGCCCTGTAGCGGCTGCTCTTCATCTGGATAGCAGATATAATCTGCAATCGCTTTGCCATGTTTCGGATCAATGATCCGGAACACTTCCTTTTTACCTGGAGTGGACACTTTTTCAGGATTGGCAGATATTTTGATAGTAGGCAGCATGGCACCGTCCACTTCACGCTCCACCAATTTATATACTCCACCCAAAGATGGTTGGTCAGAAGCCGTAATCAACTGTGTACCAACACCCCATGTATCAATCCGCGCTCCCTGAGCCTTCAGGTTGAAAATCGTATTTTCATCCAAATCATTGGATGCTACAATTTTCACATAATCCAGCCCAGCCTCATCCAACATCTGACGTGCCTGAATCGACAAGTACGCAAGGTCACCACTGTCCAGACGAATCGCATTCATCTTCTTGCCTTGGCTCTCCAACTTTTTGGCTGTGTTGATAGCGTGAGGTACCCCACTGTTCAATGTATCAAAGGTATCTACCAGCAGCGTAACCTGATCTGGCAATACTTTGGCATACACGTCAAACGCCTCCTGTTCGCTCATAAAGCTCTGTACCCAGGAATGGGCATGTGTACCTGCTGTTGGGATTCCGAAGCGCTCTCCGGCCAGCATATTAGACGTTGCATCGAAGCCTGCTACATACGAGGCACGTGCGCCCCAGATGGCAGCATCCGCTTCCTGTGCACGCCGTGTGCCGAATTCGAGCAAAATATCCTGTTGTGCTACCTGTTTGATCCGCGAAGCCTTGGTTGCAATCAACGTCTGATAATTCATGAAGTTAAGTATCGCCGTCTCCACCAATTGTGTCTCCATAATGGAGCCTTCTACCCGAATGAGCGGTTCGTCAGGGAAAACAATTGCCCCCTCCTTCATGGAATGAATCGTCCCCTGAAATGAAAACTGGAGCAACTCTTCCAGAAAGACCGGATCGTAATTTTCCTCTTGTTTGGATAAAAATTTGATGTCGTCCATCGTAAACCGAAGCTGGCTGATATAGTTCACAATCCGTTCCAATCCGGCAAATACCGCATATCCGTTGCCAAAAGGAAGCTTACGGAAATAGGCTTCAAATACCGCCTTCCGCTTGTGAGTACCATTCACCCAATGGGCGTACATCATATTGATCTGATATTTATCCGTATGTAAAGCCAGGCTAGTTGTCTGCATTTGTCTCATCCTCTCTGACTTCCGCTCGTGACCCCAGATTTCATCTGTGGACACGGGTTAACATATGGAGACTTATTCTTCATGATTCTGTTCATCCGTATTAAACAAACAAGTCTCCCGTAATAGACTCTAAACACCATTCACCACATTCATCCGGTTCCTAACATGAGGTCAACCAAACATGACTATGGAGTAAATTAAGCCAAGACTGTCTCGCTCGCCTTAACCACCGAAGCACCGAGGCTGGAACGAAAATGTCCAAGTGCCCACTCATGCCCTGCCGGATTGAAGCTGGCAACGGCATCTTCATATACCGTAATATGAAAACCTTTATTGTAAGCGTCCACTGCGGTATGCAATATGCAAATATCCGTACATACCCCAATCAGTGCAATATCCGTAATACCACGTGCACGCAGTCTGAGTTCCAG
This sequence comes from Paenibacillus xylanexedens, assembly GCF_017874615.1. Classification (GTDB taxonomy): domain Bacteria; phylum Bacillota; class Bacilli; order Paenibacillales; family Paenibacillaceae; genus Paenibacillus; species Paenibacillus xylanexedens. The sequence continues at coordinate 4,749 of NZ_JAGIKV010000004.1, forward strand.
ATCGGTCCCACAGAATGCACTATATCTCGTCTTATCCATCCACTGTATATCTGTTTTCCGTTCTTCCATCACTTGGGCAAGACGACCATATAACTGTCTTCCCTCCGTATTTCTGATGTTATGAGGTGGGAAAAGTACAGTCTCCGGGTGATACGGATCATTTTCTTCGTGTAGATCCACAGCCATGATTACCTCATGTTTGTTCATACAATAGGCCTCGGTTACAGCTGCAATCGTCTCGTCGATTTCTACTGCCGGCTGACCTACTGGCAAAGAACCTGTCACAAAATCCTTCGTAAAATCAATGACAATCAGTGCTTTCATCGTCAACACTCCCTTAGCCCAGAAATGGTTGATCCTGATTCAATCAGATTGACACATCTACACCTTATCACGTATAGATGGAAAGGCGTGGTACGAGTTCTGTAAAACGATATAGCTGCGCCGGACGCTGCGAGTACTGGTTAGAACTCACCAGGTTCCCCTCTTCATCTCTTACTTCTTCCACAATGCCTTTACGGCTGCGGGTAGACGTAATCTTGCGAATGAAGTTTGGTTCTTCAAAATCCGGTACAACACTTTGAATAACCTGATATAATTCACTTAATGTAAAATCACGTGGCAGGAACTGACGGGCAATCGTCGTTTCCAGCATCTGTTGTTGAATACGCCGATAAGCATCTTCGATGATTGTTCTGTGATCAAAGGCCAGTTCCAGTTCTTGCAGCGCCTCCTGAATCGTGAACAACCCAACATCCTCAGCATCATCTGCCGCTTGGCGTTGATCCAGCATCCATTCTTCTACAAGCGCGAAAAATGCGTGTGAGATAATCCAGCCCCTCGGGTCACGACCTGGCTGACTGTATACATTCAAGTATTCCAGATGTCCACCGTCTACACCTGTCTCTTCCATCAACTCACGCTTAGCTGCACCGTAGATGGATTCATTCTCCTGACAAAATCCACCGGGTAATGCCCATCTGCCTGCAAAAGGCCAGCCTTTGCGCTTGATCAGCATCACTTTCAGTTCCCGAATGGGAAGTGTCTTCGTCACCGTCTTGCGCTCCCGCTTGGTTAAGGTGAACATAACGATATCCGCAGGAACACCATCGGGGGTACGATATTTTTGGGAACTATAAGCACGTGCTGCTTGTTCGTCGCTCTCTGCATTGAAGTGTTCGTAGTTTTCGCTCATGGGCACCACCGACTATTTTCATTTTGATAATTTCATTATGACATAATAATATCTTTTGTCAACCGCAGGATTCATGCGTTACGTTCTAGGGCGTGCTATGCGGAATGTTGCCGTAGCCATACATCCCAATGTGCCCGATGCATCACGAACCTCCGATTGAGTCGTAACACTGCGTCCTGCTTGATGCATTACCGTAGCTGTCACCGTTAATTCCCCTTGTTTCATTGGTGCAAGAAAATGTACGTTCAGATTCGTTGTCACACAGCCGTCTACTTCCATTGCTGCTGTTGCAACCATCCCCATTGCCTGATCCATCATCGAAGTCAATACACCCCCATGAATAATCCCCATGGAGTTGGTATGATGTTCGCCTGCTGTCAACGCGATCTGTACTTCTTTGCCGTCTCCTTTAATATAACGACAGCCGAGAAATCCCCAGAATCGTCCGTCTCCGTCTTCCACCATTTTGTCCAAAATACTCATTATTCATTTCTCCTTTATTCACTGTACGTATCAAGCTCTCTTGATGTCATGTGCTTCTATCATTAAAAATCAGCTTCGCCACACAAAATAACCCCACAGCGTGGAGCTTTGCTTGGAATTATATTCCGAGTACTTGGCGATAGCCACTCCACGTTCACGGTTATGTAATGTCAAAAAAGGCGCGGACAGCGTCCGCACCCTTCCGTCATTTAGCCGCAACTGGTCGGAGGTGAATCCGTTCCAGCCTCCACGTTCACTTTTTCGGAAACCGTTTCCCGGATCACGGAGATCACAAGCTGAAGCAAGTAGTTGATATCGCTCTGGCTCTGCTGGAATTCCGTAACCAATGGAATACTGTCCAGTTCGCTTTGCAAATCGTCAATTTCCTGTTCAATTTTGCTGACCATCTCCACATTTTTGAAGCTTTCAAAAGCAACAATCTCTTTTTGTTTTTTCTTGATCGTTGCAATCAACTGCTGGATGCGCTCATGATCCCGAATTTTGGTTTCAGCCTGTTGAAACTGTCTAACTTCCTCACTCGTTCCGAGCATATCAGCCAATTCTTTGGCTTTTCCCATAATGTCGTCGCGTATGACCAGATTGCGCGTATCGTAGGTTGGCATTCCATAATGGTTGTACTGCACTTCTTCCTGCGCCACTGAAATCGCTCCATTCTATGAGATGATATAAGATGAATACTCGCCGTTGCATTAAGCTCAGTTGACTGCTCAGTGACCGCTACGGTGTCGGATCGTTCTTTTGATCGCTGTTGTCTCCGAATTTTCTTGATTATATTTTTCAAAGGTTTAAAATTCGGAGACAAAGGCGAACGCTTCGCTTCTACAGAATCGATTCCGTCACCTTCGCTACGCTCGGCCGTAACCCGCTAATTGCAAAAAATATTCATCTTATTGGTTTGTGTATTACTATTACTGATTGGCAGCTACCGGCTCGGAGAGCAGGTTGCCCCGAATATAAAAAGTCATCGGATCGGTGATTTCCACTTGTACGAATGTACCGATCAAATCTTTAGGTCCTTCAAAATGCACCAGCTTATTGCTGCGCGTACGTCCTGCCAGAACTTCGGAATTCCGTTTGCTCTCGCCTTCAACAAGCACTTCAACGATTTTGCCGCGTTGCTCTTCATTGCTTCGGTGGCTGTATTCGTTGATCGTTTCGTTCAAGCGCTTCAAACGTTCCTTCTTCACTTCCATCGGTACGTTGTCTTCCATCACCGCAGCCGGTGTACCTTCACGTGGGGAATAAATAAAGGTATAGGCAAAATCATACCCTACTTCACGGACAAGGGAAAGTGTATCTTCAAACTGTTCTTCCGTTTCCCCTGGAAAACCAACAATAATATCCGTTGTCAACACAACATCCGGGATGGCCTTTTTAATTTTGTCAGCCAGTTTCAGATAGTGTTCCCGGTTATACTTGCGGCTCATACGTTTGAGTACTTCCGAACTGCCAGATTGCACCGGAAGATGAATGTGCTCAACCAGATTTCCGCCCTTGGCCAGCACTTCAATCAAGTGATCATCGAAGTCACGTGGGTGACTGGTTGTAAACCGTACTCGCGGAATATCAATTTGGCGAATGGCGTCCATCAAGTCACCAAAGCTGTAGTTCAGGTCCGTGAAATCCTTACCGTACGCATTCACATTTTGACCAAGTAGCGTGATCTCCTTAAAGCCTTGTCGTGCCAAATCCCTAACTTCAGCAATGACATCTTCTGGACGACGGCTGCGTTCTTTGCCCCGCGTAAACGGAACGATGCAATATGTACAGAACTTGTCACAGCCATACATAATATTCACCCAGCCGCGCATACCCTCACGTTTCTTCGGCAGGTTCTCAATGATGTCGCCTTCCTTGGACCATACCTCAACAACCATTTCTTTGCTGAACAACGCTTCCTGGATTAGATGTGGCAGTCGATGCACGTTATGTGTACCAAAGATCATATCCACAAATCCATGCTTCTGCATGATTCGGTTGACGACGCCTTCTTCTTGGGACATACACCCGCATACGCCAAGTAACAATTCCGGACGTTCAAGTTTTAGCGTTTTCAGGTGACCAAGCTCACCAAATACTTTATCTTCCGCATTTTCTCGTATGGCACACGTATTGAGCAGAATAATATCAGCTTCTTTGCGATCCTGTGTAGCCTGATATCCCATAGACTCAAGCAGGCCTTTGATGGTCTCCGAGTCATGCTCGTTCATCTGACATCCATACGTATATACAATATAGTGTTTGCCTTTCCCTATGTTTTTCAGTTCATCGGGAACGGCATTTTCGTAAAGCACCTGGACGTCTTCCTTGCCCCGCTGTTTCTCCTGACGATGATTGGGTTCCGATTTGATGTTAATCTCACGGCCCCGGATTCTTATCTTTTTGCTGAATTCATCTTGCGAAATTACTTTGGCATCGGAGAAATCAAAATATTGGGAGTAATCCTTTTTTGAGTCTTTAGCCATTTCCTTCGGTCACTCCTTACAGCCTCTATTAATAAAAAATCGTTCATTCATCCCTGTTCCAGGTGAATTTCTTGCTTGGAACATTAAAAGAGCATTACAGCAAATTATAGCATGAATTGGGCTGTAGTTCCACATCCAAAGCGCATGTCCCTTCGTCTAATCCGAAACATGCCATGCTCAGAAGAACACTCAGAAAATACAAAAACCTGAGCCTTGCCAACAGGGCGGGAATTAACCGGCCCCTGTTGGCTGTGCTCAGGTTTATATGTTATTCAGACCGCCCTAATTGGCGGCTGAAGCTATTACATGTAATTAATCGATGATTTCAGCAGTGTCGCCATTACGAGCGCCAGCAGCGTTAGCTTCATCTGTATCAATATGCATGTCCAGTGCGAAAGAATCGGATACACGAGCCAGTACATTTTCCAGTACAAGACCGCGATCTCCGCCGAGGCGAACTTTCAGCATTTGTTTGTCCTCGATACCCCATTTAGCAGCATCAGAAGTATGGAAGTGAATGTGACGAGCAGCAACGATAACACCTTTATCAATCGTTACTTCGCCAGCAGGACCTTTAATTGTGATTCCTGGTGTACCTTCAATGCTTCCAGATTCACGTACAGGTGCTTTAACACCAATCGCAAATGAATCTGTCATGGAGATCTCCAGTTGCGTTTCAGGACGAACAGGTCCAAGGATACGCACTTTATCAAACTGTCCTTTCGAACCAATTACCGCTACAGTTTCGTTAGCAGCGTATTGGCCAGGCTGGGACAGAGGTTTAAATTCAGTCAGTTCATAACCTTTGCCAAACAAAATTTCAACGTGCTCTTGGGATACATGAATGTGACGGGCAGATACGCCCACAGGTACTGTTTTACTCATTGTAAATTTCACTCCTTGTTTATCTATGGCCTGTACTCAGGCTCTTAACAATCCAATGGTATTATACCCCTTTTTGGAGTGAAATGAAAACGAACTGGTGAAAATTCATGAAATACACTTATTTCACCATCATTCCCCTCCTTTATTTGGAAAACAAGTGTCAATTCAACCCATTCAACGCACACACCAGTTCACTATTTCATGGAATTCCCCTTCATCTGCATCTTCGGATTGCTCTCTGGCAAGTGTTCCCTCAGATAACTCATCGCATTCCCCCACAACCAGCCACGAACCAGATGTTCATCATAATGCTTGAGCAGGATTTCCGTCAGTCTCGGGTAATGTCCTGAATGTTCAAGTCTCTGAATATACGTTGAAATCCCATCAAAATCAGACCCCATCATCAGGTGATGCTGCCCGCCCAGAGAACAGATCTGCTCGATATGAAGCAGCAGGTCTTCTATACGTACTTCACCCTCCTGTTTAACAAACCAAGGGACAAACGTCAGCCCGATCCGCCCTCCCCGGGCAATGATGGCCTGAATCTGATCATCTTTCAGATTACGCACATGGGGACATACGCTATAACTGTTGGAATGGGAGGCGATAAAAGGACGTTTACTCAAGTCAGCCAGTTCCCAAAACCCTTTCTCCGTCAGATGTGACACATCTAACAGCATTCCGATTTCATTACACTGGCACACCAGTTCTTTCCCCTTCTCGGTCAGACCTGCTCCACGCTTCTCCATTACTCCGTCAGCCGCCCAATTGGCATAATTCCACGTTAGTCCAATGATTCGAACGCCCATCTGATAACATAACTCCAGATAGAACAGGTTGCCCTCCAGGCCATCCACACCCTCCAGTGTGATTAATCCCCACGGACCCTCTGTTTGCCCTACCTGAGCCACCTGTTCACGCCATAACAACGTCTGTGTGCCGCCAGGCCGCTCCTGACTTCTCTCCACACGTCTACGATAAATTTCCAACTGCCCCATCACATGTTCAAACTTGCCTCTGCCAAGCACTTCGGGTAAATAAATGGCGAATGCCTGCAACCCTACATTCCCCTCTTTCAAACGTTGCAAATTCACATCCAGTTCTGGAGCATCTTCGAATGAAAGAGCAGGCTGCATCAATATCTTGCTCAGTGCATCACAGTGAAAATCAGCTACACGCCAATCCGACATGGACATTGTTAACCCTCCCACTATATTTTGTTGCAAAACGCAAAAAAACCTGTCTACATCATCGTAAACAGGTTCAATGCATACTGCATGTATTATCTGGGCTCCACAATCAGCTTAATGGCCGTTCGGTCCTCGCCGTCGATCACAATGTCTGTAAAAGCTGGAATACAAATCAGGTCAACTCCGCTTGGTGCTACAAATCCCCGGGCTATCGCTACCGCTTTAATGGCTTGGTTCAGTGCTCCCGCTCCAATTGCCTGCAGTTCAGCATTTCCACGTTCACGAAGAACCCCTGCAAGAGCGCCGGCTACAGAATTAGGATTGGACTTTGCTGAAACTTTTAATACATCCATGGTAAGTACCTCCCTGGGAATGTTGAAAGTTTGTTTCCACTTACTAGATGTTATTCGCGGGAGGCAAAAAAATTCCTTCTTTTTAGACGGGTTTCCCTGCAAATTGGGACAATACCCCTATTCCATGCGCCACTCGTCCTCCGTCAGACGAATTTTTTCGATGCGTGTTGCCGCACCTGTGGCTTCATCAATTTCAACAAAAACACCGTGGAAGTGCCATTTGCCATCATCTACAACGAAACGTACAGGTAGCTGGGTGTAGAACTTACGCAGCACGGCCTCACGCTCCATACCCAAAATGCCGTCACGAGGCCCTACCATGCCTGCATCCGTCAAGTAAGCTGTTCCTCCAGGCAAAATCCGATCATCATTACTCTGTACATGCGTATGTGTACCTACAACAAGAGACGCACGTCCATCCAGATGCCATCCCATAGCAATCTTTTCTGACGTTGCTTCAGCATGCATATCAACTAAAATACATTTATGGTCTTGGCGCAGCTCATCTACAATTTCATCAGCTACACGGAATGGACAATCCAGAGCAGGCAGGAACGTTCTTCCTTGAAGATTAACAATCGCCAGCTCTTTCCCTTCGCCTTTGACAACCGTGTACCCTCGTCCTGGTGTGCCTGGTGGAAAGTTCGCTGGACGAATCATGCGGGGCTCATCATCTATAAAATCAAAAATATCCTTATTGTCCCAAGTATGATTACCAAGTGTAATACCATGTACACCCCAGTTGAAAAACTCATTTGCGATTGCACCGGTAATGCCGCGACCTGCTGCCGCATTTTCACCATTCACAATCACCACATGTGGCTTATACTTCGATTTCAGGTACGGTAAATTTTCCTTTAATGCCTTACGTCCCACGTTGCCTACAATGTCACCAATAAACAAAACTTTCATTGATTACTGCCTCCTCAATTCCTGCAAAGTCCTCTTACTTCAAATGTTGAACCTTTGCAGGACTCTATCTCATGCTCCATGATGTGTAGTTGCCTTTTAACAGGCTATCAACAGGAAAAGTGGCCCACTACTGCGGCCACTTTTCCGTAATGCTCTATTTTGCGTATTCAACCGCACGGGTTTCCCGGATGACGGTGACTTTGATGTGACCCGGATAGTCGAGTTCATTCTCAATCATCTTCGTGATGTCACGGGCTAAGCGGAATGCTTCAGCATCATCGATCTTCTCAGGCTGTACCATAACGCGAACTTCGCGTCCGGCCTGAATGGCGTACGATTTCTCGACACCTTCGAAGGATTCTGAAATTTCTTCCAGCTTCTCCAGTCGTTTGATATACGTTTCCAGCGTTTCGCGGCGTGCGCCTGGTCTTGCTGCGGAGAGCGCATCTGCTGCGCCAACCAACATGGCAATGACCGAAGTCGCTTCGCAATCTCCGTGATGGGACGCGATACTGTTGATTACAACCGGATGTTCTTTGTATTTCTTCGCCAGTTCCACGCCAATTTCGACGTGTGATCCTTCCACTTCGTGATCCAGCGCTTTACCTATGTCATGCAATAGACCTGCACGTCTTGCCAGAGTTACGTCTTCTCCGAGTTCGCCAGCCATCAGTCCAGCCAGATAAGCGACTTCCATGGAATGTTTCAAGACGTTTTGACCGTAACTTGTACGGAACTTCAACCGGCCCAAAATTTTGATCAGATCCGGATGCAGACCATGCACGCCCACTTCAAAGGTAGCTTGCTCACCGTATTCACGGATGCGCTCATCCACTTCTTTGCGGGATTTCTCAACCATCTCTTCAATCCGTGCCGGGTGAATACGTCCATCAGCCACCAGTTTCTCCAGGGCAGTACGGGCGATCTCACGGCGAATCGGGTCAAAGCCCGACAGAATAACAGCTTCTGGCGTATCATCGATAATGAGGTCAATCCCTGTAAGGGTTTCAAGCGCACGGATGTTACGTCCTTCACGACCGATAATCCGGCCTTTCATTTCTTCATTTGGCAGGGTAACAACAGATACCGTTGTTTCCGCTACGTGGTCAGCCGCACAACGTTGGATGGCGAGTGTAATAATCTCGCGGGACTTTTTGTCCGCTTCTTCCTTCGCTTGTTGTTCAATGTCCTTGATCATTTGAGCCGTCTCATGACGAACTTCCTGTTCTACGTTGGACAGTATGATACTGCGTGCGTCTTCCATGGTGAGGTTGGATATACGTTCCAACTCTGTCACCTGGTTTTTGTAAATCATTTCGATCTGCTGCTGAGTCTCATCAATTCGTTTCTCTTTGTTAGCCACTTGCTCTTCTTTACGTTCGAGTGATTCCAATTTTTTATCCAGCGACTCTTCTTTTTGCAACAATCGTCTTTCTTGTCGTTGAATTTCATTCCGACGTTCACGAGTGTCTTTTTCAGCTTCAGCGCGAATGCGATGGATTTCATCCTTCGCTTCCAGCACCGTTTCTTTCTTCAGTGCTTCTGCCTCTTTCTTCGCGTTCTCCACGATTTGTACGGCAGCTTGTTCCGCACTAGAGATTTTAGCCTCTGCAAGAGATTTGCGAATAAAATATCCTACTCCGAACCCAATGAATAGCGCGGCTGCAACGAGAGCGATCGTGATTGCAATTTCCATACTGTTCACCTCCTCGTTGGTTCCTCCAAGGCATTCCTTGGGTCAATTTGCAGTTTTCAAACCTTACATTTGTTTGGGAATAACGAATACTCACGGCGATCCCCCGCCGATTTTCATTTCACATGTACATGTTTCCACGTACTATTCACTGTTTCCAGCGAACCCATAATTAAGAATGGTATAAATCTTAAGAAACCGAAACCGCTTTTTTGGAAGGAAAAAGGGTTGTCCATTTCTTACAGACTCATGTCCATTTTAGTATTTGACGAAAGAAATTGTCAAGAGAATGCAGTATAGAGACTCTAGTCTGCTAATCCCATAACAACGCTTCGTCATCTTCAGGGTCCCCAGCCTCATCTTCTTCAATTAAACAATTCACGACCCGGCGCACCATATCCATTGAAAAACCACGTCTCATTAGGAAGGGAAGCGTTTTATTTTTCTTCTCTTTGACGTCCCCTTTGACCTGATTCCATTTTTTGCGTCCGGCACTCAAGGCAGTCTCAAATTCCGCATCTGTACTGATCCCTTCTAGTGCCTCAACAATGAGATCATTGGCAATGCCCTTTTGACGCAGCTCTTGCCTTATCCACAGTTTTCCCTTCCGCTTGCCCTCCATACGCTGTCTTGTCCATTCCTTCGCAAATAGATCGTCATCCACCAGGTTCTCCCGCTCAAGCCGATCCAGCGCCTCTTCAATCAAAGTTGCAGCAAACTCCTTCTGACGAAGTTTCTGACTTAATTCATGGCGTGTGCGCGGTTTATGCTCCAAAAAGCGCAGAGACTGTGCATACGTCCGCTGTCGCTCGTCAGCTAGAATGATATCTTCCAAATCCTGCTTCATAAACGTATTGCCTTGAGTCATCCTGTATTTAATCATCACATCTTCAAGAACCGTAATGGAGTGGATGCCAAAAGTGATTCGATAACGAGCTTGCCTGCTCTTCGTTCGTTCTACACGTGTAATAATAAGTTCTTCGTTGTCCGGAAATTGGGATAGGCCATCCTGTTCTGCTTCTTCATATAAATCCTCGTCATGTTGATCCATTCTGGTCTCCCCTTTCATAACATTTTCATTCTGACTACGCCAAACACACCTTCACATAAGACAAAGAACACCAATAATACAAAAGACCGGGAACTCTGCCCGGCCTTTACTCCACAGTTAGCGTGCTAACAGCCCCTGTCCATTGGGACAGGGGCTGTTAGACAGCACGAGTACTCCCACTACAATCCATTATCCAGATTGATCCAAGCTCAATCAGATAAGTTTACGGAGTCCAGTGGGGAACACCCTCAGGGTCCTCCCTACAAGGGAGGTTTTGAGAGATTACTCGTTGATTTCAAACAATTCTTGTTCTTCTGCTGCTTCTTTTTGTTGCTCTTCACTCGTTGGCGCAGGAACTGCAGTAACCAAGTTACTGGCTACACGAATTTTTTGTTCAATGATGTCAGCAATATCTTTATGCTCTTTCATGAACTGCTTTGCGTTCTCACGGCCTTGTCCTAAACGCTCGCCTTCGTAGGAGTACCATGCACCACTTTTATTAACGATGTCCAGGTCTGTACCAATGTCAATGATACTGCCTTCTCTCGAAATACCCTCGCCATACATGATATCCACTTCCGCTTGTTTAAACGGAGGTGCCACTTTGTTTTTCACAACTTTAATACGAGTACGGTTACCAATCATGTCATTGCCTGATTTGATACTCTCAATACGACGCACATCCAGACGTACTGTAGAATAAAACTTCAGAGCACGACCACCAGGTGTTGTTTCCGGGTTACCAAACATAACGCCGACTTTCTCACGAAGCTGGTTAATGAAGATTGCGATTGTTTTGGATTTGCTGATTGCACCAGACAGTTTACGCAGCGCCTGAGACATCAAACGCGCTTGCAAACCAACGTGTGAATCACCCATTTCGCCTTCAATCTCTGCTTTTGGAACCAATGCGGCTACAGAGTCAATAACGACGATATCTACTGCACCACTGCGTACAAGAGCTTCTGCAATTTCCAGCCCTTGCTCACCCGTATCTGGCTGAGACAGAAGCAATTCATCAATATTAACACCAAGTTTGCTTGCGTATTGTGGGTCAAGAGCATGCTCGGCATCGATAAATGCAGCTTGTCCACCCGCTCTTTGTACTTCAGCGATAGCATGCAATGCTACGGTTGTTTTACCAGAGGATTCGGGTCCATATATTTCAACAATACGGCCTTTAGGCAAGCCGCCTGTTCCTAATGCAATATCCAAAGCCAAGGAACCGCTGGGAATAATTTCCACATTCATATGAGTGGACTCACCCAGTTTCATGATGGATCCTTTACCAAATTGCTTCTCTATTTGACGGAGCGCCATATCAAGCGCGGCACGACGGTCTGACAATAAGCTCACACCCTTTACTGTTTATAAGATAATGATACCTTGTTTTAACACGTTTGCCAAGCTTTTTTTCGAACATACATTCGTTTTTTTTGTAAAGGCCGAGGCGCCTCTTCCTCAAAGAAACTTTCCATTAAACAGAAAAAAGAACCGTAAACAAGGCTGTAAAGCCTAATTCTACGGTTCTTCCGTCTTCCTTAATTATACTTGCTTGGAACTGTAAATGCAATCGAAGCTATTAACTAATCAATCCATCGCCACAAGTTTTTGCCATAAGCGATAGAGAATCGCTTTGGCTGAACGAATGCGAACAGTCTCGCGATTACCATTAATACGCAACTCATGAATTTCCGTCTCTTTTCCACGTTCAGCAAGAGCGATGAAGACAAGTCCGGGTGGCTTGCGCTCCGAATATCCCGGTCCAGCTACACCGGTAACAGCCAAGCCAAAATCAGCATCGCCAATCATGCGGATCTGTTCAGCAAGCACTTTTGCAACCTCTGGACTTACCGCCCCAGGTGCATCTTCACCTTCCAGATAATCATGAGGCACATTCAGCAGCTTTTCTTTAATTTCATTGGAGTAACAAACAATTCCACCTTTGAGCATTGACGCACTTCCGGGTACAGAGGTCAGACTTTGCATAACAAGCCCCCCTGTACAGCTCTCAGCAGCGCTGAGCGTCAGCCCCATGTCAGACATCATGGTTACAATCGTGTACTCTATAGGCACATCCTCGTTCGCGTAGAGATGTTCTGTCAAACGTTCCCGAATCTGAATCTCCATCGCATCCAGCTTCAGCTTCGCCTCTCCCTCACTCGCAGCCTTCGTGGAGACACGTACCGTAACTTCGCCTTCGCTCGCGTAAGGAGCAATCGTAGGGTCTGTCTGCGCATCAATCAGATCCAGTAGCCGATCTTCCAGAGCAGATTCACCAATACCTGCGAATTTGAGCATTCGGGAATAGATCGGCATCTCTTCTGTGAGTACATGCTGGAACAGCCAAGGTTTGACTTCCTGTTCAAACATTGGAATCAGCTCTTTAGGTGGTCCAGGCATCACAACATAATATTTGTCATTGTCAGAAATCGCATTTCCTGCCGCAAGGCCTGTTTCGTTAGCCAGAGGTGTTCCGCCATCAATAACGATCGCCTGACGTCGGTTATTCTCTGTCATGTCCACATTACGATCTCTGAAAAAGCTCTCAATTTTGTCCATAGCCATTCGATCTGTATGCAGTTTTCGGTTAAGAACAGCTGCGAGCGCATCCTTGGTCAGATCATCTTGGGTAGGTCCGATGCCACCGGAAAATAAAATAACGTCTGCACGGCCCTGCGCAATGCGAATAGCTTCACTAAGTCGGTTCAGGTTATCCCCAACCACCGTTTGGAAATATACATCGATCCCCATCGCAGCCAATTCACGGGATAGATATCTGGCATTGGTATTGACGATTTGTCCAAGCAGTAGCTCTGTGCCAACTGCAATGATTTCTGCCTTCATTGAGCATCCTCCTGTACACGTGGTGAGTGATCAAAGGGCAATAGGATAATTTCCTATTGCCCCTGACCCAATGCTTCCTTCATGATTACCTATTTAAGAACAAACCATTATACTTTTGTTAAATGAAGCAAATTTTTGTTTTTAATAAAGTAATCGATACCCGACCAGATGGTAATAAGCGCTGCTGCCCATACCGCGATAATATCGACGTGAATACCCGTGTATGAAAACGGGAAATTGTTCAACAGCAACAGCACAATCGCCACAATCTGCACTACAGTCTTCAGCTTGCCCCAAGCACTGGCGGCAACAACCGAACCATCCAGCAATGCAATTTGACGCAAGCCGGTAACTGCGAATTCACGACTAATAATAACAACTGCAATCCAGGAATCCAGCTTGCCCATCTCCACAAGCGAGATCAAAACTGCAGTAACCAGCAACTTGTCTGCGAGTGGATCGAGCAGTTTCCCCAGATTGGTAACCATGTTATTTTTCCGCGCAAGGTATCCGTCAATTCCATCTGTGCTTGCGGCGATGATAAAAATAACAGCAGCAATCAGTTGATTATACGGAAGCGACAAGCTTCCAAGCTGCAACGGCTCTGGATAAAATGGAAAATCCACGAGCAGGAACACCATCAAAAAAGGGATTAAGCAAATTCGTGCAAGCGTAATCCGGTTGGGTAAATTCACAAGACGCCCTCCCTCATATCCTCCATTACTCCAAACAATCATCATAATCCCGTTATCATCATCCGGAACATGAAATGTACAGTTTCAATGTCAATCCATATTAACATGATCCCACTATGTAGAAACGCAAAAAATAAAGTCAACCGCTCAAAAGCAAAACCGCTTTAAACGTTCCGGTGACTTCCAGAAGATGTACTGCTTTTCACAAAGTCAGCAAACGATGAGGACTGGACTTGATGCTTGACTGCCAGCAATGCACACTTAGTATAATATACGCCCAATACCGTGTCAAAAAACACTTTTGCTACAAAAAGGCCATATTACTTGAAATTTGTATATTGCAAATCCAGAGGTAGGTTAGCACCATTTAGCAGCTGCATGACAGCTTGCAAATCATTTTTACTCTTACCAGTTACCCGAAGCTGGTCTCCCTGAATCTGACTCTTCACTTTCATCTTGGAGTCCCGAATCAGGATATTGATTTTCTTGGCGATGTCCTGATCAATCCCCTGTTTAAAATTCAAACGCTGACGGACTGTACCAGAAGACGCTGGCTCTACCTTTGCGTAATCAATGTTTTTCAATGGTAGACCACGCTTCGCCATTTTGGATTGCAGCACGTCAATGACAGCCTTGAGTTTGGTCTCATCATCAGATACGATCGTTAACGCATCCTTATCCAGTTTCAGGCTGCTCTTGCTGCCCTTGAAGTCATAACGAGTGCCAATTTCCTTCTCGGTTTGTGTAACGGCATTTGTCAGTTCTTGCAAGTCCATTTTGGACACGATATCAAATGAATTTTCTGAACTCAAACCAGTCACCCTTTCAGTTAATCGTATGTTCTGTAACATTATAGAGGATACCTTAAGCAAAAGTCTAATTTCAAGCTGTTTCACACAAAGAAAAAAGCATTTTTGGCTTCCACTTCAAGTGGTTGCCAAAAATGCTTGCTGGTCCAGCTTCCAACCTAATAGCGGCTGCGGCTGGGCTGTCTGAACATATCGAGCACACCCAAAAGTACATGTGCAAGTCCAAAACCCAATATTCCGTAGCCCCAAGCACTTGGAGTCAGGTAATAACCCAGGAGGCTGACAATGATCCCTAAACCTGTTACGATCCAGCTGGCTGTCACAGCCATCCACCTCACTTCACCAAAAGTTAACTGCAAGTTAAGACACGATTATTGTCTCCTGCAGCTGACCCGGTTATTCGCTACCAGTGGTACCTCCTGTAGCATCCGTTGATCCATTTTCAACACCTGTGGAAGAAGTAGTACTACTGTCTTCACCAAGTTTCAAACGGATCCGATTGGTCGCCTTGCCATCCGTTACAACTTGCCCGCCAACCTCAATCGTGGTCGCTGCAGCGTAACCAGACTTAATATACATGCCTGCACTATCCAACTCAAAGGTATAGCTGTCACCTTCGGCTGTGTTACCATACTCCAACTTCTCTCCACTGGAGTTCTCGCCTTTGTACACTTCCAGCCAGCTATGACCTGTGGCCTTGATTGTAACCGTTACAGGTTGCCCTGCACTACCGTTAACTTTGAAGTTCGTAATATTTCCTGATTTCCCATCTTCTGCAACACTCACATTAGACGGTGAATTGTCAGTTGGTTCTTTCTCAGTTTCATCCGTCTGTCCGTCCGTTTGGCCATCAGTTTGACCGTCCGTCTGTCCTTCCGTGTCTGTACCGCCACCGTTACCACCAGCGTCGCCCTCACCAGTACCGTCAGTACCTGAATCTGTTGCTGGCGGATTAGATGCCTGTCCGTTGTCGGCAGGTTGATCCGGTTTGTCCTCAGGCTGTTGTTGACTGTCTGTAATTTTGACTGAATCAAGCCCCGGATTATCTGACTCATCACCATTGTTATACACCACGTATACATATAACAGTACTACGATCAAAACAGGGAATGTCCACATCAGCGCGACAGACATCCACCGATTACTGCGCTCAACCGGACGGCTGGAACGCTTCTGAATAACCGGTTCCATCGTTGCTTCCGTCTCTTCTTCGGGTACGTCTTTTTTGTGTCCCTCCAGCAGCTCATCAGGGTTCAGTCCCACGGTCTCCGCATAGGTTTTAATGAAAGCACGCACATAGAAGCTGCCCGGCAGCACTTTATAGTCTCCTGCTTCTATGGCCTCCAGATACCTCTTGCGAATTTTTGTCATTTCCTGTACATCGTCAAGACTCATCCCTTTTTGCAGCCGGGCCTCTCTTAACTGCTGACCCAGTTCAGACATGCCATCTCCTCCTTATGTTTATCTATTGAGTTGTTGCTAATCTATTCCATGATTCCGCACGGTGCCTTACAATTCGTCGGTGTAGCTAGCCGTAAACGTATCATAAATAATCTCTTCATTGGGAATGTTACGCAATTCAATAATAATATCAAAATCATTAAAGTCATATTCGGATTCCTGCACAAAAATATCCGGATGTTCGATAACTTTGGTACTAGGCATGGACATAATATCCTGCAACAAATTGTAATGCCGCTCACTGGAACGAATCGTACTTACAATTCCGTCAATGATGAAGACATTGTTCGGGTTCAATTCGTCTTCGGACATTTGACTCCTAATCGTCTGACGAAGAAGTGTGGAGGAAACAAACGTCCATCGCTTCATTGCACATACGCTGCCCGCAATAATGGACTCCGTTTTGCCAACACGAGGCATTCCGCGCAAACCGATGACCTGATTGCCTTCCCTCTTAAATACTTCACCCAAAAAGTCCACAAGTAACCCAAGTTCATCTCGTGTAAAACGAAATGTCTTGCGATCATCCGAGTCACGGTCAATGTATCTGCCATGACGCACGGCCAAAATATCCACCAATTTAGGTTGCCGCAAAGCCGATACGGTGATGCTGTTTACTTTGCCAAGCATTTCACCAAGCAAACGGATTTTTTCATCATCATCCGATTCAAGCAGCATGCCTCGAGTTTTGCCTTCAACACCGTTAATGGTCAATATATTCACTTCAAGCATCCCCAGCATAGAGGCAATATCGCCTAACAAACCGGGTCTGTTCTTATGTATTTTATATTCCATGTACCATTGTTTAGATTCCATTTCAACACCCCGTAATGCATTATTCCCCATTATTCGACAGCAACAGAACGTGTCCACTGGACAACAATCTGAGACATCTTCTAAAAATGGGTCACGTTAATGATATATAAAATGAAAATGAATTACAAGAACAGCTCTGTAATCCGTTTGTAATCATTAGAGAAAAGCCCCCTTGCGGGAGCTCTTCATCTGTAATCTTATGCGTTTTGTTTGGCCAATTTGACCATCAGGCACGCAATCGTACGACGCTCATCAGCATCGCCGACATCCCATAACTCTTTCAATGCCCGGTTGGAATGGTTCGCCGGATCGACTTTCTCATCAAGGAAGTCGCCGATTTCATACGCAAGTTTGTTGATGGTTTCTTCACTCATCCCCATCTTCTCTGCTTGCAGTACGCGGTCACCCAGGAACTTCTTCCATGTGTCAAAACTGGAGAGCACTGTTTTTTCTGTTGACATGATAAATCCTCCTTAGATGACGCATGAGATTTAAAATCAACAGTTGTAATATGTGCTTTCGAGGCATTTTATATACGAGCATTTTGAAAATAATCCGGAAGACGACTGCTTCTCAGCAACCTTCACCTGGTTCGTTCACAGCCAGTCAAGTTTTCTTGCTTTTTTACGTTAACCAACCGCCATTTGGACTGATGATCTGCCCATTGATATAACCCGATTCAGGGAGGGCCAGAAAATAAACCAATGATGAGATTTCATCAGGTTGAGCAAGTCTTCCTGCCGGAATTTCCTCTTCCAGCATCTTCAGTTCACTCTGATCCAGATGGCTCAGCATGGATGTCTGAACGGCACCAGGAGCAACGGCATTTACGGTTACTCCGGAAGGCGCGAGTTCTTTCGCAAGCGCTTTGGTGAATGCATTCACTCCACCCTTGGTTGTGGAATACAGCACCTCACAAGAAGCACCAGACAGTCCCCAGATCGACGATACATTAATGATTCGGCCATACCTTTGGGAGATCATGTGAGGCATCATTTCCTGTGTACACATAAACGTGCCTTTGAGGTTAATCGCCATCACTTCATCCCAGATCTCCTCTGTAACATCAGACAACATCCCATAATGCGAGATTCCTGCGTTGTTCACAAGGATATCTGGCATGAGATTGTGCGACTCCAGCTTCTCACGCATGCGCTCAATCTGTTCCCGGCTGCGAAGATCCGCAGACACGGTCATGATTTTTCCACTGCCCTGTTCCATGCACCGTCTGGCGGCTTCATTCGCTGCTTCATGCGATTTCATATAGTGTATAACAACATTCATTCCCACTCTGGCAAAGCGTTCTGCGATAGCCGCTCCGATGCCACCGCTTGCGCCAGTTACCAGTACAGTCATTTCCCCGATTGCCTTCAATTGTCCCGTTCCCCTCTCCATATCAAGGACTCACGACTAGCGATACAGCCAGATGATCCCACCGAATATGCTCTCTCAGTCTGAGATTTACATCTTCCAGTGTAATCGATTCATAGAGCGGCAGCATATTGAAAAAATCACCGCCACGGAATTGCTGACGTGTAAATTCATGCGCAATGTTCTCCGGAGAATTGAGCATACGCAAATATCCGCCTATTTTCTTTTTGCGTGCACGTTCAAAATCCGTGGATTCGAACCCTTTCTCTACAATGGCATCCACTTCTTCACGTATACGCGCGAGCAGTTGATCCGGGTCTTTTGTATCACCACCAATGGCTGAAAACGCGTATTGCGGCGAACTGTTATACTCATGTCCAAAGCTGTCCGAGATCAGATCTTCATCGTAGAGCTTCTGAAATAATCGTGTGCTTGAGCCAAACAAAAGATCCATCATCAGCTGCGTTGTCATATCTCGCCGTAACAATTGTTCTCCGGTAAGTCCAACGTCCGTCTCCTTGAATCCAAACAGACATTTGGGCAGTGACACAGCCAGTTTCGCTTCCCGTCTGGCTTCTCCTACCTGCTCAGGCTCCGGCTCGAAGAAACGTTGAATACTCCCCTGTGGCTTATAATCCTTCTGCTCCTGGTTCGATCGAACCATATCAATGACTTCTTGTGGATCTACACCACCCACCACAAACAAGAGCATATTACTCGGGTGATAGAAGGTGTTATAACACTCATACAACATCTCTTTGGTAATCGTACGGATGGATTCCACCGTTCCTGCAATATCGATATGCACCGGATGTTTTTGATACATGGCTTCGATCAATCCAAAATAAACACGCCAGTCCGGATTATCAGCATACATGTCAATTTCCTGTCCAATAATGCCTTTTTCCTTTTCCACATTTTGATCCGTGAAGTAAGGATTTTGCACAAAGTCGACTAATGTTTGTATATTTTCATTCACATATTCGGTCGCTGAAAACAAATAAACCGTCTGATCAAAGCTCGTAAAGGCGTTAGCTGAAGCACCATGAGATGCAAACGTGGCAAAAATATCGCCTGTTGGTTCTTCAAACATTTTATGCTCCAGAAAATGGGCAATCCCATCCGGAACCTTCACTTCTTCCTGCCCTTCAACCTGAAAATGGTTATCCACCGATCCATACTTGGTTGCAAACGTAGCATACGTTTTCTGGAATCCCGGTTTAGGCAAAATATAGACATGCAGTCCGTTATCCATTACTTCGTAATATAGTGTCTCCTGCAAATGCTCATACCGAATGCTCTCCACCGATTATTCCTCCTTCTCATCCCGCAAGAAATAAATCGTATCCAGACGGAATTGTTCTGCCGCCTCACGCACATCTTCCTTGCTAATATGTTCTACCTGAGCCAACAGCTCTTCAGCCGTTCTTTCTTTGCCAGACAACTGTCGATTGAAGTCATAAGCGATCATCTCAAAAGCAGAATCCTGCATTTCATTAAGCAGGTTACGGATCATTGCTTTGGTCTGAGACATTTCCAGGTCACTGATTGTACCGCTTTTCATTTCTTCCAGCTGCTGCTTGATGATGGTGACAGCCTTCTCATAATTAGGGATTTCAATCCCGGATTGAATCGTTGCAATGCCCTTATGTCCGTCATATCGCGATGACGCGTAATACGCCAGACTTTCTTTTTCACGAACATTTACAAACAGTTTGGAATGAGGATAACCACCGAGAATCCCGTTGTACATTAATGCTGCGGCATACTGAGGATCTCCATAAGTGATAGATGTACGGAGTCCCATATTGAGTTTTCCCTGACTCACATTCAGTCGCTCAACAACGGTCTCCACTTCCTTATCTCCTCGAACCGCTGCCTGTGTCTGGTAATCAGAGGAGAACGTTCGATCTACATTGAAATGACGCTGAACAAGGTTCTCGACCTCCTCCAGTGTCGTATCTCCTACCACGTATAGATCCATACTCGCCTGCTGCAGCCACTCCTGATAAGACGCACTCAGTGTGTCAGGCTCAATCCCGGGCAGATCCTTTCGCTCACCCAGTGGGTGAAGACGGTACGGCTCGTTCTTGCACATTTCCTCAATACTGCGTTCAGCGGCATAGCGCATTTTATCATTCACGATGGACTCCAGCTTTTTACGAACAGTCTCTCGCTCTGCTTGTACATAAGACGTCCTGAAATGTCCATTCTCCTGTGCAGGTCGTGTAAGAACCTCTCCAAGGAAGGCAAATGAACGATCCAGTAGCTGCTCATCCCCTCCAACAAAGGAATCATTAATGGTATCCATTCGGAATTGTACAATCTGGTAATCCCCGCGTTTATAGACGTCAAAACCAAAACCTGCTCCATACAGATGCTCCAATTGCTCACGAAATTGCTTTGTTTCCGGATAGGACTCCGTGCCACGTCGCAGAACAAAAGGTGTCAGTGCTACTTTGGTTACTGTATCTTCCCGTAAAGGAACTCCTGCATATAGCGATATAGCGAACGTTTTGAAACGTTTAGTCGGAAGCACATGTATACGAAACTCTCTCTTGTTACCTCGTTCGAATCCTGATGTATTCAAATGTCAAAACCCCTTTACGGCGTCATTTATCATGCAATCGTATTAAGCTAAACGTAACAACCATTTTAACCCATGCAAAAGGCAAGAAGCAACCGAAGTCACGCCTTCTGGTTGCTTCCAACATCATCACATACAAAAGATATGCTGTCCGATTGTTTTCACTTGTGGGCGGGTCCAGATCCATTTGGATGTTGCTGTTTTCGGGTTAAAATAATAGAGACATCCACCGGACGGATCCCATCCATTCAGGGCC
The DNA here is from genome assembly GCF_017874615.1 of Paenibacillus xylanexedens. Lineage (GTDB taxonomy): Bacteria > Bacillota > Bacilli > Paenibacillales > Paenibacillaceae > Paenibacillus > Paenibacillus xylanexedens. The sequence goes on from NZ_JAGIKV010000004.1 coordinate 25,839, forward strand.
TGCTCAACTGCCTTTTTGGCTTGTGCGTTCGGTTCCAGATAGATCTGTCCGTCTGCTACAGCCGTAAATGCACCTGGCTGAAAGATCACGCCAGAAGGCGTATTTGGAAAGCTTGGTGATTTCACGCGATTCATAATTACTGCCGCTACTGCGACTTGACCTTCAAACGGTTCCCCTCGGGCCTCACCATATACTGCGTTAGCCATAATTTTGAGTTCATTCTCCGAGAGACCGAGTGCATTGGCAGATCCCATATTATCTTGCTCTTTATCTGCCGTATTGTTACTACTATCACTTCCACCTGAAGGTTTTTCCTTGTGCAATGGCGTTTCCGTTGGCGACCATTTGGTTGAAGCATTATACAATTTCAGTTTGGTTTCAGCTCCAACGACACCATCGGCCTTCATACCAAATTCGGATTGAAACCATTTGACGGATTTCAGCGTGCTGTTGCCAAAATTGCTATCGATTTTACCATTGTAAAATCCCAAATACTTGAGCCGGCCTTGAAGCTCATACACATCCTGACCGTAACTTCCATATTTCACAGCGTTGCTGCTGAAAGTAGGCAAGGCTTTCTCTTCAACTTGTGGTGCGCTTTGATTCGAACTTTCGGTTGCTGCATTCTCAGGAAGCAAATAGCGGATTCCCAATGCGGACATCAGCAAAATAGCAGTGAAAAGCCATATGTTCATTTTTCGCATCGACTGTGCTCTACCTTTCTCTTGTGGGATTAACAGAATCGCTAAGGTTATTATGACAAGCCTGCTTGCTTCCTATGCACTAAATCATCCGATCATTGGACATCATGGTAAAACTTCAGTCAAATTGTATGAAAAAAGCCCCCAACCATTAAGGTTGAGGGCTCGAATCGCCTGAATATTCATGTGCATTACAAGCTACGAGCTTATTTTGTTTTGTTGGTACTCTTCAAGCGAGACCAAAACTTCCCGTGGTTTGCTACCCTCGTAAGGACCAATCACGCCCCGGGATTCCATGGAGTCAATCAAACGTGCGGCACGGGTGTATCCTACTCGCATTCGACGTTGTAGCAGAGAAACAGACGCTTGTTTGGCCTCCAGAATAATCTGTACTGCCTTTTCGTATAACTCGTCCTGTACTTCATCTTCAGCCTGGATAGAGTCGTCCACCTCAGGTACAAGGGACTCATCATACTGTGCTTCACCTTGACCACGTACATAATTCACAATACTTTCCACTTCTTCATCACTCATAAAAGCACCTTGTACACGAACCGGTTTCGATGCGCCCATTGGCATGAATAACATGTCTCCGCGACCCAACAATTTCTCGGCCCCACCCATATCCAGAATGGTTCGAGAATCCACCTGTGAGGATACACCGAAGGCGATACGAGAAGGTATGTTGGCTTTGATTACGCCAGTAATAACATCCACAGAAGGCCGCTGTGTAGCAATAATCAGATGGATACCGGCTGCACGAGCCATCTGGGCAAGCCGCGCAATCGCATCTTCAACATCTCCGGCTGCAACCATCATGAGATCTGCAAGCTCATCCACAATGACAACAATATAAGGCAGAACAGCCGCAGGATTATCTTTCATCAGATTATTGTAACCTTCAACGTTACGAGTGCCTGATTTGGAGAACAGTTCATATCGTTTCTCCATCTCAACCACAATCTTTTTGAGAGCAAGTGACGCTCTCTTAGGATCAGTTACTACCGGTGCCAGCAAATGGGGAATCCCGTTATATACGTTCAACTCAACCATCTTGGGATCGACCATCAGGAACTTCACTTCATCCGGCTTGGCTTTGTACAATATGCTGGTAATAATTCCGTTAATACACACCGACTTACCGGAACCTGTAGCACCCGCAACCAGCAAATGGGGCATACGAGCCAAGTTACCAATAATCGTCTGTCCCGAGATATCTCGGCCAAATGCAATGGTCACTTTGGATTCTGCATCCTGGAACGTTGCTGTCTCCATTACTTCACGCATCGTTACAACCGATACTTCACCATTAGGTACTTCGATACCAATAGCAGACTTTCCGGGAATCGGTGCTTCCATCCGAATATCTTTTGCCGCCAGAGCCAACGCGATATCATCCGTTAGGCTGACAATTCTGCTGACCTTGACGCCAATGTCAGGTTGAATTTCATATCTTGTAACTGCAGGACCCCGAACCACTTCAAGTACTTTGGCACGAACACCGAAGCTTTCCAGTGTGGCTTCCAGCTTACGTGCTGTCTGCATATAATCCTTCTGGTCACCCGCCTTGCCCCCATTGTTTGGCTTGGCAAGTAGACGGAATGATGGCAGCTTGTACGGCTTAGGAGGTGGCGGTGGTGGTTTCACCGGTTGTGTGTCCTGCCCTTCAGGAGTTGGAGTATCTGTACCCTGCATTGCATCATTAGGTACTTCTTCTCCACTCTGAATCTCATCCACAGCATTCATCCCGTTTGTACCCGCATCGGATGCAGACCACTCTGTCTCTACCAGTTCATCCGTTATTTTAATGGTATGCTCGCCCTGTTGTACTACGTTTGGATCGACCAGATTATCCGGGAAAGGATAAGCATCGTCCAGATCATCTTCAATGCTTGCCTCTTCTGTTCTGACATGCTCAAAAAAGTCTCGAATGATCGGCGCTGAGTTAGGTTTAGCCTGAACAGGAACACGTGATGAAGCTGATTTGTTAGTTACGTCTTCGGTTGCATCCTGCCACGCCTCTAGATTGTGATCTTGTTCGGCGCGGTACACAATCTGTTCTGTTTCTGCCGAATCGACCTCATCCATTTCACGTCCTGATGTCGCCTGTTCCCGTTTAGATCCCCATTTTCCGAAAAGTTGGAAGAATATGGGCGATTTTCGTTTTGGCAGATGCTGTTCCTCTAATTCATCCTCATACTCGTCTTCGTCATCTTCAACAGGAACAGGTACCACTTTACGAGCATTCGCCTTTTTCCTGTCATCAGCAACTGAAGCAGAGCGCGCAGCAGTTCTGGACTCCAACTTCTTGTACATTGTACTTCCGGCATCCCAGACCTTGGTTCTGAATATTCGAATCAGATCTACATAAGAGAGATTCGTAATCAGCATAAAACTGATGACAAACATCACGATCATGATAAGCCTTGCCCCAAGGCTGCCAAACAGCCACAGGAAAAGAACAAATTGTCCAGCTCCAAGATAACCACCGCTGATGTCCTTGTTAAGCATGGAGTCCCTCTCACCTGGCGTAGCGGGGGTTAGCAACTCGGTTTGCATATCATTATGTACCTGTGTAATCACAGCACCAGGCTCAAGCGCACCTACCGGAATGAGCTTCTGGTGCATTGCAGAGACGGTGCTCATCAGGGTTAAGGCAAAGACCAGCAGTACCAGTCCTGTTTTGCGTGTGGTCCAGCCACTCGGCCATTTCCGGTGAATCATCACCATGAGACCATAATAAATACCAACAAGTGGAATCGCAAAATAAAACTTACCAAGCATCAGTCCGAACATCTTGGAAAGCGAACGTCCAACGGTGGCTTCACCCGATAATGCTATGACAGCAAGGGTAATAAGCACAATCCCGTAAATTTCATATTTTAAAACGCCGCTAAAGCCAGCGCCCTTTTTTTTCCTCTTTTTTCTTCTGGCCAAAATCAGGTCACCCCCAGAAGAATATTATACCATACAAATATATTCCGTACATATGTTCTTTTTCTGCTCAATTTGTCTGAATTCGTCGCGTTATGCTGATCCCAAGTTACCTGAAATCGGAATGGTCGAACCGGGCATATTAGCAGGATTGAGATAGGCTTCAAGTGGACAATCCAACAAACGTACAATAACAGCTTCATTGTCATTAACAGGTCTCACCTGCATCAATAAACCATTCATCTTGATCTCCTTTGTATCTTCGCCCTCTTTCCACATTCCCGACCAGAGTTGTTCCGGGGGCATCACGGTGTATAATGTCATTGGGTATAACCTCCCGCCTGCAGGGTCTGTCTCTTGTCTCCTATGAGCTGATTTAACTGAGCAATAGCCTGTCCAATCCCGCCCACTGCATCCATTAATCCATGTTTCACTGCATCTGCGCTTCCTACAGCTGTACCAATATCCCGATTCAACTCACCAGTCTTAAACATCAGTTCTTTGAACATCTCTTCAGAGATATTCGAATGAGAAGTCACGAACCGAACAACCCTTTCCTGCATTTTCTCCATATACTCAAACGTTTGAGGTACACCAATGACAAGGCCGTTCATCCGAATCGGATGGATCGTCATCGTTGCACTTCCGGCAATCAGGGAATATGTTGAAGCTACAGCAATCGGTACTCCAATGCTATGCCCGCCTCCAATGACCACAGTAACCGTAGGTTTGCTCAGAGAAGCAATCATCTCTGCAATGGCCAGACCCGCCTCTACATCTCCACCTACCGTGTTCAAAATGATCAGAATACCTTCAATACGCTGATTTTGTTCTGCGGCCACCAGCTGTGGAATGATATGCTCATACTTTGTTGTTTTATTTTGTGGCGGCAAAATCAAATGCCCTTCGACCTGTCCAATAATGGTCATACAGAAAATATTCGATTCACCTGCAGGCGACTGTGTCTGCCCAAATTGCTGAATAGTCTCTGTCACGGGAGAGATGGCCTTCTCCTCCTGAATCGGAATCTCCGGAGCTTCAACTTCCGGTTGATTGGATTTTGATGCCTGCTTGCCATTCATACGTTCATTCATTTCAATAATCCCCTTCTCCAGAAACATTTAATGTATTTCCTTAGTATGGGGATTTTTCCAACCGCCTTATACCCGATATATCAAATTGCTTCACATATTGAACCTATTGCAGATCTTCCTGAAAACGCAAAAAAAGCCCCTTCTCTACGAGGAACCGTCCAATATTACTCGTAGAGAAGGGGCGACTGTGTGCCTGAATATATGTTTTTGTTTAGCTTATTTTAAACTTCCATAATGATTGGCAAAATCATCGGTCTACGACGAGTTTGCTCATACAGGAAGCGTCCCAGTGCATCTTTAACATTCGTTTTGAGTGAAGCCCACTCGTTAACGTTCTCACTCATCAACTTCTGCAATGTGCTGCTAACGATCCGGTTGGCCTCATCCAGTAGTCCTTCCGATTCACGTACATACACAAATCCGCGAGAGATGATGTCAGGGCCGGAAACAATTTTTCCATCCTGTTTGCTCAGTGTTACCACAACAACAAGGATACCATCTTGTGACAACAATTTGCGGTCACGAAGTACAATGTTACCCACATCGCCTACACCCAAGCCATCGATCAACACATTACCTGCAGTAACTTTACCTGCTCTACGTGCTGCTCCACCTTGAATTTCAATCACTTCACCGATATCCGTGATGAAAATGTTCTCAGGTTCTACCCCTACAGATTCAGCAAGAACCGCGTGGCGACGCTGCATACGGAATTCACCGTGAATTGGCAAGAAGAATTTCGGTTTCATCAGGTTGAGCATCAGTTTCAGCTCTTCCTGGCTACCGTGACCAGATACGTGGACACCACTGTTAGCACCGCTGTAATGCACGTTAGCGCCCAGACGGAACAGTTCATCAATCGTACGGCCTACATATTTTTCATTACCTGGAACCGGAGTTGCTGCGATAATGACGGTGTCACCTGGCAGGATGTCCACTTTACGGTGTGTGGAACGAGCCATACGTGTCAGTGCTGACATTGGCTCTCCTTGACTTCCTGTGCAGAGAATCACGACACGATCAGCTGCCATCTTGCCTACTTCTTCAGGTTCAATGATCATGCCATCCGGAATCTCAAGATAACCCAGTTCTGAAGCAATACCAACCACGTTCACCATGCTGCGTCCGATAACTGCAACTTTACGTCCAGTCACTTCTGCTGCATTGATCACCTGTTGGATACGGTGTACGTTGGAAGCAAATGTCGCTACAACAACACGTTGACTTGCTTTACGGAAGATATCTTCCAGCACGATACCCACATTTTTCTCCGATGGTGTGAATCCAGGTTTCTCAGCGTTCGTACTGTCGGACAACAGCGCTAACACGCCATTTGTTCCGATCTGTGCCATACGCTGAAGATCTGCATATTGACCATTGACTGGAGTATGGTCGAATTTGAAGTCACCCGTGTGAACAACTGCACCTTCCGGTGTTTCGACACATACACCAACAGAATCCGGAATACTATGGTTAGTAGCGAAGAACGATGCTTTCAGAACAGATCCAAGTTGGATCTCGGAATCAGCATCAATCAGAATACGTTTTGTTTCACCCAGCAAATTCGCTTCTTTCAACTTGTTTTCTACAAGTCCAAGCGTAAGTCTTGTTCCGTATACAGGAACATTCAGATGTTTGAGAACATATGGCAGACCACCAATGTGATCCTCATGTCCGTGAGTAAGGATGATTCCTCTTACTTTGTCACGGTTCTCAGTCAGGTAAGAAATGTCAGGGATGACAATATCAATACCAAGCATATCTTCTTCCGGGAATTTAAGACCAGCATCTACGACTACAATGTCGTTGGCGTATTGGATGACGTACATATTTTTACCAATCTCGCCTACGCCGCCCAAAGCAAAAATCATCAGTTTATCGTTATTATTTTTCTTAGACAAATGAATCTAAACCTCCTATGGTAGTTGGACGTCGTACCTTATTATTTATTGTAAGTTAAGAAAAGTAGTCCACACATCACATACCCACCTATCGGGATGAATGCAAAAGAACACCTTTATTCACGATATTTGGAAGAAGTTCTTCGAAGTTATTCCCCTTTACCAACAAGTTGGATTTGAAATTTCCTCTTAGCCGTTCCTTCCTTTTTCACCGCAAAGCTACACCACGAAGCGATGTCGCTTTCAATTTCAAAAAAATACCGCACCCAGTCACTTGACATCATTATACATGATTAAAAACAAAAAAAACAAGTCACTCTCTCGTTAACCTGTAGGTTTCCCCTTAGCAGTGGAAAAGAAACCTCATATTACTTGTTAAAAAAAGAACCGCAACCTCTACGAAGAGGCGCGGTTCTTTTGCTGATCTGAAGGATATTCCCATGATTAATAAAATAGTTCCATATACAACCAAAATGATTACAAATTAAGCAGACCTTTGATATAATCCTGCTCCTCTTCCGTTGGAGGAATAAGGGGCAATCGTACGGAGCCAACGTTCAAACCACGCAATGTCAGCGCATATTTCACCGCTACCGGGTTCGGTAGAGGCTGTGGACACTCAAATAGGCCTTTAAACACTGGGAACAGCTGCTGATGAATCTGAGCAGCCTGAAGAGGTGATCCACCATAGAACAAATCAATCATTTTCTTCATCTCTGCCCCTACAACATGACTGGCCACACTGACAATTCCATGTGCGCCAACTGCAATCGCTGGTAAGCCTGAAGCATCATCACCGGAATAGACTCTGAAATGTTCTGGAGCACTTGCTGCAATCAGCGTAACCTGTTCCATAGACGCACATTCCTTCGTAGCGACGATGTTAGGAATCTGTGCAAGACGAAGCGTTGTCGCTGCTGACAGGCTGGTTACTGTACGCCCAGGTACGTTGTAGAGCATAATTGGCAGCTTGGTGGAGCCTGCAATCGCTTCAAAATGTTTGAACAAACCTTCTTGGCTAGGTTTGTTGTAATACGGAACAACCAACAATATGCCATCCACTCCGGCACGTTCAGCTTCCTGTGTCAAATGGATGGAATGTGCCGTGTTATTGCTTCCCGTTCCGGCTATAATTTGGCACCGACCGGCCGCATGTTTCACTGCAAATTCGAATAATTGAACTTTCTCAGTATCACTAAGTGTTGGAGACTCCCCTGTTGTTCCAGAAACCACAAGCGTCTCCGACTTTTGATCTACAATCAGATAGTCGATTAGACGTGCCGTTTCCTCCCAATGAATCTCTCCTTGTTCATTGAACGGAGTGACCATTGCTGTAATCAATCTTCCAAAGTCCAATTCGATTCCTCCTTCAAAACAGGTTTGGCTCCTCTAACTTCAGTTATTTACAAATGAAGTTCGAATGAGGCGTGAAGTGCCCTCAGGGCCTGAACCATATCTTCTTTTTTTACGAGTACCCAGATCGTTGTATTCGAATCTGCCGATTGCAGGATCTGAATGTCTGCCAGTGTCAAGGACTCCACGATTCGAGCCATGATTCCAGGTACACCATTAATACCTCCGCCAATGACGGAAACTTTGGCACAACCGGACAGGCTTTGTGGCTTGAGACCTATCTCCTGCAATACCTGTATGGCTTTCTCGGAATCACTATCAAAAACCGTATAGACAACACCCGAGGGGGTAACATTAATAAAATCAACGCTGATTGAATTCTCAGCCATGGTTTTGAACACTTTTAGTTGCAATCGATCTGCACCACCACCAGGCACATCCACCGTAATTTGCGTTACATTGCTCACGTAGGCGATGCCTGTTACATAACGGTCAACAATGCCTGTCTGCACATCCTGGAATCCTTCCGGATGCGTAACCAGCGTTCCCTCCGTGTCTGCAAAAGTAGATCTTACCCGCACTGGAATCTGGGATTGCATCGCAATCTCAACCGCACGTGGATGGATTACCTTGGCCCCGTGGTGGGCCATGTTACAGATCTCTGCATAACTCACAACAGTCAGTGGACGTGCATCCTCAACAATTCGCGGATCAGCGGTGAGTATCCCGTTCACATCTGTGTAGATATCCACCATTTCAGCACGTAATGCTGCACCGAGAGCTGTAGCAGACGTATCGCTTCCCCCACGACCCAATGTCGTGAAGTCTCCGTTCTCTGTCTGCCCCTGGAATCCGGTTACAACAACGACACGGCCAAGCTGAAGCTGCTCCAACACACGAACAGGACGGACATCCAATATCCGGGCATTCCCGAAATTGTCGTCCGTCACAAAACCTGCTTGTGCACCGGTCAGCACTGTAGTTGGAATGCCTTCATGTTCGAGTAAACTGCTCAACGTTGTCGCCGATATGATTTCACCACAGCACAGCAGTAAATCCTTTTCGCGTGCGGATAGTGCGTTTCCGTTCTGTGCAGCCCAATCCAGCAACGTATCAGTCGCATATGGCTCGCCGCGGCGCCCCATCGCAGACACAACGATGACCAGACTCAATCCTGCTTCAAGTTCACGTTTAACATGACGGAGCACATGCTCTCTCGCCTGAACAGTGGAGAGAGACGTGCCTCCGAATTTCTGTACCATGATACGCATCTTTATTCCTCCATTTGTGTACGCAAGAAGACTGGACACGGGTCAAATCAACAAATGGATCACTCTAGGGAGCGTTCTGATGCGATAATTTCAGCATTTTATACGGCATTCCATGCCGCTCCTTATTTTCTGTAATTGTCTGGGACAATCGCAAATCAAAGGTCGCGGTTGTTAACGAGGTCATGATGCATACATTCACAATAGACCTCTCCCGCTTGCTTAACCTGTACTGCCCGCAAGCAGGAATGCCTTATAGACAGGAACGTGGACATAGTAGCTGTTCAATCCAGCATTTCGTCCCCCATGATTTTCTTTGTCTCTCGAACCCTTCTTCATTTCTCCAAGCGCATAAACGTTGTCACCAAATCATTGTTCCATCAAGCCTGTGAAGAACGCTCCACAATCATCGGCTGCAACTGTTTGCCCTCAAGAGCACTCCAGCAAGCCTCTGGAATCAATTCCATTTTGGCGACTAACGAGTTTGGTTTTTTCACTGGATCGTCTTGCCCAAATGGCACAAAATACAAGTATTTGGCCACGAGCAATTTGGCGATATTCGCAGCATTCAAGCCCAGACCGTCATTCGTGGAAATCGCGAGCACAAGCGGACGCTGATTGCGCATCTGCGCTTTGGCTGCCATTAGCACTGGACTGTCGGTCATCGCATTAGCCAGCTTGCTTGTTGTATTCCCTGTGCATGGAGCAATAACCAGCACATCAAGCAGCTTGGAAGGCCCTAATGGCTCCGCTTCAACAATTGTAGAAATGATATCATTACCTGTTATATCTTTCAACTGTTTTTGCCAATTTTGCGCCGTACCAAAGCGTGTATCCGTCGTCAGAACCGAATTCGAAATAATCGGAATGACGTTGGCACCTTCAGCTACGAAGCGGCTAATTACCGGCATAACCTCTTCAAACGTACAATGAGAACCCGTAATTGCATAACCTACCGTTTTTCCCTGCCAGTTCATGATTTAACCTCCCGTGCGTTCTGTTCTTCCAAAAGCAAACGGATCAACGCGTCGGCAATAATGCCGCCAGCCGTTTTGGGAGCAACAATGCCGGGGAGGCCAGGCGCAAGTAGCGCTTTGATACCGCGTTTGTCGGCATACCTGAAATCACAGCCGCCAGGAGCGGATGCGAGGTCGATAATGACAGCCTTTTGCGGCATTCTGGACAGGATTTGTGCTGTGATTATCATAGTCGGTATCGTATTAAAAAGCAAGTCAACTTCCCCGGTCTGAGCGGCCAAATCCGTTGTCATGAAAGGCTTCCAGCCCATTATTGTAGCGCGGGCAGCATCCTCTTCCCGCCTGATTCCCACCCGTACATTTGCTCCAAGTCCCTGCAGTGTTTTGGCCATTGTGAATCCTGTTCGACCAATGCCAAGCACAATGCATTCCGAACCATGGATTGTGAAGTCCGTCTCCCGAATAGCTATGGCGATGGCTCCCTCAGCTGTTGGAATAGAGTTATAAAGTGCAATATCATCACGATCAAGTACTTCAACAAGTCGCAGCCCATTTTCAAGACAAAGTTCGCGCAAGAACGGCTTTGCCATACCTGTGAACACAATACAATGCTCTGGTAATGCTGCAATATGTTCCTTTTTCAGATAGATCGGTGTGTCACTAAATGAAGTACTTACTTTTCCCTGCTCATCGCAACCGACAACAGGCAGTACGAGCACATCTGCGGAAGCAAACACTTCGTCCTCCAGTTCCTGGTGCTCGATCCCTGGAATGGAACGTTCTATTTTATCGAAACCCACCACACTTACCGTTGCATCCAGCTCAGCGCACTTTTGAATGACTTCAAGCTGCCGCGCATCTCCGCCCAGGACTACAATCCGGACTCCGGTCAGCATCGGGACGTCACTCCTTTCACCACATGTATGCCTTATCGTATGCAGGGGCCCACAGGGGGGTGAAAACAATAATTGCATTCCACCGTCTGTTTCTCGAATGTAAAAAAGAGCCGCCCCTGTCAGGGACGACTCTAAAGAATGGGTATATTTACGCTGCTTATTTCCCGGTATGACCGAATCCACCTTCGCCACGTACTGTTTCCGAAAGTTCATTCACTTCCGTCAATTCAACCGTAGGCACGGTCTGGAAGACGATCTGTGCGATGCGCTCTCCCCGTACAATCGTGAACGGTTCCTGACCCAGATTAATCAACAGCACTTTAACTTCTCCGCGATAATCCGCATCAATGGTCCCCGGTGTGTTGAGGCAAGTAATACCATGTTTGAAAGCCAGTCCGCTCCGAGGACGGATCTGTGCTTCCAATCCAGCTGGCATTGCCATCGCAAGTCCGGTAGGAATCAGTGTACGCTGACCCGGCTGCAATACAACATCTTCCTGAAGTGCAGCTACTACATCAAAGCCAGATGCCAGCTCCGACATTTTTTGAGGCAGTTTAATATCTTCATTGCCCGGCAGTCTCTGTATTTGAACGTAATGCAACAAAATCATCCCTTCTCAATCCAGCGATCGTCTTATCTGAAGCGCCAACCATAGCAAGTGCAAAAGGTTCAGCAAACATCAGATCAAGTACCGCGTTAATATCGTCCATGGTAACTTGCTCAATTTTGGTGATCATCTCATCCAGCGTATGGTGTCTGCCCAGCATGAGCTCGTTTTTACCCAGACGATTCATGCGACTGCCTGTGCTTTCCAGGCTCAGAATCAAGCTACCTTTCAGCTGTTCTTTTCCTTTACGAAGTTCATCTTCGGACAAGCCGTTTACAGCCAGGTCGCCCAGAACTTCTTTGGTCAGATCGAGCACTTCTTTGGTCTGTTTCGGTGCTGTACCCGCGTATATCGTGAAAAGTCCGCTGTCCGCATGAGAGCTATGATAGGAATACACGGAGTACGCAAGACCCCGTTTCTCACGAATTTCCTGGAACAGTCTGGAGCTCATGCCTCCACCAATGGCGTTATTCAGAACAACCATAGCGAATTGCAGCGGATCTCCGATTTTACAGCCCGGGAACGAAATACAGATATGATTCTGTTCCGTTTTCTTTTTGTGAAAGAGCTGTCCGCTTTGGAAAGCTGGCATCGTGACTGCTTCCGTTACTCCATTTACATCAAAAGCACCAAAATGCTTCTCCATCAGATCGATTACACTGTCATCAATATTACCCGCGATAATAATGACTGTATTCTCAATCGTGTAGTGCTCCTTCATATATGCACGCAGATGACTGGAATCCATCGCTTTGAGACGTTCTTCTGTACCCAGGATTGGGTATGCGAGAGGATGCTCACCATAGGCGGCCAAGGCCATCAGATCATGAACCATATCATCCGGCGTATCTTCATACATCGAGATTTCTTCCAGAATGACGTTTTTCTCCTTGATCAATTCACCATCATCCATTTTGGATCGGAAAAACATATCAGACAATACATCAACCGCAATCGGCAAATGTTCATCCAATACTTTAGCATAATAACACGTGTATTCTTTGGAAGTGAATGCGTTCACGTTACCGCCAATCGCATCGAACTGCTCCGCAATCGCCTTGGCATCATAACGATCGGTTCCCTTGAATAACATGTGTTCAATAAAATGTGATACTCCGTTACTTGCAGGTTGCTCATTGCGCGAACCTGTCTTGACCCATATTCCGAAAGACACAGAACGGCAGGTCGGTATCTGTTCCATGACAACTCTGAGGCCATTGCCCAGCTGAATTTTTTTCATGGTTGGCCCTCCTACATCTCTATAATTGCCTTGATCTCAACCTTGAAATTGAAATCGACATTTGGTTCCAACTGTTTGATATTAACAAAAAAACAACGTTCACTCAACCGCAGACGTATTTACACGTTCCGAAGACAGCGTCTCAGTTACTGTTCCAAGCACCAAACCTTTGGCCCGTATGGATTGAATCATGCCCTTTAAAGCTCCCGAAGAAGCAGCTGTAGGGTGCATTAGTATTAACGTCCCAGCCTCGGTATTTTTAGCAATTTTGGCAACAACGGCATCCGGGCTTGGCTTACGCCAATCCACAGTATCTACTGTCCATAACACGGTTTGCAGTCCCATGGATGAAGCAATGTCAACGGTCTTCTGATTAAAGTCACCGGAAGGCGGAGCAAACCAACGATTCTCTACGCCCAATGTTTTATGGAGCAGATCCTGGGTTTTGCTAATTTCCAGCTTGGCCCGTTCTGCGCTCAATCGACTCATATTAGGGTGAGAATATGCATGGTTGGACATCTCATGCCCACGTTTCTGAATTTCTTTGGCCAGTTCAACATTTTTGCTTAACCAACTTCCATCCAGAAAAAAAGTAGCCTTCACTTTCTCGGCATCGAGCGTATCCAGCATCGGTTTAATGTATTCGTTCCCCCAGGCCACATTAATCATAAAAGAAACCATCGGTTTGTTTGCATTCCCCCGATAGATCGGATGTGCACCCAAATCCTTAAGCTGGATCTCCGGCTCAATCTGACGGTAGACATACGCTATTTTGGTATTCAACGTTCCACTCAGCGCCTTACGGTATGTCGCTTCCACATCAATCTCCATGCCATTATAACCAGGAATCGCTTTCCATACCCGATCCACTCTGGCATTTACCGGAGCAATTTTCGTTTCAGCCGCTTTATCCCGAATCGCAGACAACAGCGCATCTTCTCCAGTTGCCTCCTTAAACATGTCAAAAGCATTTTGCGTACCTGGCCCATCACGGATCTCCGTAATGTATGTACGTACACTGCCAACTTGTCCGATCAATATGACCGCAGTCACACCCGCCAGAACAGCCGCCAGCTTTTTGGATTGGTTTCCCACAGCTCCATCCTCCCGCCGTCTTTGTCCCCATCATATGAGGACAAGGGCAAAAATATGAATAAAAAGCCATGGTTCCATTCATGCTTATTATATTTAAACGTTAAAAAAAGAGCCAGAAATTCACATTCTGTCTCTTCATTCAATCTATCCATTTATAACCTGTCGCTTCGGTATCCTAGGATTGAGCCGGAGCTTCAGCAGTCAAAACTGCTTTACGGGACAAGTTGATTCGACCTTGTGGGTCAATTTCCGTTACTTTTACCGTAATGGAATCACCGATAGCTACAACATCTTCCACTTTGGCAACACGTTCAGTTGACAGTTGCGAGATGTGTACCAGACCTTCTTTGTTCGGAAGTACTTCAACGAATGCACCGAATTTCTCTACGCGTTTTACTTTGCCGACATAAATCTCGCCGACCAATACTTCGCGCACAATACCTTCGATGATCGCTTTGGCTTTATCATTCATCTCCTGGTTAGAAGAAGCGATAAAGACACGTCCATCCTGTTCGATATCAATTTTAACACCGGTTTCTTCGATGATTTTATTGATAATTTTACCACCTGCACCGATCACGTCACGGATTTTGTCCGGATTGATATGCATCGTTGTAATTTTAGGCGCATATTGTGATAACTGCTCACGTGGAGTTTTCAAAATTTCGTTCATTTTGCCCAAAATGTGCATACGACCTTCTTTGGCTTGCGCCAATGCATCAGACAAAATTTGACGATTAATACCATCAATTTTAATGTCCATTTGAATCGCGGTTACACCTTCAGGTGTTCCTGCTACCTTGAAGTCCATGTCACCCAGGTGATCTTCCATACCCTGAATATCACTCAGAATGGATACATGATCACCATCTTTGATCAGACCCATAGCCACACCCGCAACCGGAGCTTTGATTGGAACACCTGCATCCATCATAGCTAAAGTGCTGGCACAGATACTTGCCTGAGATGATGAGCCGTTGGATTCCAGAACTTCAGATACCAAACGAATCGTGTACGGGAAATCCGTTTCGGAAGGGATCACTTTGGAAAGAGCACGCTCACCCAGAGCACCATGTCCGATTTCGCGACGACCTGGAGCACGCAATGGACGCGCTTCACCTACGCTGAATGGTGGGAAGTTATAGTGATGCATGAATCGTTTCGTTTCTTCAAGACTGATTCCGTCCAAAATCTGAACATCACCCAGTGCACCAAGTGTACAAACGCTAAGTGCTTGCGTTTGACCGCGCGTAAACAGTCCTGTACCATGTGCACGTGGCAGCAGAGATGTATCACATTCAATTGGGCGAATTTCAGCAAGTCCACGTCCATCCGGACGAACTTTATCATGCGTGATCAGACGACGCACTTCTTCTTTGACGATATCGTGCAGAACTTCCTTCACGTCTTTGAGCAATTCCGGACTTTCAATATATTTCTCTTCAAAGTGAGCAACGGTTTCGTCATTCACTACATCGATTGCATCTTGACGAGAATGCTTCTCGGCGATTTTAACCGCTTCGACCAGACGAGCGCTGGCGAATTCACGCACACTGCTGTTAACTTCAGCATTAACGGTACGCAACTTAACAGCCATTTTTTCTTTTCCAGCAACTTGCACAAGTTGTTCGATTACAGCAATAATATTTTGGATCTCATCATGTCCAAACATGATTGCTTCGAGCATCACTTCTTCCGGCACTTCGTTTGCTTCGGCCTCAACCATCATAATGGCATTTTTGGTTCCTGCAACGACCAGTTCAATATCACTGACTTCAAGCTGTGCAATCGTTGGGTTAATGATGAACTCGCCATCAATACGTCCCACTTTCACGCCACCAATCGGTCCGCTGAATGGAACATCCGAAATGCTCAATGCTGCTGATGTACCAATCATTGCAGCGATTTGCGGTTCGCAATCCTGATCCACACTCATAACGATATTCAGAACTTGTACATCATTACGGAAGCCTTCAGGGAACAAAGGACGAATCGGACGGTCCGTCAGACGGCTCGAAAGAATCGCTTTCTCACTTGGTCTGCCTTCACGTTTAATAAATCCACCCGGGATTTTACCTACGGCGTACAATCTTTCTTCATAGTTCACCGTTAATGGGAAAAAGTCCAGATCTTTCGGCTCACTTGATGCTGTCACGGTACACAATACCACGGTATCCCCGTATGTTACCTTAACGGCAGCATTAGCCTGCTTGGCCAAACGCCCGGTCTCAAGCGTAAGCTTTCTTCCACCAAGCTGCATTTCAACACGCTGTTCCATGAAACCCCTCCTTTTATTCGTTCCTAATTCAATGGATTCTGCATATTCACAGTATTTCCTGCTTGTCCTGCATTCATTAGCTATGTATGGATCTTTCAACATGCTAACCTGCACAACAAAAGCTCCTCACGGAGCCCCATCTACAAATATATGGCAACATGTTCATCTACAAAACAACCCGGCTGTAAGTTCCGCTTGTCCTTTTAGACAAAAGAATGACGGATAACAGCCAGGTTGATTTTGAAAACATGTACGATAATTAACGACGCAATCCGAGTTTTTCGATCAGTGCGCTGTAACGTTTAACATCTTTGTTTTTCACGTAAGCCAAAAGCTTACGACGTTGACCTACCATTTTCAAAAGTCCACGACGTGAGTGGTGGTCTTTCTTATGCGTACGCAAGTGGTCTGTCAAACTTGTGATGTTTTCCGTAAGGATAGCAACTTGCACCTCTGGAGATCCTGTATCGGACTCGTGAGTTTTGTGCTCGTCGATCAGTTGTTGTTTACGTTCTTGAGTCAATGCCATCCTGTTCACCTCCTTCAATATAATCGCCATTAGCCTCGTCACCGCCGGTGAGAGCAAGCAACCAAGCCAAGGTTAATGTTGTCTCAATCGACAACGTAGTACAGTATATCATAATTGCCTAGTTAAAGTAAATGTAAACATTCATTTAATACTGAACCTTTAAGATAACAGGCGGCTGGCAGTTAATGCATCTTCACGAATCTGGCTAATTAATGCATCAATGGAGTCAAACTTTCGTTCTGCACGAATATAGTGAACGAGCTCAACCTTTAGTTCCTGGTCATATAAGTGTCCATCAAAATCAAGCAGGTGCACTTCAAACGTAGGTTTCATCCCGCTTTCGTGAAACGTAGGTTTCACACCGAGATTCATTACGCCAGGCAGTTCCTGTTCGCCATACTGCACACGAACAGCGTAAACACCCTTCGACGGGGTAACGTAATGATCCGTGAGTTCAAGGTTGGCTGTAGGAAATCCAATCGTTCGTCCACGCTTCTCCCCGTGAATGACGGTTCCTCTGATGCTGTAAGGTCGGCCAAGCCACTGACTGGCCTCATCCATCTCCCCACGCTTCAATAGGCCACGAATGAGAGAACTGCTCACTTTTTCACCATTTAACAAAAAAGGAGGAACGGTTTCCACCGTCATCTCTCCTTCTCCCAAAGTACGAAGAATTTGTTCATCCCCTGCACCCTTGTGACCAAAACGGAAGTCAAAACCCACCACCGCTGTTCGTGTCTGAAGAGGAATCAACAAGTCGTGTACGAATTGTTGCGGCGTCAACCGTGAGAAATCTTCATTGAACTCCACCACATAGAGTACATCAACGCCCATTCCTGCCAAGATGTCTTCTTTATCTCTCAAGGGAGTTAAATAACCCTCGTAATCCCCTTTGCGCATAACTTCCTTCGGATGTGGATGAAAGGTCATGACCGCTGCCTGCATGCCCGTTTCCCGCGCAATGCGGACAGCTGATAAAATGACACTTGCATGTCCGAGATGCAGTCCGTCGAATTGACCAATCGCAAGCACTTGGGGCAGTGTGCTCAGCTCAGTCGAATGTAACGTCTGCGGATAGGTTAGCATTACGGTTTTCACAATCATTCACCTGCATTTCACTAGATAGGCCAAGCTTGAGCATCACCACAACTCCAAGCCCGAAACCTCTTATTCCGGCAAAAAGACTTTAACTGCCCTCACCGTTGGTTTTAGTTCATCCCGTTCAAATATCCCCAGAAACGTACCATCCTGAGCATACAACCGCAGCAAACCAGGTTGCTCCACAGGCGGTTCCAGAAGACGTGCAGACAGTTTCTGACCTTGCAGTGCTCCTTTGGCCTGTTCTTCTCCAACCTTGTGAGCCGGAATTGAAGCAATAGCCTCGTCAACAGGAATCAGCGCCTCCGCCAAAGTCCCGTCAGCCATAAGTTGTTCCACTTCTTCAATACGAAGACAACGATCTGCAGAGATACCTGCCGATATCGTACGCTCCAGTTGAACCATGGTCGATGGATATCCGAGTTGCCGGCCAATGTCTACACACAATGTCCGAATATAAGTACCTTTTGAACATAAGGCCCGGAAGGATATATCGGTGGTCTCACCCTGAGTCTCAATCCCTGTAAGTTCGAGCTCATAGATTGTGACCTCACGGCTCTTACGCTCTACCGTCTTACCTTCACGAGCAAGCTCATAAAGACGTTTGCCGTCTACCTTTACCGCAGAATACATGGGTGGTACCTGTGAGATCGTGCCCAGAAACTGCTCAAGCACCTGTTGAACCTGTTCCTGTGTTACTTCCACAGTCGTTTCAGCCCGCTCAATGACTTCCCCTGTCATATCCTCTGTGTCAGTAGACAGTCCCAATCTGAGCGTAGCCAGATATTCCTTCGGAAGCTCCTGCATGTACTCCACCACACGTGTCGCCCGTCCAAGACAGAGTGGCAGTACGCCTGTAACTTGTGGATCAAGTGTGCCCGTATGCCCAATGCGCTTCATTTTGAGAATGCGACGCATTTTGGCTACAACATCATGAGAAGTAAATCCCGCCGGTTTATATACCGGAAGTACACCTTCAAATGGCTTTACCATTGTGAATTCACCTGCTTCAGTACTTTTGCGACAATATCATCAAGTCTGCCTTCCAGACGACATCCGGCTGCGAGCACATGCCCGCCTCCGCCAAAGGTCTGTGCTAGTGCAGCAACATCAATCTTACCAGCTGAACGCAAAGAAACTTTGACTGCATTCTCGTTGATGACTTTGAAAAAGATACCAACTTCCACGCCCTGAATGTTGCGCGGATAGTTCACTACCCCTTCAAGATCTTCATTAGCTGCTCCACAAGCCACCATATCATCTGGTGTAATAACAACCCAGGCTATCTTTCCATCATCTGTCATCTGCAGGCTTGATAGTGCCTGATTCAAAATCCGAACTTGCGGAAGAGTCACCTGCTCCAACAAGGTCTGGGCGAGATAGGGTCCATCCACGCCATGTTCAAGCAGTCTGGAGGCCGTTGTCATTACATTTGGGCTGGTGTTGGCATAGCGAAAGCCACCTGTATCGGTAAGCAATCCTGTATAAACTGCCGTCGCAACATCTTTATCCCATGTTACTTGGAACAGGTTAAGAAAATCGAACAAGATTTCAGCCGTTGCAGCAGCATCAGACTTAATGATGTTGACTGTACCATAACCGTCATTTGTAGGGTGATGATCAATATTCAAGATAACAGCATCATCTTCGAAATAATGGCGTGTCAAACCTACTCTGGCAAAGTCTGCACAATCCACACAGATAACAGCTTTATATTTTCGCTGCGGTGGTTGTTCGGTCATGTTCACAATGTTGCCTGCTTCCCACAAAAATTGCATGCGCCCGGGGATTTCACCTTCATTAATCATCGTGAATGTCTTACCCAGACATGACAGCAGCCAGCCCACCGTTACCGTCGAGCTGACTGCGTCACCGTCCGGCTGTACATGCGACACGACCAGGTAATCATCATGCTCCAGCAGAAATTGCTTTCCGGCCTGGAGCGCCTGTTCATAAGTGTGCATTGCCGTCTCCTCTATTCTGTTACTGGGATTCGTTCTTGTCGGAACCAATATCGCCAAGCAGCTTCTCAATTCGGCTGCCATAAGCGATGGATTCGTCAATCTTAAATATCAACTCGGGAACATGCCGGAACCGGATACGTTTGCCCAGCTCGGAACGCAAAAATCCATTTGCTTTTGCCAGAGCTTTGAGCGTGTTATCTTTTTGTTCCTGTTCACCGAAGACACTCAGATAAACTTTGGCTTGCGACAAGTCTCCTGTCACTTCGACTCCCGTTACCGTAATAAAGCCGATACGTGGATCTTTCAGTTCAGACTGGATGAGCAGACTTATTTCTTTCTTGATCTGCTCGCCCACTCTACCTGTACGAATCTTAGCCATTGTTGTTCACCTCATGCTTCCTTGCTTATCGTTGTACTGTCTCCATAATGAAAGCTTCGATAACGTCGCCTTCTTTGAGATCATTATATTTATCAAGTGTGATACCGCACTCGTAACCTTGTGCTACTTCTTTGGCATCATCTTTATAACGTTTCAGGGAATCCAGCTTACCTTCGTAAAGGACAATGCCATCACGAATCAGGCGTGCTTCCGCAGAACGCGTAATTTTACCCGAGGTAACCATACAACCAGCGATGGTACCCACTTTACTGATAGAGAACGTGCTCCGAACTTCAGCATGACCGATAACTTTTTCTTTGTAGATCGGATCAAGCATACCTTTCATCGCTTGTTCAATTTCTTCGATAACACTGTAGATCACGCGATGCAGACGAATGTCAACTTGCTCTTGATCTGCAGTTGATTTCGCCTGGTTATCAGGACGAACGTTGAAACCGATCACGATAGCATTGGATGCTGCAGCTAAAATGATGTCGGATTCTGTGATTGCACCAGCGCCGCTATGAATGATTTTCACGCGTACACCTTCAACTTCGATCTTCGCAAGGGAACCTTTCAATGCTTCAACCGAACCTTGTACATCACCTTTGATGATTACGTTCAGATCTTTGATCTCGCCATCTTTGATGTGCTGGAACAGATCGTCCAACGTTACGCGAGTATGCGTACCCAGATCGGATTCACGTTGCGTGATCGAACGTTTGTCAGCGATGGAACGCGCTTTGCGCTCATCTTCAAACACCATGAATGGATCTCCCGCACCTGGAACTTCAGTCAGACCTGTGATTTCTACAGGTGTTGAAGGTCCAGCTTCTTTCAATTTGCGACCTTTGTCATTGACCATCGCACGAACACGACCGAAGCAGTTACCTGCAACGAAAGCATCGCCGACTTTCAATGTACCGTGCTGTACGAGGATACGTGCAACTGGGCCACGTCCTTTATCCAGCTCGGCTTCAATCACTGTACCACGGGCACGTTTGTCCGGGTTCGCTTTGTATTCGTTCACTTCTGCAACGAGCAGAATCATTTCAAGCAGACCTTCCAGACCCATTCTTTGTTTCGCTGACACGTTAACAAAGATGGTATCTCCGCCCCACTCTTCCGGAACGAGTTCATAGCTGGTTAATTCTTGTTTCACTTTATCCGGATCAGCGCCCGGCTTGTCAATTTTGTTGACAGCAACGATAATTGGAAGCCCGGCAGCTTTGGCGTGGTTAATCGCCTCAATCGTTTGTGGCATAACACCATCATCCGCAGCCACGACAATAATCGTCATATCCGTAACCTGTGCGCCCCGTGCACGCATCGCTGTAAATGCTTCGTGACCTGGAGTATCCAGGAACGTGATCTTTTTGTTGTTAATTTCAACTTGATATGCACCGATATGTTGCGTGATTCCGCCAGCTTCGCCATCGGATACATTCGTGGAACGAATCGCATCCAGCAAAGTTGTTTTACCATGGTCAACGTGACCCATGATCGTAACTACTGGTGGACGAGCCTGCAAGTCAGCAGCATCATCATTCTCTTCCAGTGTTTCGAAACGGTCATCTTCAAGCACAATCTTCACTTCAACCTCAACACCGAATTCACCTGAAAGCAGAAGGATCGTTTCGATATCAAGCTCTTGGTTGATTGTTGCCATAACACCCATAGCGATGAGCTTTTTGATAACTTCGGAAGCATCCTTATGGAGCAGCTTCGCTGTTTCACCAACGGTCATATCACCACGAACGATGATTTTCTTAGGTGTGTTATCAATTTTCTCACGTTGTTGGTACTGTTGTTGATTTCTGTTGCGGTTGTTCTTGCCACCACGGTTACCACGGAAGTTGCCGCCACGGTTGTCATCATAACGACGTCCACCGCCACCGCTGTTCGAACGGTTTCCACTATTGTTGTTGCTGCCAGTAGTACCACCTGGGCCGCTTCTACGTTGGCCTTGTCCTTGGCTCTGACCTTGGCCACCACTACGGTTGCCGCCAGTACCGGTGTTTCCACCAGTGTTAGGTCCTGAAGGTCTTGCTTGACCGCCACCACTGCTGTTTGGACGTTGTCCCGTACCTTGCGGACGGGATGCAGTACTGCTTTGCCCACTTTGAGTTGGTTTTGGACGGTTACTTGATTGTCCCCCTTGGCTTGAGCCTTGGGAAGAGTTCGTTCTGTTGCGACTGTCTTGGCCGCTGGGTCTTTGAGTGCCATTGTTATTGTTGGAATTTGGTCTATTGTTCATACCTACCTGCTTTTCCTGTTGTATTTTTGTTTGTACGGGACTACCGGATGGGTTGCTGCTAATCGGCGTGTTCACTCCGCCGGCCGGCTTGTTGCTGTCCACTGGTTTGTCACTGCGTACTGCCGAAGTTGCAACTGGTTTTGCATCGTTGCCTTGTTTGGAAGCAGCAGTGGATTTTATATCTTTAAAAAATTGTTCCACCTTACCGACTGAACCATTCTCCATGACACTCATATGATTGTTTACGGGAATTTCCAGCTTTTTAAGAATGGTTATAATTTCTTTACTACTCATATTAAGGGACTTCGCATATTCATAAACCCGCAATTTATCCTTGTTTTCCTGTTTACTCAATATACTCCACCTCCGACATTATACCGACTTGCTTGGAGATCATTTTTGCAAACCCTCGATCCGTTACTGCAAGAACAACACGCGTGTCTTTACCGATACTTGAACCCAGACTATCCCGGTCAAATCCGATCAACAGAGGAACCTTATAAGTTCCGCATTTATCGCGAAATTTCTTTTGTGTATTGGCTGAGGCGTCACCCGCAACAATAACCATTTTAGCTTCGGAAGAACGGATCGCTTTAAGTACAATTTCTTCACCTGTTACAAGTTTACCTGCACGCATAGAGAGTCCCAAATAAGACAGCGTTTTAATATTAGTCATGTTCACGCTCCTGTGCTGCTATGACTTCATCCTCAACCGCGATGAAGTCAGCTGCTAATTGCTCGTAAATTTCAGGTGAGACTTTGCCTTTTAACGCCCGATCCAAAGCCCGGTTTTTGAGTGCGAGCTTAAAACAGGACTCTTTGCCGCATAAATAGGCACCACGTCCGGATTTTTTGCCAGTCAAATCGATCAGCACTTCATCCTCTGGCGTTTTAACAATGCGAATCAGCTGCTTTTTGGGCATCATTTCCTGGCATGCCACACATTTGCGCAGCGGCACTTTTTTTGGTTTCATACGTCAGCGCCCCCCGTACTTTACTTTAGTCGACGGAGACGGAATCCTGATGCATTTCAGAAGAAGAATCTTTTTCTCTGCCGAATTCCTGTTCCGCCTGGCTCTCGCTCTTAATGTCGATTTTCCAGCCGGTTAATTTGGCTGCCAATCTGGCATTTTGGCCTTTGATACCAATTGCGAGGGACAGTTGATAGTCCGGAACGATAACCCGAGCCATCTTTTCTTCCTCAAATACATGAACTTCCAATACTTTGGAAGGACTCAGTGCATTAGCAACATATTCGTCTACCTGATCGGAGAAACGAACGATGTCGATTTTTTCACCGCGCAGCTCACCCACAATGGTCTGCACGCGCATTCCCCTAGGACCTACACAAGATCCAACTGGATCAACTTCCTCGTTGCGGGAGTGAACGGCAATCTTGGAGCGGAACCCTGCTTCGCGAGCGACGGAGCGAATTTCAACTACACCGTCAAAGATCTCAGGCACTTCCAGTTCAAAGAGACGTTTCAAGAGGCCCGGATGGGTACGGGACAAAATGATTTGCGGCCCTTTCGTCGTATTCTCGACCTTGGTGATATATGCCTTAATACGGTCACCATGAACAAACTTCTCGTTCGGCATCAATTCGGTAAGCGGTAAAGCCGCTTCGATTTTGCCCAGATCGATGTAGATATTGCGCAAATCCTGACGCTGCACTACTCCCGTAACGATATCTTCTTCCTTATCTACGAAAGCGTTGTAGATCAGGCCGCGTTCGGCTTCACGAATCCGCTGGGTCACTACCTGTTTGGCAGTTTGTGCCGCGATACGTCCGAAATCACGCGGCGTAACTTCAATCTCCGCAATATCTTCCAGCTGGAAGTGTGGGTTGATTTCTCGTGCAGCAGGCAATGAAATTTCGGTACGTGAATCCAGGACTTCTTCCACGATCAATTTACGGGCATACACCCGAATAACTCCCGTATTACGGTTCATGTCAACACGCACATTCTGGGCCGTGTTGAAATTCCGCTTGTAGCTGGAAATTAGTGCAGCCTCGATCGCTTCAAACAGCACATCCTTGCTGATCCCTTTTTCCCGTTCCAATTCATTCATTGCTTCAATAAAATCCGTACTCATGAATGTTGATCCCCCTTTCAAACATGGCATCTCATACGTAAAACGGCGAAAGGCTCTGAACTAATGAGCACCTTGCCGTTATCGTGAGATGTGTCTTTTTCATTAATAAAGTGAACAAGGCACTTAAAACAAAATAGCTAGGCGCGCACTGGCAACCTTATCATAAGAAATGGCATGCTGTTTTTTGCCTGCTTCGATCACGAGTTCCTCGTCATCAAAGGAAAGCAGCTTGCCTTCAAATTCCTTCAATCCGTTCACCGGCTCGTAGGTTGTAACAAAAACATTTTTGCCTACAGCTTTGGTAACGTCCTCAGGTTTTTTCAGTGGACGCTCCGCACCGGGAGAAGACACTTCAAGGAAATAGATGGTTGGAATCGGATCGTTCTCATCCAGCTTGGCGCTCAGCTTTTCGCTGATCAAGACACAATCGTCGATGTCGATGCCACCCTCTTTGTCGACATACACCCGTAAAAACCAGTTGCTGCCTTCTTTGACGTATTCGATGTCAACCAGCTCGAAGCCTTGTTCGTTCAAGTAGGGTTGGATCATTTCTTCCACGGTAGATTTAATGTTCGTTGTGCTCAAAACCAATAACCTCCAACTTAGGTTACACCAGCAAAAAAGCACTGGCAGATTATTCAATACCCAAGATTCTTGTATACCAAAGACTAAAGAGTGGGTTTCCCCACTCTTTAGAAATTCGTACTATCTCGTTCACTTCAAAAATTATAACATAGTCTGGTAATAGTGACAAGTAAGCGATGCTTCAGGCAGTTTACTTACTAATGAAGGAAAAATTACGTTTCCCCAACAATCACTAAGGTTAGATCCAAATTCAATCCTAGAAAAGGGAAAGCTGATTGCTCTCTGGCAAGCCACGGAAACATCCCATATTCGACAGGAGTTCAACAATGGTCTTACTTGCTTTCGACTTCTGCTGGAAATCTTCCACCGACAGGAATTCACCATGATCTCTTGCCGCAGCGATATTGCGAGCTGCATTATCCCCGATTCCTGCCAAAGCTGAAAATGGAGGGATTAATGTTTTTCCGTCAACGATGAACTTTGTCGCTTCCGAACGGTATAAGTCAATGGATTTCAGCGAGAATCCGCGTGCTGCCATTTCCAGACCCATTTCCAGGACAGGTAACATGTTTTTCTCTTTTGGAGGTGCCTGGAAACCTAATTGCTCAATTTCCGTAATTTTGCGATAGATCGCGTCATATCCCTGACACATCAGTTCGATATCAATCTCATCAGCTCGAACAGTAAAGTAAGTTGCGTAATATTCAATCGGATGATACAGCTTGAAGAACGCCGTACGTACTGCCGAAATAACATAAGCGGCCGCGTGAGCCTTCGGGAACATGTACTGGATTTTGAGACACGAATCAATGTACCATTGAGGCACTTTACAATTCTTCATCTCGTCAATCCATTCCTGTGGTAGGCCCCGTCCCTTACGAACACTCTCGGTAATCTTAAATGCCAGACTTGCGTCCATTCCCGTTTTATAGATCAGAAATAACATGATATCATCCCGACAACCAATTACCGTCTTAATGTTACACGTTCCGTTCTTAATCAGATCCTGAGCGTTTCCAAGCCATACCCCAGTACCATGGGACAATCCGGAAATCTGCAGTAAATCGGCAAAAGACGTCGGCTGGGATTCAACAAGCATCTGACGTACAAACTTCGTTCCCATCTCCGGCACGCCAAACGTCGCGACTGGCGACCTAATCTGTTCCGGTGTAACACCCAGAGCTTCGGTTGAGTTAAACATGCTCATGACTTTCGGATCATTCATCGGAATGGTCGTTGGATCGACCCCTGTCAAATCCTGCAACATCCGCATCATAGTTGGATCATCGTGCCCCAGAATATCAAGTTTCAGCAAGTTTTCTTCAAAAGCATGATAATCAAAGTGTGTCGTTTTCCACTCCGCATTAACGTCGTCAGCCGGAAACTGAACGGGTGTAACGTCTTCGACCTCGATATAATCAGGTACTACGACAATACCACCGGGATGCTGACCAGTACTCCGTTTCACCCCAGTACAACCAGAGGCCAAACGATTCAATTCAGCTCCACGCCATTTCTTCTGATGATGTTCCTCGTACTTCTTGGCAAAACCAAATGCTGTTTTCTCAGCCACCGTACCGATGGTCCCCGCACGGAAAACACTCTTCTCACTAAATAGTACTTTCGTATAGTTATGAGCATGAGGCTGATAATCACCAGAGAAGTTCAAGTCAATATCGGGAACTTTATCTCCTTTAAATCCAAGGAAGGTCTCAAACGGAATATCCTGGCCTTCTCCTTTAAGTGTGCCACCACAATCCGGACACTCTTTCTCTGGAAGGTCAAATCCACTCCGAACACTGCCGTCCAGGAACCACTCGCTGTGTTTGCATTCTGAATTCACACAAATATAATGAGCAGGTAGTGGATTAACCTCGGATATACCCAGGAATGTAGCAACAACAGAGGAGCCAACCGATCCCCGCGAACCTACGAGGTAACCATCCTGATTCGATTTTTTAACCAAGCGTTCCGAGATCAGATAGTTGGCAGAAAAACCGTATTTAATAATTGGAATGAGCTCTTTCTCTAGTCGTGCAACGATTACTTCTGGTAATTCCTCGCCATAGATAGACTTGGCAGTGTCATAGCAGGTATTACGGATTTCTTCGTCCGCACCTTCCAGAATTGGAGTAAACAGTTTGTCCGGGAATAACTTAATTTCCTCAAAGCGGTCAGATAACTCTACCGTATTTGTAACAACGACTTCGTAAGCTTTATCTTGGCCCAGGAACTGGAACTCTTCCAGCATTTCCTCTGTCGTTCTGAAATGTGCATCCGGTTTACGTTGATCTTTGAGTGGACTAAAACCTGTAATTCCGTGAATGGTGATATCCCGATATAACTTGTCACGCGGTTCCAAATAGTGCACGTTACCTGTGGCTATGACTGGTTTATTAAATTTTGCGCCTATATCAATGACTTTACGGATCGCTGTTTTGATTTCTTCGGGTGTAGCCACCAACCCTTTATCCACCAAATGCATATACATGGTAAGTGGTTGAATCTCCAGTATGTCATAGAACTCAGCGATCTCTTCCGCTTCTTCGAGCGATTTGTTAAGCACCGCTTCGAAAAACTCACCTTTTTCACAGCCCGATATAATAACAAGGCCTTCACGCAAATTAATCAGTTTTGATTTGGGAATGCACGGTACCCGCTTGAAATGTTCCGTATGAGAGAGAGATACCAGCTTGTATAGATTTTTCTTACCGACATCATTCAATGCATAGATTCCACAATGGAAAGGTCTTGTATTCGACAAGTCGACACCTACATAATCGTTCAAGCGATCAAGCCTCGTTAAACCTTTCATCTGAGCAGCATCATTTAATAATCCGATCAGTATACCCGCGAGTGCAATCGTATCATCAATGGCACGGTGATGACTTTCAAGTCCAACCTTATATTTATCTGCCATCGTATTCAGACGGTGGTTCTTATTTTTTGGAAATAACAATCGCGCCAGTTCCAACGTGTCAAGGACAGGGTTAGGAAGCTCTGGCATTCCAATTTGCTTCAGGGAAGCCTGGATAAAGCCCATATCAAAACGTGCATTATGCGCAACAAGCACACCATCACCAGCAAACTGCACAAACTCACGGATGACAGGCTCCAGCTCAGGTGCGTCTTTTACCATGTCATCATTAATATTGGTCAACTGCTGAATGTTGTAGGGAATGCGTTCATGCGGATTCACAAACGTTGCAAACCGGTCGATTTCTTTACCATCTTGCATCTTCACTGCTGCAATCTCAATGATTTTGTTCTGTGTTACCGACAAACCTGTGGTCTCGATATCAAATACGATGTATGTTGCTGT
This sequence comes from Paenibacillus xylanexedens, assembly GCF_017874615.1. Classification (GTDB taxonomy): domain Bacteria; phylum Bacillota; class Bacilli; order Paenibacillales; family Paenibacillaceae; genus Paenibacillus; species Paenibacillus xylanexedens. The sequence goes on from NZ_JAGIKV010000004.1 coordinate 54,414, forward strand.
TTGGAGATCCAATGGCTGAGGAGCCATTACAACGGCAACAGAGTCATTCACGACATTGGCCTCGAGGCCGTAGATCATTTTAATCCCGTTTTTCTTAGCAGCCTTGGAAGCCTCGGGATATACCTGCACCCCACCATGATCAGTGACTGCAATTGCCTTATGTCCCCACTCTGCTGCCATTTTCACGTATTTGTCGATTGAAGTTACAGCATCCATCGTACTCATCGTAGAGTGCAAATGGAACTCCACCCGCTTCTCTGGTGCATTATCTTTACGAGACGGCGGTGCTTTGACTTCAATTAGGTCCGAAGGAATCATAGCCAGTTCAGGAATTTGCATAAACCGGTCATATTCTACACGACCACGCACTTTCACCCATTTACCATTAGCCAACAAACTGAGAATTTTTACATCCTCTTTTGTTTTGGCAAACATCTTCATTTGCATGGAGTCCGTGAAGTCGGTCAGGTAGAAGGTAAACAACGTATTTCCGTTTCGCAATTCTTTACGATCCAGTCCAAACACCGAACCTTGAAGCGTGACCTTTTTCTCTTCATCCTGGATTTCCTGCATGGGTACTGCTGGCTCCTTGATGTCATAACCCATTTGTAAACGCAGATCACCCTGCTCCTCATCCACCGGGATTTCTGTGTCCACTTCACTCATCATCTTCTCGATGACCTCAAGTTCTTCTACACGTTTTTGGGCCTGGAACTGTTCCATGGCCTCTTTATTACTTCCCACTTCACCCACTTGCATCTTGATGCGAAGAGGTAGATGAAAGTATTTTTCATAGAATTTTGTAATAGCTTGATCAATCTGTTTCTTACGAGCCAATTCCATCGACGTTGCATCACTCATTGTCAGTTGAAGAAGATCCTCTTCACATTCAAAGGTTGTCCGGTTCATCCAACCATTTACAGATGGAATTTCACGGGTAACCCACTCCAGAAACAGATTCCAATATTCACTGACGATATCACCATTTTGTACTTGGTCCGTATATTTGAAGCCAAATGAAATTTTGGCGATATGATTCATTTTCTCTTGAATATGCAGGCAAAATGTGCGATAGATTGGAGCGGGTACCAACGTATCCTTTGCAATCAGAATATTCCATTCCCGATTACTACGATTGGTCTCTACTTGTTCAATCCATCCATCCAAAAAATAGGGCTCTAACAGACCAGCCGGAAGCTCTGTCTGTTTCATCAACAACTCAAACCGTTTTCTTTTCTCCTCGAATCCGCTCATCGTGTTCCTCCTTGTACCCCCTTAAAGCATGAAAAGCCCCTGCATTCAAAAATGTCACCGATCCGAACTCGCACCGACTCATTTTATCCGACAGAAGCTCTCCATTCATTACTTAAACGGTGAATAAATGCTTTTCGTCAGGTTATCCTGACTTAGTATGCTCTTGCAAACACAACCGTGTGTTCTGCTTGTTCACCACAAGCCAGGCACGTATGCTTTTCTTCCGCAGGCTGGAACGGAATGTTCCGGCTTGTTGCACCTGTAACTTCTCTTACTTTATCTTCGCAAGCTTCTGAACCGCACCATCCGGCCAGTGTAAACCCGCGTTTATTTTCCATCAGTTCTTTCATCTCATCGAGTGTATCCACGGAGTAGAAGTTATCCGACATAAATGTGCGAGCACGCTCTAACATATCTACCTGGATCTGTGTCAGCATAGCCTGGATCTCTTCTACCAGGTTCGCTTGTTCTACCACTTTCTTCTCACCTGTGATCCGTGATACGAGTACACAAACGCCATTTTCCATATCACGTGGACCAATCTCCAGACGAATCGGAACACCGCGCATCTCGTATTCATTGAATTTCCAACCTGGGCGAACATCGCTGCGATCATCCATTTTCACACGAACTCCAGCTTTTTTCAACTCAGTGAACAACTCATCTGCACGCCCAACAACAGCATCACGCGTTTTCGGAGGTCCAATTGGAATCATGACCACTTGCGTTGGTGCGACTTTAGGAGGAAGTACGAGACCACGGTCATCTCCGTGAACCATAATTAATGCACCGATCAAACGTGTGCTTACTCCCCATGAAGTAGTGTAAGCCAGCTCGAGCACATTATTACGGCTAAGATACTGGATTTCAAATGCTTTTGCAAAGTTCGTCCCCATATAGTGAGATGTACCTGCTTGTACTGCACGTCCATCCTTCATCATGGCTTCAATCGAGTACGTATCCACCGCACCCGCAAATTTCTCGGACTTGGTTTTCTGACCCACAATTACAGGAATAGCCAAGTATTCCTCAACCACTTCGCGATAAATCTCAAGCATTTTCATCGTTTCTTCACGTGCTTCTTCTTCCGTCTCATGCGCTGTATGCCCTTCCTGCCACAGGAACTCACTTGTGCGAAGGAAAGGCAACGTTCTTTTTTCCCAACGAACTACGTTAGCCCACTGGTTGATCAGTACCGGAAGATCCCGATAAGACTGAATCCACTTGGAATACATGTGACCAATAATCGTTTCGGATGTAGGACGGATTGCCAGACGTTCTTCCAGCTTCTCTCCGCCAGCTTCCGTTACCCATGGTAATTCAGGGTTAAAACCTTCCACGTGCTCTTTTTCCTTTTGAAAGAAGCTCTCAGGAATGAACATCGGGAAGTATGCGTTGCGATGACCCGTTTCCCGGAAACGACGATCCAACTCATCCTTAATATGTTCCCAGATTTCAAATCCGTCTGGTTTGAACACAATACAACCGCGTACGGGTGCATAGTCCATGAGATCAGCTTTTTTGATAACATCAATGTACCAGCGTGAGAAATCCTCACCCTGTGGTGTGATTTCAGTCACGAACTGTTTATCATTTTCCTTTGACATAAGACTCCAGCGTCCTCCCATAACGACTATCTCTGAATGTCCAGAGCGTAGTCCAACCGTAATTATCCGTTAATTAAACGTAATATATCATTGTAAGTTACTGCCAGCATCAACACAAACAACATCGCAAATCCGATGAAATGCACCATGCCTTCGCGATTGGGATCAACAGGTCTGCCGCGCAGCGCTTCAATTCCCAAAAATACCAGACGGCTGCCGTCCAGTGCAGGTATTGGTAGCAGGTTGAAAATCCCAAGGTATAGACTCAAAATCGCTGCCCATCTCGTTAACTGCTCAATCCCTTGTTTAGCAATTTGCCCTGTCACTTCAAATGTACGAACTGGACCACCAATATCATCCATGTTGAATTGATTGATCAGATGTTTAAAACCTTCAAATATTATTTTGGTTGTATCAACCATGGCCACGCCTGAGACTTTAAATGTCTCTACAAATCCAACAGATCGGGTTGGTAACGTAGGTACGATTCCCACTTTACCGCCCTCTTGTCCTTCTACAGCACGTGGAGTAATCGTTATATTAAACGTATCCGAACCCCGGCGCAGCGTCCATTCCATCGGCTTATCTTTGGAATCGGCAATCATCGACACCATTTTTTGTGAATCCGTACCAATAGCAGTACCATTGATGGTTTCGATAATATCGCCCTTTTGCAGGTTCGCCTGATCGGCTGCCCCACCTTCAAGCACTTCACCAATTTGAAGATTTTTCGGGTTTTCCACTGGAACTCCTGCCATCTGCGCATATACAGCAAACAGCACAAAGGCCAAGATAAAGTTCATGAGTGGGCCCGCAAAAATAGCCAATGCACGCTGTCCAACAGTTTTGCTGCCGAATTGACGATCTTTCGGTGCAATCTGCGTTTGTTTACCACGACTTACCAACATTGCTTGAGGATGAATACGATACTCCTGAATCTCTCCATCTACATCGAGTTGAAGCTTCAGCGCTCTCTCCATATCAATGGAGATGACTTCACCACGTATTACATTTTTACGGTTATCCAGCTGGTCCAGATAGATCATCTTCACCTGGTCATCCGCTGATCTTACCGCGATGGTCTGTCCTTCCTGGATCTCTACCAGTTCCGGATCTTCCCCTGCCATTCGTGCATATCCACCAAAAGGCAACAAACGCAATGTAAACTGGGTCTCGTTTCTTTTATATGAGAACAATTTGGGACCAAAACCGATCGCAAACTCCCGTACAAGAATACCGGCGCGTTTGGCAAAATAATAATGCCCCCATTCATGAACCGTCACGATGACAAAGAACATGAGCACCGTTAGAAATACCACTTGTATGGTTTCCAATCCCTATCCATCCTCCTTCACGGCACATACCGCAGTCTGTCCCTCTAGATTATCATTATTCTCTGATACTGCACAAGAGAATCACTTCTTCCAATTTGTTATGAAAAAAGAGATTACAGACTGGCCGCAAGCTTACGGCTCTCCTGATCACAACGCGCGATCTCCTGTAGATCAGGCTCGTCCACATTGTGGTGTGCTTCCAGCACAGAAGCAATAATATCTTCTATTTTAAGGAATGAAATCTCTTTACGCAAGAAACGGGCTACAGCAACCTCGTTGGCTGCATTAAACGCCGTTGTTGCGGTTCCTCCCATTTTACCACACTCATACGCCATTCTTAAACATGGGAACCGTTCCATATCCATCTCACGGAAATGTAATTTCCCAGCTTGAGCAAGAGACAGACGCTGTGCCGGTGATGGCAAGCGGTCAGGGTAAGTCAGTGCATATTGAATGGGAACTCGCATATCCGGATTCCCCAGTTGTGCGATGACGCTGGTGTCATCAAATTCCACATAGGAATGAATAACACTCTCTGGGTGAAGCAATACATTAATCTGATCATATCGAAGACCAAATAACCAGTGTGCTTCAATGACCTCCAGACCCTTGTTAACCATCGTTGCCGAGTCTATCGTAATTTTGGACCCCATTGACCAATTTGGATGTTTAAGGGCATCCTCTATAGTCACACTCTTCAACTGTTCACGGGTAAGATCACGGAATGATCCACCTGAAGCGGTGAGCGTGATGCCTGCCACGCGTTCTCTGTTTTCACCATTCAAGCATTGGAATATTGCAGAGTGCTCACTATCAACGGGCAATAAAGAGACTCCTTTTGCAGCCGCTCTTGTCGTGACGATATGACCCGCTGTAACCAATGTCTCCTTGTTGGCCAGTCCGATCTGTTTGCCTGCATCTATGGCAGCAAGCGTTGACTCCAATCCAACACTGCCCACCACCGCTGTAACAACCGTATGCGCATCGGTTCCTGCCGCAACTTCTACGAGTCCTTCGTTGCCATAAAACAGTTGCGTTCCTGCAGGCAAATGTGGAGCTACCTTCTCCGCCAATTCTTTGGACCCCACCGATACTTTCTTCGGTCGGTAACGTTTGGTCTGTTCGATCAGCAGGTCTGTATTGCTTCCGGCAGCCAGTCCCTCCACTTGAAAGAGTTCTGGATGCATGTCAACTACATCCAGTGTCTGGGTTCCAATGGAACCGGTTGACCCGAGAATCGCAATTTTTTTCATGCTGCACCTCATCTTTAATTATCCAATGCCTACGGCGAACAATGCTGTTATCTCAGACTCATGTTCTTCTTTAGTAGGGCAGTAGCATTAATATATGTACGAATGGAAAAACAACAATCCAGCTGTCGCACCGATCAAGAATGCCTCCATGCCCTGGGAGAAGACTGCCTGAATCCTTGATGTTATATACACGTTTGTATGCAGACTGGATCAAGTCACCCATCTGACCTACAACTGCACAGGCAATTCCGATCACAATCGCTCTCTGCCAGGAAAGTAAACCATCTGATACTAATGCAAAAATAACAGAAGTAACAATTGCAATTACGATGCCACCCAGTGCACCCTCCACGGTTTTATTTGGACTGATGGAAGGCCAAAGTTTGTTTTTACCAATGAGTTTCCCTACAAAATAAGCTCCTGCATCACTGGCCCATATGGAGCCCAGCAACAGGAACGTCCAGAACAACCCATGATGCAGATGTCTGGATTCTGCAATGTAATAGAAACCGACCCCTATATACAACACGCCGAGGAAAAGCATGGCCACTGTATTCACGGGAACCTTATTTTTGGTGACAACCGAAGCTGTCATCAGTACAAGCATTACTATCCAGATGACCTGAAATAAGGATAGCGGTCTTGCCTCCCAAAGCATTTCCCAAGGAAACACAATGGCAAACACACCAGCATATCCAATCAGGGCCACACCTGAAAAAGGCATCACCCCGGTCATTTTAACAAATTCATAATAACCGATGAGAGCCATAAGCAATACCAAACCATGGTACCAGGGTCCGCCCAGCATGCAAAAACCTAAAAACAACACACCTGCTATGATTCCTGTCGTTAATCGCTGTTTCAACGGCTTCATCCTCCATCTATTTCAAACCGCCGTAACGCCTTGTTCTGCGCTGATATTCGGCTACTGCTTCAAGCAAATGCTTTTTGCCAAATTCGGGCCAGTATATATCCGTAAACCATAATTCACTATATGCAAGCTGCCAAAGCATAAAGTTGCTTAATCTCAACTCTCCGCTCGTCCGGATCAGCAGATCCGGATCGGGCATGTCAACCGTTAGCATATGTCTATCAATGAGTTCAGGTGTTATGTCCTCTGCCGATAGTTCCCCCGATTTCACCTGCAGAGCGATCTGTTTAACACAGTCCGTCATTTCACGACGACTTCCATAGTTCATTGCAAAATTCAAAACGAGACCTGTATTATGTTCCGTAAGACGAATGGCTTCCCGCAAGGCATTAATGGTATGAGAAGGTAAATGTTCCTCTTGACCCATCATGCGAATGCGCACATTTTTTTCTATAAGTTCATCCAGCTCTATGGCTAGAAATTCTTGCGGAAGTCGCATCAGAAAATCCACTTCTTCTTTTGGACGCGTCCAGTTTTCTGTCGAAAAAGCGTACATCGTCAGATATTTGATGCCCAGTTCATCCGCCGCGATGGTCGCACGTTTGACCGCCTTCATGCCATTTTGGTGCCCGGCTATACGCGGGAGTCCCAAACGTTTGGCCCATCGTCCATTGCCGTCCATGATGATGGCGACGTGCTGCGGGATATTGTCCTCGGATATAGTCAGCGTTTCCTGCTTGTCAGCCCCATTCCACCACGACCGAACCCGTTTGATCATTCCTGTTCCTCCAAAATCCCTGAAGTTTCTTTATCTGAAGCTTGGAAAAAGAGACAAAACCCCACCGTATTGGAGGGGCTGCGCTTGTCTTACACTTCCATGATTTCTTTTTCTTTGGCAGCGAGTACCTTATCGACTTCAGCAATAAACTTGTCGGTCGATTTTTGGATATCATCTTGATGTCTCCGCGATTCATCCTCGGAAATATCTGACTTTTCCATTTTCTTAATGTCATCATTCGCATCACGGCGAATGTTACGAATCGCTACTTTACCTTCTTCACCGAACTTCTTCGTCAGCTTAACAAGTTCCGCTCTACGTTCTTCCGTCAATGCCGGAATAGACAAACGGATCATGCTACCATCATTGGCTGGAGTAAGACCCAGATCTGATTTCATGATGGCACGCTCGATGTCACCCATGGAGGATTTGTCCCAAGGCTGAATCATCAGTGTACGAGAATCCGGAGTACTAATATTAGCGAGTTGATTCAATGGCGTCATTGCCCCATAATACTCTACCTGAATTCGGTCCAGAAGAGCTGGAGTTGCGCGGCCTGCACGCAAAGTAGCCAGGTCACGACGCAATGCTTGAATTGCTTTTTCCATACGCTCTTCGGCATGTTGTTTAACCGCTTGTGGCATTAATCTACACTCCCTTTAACGATTGTTCCGATACGTTCGCCCAGAACAACACGTTTGATGTTACCTTGTTCCGTAATGGCAAATACGATCAACGGGATGTTGTTGTCCTTACAAAGCGAGGATGCCGTTGAATCCATTACACCAAGGTCTTTGTTAAGAATATCCATGTAAGTCAACTGATCAAATTTCACAGCTGTACTGTCCTTAAACGGATCTGCTGAGTATACACCATCAACTTTATTTTTGGCCATCAAGATAACTTCTGCTTCAATCTCCGCTGCGCGCAGTGCTGCTGTTGTATCCGTGGAAAAGAACGGGTTACCTGTACCTGCTGCAAAAATAACGACCCGGCCTTTCTCCAGATGGCGAATAGCTCTACGACGAATATAAGGCTCTGCAATCTGTTGCATTGCAATAGATGTCTGTACACGCGTAGGCACTTCAATCTGTTCCAAAGCATCCTGCAGTGCCAGCGAGTTCATTACTGTCGCCAGCATACCCATATAATCGGCAGTTGCACGATCGATGCCGTTTTCGCTACCGGCAATTCCACGCCAGATGTTTCCGCCGCCACATACAATAGCAACCTGTACACCAAGTGCAACAACCTCTTTTACCTGTTGGGCAATCGACGAGATCGTAGCTGCATCAATACCGTAGCCGTTTTGACCGGAAAGAGACTCTCCGCTGACCTTTAAGACAACACGTTTAAATACTGGCTGTTCCAATTATTCACCCTCCACTTTGAATCGAACACGCTTGGTGTTCAACCAACAAAACTTCTCGCGCATGGCCTCCTGCTTAAAAAGAAAGGAACACAGTTGTGTTCCGCTCTTTTAGGAAAAACGTTTAACCGGTAAGGCCACTGTTTTCCTGAGATATAAGGGAGTCTACGCTTCGAAGTTTTATCATTCTTATATCTTCGAAAATCAATTCTGCTCGCCGGTTTATAGAAACCGTCTTATTTGTTTACTTGGGACATTACTTCTTCTACGAAGTTGTCTACTTTTTTCTCAAGACCTTCACCCAGTTCATAACGAACGAAACGACGGATGGAGATGTTTTCACCAATTTGGCTGATTTTTTCGTTCAGCAATTGGGAGATCGTTTTGTCTGGATCTTTAACGAAAGTTTGTTCCATAAGGCAGTACTCTTCGTAGTATTTACCGATACGGCCTTCAACCATTTTTTCAATGATTTTCTCTGGTTTGCCTTCGTTAAGAGCTTGAGCTTTCAGGATTTCTTTTTCTTTTTCCAGCTCATCTGTAGGAACTTCTTCGCGTTTAACGAATTTAGGATTAGCTGCAGCGATTTGCATAGCTACATCTTTAACGAAATCCTTAAATTGATCCGTTTTACCAACGAAGTCAGTTTCACAGTTAACTTCAACCAAGACACCAATGCGTCCACCAGCGTGGATGTAAGATTCTACAACGCCTTCAGTTGCTGCACGGCCTGCTTTGCTTGCTGCTGCAGAAAGACCTTTCTCACGCAACAATTCAGCCGCTTTTGTTACATCACCGTTTGCTTCTTCCAGTGCTTTTTTGCAATCGAGCATACCAGCGCCCGTTCTTTCGCGAAGTTCTTTTACTGCACTCGCATTAACTGCCATTATAAATTCCCTCCAACATTAAGTATTGTACGTACACTCTAAAAAAAGGGCAGTGAGAGGTTATCCACCTGCCAACCACCCTTTTAATTTAGTTTATAACATATGTTCGAATCTATTAAGCGGAAGTTTCTTCGCCTTGGTTAGCTTCGATTACAGCATCAGCCATTTTACCTGTCAGCAATTTAACAGCGCGGATCGCGTCGTCATTACCTGGGATAACATAATCGATCTCATCCGGATCGCAGTTAGTATCAACGATACCTACAATTGGGATACCCAATTTGCGAGCTTCTGCAACAGCGATACGCTCTTTGCGTGGATCGATGATGAACAGGGCGCTTGGCAGGCCTTTCATATTTTTAATACCGCCCAAGAATTTCTCCAGACGATCTTTTTCTTTGCGAAGCAAGATTACTTCTTTTTTAGGCAATACAGCGAATGTACCGTCTTCTTCCCATGCTTCCAACTGTTTCAAACGATCAATACGTTTTTGAATAGTTTGGAAGTTAGTCAGGGTACCGCCGAGCCAGCGTTGGTTAATGTAGAATTGACCAGCACGTTCAGCTTCTTCTTTAACAGAATCTTGAGCTTGTTTCTTAGTGCCCACGAAAAGAATTTTACCATTCTCTCCTGCGATTCCTTTAACGAAATTGTAAGCCTCTTCGACTTTTTTCACCGTTTTTTGCAAATCGATGATGTAAATTCCGTTTCTTTCAGTGAAGATATAACGATCCATTTTTGGGTTCCAACGACGAGTTTGGTGACCGAAGTGTACCCCAGCTTCGAGAAGCTGCTTCATGGAGATTACTGCCATCTTCACACACCTCCTAATATGGTTTTTATTGTGTCCTCCGCCGGCATCATTTTTCGCCAAGACTCTCCATAAGGAAAGCACCCTCAACAAAATTAGCACATGCGTGTGTTTTAACACCGTTATCTAATATAGCATAACTGACTGTCCGATGCAACAGTCTTTGAAGCTAAAATCTACTTTTCGTTTTTGCTAGTATCGAATCATTTTAAACTTGATATGTAACTCAGGCGCTAATTATTATCAAGCTTTGAAAATGTACCGTTTAATACGCAAAAACCGTCCAGTCCGAGCATGCTCAGTTTGACGGTTCTTTCGTGATTTTTGCGATAATGGATTTGAAACTTTCGCCTTTTTCAAGCGCATAGGTACCCACTTGGATTTTGGTATTGATTCGCTCAGCCTTGCCAGCCTTTATGAATGCTTGAGCATCATCTACGATTCCCGCGGTTTTTAGGTTTGCTGCAACGATCGCCAGACTATTGCCTGAACGTACTTTGAATGATACTGTTGCACCTTTCGGATTGCTCGGCGTTACAGGTTCTGTTGTTTTCGGCTCAGTTATCTCTTTCTGCCCTTCAACTTCACTTGTAGAAGGCTCTTGTGGCTTCTCAGGCTCTGCAGGTGTTTCCGTAGAGGTTACTGATTCAGGCGGTGTTGCTGTTTCCCCTTGCAACTCACTGCTTTCCTGCTTTTTCTTTGCTACCCACTCTGCTTCTGTGTATAATTCCTCTTCTGAACCTACCAACTTCATATCCAAGCTTTTTGCGACTGTTTCCAGCTGTTCTTTCGTCATATTGGCGGTCTGCTCAGGGTCAAGGTTACTATCAGATAATGCATTTTGTCCTACTGTGGCCAGTTGAAGCAAAACTGCACCAATAATCATACCACTCCCCAGACCAATCCATAAGGATCGCTTGTCCATGACTTAGCTTTCCTCCCGTTCTGCCAGTTGCAGTATTAACTGTACCTCACCACGCTGAATGCCTGTCTGCTTGGATATGGCATCCATCGACTTACCTTCAGCATGTAGATTAAAGAGTTCTGCATATCGATCTTTAATCGATTCACGCCCAGGCAAAGATTCGACTTCACTGGTCTGTAGGTCTGCTTCTAACGCCTGCTGGGCCGCCTCTGCTTGTACACTTTTCACGAGCGCTTGTGCTTGCAAACCTTCGGAAGATTGTACGGATACATCACCGGAATGTGGAACAGGTGATGCGACAGGTTCGTTCTTTTTGCTCTGTTCCAGCTGATCCAACCGCTGCTGTAATTCCTGAAGTTGCAATTGCATACGTTGATCTGCTGCTGTCGCTTCTCCCTTCATTTCAGCCACACGTTGAATAAGAGCATCATTATCATTTTCGATCTCGGTCATGTAGTGTTCAAGCGTAGATTCCATCTCCTGCACCAGTTGATGCCCGGGCTCTTGCGCCTTGTTTTTACGAGGCATAATATAAGCGTAGGCAATGGCGCAGGCCCCTAATATGACAATAATGATCCATGGTGACAAATTGGGTTCTCTCCTTCTGATTCAACCATCGGTGCGCAAGACTGCATATCCATAACAACCATCTATTATAAAGACAGATCTATGTGTTTTCCTTTGTACGGGTGCTCTGCAGGTTTGACAGTTTCTTGAGCCTGAGCAGTCTCCTGTCCATCGGAACCACTCTGCTGATTCCCATCATGGGTATGACCATCACGCACCGAAGTCTGTGAAGTTTCGTCCATTGCTTCACTTCGTTGCCTTGCTTCATTTGCTTCTTTCGACGTTTGCTCTGCCAAAAGATTCTGATCCGTAATCGGTCGCTGCTGGGCTTCACTTTGATAACGTCCCGCTTCGCTTGTTCGTGGTACCGCAATCTGCAACTCCACTGCTTTGAAACTCATACGCTCACCTCACGGTTTCGAATGGATTTCTTCCTGTGCCTGAATGCTGTACTTAAACGTATGGAGCCATCGTAATATCGCCATCATGATAATAAAATGAAATTCGACTCACTGGATCTTTAAGAAATTTCGTGTATCTGCCGATAACTATTTTAGAGCCTCCATAAATCATCTTCAGAATATCAACACGAGCCTTACTTGTATCTTCAAGTGCCTTTTCAATTTCAAAGATACGCATTTTCGTTTCTTCACTTATACGAAGAGCAGATTTCTGCGTAGCATTCAGCTTGATCCGCATCGACATCTTATCTGGACTTAGTTGTCCAGCGGCAGCTAACTGGTCTAACAATGTCAAAGCCTTCTTTGTTTTGTCCAAGGAGTCCATCTGTTCTCTGGCTTCCTTACGCAAATCATTCAGTTCGTTACGCAGCTTTGGCAGCACACCAACTTCAATGGAAGTGACCGTGGACATGCTGTTGCCCACAACACGCGCTGAGACGTTCTGACCTGCCTGAATCGAGCCACCAACGATAAGACCTTTGGTTCCTGCACAGATGACACCATGGCCAGCACGAATATTGGAATGCATAATACTTTGAGAAACCAGCACATCTTCACCGGCATCCACGTTGCCTTCTTGAATAAAGCTACATTTAACATTATGGCCCGCTTGTACCAGTCCTTTGTTATAACCAATAATACCACCGGTAATTTCGATTGAGCCGCCTGCTTCCAGTTCAGCTCCTTCGACACCTCCGACGACACGAATGTCACCTGCTGCTTTTACTTTAAATCCTGTAAGTACATTGCCTCGTATGACAACTGTGCCTACAAAGTCGATATTACCGTTATTGTAGTCAACATCACCATTGACTTCATAGACCGGAAACACATTCAGTTTGTTACCGTCCGTTTTGGTAACCAGCCCATCCAGTGCAGCATACATCGCAGAACCATCCGGGTTAATCACAACGTTTTTCCCGACTTTAAATCGAACTTCTTTTCCGGGACGATAAGGAATTTCCTCACCCGTTACTGCCCTGCCTGGTATGCCCTCGCCAGGAGCAATTCGCTCCGCAATGATCTGACCACTACGAACATTGTTTAGCCGGGTCACTTCTTTGTAATCGACAGTTCCATCTTCCGATTCCAGCGGTCGTCGTTCGTTCGTATCGTCCATCCCTACCAGGATCTTGATGAATCCATCTGTTCCCTGAATAGGAGCGATACCTTCGGCAATCTTGTATTTATCTTTTAAATAGGTTTCAGGGTTGCTCACAAAAAGTAATAATGCCTCTCGCGATACACCTTGTTTGATGCCCTTGTTCGCCACAAATTGTTCAAGTTCATCAATCGTGCAGGCAAAGCCTTCTTCCTCTTTGGAAAATTCAAGGTAGGCTGTGCATTTGTCGTCCGATAAAACAATGTTTAAACATTGTTCCAAAGCAGTCCGCTGTGTCACTCCAGTTCTTCCCCCTTTTAGACTTTCCACTCCCCAAACTCCAATGATATTACTTCTCTCTATTAATCTTTACGCATCAACAAATCTTTCTGTTTATCCAACGTGCCGCGTAATCGTAATATTGCCTTGGAATGTAACTGGGATATACGAGACGGAGAAAGAGACATAACCTCAGCAATTTCACTAAGAGAAAGATCTTCGTAATACAAGAGTGAAACAACTGTTCTCTCTTTTACCGTCAACTTGTCAAGCCCTTGCACCAAAGCTTCCTTTAAATAAAACTCATTCACTTTATAATCCGGATTTTTGGCTTTCTCATCCACCATCAGAGACAGACGAGTCTCAGACTCTTCCTCACGAATTGGGTCCTCCAGCGAGCAAAGTGACATGACTGCCACTTCCTGAAGCATATGTTGAAAATCTTTAGTGGATACGTCCAAGTACTCGCTCATTTCCTCATCACTAACAGACCTGAGATAACTTTGTTCCAGCTGTTGGTAGGCGTCTTCAATTCGCTTGGCCTTCTCCCGCACAGAACGCGGAACCCAATCACCTTGACGCAGTCCGTCAAGAATGGCTCCGCGGACCCTCCATGATGCATAAGTTTCAAATTGCAGACCACGTTCATAGTCGAACTTCTCCAATGCATCAATCAACCCCATAACGCCATTGCTCTCCAAGTCATCCTTGGGAACATTTTTGGGTAAACCAACAGCCAGTCGACCGGATACATAATTTACAATATGAAGATACTTTTCAATCAAAGTTTTCTTGGCTTCAAGATCTCCATGTTCTTTCCACTTTTCCCACAGATCAGAATGGTTCAAATGTGAAGCTTTACGCTCGTTCAATTGCTTTCACCCTCCTTATTTGTCTGTCAGGTGACGAACGGCCTGCGCCAATTCCTCCGGATCCTTGGTCCGGACAAGTTTAGGCGGATCCAAAGGGGCGAATCCCGTTGGAGCTTTCGTCTCAGATGGCGGAAGATCGTCCCCAGATGAAGCGTTCTGTCCACTCTTGAGCAAATTATTCAGCTCTTGTCCATCGTCTTCGATTTTAATGTCCACCTGTGAACCTCTTTGATCTTGAGCACTTGGTGAATCATAACCATACCCATTTCCCTCGATCTGAGGGTTCAGCAGCAATCCCAATCCCCAGCGTAAACCATATGCAAGGACAAACCAGGCTACGAATCCGATCAATCCGCGAATTAAACTGGTCATCAGCACATTGCTGCTGTATGCTACAAAAAAAGTAAGAATAAATCCAACGATGCCTGCTCCAAGATTAATGCGGTAGTTTCCTATCATAGTCTTATAGTTCCTTTACACCCATTTGTACGCTTCGAATAGTCAAAAGTCCAGTTTCACAATCCATCTCAATCGTTCGTCCATAATTCCCACCCGTATCTTCTGCTAGAAGAGGGATATTGAGTTTTTGAAGCCACTCTCGACAAGAATCTGCATTCCTTGGTCCAATGCGCATTGTATCTCCAGCGCCAGCAAAGGCAAACATCTGAGAGCCTCCGGCCATTTTAGACACAATACGTGAGTGAGAAGCGCCCAGTTTTATCATCTTTTCCAAAAGCTCAGGCAACGCCGTATCCGCATATTTCGCAGTGTTCAGTTTCCCTTCACGGGCGATCTCTGAAGTAGGAAGCATGACATGCGCCATTCCAGCCAGCTTCAAATGTGGATCATACATTGTTAATCCCACACACGAACCCAAGCCAGTCGTCCGGATTACACCAGGAAGATGAGCGATGTTTAAATCCGCCATACCGACTTTAACGACGCTTTTGTCCTCAATCATGGCTCAGTGGCACCCCTAGCGATTCAAATATCTTTGCAAAGGATGATGGATCTGGAATGAGGAAAAACTGACCCTCAACTTGATCTTCACCTTCGAAGAAAGATGTGTCAATCAACAATGCAGCGTCCCCCATCTCGCCAAATTGCAGCAAGCCATAACTTAGAATGGCACCTGCCATGTCGATGGCAAGTCCAGGAACAGTTGGATACATAGACAACTTCGTGAAATCTGCCAAAGAAGAAAGATAGGATCCAGCCAAAATATTTCCAATCTCGGAAAGCGCTGATTGTTCCATATCGGTAAAAGCGAGTCCTTCTTTCAGATCAAACCCGGCAAGTCTATTCAACAACATTTTAGCAGCCTCTGGTGTCATCATAAAGAAAAGATTTCCCGGTGCTTCACCTTCTACACGAAGAAACACGGTAACCACGATGCGTTCATCTCCGCCCACTTTTTCGGCAACTTCTTCAAAAGGGAGCATTTGTACTGTAGGTACACCCATATCAATCGGTCTGTTGAGGAGTTGAGACAACGCCGTTGCGGCGTTGCCTGCTCCAATGTTACCGACCTCTTTGAGCACATCCATCTGGAATACCTCAAATCGGTTGAACATCTCCACGGTACTAGCCCTCAACACTTTCCAGCTGTACAATCTCGCTTTTATTTAATACTTCGTTTAGGTTGAGCATAATCAACAAGCGTGAATCCTCCAATTTAGCAACACCTCGCAGGTATCTCGCTTTGACGCCACCAACCACTTCTGGCGGGCTATCAATCGCACTACTTTTGATATCAATAACATCATTAGCAGAATCTACGATAAAGCCAACTTGCATGTCGTCTACACCTACGATAACAATACGAGTCTGATCCGTGTATTCCGTTTCCGGAAGGGAGAAACGACCGCGTAGATCAATGACCGGAATGACAACACCGCGTAGATTAATAACTCCTTTTACAAAGGAAAGTGTCTTGGGAACACGGGTAATTGGCATCATGCGCTCAATCGTCTGAACCTTGTCTACCTCAATACCATACTCTTCGGAACCCAATTTAAAGACGATGACTTTCAACTCTTCTTCCATGTAAAAAACCTCCCTATTAAATGTAAGACTTAGCTCTATGCTTATTTAATAAATGCATTAGGATCAAGAATCAGGGCTACTTGTCCATCTCCGAGAATGGTTGCTCCAGAGATTCCTTCAATAGCAGGAAGATAGGTTCCCATTGATTTGAGAACAATCTCACTTTGTCCAATAAATTCTTCAACAGCTACAGCTGCAAGACGGTCGCCTTTGCGAATCACGACAATTTCTGTTTCTTGCTCATCAGCGTCATTGAAATCCGGTACGGAGAATACTTCGCTCAAGGACAAGTACGGAATCAGTGACTCACGGAACGTGATCATTTTATTGCCATGAATATTACGAACTTGCTCACGTTGTACAATGGCCGTCTCTACAATGGAGGATAACGGAACAGCGTATTTCTCTGAACCAAGTCGTACAAGCATTGCAGCAATAATGGATAGTGTCAACGGAAGCTGAACAGAGAAGTTCGTGCCTTTGCCTGGAGTTGAATGAATCGTTACATTACCGCCAAGCGAAGTGATCTTCGATTTTACTACATCCAAGCCAACGCCCCGGCCAGAGATATCCGAGATAATATCAGCAGTACTAAAACCAGGTGCGAACAACAGTTGATTCACTTCATCGTCACTCATCTTGGCACCTTGTTCTTCGGTTACAACACCACGTTTGATCGCGGTTTTCAAAAGCTTGTCGCGATAGATACCTTTACCATCATCTTCAATCTCTATAAATACGTGATTTCCACTGTGGAAGGCACGCAGGTTTACTGTACCCATCTCTGGTTTACCTGCAGCTACACGCTCTGTAATGGATTCCACACCATGGTCAACCGCGTTACGCAGTAAATGCACAAGCGGATCACCAATCTCATCAATTACGGTACGATCCAGTTCCGTCTCAGCACCTGTAATCACCAGATCGATTTTTTTATCAAGTGTCTTAGCCAGATCACGGATCATGCGCGGGAATCGATTAAATACGGTATCTACCGGAACCATCCGCAATTTCAGTACAATATTTTGCAAATCTGTGCTAACTCGACTTAAATGAGCTACTGTATCGGATAAATCATTGTTGCCTGTTTCACTGGCCAGTTGCTCCAGACGTGAACGGTCAATCAACAATTCACTGAACAGGTTCATCAATACGTCGAGACGTTCAATATCCACACGAATGGTACGTGAAGGAGCAGCAGCTTGCTTCGGTGCAGCTGTTTTAGCTGGTGCCGTTGCGGTTTCTTCTTTGGGTACAGAATTTTTATCCGGCGAAGCAACCTCAGCTACAGCTGTTGGTGCGGGTGGCGCTTCAACTGTAGCTGCTACCTGATTGGCCATCTGCTGAAGAGTCTCCTGATCCAGTTGAATGAGCTTCGCACTTTCAATTTCAGAGATACTCATGATGCCTTCTTCCAGTTCGTGCGCTTCTTTAGTTGTTATGTAATACAACGAGAAACTGCGCTCAAACTTCTCCTGCTCAATATCCTGAACGGATGGGTAAGCCTTAACGACTTCACCTGAACGTTCCAGCATATCAAAGACCATATAAGCCCGTACACCTTTTAACTGGCTATGCTCGCTAACAAGCACATCCACGTAGAACACACGATGACCTTCGGCGATCGACTGATCCAGCACTGAATATTGGAATTCATCCAGCTCCACAGCCGAAGAGATTGAAGCGTTAGTCGGCTTATTTGTTTCTGTAGCAGGTCCAATTCCGTTTGTCATTTCACCATTTTCAATGGCTTGAAGTGAAGCTACGATTGACGACACATCTGCTTTACCTTGTCCACCTTCGGTAATATCCTGAACCATGGTTTCCAAAGCGTCCAGACTCTTGAACATGGTATCAAAAATGTAATCCTGCATTTTCAACTTCTCATTACGAACCAGATCCAACACATTTTCCATTTTATGTGTCAGTGATGCCAAATCTTCAAAGCCCATAGTTGCTGCCATACCCTTCAAGGTATGAGCAGAGCGGAATATAACCTGAACTATACCCAGGTCTTCCGGATTGCCTTCAAGTTGAAGCATGTTTTCGTTAAGCGATTGCAGATGATCATTAGACTCATCAATAAACATGGATAAATATTGGTTCATGTCCATTGTGAGGCACCTCCTCCGTGAGTTACACTCCGTTATTTCACTGCTTGAACAAGTTTAGAAGCAATCTCCTGCAATGGCAGAAGATGACGAACGCATTGCAGCTCTACAGCAGAACGCGGCATGCCATATACAACACATGTTTCTTCATTCTCGGCAAAGGTTGATGTAACTCCAGCTTCGTATAATCTCTTCATCATACGTGCTCCATCACTTCCCATTCCCGTTAGCAAAACAAGATGCCTTTGTAAAGATGTAAACGGCAGAAGTGACTCAAACATCGTATCCACTGAAGGTCTATGCCCATTCACTGGTTGATCTTCAGTCAGCTTCACGATAAATTTCCCGTCTGCTGTTTTGTTAACTTTCACATGGAATCCGCCGGGTGCTATATAGGCGGTTCCTTTTTTCAGAACCATGCCCTCTTCAGCTTCAACCACATGCAGTGGACTGAATGTATTCAATCGTTGAGCCAGAGAACGTGTGAAATTGGGTGGCATATGCTGCACAATAATGACCGGTGCAGGCAAATCAGCAGGCAACTGCTCGAGCAATGTCTTGAGAGCCCTCGGTCCACCCGTAGAACAACCTATTGCCACAAGTTTGTTGAATGGTCCTTCCAGCCCCCCTCCACCTTTGGGAACAGGATTAGGCTTGATTACATCCTTGGCTTTTGCAGAGGCAGAAGTTGCCGCTATTTGATCAGCTGCCACTCTAGCCGCATTAGGTAGTCGAACTTCCTTTGGAGTCTGTACTGGATTAGCTGACCTCACTGCTTTTTCTGCCTTCGTCCCCGAATTACGCTCAGCCTTTGGCAAAGGCTCCGGTTTATTCTCTACGCGACCTGGTTTTGAAGGTGACAATGGTTCAATTGGTTTCTTTGCTTTGGCCTGAAAGGCTTCAGTCCGTTCTCGAAGAGAGCGTTGACTCGTCTCGACAGGTTCGATCGTTTTTTTCACCGGCTCCGCTCGATCCCTAGCCGGCAGTTCTTTCTGCACTGGCTGAGTTGGGGGAACAACTGCACCTCGCAACATGTCTCTATTTTTCATGGATAACTCACGATCAGCTTTTCTTTTGATCTCATTCATCGCAGCTCGCATGCGCTCAACCAAGGCTTTACCAACTTGAGCAATATCCTGGTCATGTGAAATAGATGGTTTGCGAATGAAGTCAAATGCCCCAGCTTCAAGCGCCATAATGGTTTCTTTCATGCCTTGTTCATTGATACCAGAGAGCATAATCACAGGAACGAAAGATTCCTTCATAATTGATTTTAATGCATCCAACCCATTCATTTCGGGCATCTCAACGTCCATTGTAATAATATCGGGTTTCAATTCTAGTGATTTTTGAATTGCTTCTCTACCGTTTGATGCCGTTGCCGTAACCTTGAATTCCGGATCCGCTTGGATCAAATCCGTAACAATCTTACGCATAAAAGCGGAATCATCGACAACCAATACTTGATACGCCGCCATGTTGTGTCACCCCTGTTTCCTTTATTCAGAAATCATGTTGTCCGTTTAAGCCACTTATTCATAAATCCCCTGATTCCTGTCAAGGTTCCGGATCCCGGAGTTGCAGGTACAGCCAGATAACGAAGAGCAAGTTTCTCTATATCTTTAGAGGCTTTGGCATTGGGATAAGCCAGACTATAGGGCATTTGCCTTTTAACCGCCTTGACTACCTGGGCGTCTTCTGAAATATACCCAAGCAGCGGAATATCCGTCTGCAAAAACCGCCTCGCCACTCCAGCTATTTTTTCTGCCACCCGTTCCGCTTCTCGTTCGTCTTCCACCCGGTTAACGATCATTCGAAAGGGCGTAGCATTTTCCTGGCCGTGCATAACTTTGACTAAAGCATAAGCATCGGTTATTGAAGTCGGTTCAGGTGTAGTTATAATCAGGCATTCATCGGCAGCACCGATGAACTTCATATTCTCTCTGGAAAGTCCTGCCCCAGTGTCAAAGATGACATAATCCATTTCCTGGGCAATATCCTCGACTTGACTGGCAAAGAACTCCAGATCACGATCAGACAATGAAAACAACTCTCTCATGCCCGATCCTCCAGCAATGTAAGGCAAGCCACTGGCACCCAGTTGTATGATTTCCCTTATGGATTTTTGTCGGTATAACAGGTGGTAAAGATTATAGGAAGAAGACGTACCCATAAGAACATCAATATTAGCCATTCCAATATCAGCATCAAATACAAGTACCTTTTGCCCCAAAGCCTGCAACGCCAAGGCAAAGTTCAGTGTGAAATTGGATTTACCAACACCTCCCTTACCACTGGCCACAGTAATGATTTTCGAGGATCGAATATCTCGCTCAATGCCTTCCAATTCCAATGGCGCGGAGACCATACTTCGAAGTGCAGCTGCTTGATCCTTCATTGTGACCATTCTCCCAGCAACTGTTTAGACAACGAATCTGCATCTGGTTTCAACAAATCGTCCGGAACATTTTGTCCATTTGCCACATATGCGAGCTTGAGTGGAAAACGGTGTAACAAGTTAAATAGCGGCCCGCAACTCCCAGTCTCATCCATTTTGGTGAAAATCACCTTATCCAGACCATATTTACTGAAATGTTCCGTGATCTGCACCATATCAGCACTTTTGGAAGTCATACTCATGACCAGAAAGGTTTCGCTATTCTCTACAGGAGCAAGCAAACTTTGCAGTTCTGAAACAAGTAATTCATTTCTGTAGTTTCTACCCGCTGTATCCATAAAGATCAAATCACAATTCTCTAATCGAGAAATGGCACGTTGTGTATCACCGGGCGATTGCACCACCTCAAGTGGAACATTCAGTATAGATGCATACGTTCTAAGCTGTTCTACTGCCGAGATCCGATACGTATCTGATGTAATGAATCCAACTTTACGCTGTTTTTTGAACATTTGTTCAGCAGCCAATTTTGCAATTGTCGTAGTTTTCCCTACACCGGTTGGTCCAGCTACATAGACGATTCGCGTGGTAGGAAGAATGCCTTCTTCAATACGTTGCTCCAAAAAGTGCATAACCTCAAGCTTCACTATTTGCTCTACATCCTGTTCTTTTAATCCATTCTCAGACCATTTTGCTTGAATTGAATCAAACCAGGATTCCCATACTTCAGGCCAAACATCTTGTTCTGTCAAACGTTCTCGGATCGGTTGCAGTTCCTCTGGCACAGGGTCTGCAGAAGTACCTTGCTTTGAAAGCCTGGTCACCATCTGTTTAAGATCCTGCAATTCAGTCATCAACTTATCCTGCTGCAGGTCTGAACCTGTTGGCTTCGGACTAGTTGTTGAACCCGAAAAATCCGCCCCTTGCGGTCGCGGTTTATGATCCGTGCTTGAAGAACCTGAGCCGCTGTCTATGTTTGAACCGATATTACGCGATTCAAACACAGACGGTGCAGCCGCAGATTGGTCCTGTACACTTTGATCAGCTGTATTCGTTGCCACCGACTCATCAGAAGCCGCAACAAACGAACGAGCTGTTTGCCGATAAGCCTCAGGTACAAATGCACGAGGTACAGGTGTGAATTGATTTTGTACTGGCTTTGTTGTTTGCTTGTTTTCTTCCTTATCCACTGCAGCTACAACTTCGATCCGTTTTTTGCGAAACATTCCCATTACACCGCCCACCTTAATTTCTTTGGTGGACAGAATAACGGCATCACTTCCCAGGTCTTTGCGAATTTGAAGCATAGCTTCGGGCATGGTCTCAACAACGTATTGTTTTACTCTCATAAGTTCACCACCCCGATACTTTGAATTTCAACATTCGGCTCCAACTCGCTGTAGGAAAGCACAGGAATGTCCTGCATTGTACGTTCAATCACCTGACGCAGATACATGCGAATGGTTGGAGAAGTTAATACAACAGGTTGTTGACCTGATTGAATCAAACGGTTCACTTGTTCACTGAGCTTCTGATATACACTTTGTGTAGATACAGGGTCTAGCGCAAGATAACTGCCTTGATCCGATTGTTGCACACTTTCAGCAATTTTCTTCTCAAGACCAGGTCCAACCGTGATCACTCGAAGTGTCTCACCTTTCTGTGAGAACTGCTGAGTAATCTGACGTGAGAGGGATTGTCTGACGTATTCAGTCAGCACATCAGGATCTTTCGTATACGTACCATAGTCAGCCAGTGTCTCGAAGATGGTAACCATATCACGAATAGATATTTTCTCACGCAATAACTTGGCAAGCACTTTCTGTACATCACCAATGGAAAGTAGAGAAGGGATCAGTTCATCCACAAGGGCAGAATAGTTCTCTCTGAGATTATCCACAAGTGCTTTTGTCTCTTGTCTTCCAAGTAACTCATGCGCATGTTTCTTAATCAGTTCCGTCAGATGTGTAGCCACAACGGAAGGCGGATCAACGACCGTATATCCTGCAAGTTCGGCTCTGTCTTTGGTTACTTCATCAATCCATAGTGCCGGAAGTCCAAAAGCAGGCTCTGTCGTTTCAATACCTGTCACAGACTCCTCATCATAGCCAGGACTCATGGCAAGGTAATGATTCAACAACAGTTCTCCGCCACCTACCACATTACCCTTGATTTTGATAACATACTCATTGGGTCTGAGCTGGATATTATCTCGAATCCGTATGACCGGAACGACCAACCCCAGTTCAAGAGCACACTGCCTCCGAATCATAATGATCCGATCCAATAAGTCCCCACCCTGCTGATTATCAGCAAGCGGGATTAAACCATAACCAAATTCAAACTCAATAGGGTCCACCTGAAGCAGGTTAATTACACTTTCAGGACTTCTAACCTCTTCAATCTGCTGTTCTTCTTCCAACTGTTCTTCCGCTACTTGTTTCAAATTCAGATTATTCTGCATACGCCACGCAGCATATGCCAACACACCTGCCAACGGAAGCGTAGTAATAACATGAATTGGTGTGAAGAAACCGAGCATGGCAATAACGAAAGCTACGATATAAATTAGTATTGGATATGTAAACAGTTGCCCCGTAATATCATCTGCCAAGTTTCCTTCGGATGACGCTCTGGTGACAATAAGTCCTGCTGCTGTGGAAATAAGCAGAGCAGGGATTTGGCTTACCAATCCATCTCCGATAGTCAGTACAGAGTACGTTGCCATTGCATCTGCAAAAGCCATCCCATGCACAGTCATACCGATTATAAATCCACCAATGAGATTGATCAGGAGGATGATAATACTTGCAATTGCGTCACCTTTTACGAATTTACTTGCTCCATCCATCGCTCCATAGAAATCGGCTTCACGTTCAATTTTGGAACGACGCTCACGAGCTTGTTGCTCGTTGATCAGACCCGCATTCAGATCCGCATCAATACTCATTTGTTTACCAGGCATCGCATCGAGGGTGAATCGGGCAGCAACTTCAGCTACGCGCTCAGACCCCTTCGTAATAACGATAAACTGAACGACAACGAGGATCAAAAACACGATAAATCCAATCGCAATTTGCCCTCCAGCAATCCAGCTACCAAAGGTAGCAACTACGGCTCCGGCATCCCCATCACCAAGGATTAGCTTGGTTGTCGAAATGTTCAGTGCCAGTCGGAATAGTGTAGTGATCAACAGCAAAGCTGGAAAAATAGAAAACTGTAACGCTTCTTTGCTGTTCATTGCAACAAGGAGTATCATCAGTGCAATTGAAATATTGACGACCAGCAACAAGTCCAACAGCCAGGTCGGGATCGGAAGAATCATCATCAACACAATGCCAATGATACCCGCAAGGACAGCTATATCTTTAATCTTCAATGAATGTACGGCCTCCGATCCCCTTTTATTTCGTTCTGCCCTTTAGTTTATATACATAAGCCAGCACTTCAGCTACCGCTTGAAACAAATCGGCCGGTATAGCGTCACCAATCTCGGCTCTCTGGAACAATGCCCGTGCTAATGGCTTGTTTTCCATCGTAATAACACCGTTCTCTTTTGCTATTTCCTTAATACGCAAGGCGACATAATCCTGACCTTTGGCAATAATCTGCGGTGCTTCCATCTCGGAACCTTCATACTTTAGCGCAACCGCAAAGTGGGTCGGGTTCGTGATGATCACATCCGCATTCGGCACTTCCTGCATCATGCGCTGCATAGCCATACGACGCTGGCGTTCCCGGATTTTACCTTTGATCAGCGGATCACCTTCCATTTTCTTGTACTCGTCTTTGATGTCTTGCTTGGACATACGAATCTTCTTCTCATGATCATACTTCTGATACATGTAATCAAATATCGCAAGTATCATCAATGCCGCTGCAATCTTGATACCAAGACTTAAAGTGATCGACGCAGCGAAATGTAAAATAGCATCCAATGAAAAATGAGAAAGTGAAGCAATATCTGACTGGTAGCCCTTAATTGTACTGTAAACGAGATAACCGATAATCGACATTTTCAAAATGGATTTAGCAAATTCCACCAATGAGCGGAGAGAGAAGATATTTTTGAAACCTTTAATCGGGTCCAGTTTCTCAAGTTTTGGCTTCAAACCTTCCCCTACAAGAAGAAAACCAACTTGCATGTAGTTAACGATCAAAGCAACCAGTACCGCACCCAGCAAAACGGGAGCGATCAACAACAAAACTTCAATGCCATAGCGCATCATAAGCGCCATCACATTCTCTCCGGTGATTTCCATACTCAATCGATTGATGAAGATATCTGTAAACAGACGAACTATACGTTCTTTATAGAAGTTGCTGAATACCATCATGATTAAAAACACGAACAGGAGAATGGATGCGCCAGATAGTTCAGCACTTTTGACAACCTGTCCTTTTTTTCGTGTATCCTGTCTCTTTTTCGGGGTAGCTTTCTCCGTCTTCTCCCCTGAAAACAACTGGAGGTCGAGTTGAAGTTTCATCCGTGTCTTTTCCTCCGTTTCACTCAGCCGGGCCTTTGTCCAATGGTTCCAAGCAATTTTTCCATCGATCTGAATATCGCTTCGAACAATTGACTAAATACAAAGGAGAAACTGGGAACCAGCAAAAGCAAAATAGCAAGACCAACGAGTAACTTAAGCGGCAACCCTACTGCAAATACATTAAATTGAGGAGCAGTTTTGGCCAAAAAACCCAATCCAACATCCGTCAAAAACAACGCAACTACAATCGGAGCCGACATCTGAAAAGCCAGCATAAATGATTGACCTAAGGTCTGAATCAAAAATTCAGCAATACTTCCATCTGCCAACCGTAGGAAAAACACATTAGATAATGGTACCCACCGGTAACTGTAAACTATCGCATCCAGCAAATAATGGTGACCATTCATCGTCAGAAACAGAAGCATAGCAAATGCATACTTCAAGTTACCCGTAAGTGGCGCTGAAGCACCTGTCATTGGATCGTATACATTGGCCATACCAAAACCGATCTGTAGATCGATAAAGGTCCCAGCAGTCTGAACAGCCGTCATCAACAGATAAGCCACAAAACCTAAAAGCAGGCCAATTAGAATCTCTCTGATGATCAATAAAACATAGCTCAGATCGGTGGGTACGGTCTGGTCTATTCCGTAGATCAGATAGACAGACAATGTGACAAATGCAGAGATTCCAATTTTAACTGAAGTTGGCACATTTCGAGCCGAAAAAACCGGCGCAGTTACAAAAAATGATGTGATTCGACAAAACATAAGCAGAGCGACAGGGAAACTTTGCAACAATGTCTCCATCTGCTAAAGCCTACCCTATGTATCTGTATAGATTATCGAGAATGTTAAACGTGAAATCGACCAATATATTCAAGATCCAAGGTCCAAACAAAAGTACTGACAGAAGTACGGCAACAATCTTGGGCACAAAAGCTAATGTTTGTTCCTGAATTTGAGTTGTCGCTTGAAAAATACTGATTGCAAGTCCTACAACCAGAGCTAGTATGAGCATGGGTGCACTGGCCAGCAATGACGTGTATACCGCTTTCCCGGCCAGACCGATAATAAATTCCGAAGTCATGACCGTCCTCCTTTAACTTTCCGGGTCAAGTATTAAAACTTAGCAACAGTGACTTGACTACCAGGTACCACCCGTCCACAAGGACAAAGAGCAGTATTTTGAAAGGTAATGAGATCATGACCGGCGGAAGCATCATCATCCCCATTGCCATGAGTGTACTCGCGACAACAATGTCTATAACCAGAAACGGAATAAAAATCATAAATCCCATCTGGAATGCTGTCTTCAACTCACTGATTACATATGCCGGTACCATTACAGTGATTGGAATATCCTGGTAGGTCTTTGGTTGTTCAGTCTGATTGTATTTCATAAACAGCAACAGATCTTTTTCTCTGGTGTGACTAAACATAAATTTCTTCATGGGATCCGCTGCTTTTTCAAGTGCCTCGGTTTGCGTAAGCTCTCCCTGGAGATAGGGCTGAAGCGCTACCTGATTTATGGAAGACAACGTCGGCGACATAATGAAAAGTGTCAGAAATAGCGCCAAACCGACCAGCACCTGATTGGGTGGCATTTGTTGTGTACCCAAAGATGTACGTATAAAACCGAGCACAATCACAATCCGAGTAAAACTGGTCATCAGTACAAGCATTGCTGGAGCAATACTAAGCACCGTAATTAACAGAATGATGGACAGTGAACTCGTGCTTGGTGTTCCTCCATCACCGTTTCCGATTTGAATATCAATATTCGGAATGGGCTCGGCAAAGGCAACTGTAACAGAAGCTAGACTGATAAGTCCTAGCAAACAACACGCTAACCAAATCTTTTTCTTCATGAATCCCTCGACCGATCTGTAGTATTGTCTTTATCCAGGAGCTTCTCCATCTTCTCTTTACGGTTAGGCATCTGCCGAAGTTTGGATTCAAACATTTCGTGAAAAGAAGTTGTGTCCTCCAGTTCCATTTCCCGCGGCGGTTCTTCTCTACGGAAACGTTTGGTGAGCTTGGCAATGAGAGGTGAGAGATTCCCATGTTGTGCAGCAGCATCTCTTTCGAAGGAATCAATGATTCTTTGCGCCTCTTCCAGATCTGAAACCTTATCTACCAACTGAATGTCTTCACCTACACCAAGCAGATATACACTTCCACCAATTTCAATAATTTGCAGCGACTTGTTTTGCCCCAGTCCAATCCCGCCCAGGGTACGAATTGTGCCATGCCGGAACATTTGCTGATTCCGTTTGTTTAAGAACCGGATCAGATAAACAATAAGGACCAGGATGACGGCCAGGACAACAATCACCCATACAAGCTGTAAATAATAATTGGCTCCTGCGTCAGCTGCTTCTGGAAAATCACCCTGAGCCATCATCATGTCTCTTAAACGCCCAGTGTCTTGCTGATCGCTTCGATAACCCGGTCAGATTGGAACGGTTTAACGATAAAGTCTTTGGCACCTGCTTGAATAGCGTCGATTACCATCGCTTGTTGACCCATCGCGGAGCACATAATTACTTTAGCGTTAGCATCAATCTTCTTGATTTCTTTCAAAGCTGCAATGCCGTCCATCTCAGGCATCGTAATATCCATTGTGATTAGATCCGGACGAAGCTCTTTAAATTTCTCAATTGCTTGTGAGCCATCCTGTGCCTCACCAACAACCTCATATCCATTTTTGGACAAAATGTCCCGGATCATCATTCTCATAAATGCTGCGTCGTCTACGACTAAAATTCGGTTTGCCATCTTGATTCAAGTCCTCCCTAAATTGTGCTTATTGTAATTTCTGAATTCGGTCCCATTGGCTAACGATATCTATAACACGAACACCAAAGTTTTCGTCAATAACGACAACTTCTCCCTTGGCGATCAGTTTGTTATTCACCAAAATATCGACAGGTTCCCCGGCTAACTTATCCAGTTCGACAATCGAACCCTGTGACAGTTCCAAAATATCTTTAATTTGCTTCTGGGTCCTTCCTAATTCTACGGTGACCTTAAGGGGAATGTCCATCAATAAATTCAAATTGTTTTCGTCTACCTGACCATACGCCCCATTTTGCAAATTGGCGAATTGAACTGGTTGTACGTTAACATTCCTATTTGGCATTCCACCGTAATGTTGAGGTGCACCATAAGGTTGCTGCGGTGGCATGCCATACGGCTGCTGTGGCGGCATTCCTTGAGGCATACCCATCGGGGTCTGTCCATATCCGTTATAGTCCTGGGCAGGCTGTTGTGGAGCCTGTGGAGCCTGTTGGTGCTGAACGGGCGGCTGCTCCGCAACCGGTGGTGGCGTTGCCGGTACAGCTGCTGGCGCAGGTTCAGGTGTTGATGCCACTGGTGCGCTGGCAGTTGACTCCTGAGCGCCTCCAATCAGCATGTCTACCATGCTTTTAGCAAAATGTACTGGAAGCAACTGCATCAGATTGGAATCGATCAGATCCCCGATTAACAAACGAAATGAAACTTGGATAAGGGTCTCATCTGCTGGAAGATTACTTACACCCTCTCCACTCTCCAGATTGAGAATATCGATTCCCGGAGGGGAAATATTCACAAAACGATTAAAAATCGTGGACATTGAGGTTGCAGAGGAACCCATCATCTGGTTCATCGCTTCCTGTACCGCACTAATATGGATTTCATTCAGTTCTTCATCGACCGGATTTCCTTCGCCACCCAGCATCAAATCAGCGATGACTTGAGCATCTCTCTTCTTGATAACAAGCGAGTTAATACCTTCGAATCCATCCACATAATTCACATGAACAGCAACATGCGGCTTAGGAAAAGCTTCTTCAAACTGCGTTCGACTAATGATAGAAACTTTAGGTGTTGTAATATCTACTTTGAGGCCTAATAGCGTGGATAAGGCTGTTGCCGCGCTACCAAATGTGATGTTACCAATCTCCCCCAAGGCATCCTGCTCCAGCTCGGTCAAAAAATCATCAACCGTCTTTTCAGCGGGTTCCGAGCTGTTTATCGATTCCGATTGCCTGAGCAAAGCATCGATTTCTTCTTGGGATAAATAATCCTTACTCGTCAAATTCTTCAACTCCTTCGGTGACAATCTTGTCTATTTGCACAGCCACACGGTCTTTGATTGTCCCCGGACTGCCCATGTATTTCAGTTTGTCACCCACTTTAATGGAAAGTCCCTCATCAACTGGTTTGTTCAACGTAATGACATCACCAACGGACAGACCCAGAAATTCTGCAATTGAAATTCTTGATTCTCCCAATTCCGCAACGATTGGTAACTTGGCTTTGTTCACACGCTCTTTTAGAGCATCATACTCCTCCGGAGCTCTCGTTTTCTTCTCCGAAACAAACCACTGATGAGTTGACAACCGTGACATAATAGGTTCAAGAACGACATGCGGTATACATAGATTGATCATGCCTGTCGTGTCACCAATTTTGGTACTGAGCGAGATCAGAGCAATGGTCTCATTGGGAGATACAATCTGCATAAATTGCGGATTGGTCTCGAGCGCTTCCATCCTTGGGGTAATATCCAACACGGTCTTCCATGCTTCTTGCAAACTTTCAAATGCACGGCTGAATATTCGTTCCATGATGGTCGTTTCAATCTCCGTCATCGATGCAATCTTTGTTGGAGCACTCCCGGTTCCACCAAGCAGGCGATCCAACATCGCATATCCCACGTTTGGATGGACTTCCATCACCATTCGCCCCTGTAGTGGCTCCGCTTCAAAAATGTTCAATATCGTCATCTTAGGAATAGAACGGATAAACTCATCATAAGGCAACTGTTCGACCTGAACGACATTGATTTGAACGAACGTCCGCAGTTGGGCTGAAAAATAAGTGGTGAGAAAGCGTGCAAAGTTTTCGTGAATACGAGTCAAGCTTCTAATATGGTCTTTGGAAAAACGCACTGCCCGCTTAAAATCGTACGATCTGATTTTCTTCTGAGTTTCTTCCTTCTTCAATTCTTCTGCGTCCATTTCACCAGAAGAAAGGGCTGCTAATAGGGCGTCAATCTCATTTTGTGATAATACATCCACCATGTTCTCACCCCCTTACAGGTCTACAGCATGTTCTGTTCATTTACATCGTTGCTATAACAATGGATGAAAAGCTCGTACTACTTAGATTACCTTCTGGTAAAGCTTCATTAATAAGACCGGTCAATTTCTCGTTAAATAATATCCGGCCCTTCGCTGTAGCCAATTCCTCAGACTTCGTATCTGCAAGCGTCTGAATAATGATTGGTTTTACCACAATTTCTTTAATTTTCTCAAAATCTTCTTTTGCAGTTTTGTCAGTCAACTTGAACGAGAAGCTGACAACTACAACATGATCCGTATCAGCTAAATTGGTTTTAATTTCTCCAAGTTCAGAGGAAACCTCTACAATCTCATCCGCAGTCATCTTCTTGGCTTCTGAAGCTGCCGCCGTATGTGTGTCGTCCTTATTCCCGTTCTGTCCTTGCATAAATACAAACACAACCACCACAATGAGTGTTATCGCCAGCAACATTGTTGCAAGCCAGGGCATCATTTTTTTCATCAGGATTCCTCCGTTTGCTGCACTTTAATAGTGGCTGCCTGAACCCCGATTTCACGGTTGTAATCTTTAATCTTGGAAATAACGTCAGCGGCTTTTTCAAGCACAATCAGTCTCTTTCCAGTTACCAGAGTAATATACGTATCCGGCGTCTCTTCCACAATTTCAACCATCAGCGCATTTAACCACATGGGAGAACCATTTAACCGCGTAACCGAAATCATGCTAAGCCCCCTTAATCAGAGTGGGAGGAGCAAGCTCCCCCACGTTTTAAAAATTCATTAATCAGCTATTAACGTTTCAGGTTAACAACTTCCTGAAGTATTTCATCCGACGTTGTAATGATCCGGGAGTTTGCCTGGAATCCACGTTGAGCTACGATCATCTCAGTAAACTCTCCTGTCAGATCCACGTTAGACATCTCGAGCTGTCCAGCAATGATTGCTCCTGTTCCGTCCTCAGCACTGTTCGCAGTTAAAGGATCAAGAGTACCGTCAGGATTTGCGTTAGCTGTCATACGGTATAGGTTACCCCCTATTTTTTCCAATCCTTCAGGGTTAACTACCTTCCCTATTCCAATTTGAGTATCGCCTTCGATTGTTCCATCAGCCATTGTCTGATTAATCATACCGTTCTGTCCGATTGTGAATGAAACAACATCATCCCCAATTGTAATGGGCTCTCCCTCACTACTTAAGACGAACAAACCATCTGAAGTTACAAGATTTCGAGCAGCATCAACATGGAAATCCCCTGCACGTGTCAAGTAAGGAATTTCCTGATCTCCACCCAAGGAGACAAGAAAAAAGCCATCTCCGTTAATACGTAAGTCTGTCGGATTGTTTGTAGTCATTGGGCTTCCTGCGAGATGCAGTGTATCTATAGATCCCACAGATACACCCAAACCGATTTGCTTTGCATTCACACCACCAGATGGAGCATCAGTTGGGGCAGTTACCCCTGCCGTTGTTTGGCTCATAATATCTTTGAACATAACCCGACTGCCTTTGAAGCCAACCGTGTTTACGTTCGCAATATTGTTACCAATTACGTCGAGTTTTGTTTGGAAACCCCGCATCCCGGAAACGCCTGAGTACATTGATTTCAACATTTTTAAAAATCCTCCCAGTCTTCATTTGGTTACCGCATCAGTCGGTCAGCGGCATTCCGGCTCCCGAGAAGGGCCAGCCGGTCAAGAAATGATTACGGCACTATCAATCTGAGTGAACACATTATTCTTCATGCTTTCACTATCCATAGCGGTAACCACAGTACGATTTTTGACATTGACGATAAAAGCCATATCCTGCATTAAAATCAATGACTCTTTGGCTCCTTTGGCAGCAGCTTTGTCCAAAGCAGAACCAATCTGTTCCATTTGCTCGGTTTTGAGTTCAATACCACGCTGTTCCAATCGTTTGGCAGCATGATTGCTCAATTTCAGAAGATTATCTTCCAGCAATTTTGCAAAAGGTTTTTCGGGTATAGCCGAAGCTTCTCCCGTTTTGGGTCTTTGAAGCATATTCGGTGTAATCGGGCCTGCGTATAATTGTCCAACCGTTATGCGATCACTCATATCGTTTTCCCGCTATCTTCCGTATCACCCGTTTCAGCGGATGATTCAACTTCCTGGCTCTCGTTCGTTTCAGGGGTTACATCCTGAACGTTCTGTACCGGAGTTTGACCCTCTTCTGCCTGTTTTGGATAATTCACCTGAATGATCTCATCCAGCTTAATCTCGTCGTTGCCCACTTTTGCGTATTGAACGCTATCTCTTACAATGATGGAATCTACAATACCCTTACGAAGAGTTCCGTTATCATCTTTATTAGAAGAAAGCCAACTTACCTCCATGCCAATCATACCGGATACAGCACCAAGGGACTGGTTCAATGTTTTAAGCTGCGTAGAAATATTGACCAGTTGTTCCACTGAGCTGAACTGTGCCATTTGAGCGATAAATTCCTTATCCTCCATTGGCTGCATCGGGTCTTGATTTTGCAGCTGGGTAATCAGGATTTTTAGAAACTGATCTTTGCCCAATTCTTTTGTTGCAGCACTTGTGGTTGCTTTATTGGCTGCCGAATAGTTCGGCCAGGTATTATTCATTGAAACATTTTCATTAGCCATTTACTCACCTCATTTCTGTTTAAGCCTCAGCACTAAACGTATCTCTCTGTAATTCGTTTCCTTCGACTTGCTCGCTACGCCAGTTACGCAATTCTTCTTGAATCCCTGCTGTAGCTATAGCATCATCCGATTGTTCCTCACGCTCACGCGAACGGCGTTGTTGTTGAGAGTTACTTCCTGGCTGACGGCCTCCGTCCTGATACATCTGTGATCCGATTGAACTGTTCTGAGTAACCTCAAGTCGTTCCACCTGAATCCCCTGGGCTTGAAGTGAAGAACGCAGCTGCGTCATTTGTTGTTCAAGTATGTCTTTGGCCATCGTATGCTCAGTCATAAACCGTGCAACCAACTGCCCGTTCTGCAAGGTAATTTGAACATCCAATTTACCTAGATGCTCAGGCCGAAGTGAGATGGTCGCCTCGGAAAATCCTTTTTGCTGGACAATATCCAGCTTGTTAACAACAAACTGTGTCATTTCCTTGGCAAACTGTGATGTTTGCATTACAGGTTCAGCCGGTTTTCCTGCTGTTATACCTGATGAACGCAAGGACAGCTCTCCTGCAGTAATGATGGTTGAGTGTTCAACTTCTCCACCTGCATTTGAAGTAGATGTTGTCTCAGCCTCAGCTTTCACCTGGGTTCCAGAATTCGCCACTGCCGCAACAAGAACTTGTGGTACGACCGAATCCTGTTTGGATGTTTGAAGCGAAGTATTTGGAGCGACCTGTGCAGTCTGATCCTTAACTGCTGTCAACGTATCCAGTATGGATTTCAGTTCAGTCCATCTTTTGTTACTCGTAGTATCTACTCCAGCCTCTTGAAGCTGACTCTGCAGAGATTGTAGCAAATGTTTGAATTCCGGAGCGTTCTTCGCAACGGTACTCTCAGGATCATTCATTCCAGCTACTAATTGTGTAAGCATATCTTGCAGAACAAAACGTACGGCTGCCGGATGCTGCGACAGTTCAATTGCGGGTACTGATTTTACACTTTCCGCTCCGTTCGAAGACTCGTCGGAACCTTCTGCATTAGCACCTGAAGGATTACTTAATTGTGTATACATCTGTTGAATCAGAGTTTGCAAACCTGCAAGTAGAGCTGGGTCATTTTCCAAAGCTTCGTCAAGCACATCCAAGTCCGTGAACAACGAATTCAGTACAGCCGTGATTGATGCCGCTTCTCCTTCTTCACTTGTAGCAAAGGAAAACACCAACGGAATGGCAGTTAAACTTCCAGTAGCGCTTGAACTTTCACCTTCTGTGTTTCCTCCAGATAGCGATTGTGCAAGAGTTTGGAGAAATTCACCACTAGCACCTGTAGCTGAGCCTTTCGATTGTGCTCCGGTTGTCTGACCTGTTCCCGTTGCTTTCGCAGATGCTGTGGATGCCATTTGATATACAATCGACATTTATTTTCACCTCCTCTCGGTTATACAGTGTAATCAGCTCTACTTGTTACCCATTAATCTGTTCAAAATTTTTGCAGTTTCAACCGAGTCCTCTGAAGACATGTTCTCAAGCAATTGAGAGCGTGTTGCATCATCTACTGAATTCAGGATGGTCAATGTTTTGTCAGGACTTAACTTGTATGTTTCCAATAATAGCTTGGCACCACTTGAAGCAGACATCGAAGCAAATGTTTGACTAAGCTGGTTTTTATCCAGGTTTTTGCTTGTGGTTGTGGATGCAGTTGAAGTTGCTGCGGTTTCTTTCTTCAATCTGGATTGCAGCGCATCCAGTGCCAGATCCCCGGACGGTTTGGCATCCTTCATCATCATAGTGACATCGGCTGCTGTTTTCGGGTCCATCTTTTCAAGCACCTTGGTCCGAGCAGATGACTGCATGGCATTCAACAACAATACCATTTCCTCATTCGTCATATTTTGCAAAATCGGTGCAGCTTTGCTTGGGCTCATGTCAGCATACATTTTAGCCAAATCTTTGATTTGTTTCTGATAATCAGATTCCGTCTCCGGCGTTGCTGCTGTAGCCGTTTCAGCCGCTTTTTCCGCATCATCCAACTTCTTCTGAAGGTCAGTAGACTTCTTTGCTTCGGTTGTTGTCGCTTCCTGTGCTGCCTTGAGCTCTGTTTCTTTGGCAGTTACTTGGGATTTCAGCTTTTCGATTGTGGCTTCAGCACTTTCAACCTGCTGCTCACTCTTCTCCAGCTTCTCCTTCTCCGGATCCAGTACAGGATCAGGTACCCATTCCTTGACTACCGGTATCTTGTTGGCGAACTCAAACAAATTATTACGAATATCTACATTAAATAGCGTAAGTAGTACGCCTAGCAGTACTACGGTGAATACAATCGGGATTGAAATCATGAGAAATTTTTCCCAACCGCCTCCCGATTCTTTTTCCATGTCGCTATCATCTTTAACAGCCATCGTTCATTCCTCCTTCACGAGACAACTTCGCGTCCGGCTCACATCAATTCGCGCGTCCGGCTTTGGCAGCGAAGCGTACAGTAGCCATCTCGTCCAGATCGTTCTGTTCCCGGAGGAGCATCTCCTGCTGAAAATTGATTTTGGCCTTGTCTCTCGCTCCAAGCCATACTTTTTCGTCAACCATCTTACCGTTTAGAAATGTCTGATTCCGCTGCACATTGACCTGAGCATGTTTAACATCACTGTTTTTGCGTGAAATGCACTCGTCAAGGTGATGTACATAACGCTGCATCTCCTGCAGACTGTTTACAGACGCTGTATTTTCCGTAGCAGATTGGATAATGCCGATCAGATTACTTCTGTCGTTCAGAAGTTGTATCAGATGTTCTTCCTCCGTCTGAAGTTTACCGATCGCTGTGGATAACATCCACTCTGCCTGTGTTTTTTCATTACTCTTCAGGTCAACAACTTTCTGGAAATGATATCGAAATTTCATCGTTTACCCATTCATCTCCTTGCAAATTCAAGAATCAAACGTTCCTGTACTTCACTTAAAGTGACTTTCTCGTCGACTTTCTGCTTGGTAAAGTTCCATATACTATCAATCTGGTCTATCGATTCATCTATGGCTGCATTTGATCCCCGCTGGTAAGCCCCAATATTGATCAAATCTTCCGATTCTTTGTACACAGCCATCAAACGTTTCATATTATTAACGGCTTCCAACTGCTCTTCCGGAGCAATATCCTTCATAACACGACTTATGCTGGCTAACACATCAATCGCTGGAAAATGACCTTTATTTGCAATGGATCGATTTAACACAATGTGCCCATCCAGAATACCCCTTACCGCATCCGCGATCGGTTCATTCATGTCATCCCCATCGACCAGAACGGTGTAAAAGGCTGTAATCGAACCGGTAGGTCCTGTACCCGCCCGTTCAAGCAGTTTGGGCAAACTTGCAAATACCGATGGCGTATATCCTCTCATTGCCGGAGGTTCACCCACGGCCAGACCAACTTCCCTTTGTGCCATCGCATATCGGGTTACCGAATCCATCATGAGCATCACGTTCATTCCACGATCTCGGAAATACTCTGCAATAGTGGTTGCGATAACCGCTCCCTTAATCCGAATCAGGGCAGGCTGATCTGAAGTTGCAACAATGACTACGGAACGTTCCAATCCTTCTGGACCCAGATCCCGTTCGATAAAGTCGCGAACCTCACGTCCACGTTCACCCACAAGCGCGATGACATTGACATCTGCTGCTGTATTGCGAGCAATCATGCCCATCAATGTACTCTTACCAACACCAGAACCGGCAAAAATACCTACACGCTGTCCCTTACCTACGGTCAGCAATCCGTCGATTGCTCTTACACCAACACCCATCGTTTCAAGTACACGCGGACGATCCATTGGATTAACCGGGGTATTGGAGGTAGAGTACATCGGCATTCTGGATGGAAGGAGGGAACCGTCCAGCGGTTGTCCAAGTCCGTCCAATACTTTACCGAGCAATTCGGAGCCTACCTGAACACCGAGTGGTTTACCCGTACCTACTACATCACAACCAGGACCGATGGATTGAAGTTCACCCAGTGGCATAAGCAGCACTTTGTTATCTCGAAACCCAACAACTTCGGCCTGAAGAGGCTTGGCCGATTTCCCAGGATAGATATAACATACGTCACCGATACTAGCATCTGGCCCTTCTGACTCCACCATAAGACCAATGACCTGAGTAACTTTGCCGTTAATACGAACAGGATCGAATTGGCGCAAATGTTCCATATATCGCTGTGAACTAAGAACCTTCATGTTGATTTCTTCGCTCCTCATCCTCAAGTGCTATGCGGACCAGTTCTTTTTTAATCTCAGCAAGCTGTGTATCAATTCTCGCATCTACACTTCCGAACGATGAACGAATGACACATCCCTTATCTTTGACCGTTGAATCAGGCAAAATCTGCAATTCTGCCTGAGAGTCAATGGACAGAGATAATTCTTCACGAGCTGCCTGTACAAATGTAAACTGATCAGGAGCCACACAAAGTGTAATTAAACCCTGCTCCCGTTTACGTGCCAAACTCTGACGAATCAGTTCCAATGTATGATCGGGTTCAATGGTAAGTTGCTTATCAATGACTTTCTCAGCGATCCCGCAAGCGAGCTCCACGAGAAACGGTTCGGCTTCCTGAATGATCTGATCTTTAGCTACATAAGCTTCCTTGAGCACTTCCTGGGCTTCAATCATCATCTTTTCGATCTGTACCTGGAGATCCAGTTCAGCTTGTACTTTGCCTTCTTCAAAACCCTGTTGGAAACCTTGTGAACGAAGTGCTTCGGTCAGATGTTCATCCTGTTGTCGTTGTTCCTGCCACCAGCTATCGATCTGTTCACGGGCTTCTTGAAGCATGCGCTCTGCTTCTTCCGAAGCTTCACGTACTTGCTTTTCTGCAAACTCCTTGGCATCTTCCAGCATCTCTGCGGTGAGACGTTGTGTTTCTTCGTCCACGCGTGCTTGAAGCGTTTCAACTTCAGAACCTTCAGCACTCACACCATTTAATTCCGTTTCAGACTCTTCGGCACCACCATAATGATGATGATTCTCAAGTCTTTTACGGTCATCAACCGGTACATACTGGAAAGACTTAATCAAATTAGACAATGATATCATCTCCTCCACCGCGTGCGATAATGATCTCACCGGCTTCTTCCAATCTGCGTATCGTTCCTACGATACGTGTCTGAGCTTCCTCAACATCACGCAATCGCACAGGCCCCATGAACTCCATCTCTTCTTTGAATGTTTCGGACATCCGCTTCGACATGTTCCGGAACACAGCATCCCGAACCTCTTCGCTTGCCACTTTGAGTGCCAGCTGCAAATCTGCGTTGTCGATATCCCGGATAATACGCTGAATCGAACGATCATCCACATTGACGATATCTTCGAATACAAACATGCGTTTTTTGATTTCCTCTGCAAGCTCTGGATCCTGAATCTCGAGCGAGTCCAAAATAGTACGTTCTGTACCCCGATCGACTCCGTTCAGAATCTGAACGATCGATTCGATACCACCCGCATTAGTGTAATCCTGCGTTACGGTAGAAGATAACTTCTGTTCCAGTACCCGTTCCACTTGAGAGATAACTTCTGGCGAAGTACTATCCATAATTGCCACCCGGCGAGCGACATCTGCCTGTTTCTCTTGGGGCAAGGATGACAGAATCGCCGCAGCCTGTTCGAACTGAAGATAAGACAGAACCAGCGCGATCGTTTGCGGACTTTCATTCTGAATAAAGTTCAAGATTTGATTTGGATCCGCTTTGCGTGCAAAGTCAAACGGTCTGACTTGCAGCGTAGCTGTCAAACGGTTAATGACTTCAAGTGCTTTCGAAGAACCCAGAGCTTTCTCCAGGATTTCTCTCGCATAATTGATACCGCCTTGAGAGATATATTCCTGCGCCAGACAGATCTGGTGAAACTCGGCCATGATCATGTCCTTTTCGGAAGAGTCAACCTTGCGAACGTTGGCAATCTCCAACGTAAGTTGCTCAATCTCCTCATCACGCAGATGTTTGAAGATCTGAGCCGATACTTCCGGACCTAATGTAATCAACAATATTGCTGCTTTTTGTCTTCCAGTCAAACCTTGACTGCTTGCCTTCGCCAATGCGTTCACCTCTATTCGTCAGCCAGCCATGTACGCAGCAGATTGACGAATTCGTCTGGCTTTTTCTTGGCCAAACTCTCCAATTGTTTGCGCACCTGACTTTCGTTCGTTACACTGTCCAGCGTAATGGACGGGAACTCTGTTGCTATTGGAAGAGGAATCTCTTCTTCTTCGACTTCGTTTTGTTTGCGGCGACGGCGTACTAACAAAATAACTACCGCTGCGATCAATGCCGCTATGAGTGCGCCTCCACCCCACATCATCGTTGAGGAAAGCTGGAAACCTGTATTGTCTGCAGAGGCAGTCTGGAATCCTTGTGACATGACTGAAACTTTCTTTGTCAGATCGGCGTCACTTATTAGAGTGCCTGAGTCTGCCAGTGAAGCACGAACAATGTTGACCAAAATGTTCTCAATTGCGTCCTGAACCGGTCCCTGTAATTCTGTTTCTCCATTCGGTGGTTCAACTGCAACGTTAATGGTTAAGTCTTTTACAGTATACGGACTGGAAATAATATCCTTGGCGATTCGATTAACATCGTAGTTTATTGTGCTTGATGATTCTTCTGAGGTGGAGTTACCGGTTGCATCAGATGATGGGTAACCCGGAACTTCCTCTTGTCCTGTGCCAGCAACACCACCTGTTGGGTTGCTTGCGCCAGTGTAGCTCTTTTGAATCTCCTGCACACTGATCTCGATGCCTTTCATATTATCTACATCAACAGGTGTGACCAGATTTTCCTTACGTGTTTCTTTGTCAAAATTAAGCTTGGAGGCTACCAAAACATTAACTTTGTCTTCGCCTACAATCTGGGAAAGGAATTGCTTTACGTTATTGCGGACATCGTTTTCAAACTTTTTCTGTAATGCCATGTTCTCTTGAACTTCGGAAGACAACCCGCCACTGCCACCTCGGGCAGTTGGAATCAATTCTGCTTCATCTGTGTTCGTAATTGTGATGTTCTCAACAGGCAGATTAGGAATTGCAGTCTTAACCAAGTTAAAGTAGCCATCTACCGCTGCCTGATTTGGGTGATAACCCGGTTTGAATTGGAGAGCTACCGATGCTGATGCTTTGTCTTGTTCTTCCAAACCAGCAAAAATGTTATCTTTCGGCATATTAACGAGTACTTTAGCATCCTGTATCCCTTGCATCCGCTGAAGTAACTGTTCAACTTCTCCGTTTATAGCGTTGTTGTACTTTACATCAAACTCTTTATCCGTCATCCCGATGGGGGATGATGACTCCTCGAATGACTTATACCCTAATGAACCATTCTGAATAATCCCTTGAGATCCAACATTCACCTTTGCAATTGCAACACTTGTACTCGGTACGGATATGGTCTTGCCATCTGAACTTAATTTGTATGGAATGCTAGATGAATCGAGATAACTGATCACGCCCGCTGAATCACTTGCATTCAAATCTGTAAAAGCAACTTCATATTCCGTTTTGGACAATTGCATCGTGAGTACAACAGCAGCCAAAATCAGGAACAGGAAGGTGGATATAAATAATACTTTTTGCTTTTTGCTAAAACTATTCCAATACTGGGATGCCTTATCCCTGTACTGGGCGATTCTCTCATTCACTCTGTCACCCCATCCGAAACTTTGCTTAGTCTGTCCTTACTCAACCCTGGCCGTTTCATAGGTTGACGATCAGGAGCAGCATCGCAGCTGCTTTGTTGTAATGATCAGCGCTATTATCGAAGCGCAAGTAGGTTATTTTATAACTGCGTTCGCATAACTTCCTGGTATGCTTCGACCACTTTGTTTCGGACTTGAGTTGTGAGTTGTAGACTTAACAAGGCCTGTTCTGAAGCAATCATCACTTGATCCACATTCGCTTTGCCGACCAAAAATTGATTCGACATTTCATGCGATTGAGCCTCCTGTGCTGCGACGGACCCTAATGCATTCTGTAAGTATGTACCGAAGCTCTGAATGGTTTCGGCTGGTGTAGAAGGCTTACTTTCGGT
This sequence comes from Paenibacillus xylanexedens, assembly GCF_017874615.1. GTDB lineage: Bacteria > Bacillota > Bacilli > Paenibacillales > Paenibacillaceae > Paenibacillus > Paenibacillus xylanexedens. The sequence goes on from NZ_JAGIKV010000004.1 coordinate 95,588, forward strand.
TGCACTCTTCATCTGTAGCGGTTGTATCCCCTGAGTGCTAAACATGTTGTTCTGAATCATTAATGTCCCTCCCCTTCATCCCTGGTTTGTTTATTTCGTATTTTTATTTCAAAACAGATTATCTTCCAATCTCCAAAGCTTTGGAGATCATCGCTTTGGTTGAATTCAGTGCTGTTACGTTTGCTTCATAGGAACGCGAAGCAGAGATCATGTCGACCATTTCTTTCGCAATATCCACATTAGGCATATATACATATCCTTCTGCGTTGGCATCCGGATGAGAAGGGTCATACACAGGCTTCAAAGGTGACTGATCCTCGCGAATCTCCGTTACTCTTACGCCATCTCCTGAACCGCTACCTCTCATCTGATTTTGCAGCATCGTACCAAATGACGTTTTATTCGGCTCAAGCACAACCATTTTACGTTTGTAAGGGACCGCTTCACCATTGGATACGCTCGCGCGCGTCGTCTCTGCGTTGGCAATGTTGGAAGATATAACGTCCATCCGCAACCGTTGGGCTGTCAGAGCTGAGCTACTGATACTAAAACTATTACTAATGTTCAATTTAGGTTATCTCCCTTCCACGCCAACACGCATGATTTTAATTTGTTCGTTCACTTGCTGAATATAAGCGTTATAACGCAACTGATTCTCCGCCAGAAGACTCATTTCTCTGTCTATATCGACATTGTTTTCGTTGTTATTCATGGAGGTTGACTGGTCCATATTAACTACTGGCGTTGGTACGGAAGAGGAAGGACCTATGACAAAATGCCTTGCATCAGTTACTTTACCCTTAAGAACAGGCATATCTCCATTCATTTGCCCTTGCAGCATTTCTTCAAAAGAAACGTCCGAGCGCTTGAAATACGGGGTATCGGCGTTCGCGATGTTGTCAGCAATCGTTCGTTGTCTGATATTGGACGCATCGAGTGCACCTTGCAATCTTTTAAAGCTGATATCGTTTAAAAGATTCACAATCCCCCTCCTCTCTTTAGAAGTTATGGAAAAAGATTGAATCTTTTTCCATGAAAATTCTTATGTTTTTTTCGACAAAAACATTCGTCTTTACACGGTTTTCTAGGACTTAAGTAGAATTAACTCTGATGTTGTCGTATAACATAAGTTTCTTCGAGTTTGGGATTTATTACAATAAGAAAAAAGCCCTATCTTTTCTGAAAGACAGGGCTTTTTGTGTATTTTCTGCAAATTATGAATTTTTTCGTAAATGTTGGGGCCCAAAACAAAAGTATGTTAATACTCTCCCTGATTGTTCTTAAACATTCTTAAAATAAAAAAAAAATTTCGAGTCTCAACATGAGCTTATAACGCCCGTAATTATGTATATTTCCGAATATTTCATCGTTGATAATGTTAGAATTTTTTGCCGTCATACTAAGGGTTTAAGGACAATATCATAGGTATACATACAAAGCTGTATATTAATCAATTGACAAGTTATCTTTCAAGAATGAAGAAAACTCGTCTTGCCCACACAACACTTTCTTAACAATTAAGTGGGGTCTATATATTTTAATTTTAAGAAAACAATTAGTGACTTCAAACTTTTCAACAATTCATCATTTTGCGCATTTACGCAAAATTTACCAATCTGTCGACTAAACCGATGACCAGACTTGGAATAAGGAAAATTCTTTTAATGGGAATCATTGGGTATGGAATGGAAGAATAACTACCACTCCGATAGGTTTTAACTCCGTATACATGCGGCACAAGTCCTAGGTTTTGTCGATCCGTATAACAACCCCATATCTTTTATCGGTTGTAACATCAAAATCCTTTAGATAGAAACAAAAATAAACGATATGCGTTAAGTTAGAGGGCCTTTGTGATTCGCTAAAGGATTGCTTGCCTTTGTGGATCACACAAATGTTCTCTACTCTCTTGCATACCGTTCATTTCTAGCATCATTTTAACAACTACATTGCTAGCCGCATGTTACAGGATATACTGGCTCAAATCACGATCAAGCGCAATATCATTTAATTTCTCCCGGACATACTCCGGAGTGATCACCATACGTTCCAGTGTAAGCTCAGGTGCCTCAAAGGATAAATCCTCCAAAAGCTTTTCAAGAATCGTATGCAATCGACGTGCACCTATATTTTCTGTATTTTGATTGACGGATTCAGCCAATTTGGCAATCTCGCGAATGGCCTCATCCGAGAACTCAATCTCAATATTCTCTGTCCGCAACAGATCAACATACTGCTTGGTCAGTGCATTTTGGGGTTCAGTCAGAATGGATACAAACTCCTCCAGTGTTAGACTGCTTAGTTCCACACGAATTGGGAAGCGTCCCTGAAGCTCAGGAATCAGATCAGAGGGTTTGGCGACGTGGAATGCGCCAGCTGCCATAAACAGAATATAATCCGTTTTGACAGGGCCATATTTCGTCATTACTGTAGAGCCCTCTACGATAGGCAGTATGTCACGTTGCACACCCTCACGGGATACATCAGGACCACTACCGCGTCCTTGACTGGCAACCTTGTCGATTTCATCTATGAAAATGATACCTGTCTGTTCCGCCCGGCGAATGGACTCTTGGGTAACATCATCCATGTCAATCAATTTCCCTGCTTCTTCCTGGATCAACACTTTGCGAGCTTCTTTGATGGCGAGCTTGCGCTTTTTCGTACGACGAGGTAAGAGGCTGCCAAACATCTCCTGCATGTTCATGCCCATCTGATCATTACCTTGTCCAGCGAACATGTCCATCATGTTAGGCGCAGTGTCTTCGACATCAATCTCAATGATGTCATCCTCCAACTTGCCGGACAACAGATCAAACTTGATCTTACGGCGGCGTTCGGCAACCCCAGTATCCGGTTCTGGCTCATCCTGTTCCTGAACGTTGTTGCCATTATTACCAAAGATCATCTCAAAGGGATTACGCTGACTCTTGGACTTAGACTGTGAAGGAGCCAAAATATGTACAATTCGCTCATTGGCAGCTTCTTCAGCTTTGTCTTTCACTTTTTCAGTCCGCTCCAGCTTCACCATCCGCAGTGATGTCTCAATTAGATCACGCACCATCGATTCAACGTCACGACCAACGTAACCTACTTCAGTGAACTTGGTAGCTTCCACTTTCACAAATGGCGCACCTACCAGTTTAGCGAGGCGTCGGGCGATTTCCGTTTTACCCACACCGGTAGGTCCAATCATCAAGATATTTTTAGGCACAATGTCGTCCTGAGTGTGCTCAGGCAAAAGGCTACGCCGATAACGATTACGAAGGGCTACGGCTACCGATTTTTTAGCTTTCTTTTGACCTACAATATACTTGTCAAGCTCTGCAACAATCTGTCTCGGTGTTAGCGCTTGAGTATTCATATTGCTTCCCTCCTACCAGTATGTTGAATTTATTTTACCTAACAAGGACAAAGAATCCCCTAGACGTCCTGGAGCAGATTACAGAATCATGCTCCACTACGGGAGATTTCTTTGGCTTATAACTCTTCTACAATAATATTATTATTGGTATATACACATAGCTCCGAGGCAATCTGAAGTGATTCACGCGCAATATCTTTCGCTTCCAGGTTTACTGCATGACGTTTCAACGCACGCGCAGCAGATAAGGCAAAGTTTCCACCTGATCCGATAGCAATAACGTCATCATCCGGTTCGATAATCTCCCCGCCGCCTGAAATGAGCAGCATCCCTGATTTGTCCATCACAATCAACAGTGCCTCAAGCTTACGCAAGATCCGATCCTGACGCCAATCCTTGGCAAGCTCTACAGCAGCACGCTGCAAGTTACCATGGTGCTCCTCCAGCTTACCTTCGAATTTCTCAAACAGGGTGATCGCATCCGCCACAGAACCAGCAAAGCCAGCAACAACCTGTCCGCGGTACAAACGTCTCACCTTCTTGGCTGTATTCTTCATCACAACACTTTGGCCCATGGTCACCTGACCATCTCCTGCGATTGCAGCCTTACCATTATGACGAACAGCACAGATCGTTGTAGCATGAAATGACATATCCATGATATCAGCATCCTCCCACGAATAATTTATACGCGTTCCGGAACAGTTAGACCTTCTGCCGCAGCAAAACTAGTAATGCCATCCAGTGCACGCTGTGCAAGAGCTTCATTTTTTTCCTTTTTGTTACGAATCTTCGTTTCAAGCTTCGGCAACAAACCAAAGTTTGCGTTCATTGGTTGGAAGTGCTTGAAGTCAGCAGTTGTAATATACTGAGCCATACTGCCGAGTGTTGTTTCTACCGGCAATACCACCAGTTCCTGCCCAAGTGCTGCTTTGGCTGCGTTCATGCCGGCAATCAGCCCTGATGCAGCTGATTCCACATATCCTTCTACACCCGTCATCTGACCTGCAAAGAACAAGTTAGGACGCTCTTTAAACTGATACGTCGGAAGAAGAAGTTTAGGAGAGTTAATAAATGTATTACGGTGCATTACGCCATAACGAACGAACTCTGCATTTTCAAGTCCAGGAATAAGGGAAAAGACACGTTTCTGTTCTCCCCATTTCAGATGCGTCTGGAAGCCCACCAAGTTATACAGGGTTCCAGCTGCATTGTCCTGTCTAAGCTGAACAACCGCATGTGGCAACTCTCCTGTATGAGGGTTAACCAGACCTACCGGTTTCATTGGACCAAACAGAGCCGTCTGTTTTCCGCGTTTCATCATCACTTCGATTGGCATACAACCTTCAAAGTAGATTTCTTTCTCAAACTCTTTTAATTGAGCGACTTCAGCAGTAATGAGAGCTTCATAGAAGACATCAAACTCTTCTTCTGTCATCGGACAGTTCAGATATGCCGCTTCGCCTTTATCATAACGGGAAGCCAGATACACTTTGTTCATATCAATTGAATCTTTTTCGATGATCGGTGCAGCTGCATCATAGAAGTAGAAATACTCTTCCCCCATAAGTGCCTTGATTTGCTCAGACAATGCAGGTGAAGTCAGTGGCCCCGTTGCAACAACAACGATGCCATCTTCCGGCAAAGAAGTTAATTCCTCATTCACCACTTCGATGAGCGGATGCTGGTGCAACGTGGATGTAATCTCACCTGAAAATCCATCCCGGTCCACAGCAAGTGCCCCACCTGCGGGAACTGCATGTTTGTCTGCTGCTGACAATACAAGAGAATTGAGCATTCTCATTTCTTCTTTTAACACACCCACCGCATTCGTCAATCCATTCGCACGTAGCGAGTTGCTACATACCAGTTCTGCAAATTTATCCGTATGATGAGCTGGCGTTTTCACAACAGGTCTCATCTCGTATAATTTTACGCGCACGCCGCGACTTGCAATCTGCCAGGCCGCTTCTGTTCCTGCCAGCCCGGCACCAATAACGGTTACTTGTTGTTCATATGTCAAAATCATTTACCCCCATAAAACAATTTCAAAATTCACTAAAATTGATTCGCGTATATATTAATCCGCTGATTCGTCATCCGGTTCATCCACCGGCTCCTGATGATCACATGAAGTACACTGCAATCGTGCTCCCTTTTTGTTCCGCTTTTCAATCATTAGCGATCCGCAACTTGGACATGGTTTGGCTGAAGGTCTGTCCCATGAGACAAAATCACATTCAGGATATTTGTCACAACCGTAGAAAATACGTCCTTTTTTGCTACGACGCTCAACAACATGACCTTCCTTACACTTCGGACAAGTCACGCCGATATCCTTGATAATCGGTTTGGTATTCCGGCAATCAGGGAAGCCAGAGCACGCAAGAAACTTGCCAAAACGTCCGAGTTTATAAACCAGCGGTTTGCCGCACTTCTCACAGATCTCATCCGATACTTCGTCTTCAATCTCGATTTCTTTCATTTCTTCTTCCGCAAACTCAAGGCGTTTCTCAAACGTTTCATAGAATTGTGCGAGTACTTTGACCCAATCCTCGGAACCTTCCTCCACATGGTCAAGATCACCTTCCATGTTTGCGGTAAACTCTACATTCAGGATTTCAGGGAAAAACTCTTCCATCTGTTCGATGACCAGTTCACCAAGCTCCGTTGGCATGAATTTCTTTTCCTCTATCGCAACATATCCGCGCTTCTGAATGGTCTCCAGTGTTGGCGCATATGTACTCGGACGCCCTATACCCAATTCCTCAAGCGTCTTAACCAACCTTGCCTCCGTATATCGGGGTGGCGGTTGTGTAAAATGCTGTTTTGGCTCAATCTCCTGCTTCTCAAGCACATCTCCACTTTTCAACGGAGGCAGCAGACGATCTTCATCGGTAGTACCATCGTCGTTTCCTTCAACATATACCTTCATGAAACCTTGGAACCGCACCTTCGAACCTGCTGCACGGAAAATGGTGTCCCCCGCAGCAATATCTACAGAGAGTGTATCCAGAATAGCCGAAGACATTTGGCTCGCTACAAAACGTTCCCATACCAGTTTATACAACCGGAACTGATCGCGACTCATGAATGACTTGATTGAGTCAGGGTCACGCAGAATTGAAGTTGGACGAATCGCTTCATGCGCATCCTGAGCATTAGCTGCTTTTTTGGAATAGTTTCGTGGAGTCTCAGGTGCAAATGGCTCACCATACTTACCAACGATATATTCTTTGGCTTCTTCTTGTGCAGATGCCGCAATTCGTGTGGAGTCCGTACGCATATACGTGATGAGACCTACTGTGCCTTCTTTTCCAAGGTCTACACCTTCATATAGCTGTTGGGCGACCGACATCGTCTTGGAAGCTCTGAAATTCAATTTACGCGCCGCTTCCTGTTGCAGAGAGCTCGTCGTAAACGGGGCGGAAGGGTTCCGACTCCGTTCTTTCTCTTTAACTTCCTTGATCGTAAAGTCTGCACCTTCGATCTGTTTCAGGATCGCTTGCACTTCCGCTTCACTGCCCAGCTCTGTTTTGGCCCCGTTCAGTTTATGAAACTTGGCTTCAAACGGATTGCCGTCTGCTGTCAGTTTGGCGGTAATGCTCCAGTATTCTTCCGGCTCAAAATCATCAATTTCATTTTCACGATCTAAAATGATTTTAACAGCCACGGACTGAACCCGGCCTGCAGACAAACCTTTTTTCACTTTCTTCCATAATAACGGACTAATTTTATATCCAACAAGCCGATCCAGAATACGTCTTGCCTGCTGCGCGTTAACCAAATCCATATTGATTTTCCGCGGCGTTTTGAACGCATCTTTGACCGCCTGTTTAGTAATCTCATTAAATACAACCCGGCAATCTGCCGTATCGTCCAGTTCAAGGGCATGGGCCAAATGCCATGCGATAGCCTCACCTTCGCGATCCGGGTCAGCTGCGAGATACACTTTTTTCACTTTCTTCCGTGCATCCTTCAGTTCTTTCAAAATTGAACCTTTGCCGCGGATCGTAATATATTTCGGATTAAAATCATTCTCTACCTCAACGCCGATCTGACTCTTTGGCAAATCGCGAACATGCCCCATCGAAGCTTTTACGATGAACTTGCTGCCTAAATATTTGCCTATCGTCTTCGCCTTTGAGGGCGACTCCACGATTACGAGTGCATCCGCCATAGGTTCATCCTCCTCTCAGTCATGAAACTGTCATGAAACTGTTTCTGTAAGCTTATGCATAGTTAATAACTTCTGCTAATTATATATTTCCACGCACTACGTAGGTTGTAGCTTCGTCATACCCTCGCGTATTTAGTGCCTGGTAATTGGCTAATCTGCTTTTTTATGATTAAAGATAACAGAACTGAATGCAAATGTCCAAAATCCCAACCAAGCAGCTCAACCAGTTGATCCAATGATTGTTCTCCCTGTTCCAACAGATAAATTACGCGTTGTTCATCTGGAGAGAGCTTAACCTCAGCGAATATCCCTCGCCCGGAAGGCTCGGTTGTTTCGGTCGAACGTCCTCTATTGTAAGGAAGTTGTTCTGCATTTGGCAAGCCCAATCGATACTCTTCCAATACATCTGCTGCACAAGTGACCAATTTGGCCCCTTGACGGATAAGATTGTGTGCTCCCCGACTTTTCGGCGATGTAATAGGTCCAGGGACTGCAAATACATCCCTGCCTGCTTCAAGCGCAGCATCTGCTGTAATGAGTGAACCACTGCGAATGTCAGCCTCAACAACCAATGTTCCCAGTGTCAGACCGGCAATGATTCGATTCCGTTCTGGAAATAATCCCTGGCGCGCTCGCGTACCTGGTGGATATTCTGACAAAAGTAGCCCCGTCTCCGCGATTCGCTCAGCGAGACTTGTATTTTCGGGTGGGTATATATTATCAATCCCTGTTCCGAATACTGCAATCGTTTTTCCTTTAGCACGTAGTACTGCCTCATGACATACGCTATCAATACCGCGGGCAAGCCCGCTTACAATCGTCAGTCCTGCATTGCATAATTGCTCTGCCAGCTTTTCTCCAACTTTGCGCCCATACACGGTCGGCATACGAGTTCCCACCATGGCAATAGACGAATTGTGTAGCAAACTAACATCCCCTCGAGCATACATTACCCAGGGAGGCTGAACGGTTTCCTTCATTAATATGGGATAATTCTGATCCAGATAAGTAATAACCTCTATCCCCTGATTGTAAACGTGTTCTCTTTTACTCTCAATCCAGTCGATAGTAAATTGGCTAGCCAAACGTGCAGCCTGATCTTTGCGCAAGCCTGCTGCGACCCAGTCGCGTTCCCCATAATTCAATAGTTCGGGTAATTCATGTTGTCCCAGAATCAGTTTCGAGATTGTTTTCTTGCCAATGCCCTCCATCTCATGCAACCCAAACAAGATCCATCGTTCTTCCATACCATAAACCTCCCAGAGCGGGAAGAGATCTTCCCTCATATTGTGTGTTAAGTGACCACGGAATGCAAGCGTTTACGCAGATGAGAGACAATTCCTCCCTCTTTTCCCGTAAAAAAAACGCAAAAAAGCAACCCTTCGCCCTGTTCAAGGACAAAAGGTTGCTTACCTTTTCCGTAACCATAATAGTCGGTCTACCAGAAATAAATCATTTCAGAACCGTTTCTTCTATTATAACGAAAAAGAATTAATGTGTCGTGCACAAATTCAAAATACCGCGTTCCTCAAGTACACTCACCAAAGTCGAACCCATCTCAGCAGGAGTTGGTGCTACTTTGATTCCACATGATTCCAGCTTCGCAATTTTCTCTTTGGCTGTACCTTTACCGCCAGAGATAATAGCGCCAGCATGGCCCATCCGTTTGCCTGGAGGCGCTGTTACGCCACCGATAAAGCCAACAACCGGTTTGGTCATGTTTTCACGTACCCAATCTGCAGCATCCTCTTCAGCTGTACCACCAATCTCACCAATCATGATGACCGCATGAGTCTGTGGATCTTCATTGAACCGTTTGAGGATATCAATGAACTCGGAGCCTTTTACAGGGTCTCCCCCGATTCCTACAGCAGAAGATTGTCCAATACCACGTGTCGTCAGTTGATGAACGGCTTCATAGGTAAGTGTTCCACTACGGGAAACAACGCCTACGTGCCCTGCCATATGGATATAACCAGGCATGATACCGATTTTACATTCGCCTGGTGTAATGACACCTGGACAGTTTGGTCCGATCAGGACAGTATCTTTACCCTCCATGAAGCGGTCAACTTTGATCATGTCAAGAACCGGAATACCTTCTGTAATACAGATTACGAGGTCCAGCTCAGCATCAACAGCTTCCATAATAGAATCTGCTGCAAATGCAGGAGGAACGTAAATGACGCTCGCTGTTGCGCCTGTAGCTTCCTTCGCTTCCTGCACAGTGTTGAACACCGGCAGACTAGCTACTGTACCGTCTTCCAACGTGATATCCACATTAGTTCCGCCTTTACCCGGTGTAACTCCGCCTACCATCTGGGTTCCGTAGTCCAATGCGCCCTTCGTGTGGAACATTCCCGTTGAACCCGTAATGCCTTGCGTAATGACTTTTGTATTTTTATCGATCAAAATACTCACGTTGCTTCACATCCTTACGGTTATTTTTCAATTCCCGGACAGCTCCGGTACTAAGGAATGAACTTATTTTACGAGGGCAACAATTTTCTGTGCACCATCGGCCATGGAATCGGCAGGAACAATATTCAGGCCAGATTCGCCCAGAATACGTTTGCCAAGCTCCACGTTAGTTCCTTCAAGACGAACAACCAGCGGTTTGGTCAGGCCAAGTTGCTTAGCAGCTTCAACAACACCGTTGGCGATAACATCACAGCGCATGATGCCACCGAAAATGTTAACAAAGATTCCAGCTACTTTGGCATCGGACAAAATGATCTTAAATGCTTCAGTCACCTTCTCTGTTGTTGCACCGCCCCCAACGTCAAGGAAGTTGGCGGGGTCTCCACCGTAGTATTTAATAATGTCCATCGTCGCCATCGCAAGTCCCGCACCATTGACCATACAGCCGATGTTGCCATCAAGTGCTATGTAGCTGAGGTCGTATTTGGAAGCTTCGATTTCTTTTTCATCCTCTTCATCCAGGTCACGCAGTTCCAAAATATCTTTGTGACGGAACAGAGCGTTGGAGTCAAAGTTTAATTTCGCATCTAGCGCGATAACGTTTCCATCTCCGGTAACAACGAGAGGATTGATCTCGGCAATAGAGCAATCTTTTTCGACAAAAGCTGTGTACAACGCGAGCATGAACTTAACGGCTTTGTTCACCAGTTCATTCGGAATCTTGATGCTGTAAGCCAATTTACGCGCCTGGAATACTTGCAATCCAATAGCTGGGTCAATAATTTCTTTGAAAATTTTCTCAGGTGTAGCTTCAGCTACTTCTTCAATCTCAGTACCGCCTTCTTCGGAAGCCATCATAACTACACGGCCTGTGGCACGGTCCACAACAACACCCACATAATACTCTTTGCGGATATCGCATCCTTCTTCAATCAGAAGACGCTTCACTTCTTTGCCTTCAGGTCCAGTCTGGTGTGTCACCAGTACTTTGCCCAGAATTTCGGAAGCATAGGCACGAACTTCATCCGTGCTTTTCGCCACTTTTACGCCACCGGCTTTTCCCCGGCCACCTGCGTGAATCTGTGCTTTGACAACAGTCACTGGACTGCCCAATGCCTCAGCGGCCGCGACCGCTTCATCGACTGTATAAGCAACCTTTCCGTTTGGAACGGTAACTCCATACTGTTTCAGTACTTCTTTTCCTTGATATTCATGGATATTCATTCTCGAATCCTCCTATCAACATGACTGCAACAAGGCGGGTTGGTAGACTAACAAAAGACAAATGTTGACTATTTTCACTCAAGCCCAATTCATTGTAACACGTTTTTAAAACGCTTTCCTTAAAAAACTAATGGTTAATAGACAGTATTTTGATATGAGTATGATCCCATATTGTGAATGCTTGGGTATATATGGAAAAAACCCCAGCTAAAAGCTAAGGTTTCCTTGATGTAAAACTACATTTTATTTTTTGGCTGCGTTAGTGTTGGTTTCATGAACTTTCTCCAGCAATCCTTTGAACTGACCCAGCAATGTTTCAAACTCTGTACTGTTCAAACACGCATCTCCCTGAATGGATTCAGGTATGGATAATGCCTTGTTCCGCAACTCACGGCCCGAGTCGGTTAGTGTAATTAATACTTTTCGTTCGTCCTGAGCTGAGCGTTCGCGATTAATAAGTCCTGCTGACTGCAAACGTTTGAGAAGTGGTGTCAACGTTCCCGAATCGAGATAGAGAGCCTCCCCGATCTCCTTAACCGTACATTCTTCACGTTCCCACAAAACCATCAACACCAAATACTGGGAATACGTTACGCCAAGTACCTCCAGATAAGGCTGGTACATCTTCGTAATCTCACGTGAACAAGCATATATGGCAAAGCATAATTGGTTATCCAGCTTCAAACTGTCAGTCTGCATATGTCTTTCTCACCTGCCTATTGTGCATTCTATTCCTTATAATACAGGAACTATAGATCTATACTATCACAAAATAGAAAAAAAACAGAATAATTGAGCACAAATGATTTTACTATTCAATTTAATTATGATAAATTAGATTGTGTAAAATATAAATTCAGATGGATAATCAGCAGTTCATCCCCATGATTTAACAACAATAATAGATAAGTCCAGCGAACAGATTCACGCTTTCTCAGGTCAAATTTAATAATCATAATGAAAGTTTATACGTAACCATTTTCGCCAAAGCTATTTAATGATTTCCTTCCAGAAATAAAATTCAGGGATCAGGAAAGATGACTACAGCAATGATAATGACAGGTTGACTCCATGATTCCTTTTATATAGAATGGCTTAATAGAAGCTGAGGAAGCACCTTAATTCGTAGACTGGCCCGTGTTATGCGGAGTCAAGAATCGAGTGAGGTGTTTCTTTGTCATGTACGGAAAATTACACAGTGCGTGTTTGTACGGAATTGATGGTGTTCTGATCGAAGTGGAAACCGATTTATCCAATGGTCTGCCACAGACATCCATCATCGGTTTACCGGATTCAGCCATTCGTGAGGCCGTTGAACGTGTCCGTGCAGCGATTAAAAACTGCGGATATCAGTATCCTTTACAGCGAATCACAATCAATCTGGCCCCCGCTGATCTACGCAAGGAAGGATCTTCCTTTGATCTAGCCATTGCTATTGGTTTACTTATGACAAGCGGCCAGCTTGTACTGCCTCCCCAGGAACGGACACTAGTGGTTGGCGAACTGGCGTTGGACGGTTCGATCAGGTCCGTGCCGGGCATTTTATCCATGGTGGATTTGGCCAAACGACAAGGCTTTACTTCCGTGCTCCTGCCTTTGGATAACGTGGAGGAAGCGTCACTGATTCGAGGTATCCAGGTGTTTGGCATTCGTCATTTACAGGATATTGCTCCTCAAAACCCAGATCAACCTGCTAGTTCAGTGGGAATACCAAATAATTCGAATGCAGGACCAGTCGTGTTGAAAAATTATGCACACCTCGCTGCTCCTATAACTGATAAGACTCATAAGATGGCGGATAGGAAGCCGAGACAAACACCATTATTTGCAGACGACTATAGCGATGTTCTGGGGCAGCATCATGTAAAACGCGCGCTTATGATTGCTGCAGCAGGCATGCATAACATATTGCTCGTTGGACCGCCAGGCACGGGCAAAACGATGTTAATCAAACGTCTGCCTTCCATCCTTCCTCCTTTGTCAGAAGATGAAGCGTTAGAAGTAACCAAAGTATTAAGTGCCGCAGGCAAATTGAAAGAAACGCCTCAAGGCCTGATTGCAGACAGACCTTTTCGCTCCCCTCACCACACGATATCAACCTCTGGTCTGATTGGAGGCGGTGGTATCCCAAAACCGGGTGAAGTGAGCCTTGCCCACCGTGGCATTTTGTTTCTGGATGAATTACCTGAATTCCAGCGCCAAGTGCTGGAGGTATTAAGGCAGCCGTTAGAGGATCGCACAGTGACAATTAGTCGGGCTCGCGCTGCATTCACCTTTCCGGCCCAGTTCATGCTTGCATGTTCCATGAATCCCTGTCCCTGCGGTTATTTGTCCGCTCATTCGGAGGAGCAACGCTGCATATGTAGTCCAGCCCGTGTTGCCGCGTACCGAGCCAAAATTTCAGGACCACTGCTGGACCGCATTGATCTTCAGGTTGAAGTTCCTCCACCAGGCGAGTGGCGCAAGTCTGCTGCTTCCCCTTCCTCTGAAGAAATGCAGGCAAAAGTGATCCACGCTCATCAAATTCAGGCTACACGTTATGCCCAAAGTTCAGTCCGTTGGAATAGCCAGCTTTCGGGCACGCTTTTGCGACGAACGATCCATCTCCCCCAAGAGGCAGAGCAACTGTTAGAGCAAACGCTGCAAACGTTGAACCTGAGCATGCGTGCACATGATCGAATTATCAAGATGGCACAGACAATTGCCGATCTGGACCATGAAGGTGAAATTGTGACAGCTCATGTGGCTGAAGCCATCCAGTATCGTCAATTGGATCTTAATTTATTTTGAAGCTATTTTAGAAGCATATGGAGGGAAGAACAGGCCGATTTACCCAAAGGCAGTGAAATGGGCATGAAACTGTAGACATCAAAGGAAAATCGAGAAGGATTCCTTATGCAGATTCTACAATGCGGATACACCAACATGACAAAAAACGTACAAGCCCTTCTCTTCTGTGAAGAAAGGTACTTGTACGTAGATTTCCCTGTAAACGTAAGGGGATCGTACATAGCAAAGGTCTACAATAATTTATTATTCAAAAAGAGTGAGTTTGTCCTTAGCTGGTGTGCGTTCTTTGGCAGAAGGAATAACATCAGGATATCCCATATAAATCATGCCTACAATCTTCTCTCCCGCCTCTATTCCCAGCGGTTTGCGGAATTTGGGAGCGTACAAGAATGGCTTGGTCACCCAGAACGTTCCAATGTCTTCACTCCAGGCTGCAAGCATAAAGTTCTGAACCAATGCACTGACCGCAGCGAAGTCTTCGTCCCAAATATTCTGTCTTGGATCTTCTTCCAGCACGACAAGCATAACGGATGGAACTTGCATAATATTGGCTGAGAATTTATTGTCTTCTCCCATTTCTGCGTCAATAGCCTCAGCCAGGTTCTTCCGTCCATTCCCGGTAAACAACAAAAATCTCCAAGGTTCACGCAGTTTATGGTTAGGAGCCCAGACTGCGGTGTCCAGCAATTCTATAATCTGCTGTGTAGGAACAGCTTCTTTTTTGAATTTTTTCACCGTACGACGGTTTTGAATCGCATTTCTGACTTCATTTGTTGTTTTCGTAGCTTTACTCATCGGCCGTACCTCCCTGTTTATAAAATCATTTGCAACCGCAATAGTGATTCGCAGCCTTGTACATTCAATATAAATTCTTTGTGACATAAAAAAATACCAGTTTACCTTCTTGATTATACACCCATCTGATCACGAGATTCAAAGGGGCGGCAGAGATCATTACCGTTAAGGTCATTACGAACAGAAAAGACGACTCTGAATCTTGATTCACCACGAGGGATCATAAAGTCAGAACCGTCTTTTATTCTCATGTTATTGATTCACCTATCATATCAACGAGTAATCAATCGTCGTAACTCTCCCCTTCAAACGTGCCATTACCTTCAAATGTGCCATTAACAAAATCCATTTTGTTGTACTTCTCCTGGTTACCTGCAACATCTGTACTATAGTACTCTACCACCTTGACATCAGGGGCATAAAACTTGACGGGTCCTTCATAGTTCTTCCATTCTCCCCCATTGATTCGATATTGCGTTGTTTTTACGCCCGAACCTTTGACTTCGTCTGTTGCCTGAAGTCTGAATGTAAATCCTTTGATGTATATTTTCCCGTTCACAGTATCTGTAATAGGAACTAATCTGTACTTGGTTACTGGAGGTGTAATATCTGCATCTTTCTTAAGTACGATATTAAACGTATTATGATCTCCTTTTACAAGAGTAACGCTCAGGCTCGTTTTTAAATATCCTGTTGCTTCTCCCGTTATCGTTCTAGCTCCTGTTGGTACGCGCTTTATTAAATAGTTGCCTTGAGCGTCTGTTGTTGCCGAACCTCCAGCATTAACTTTAGCCCCACTTACTGGATTGCCCGACTCATCTACAACTTTTCCCCGCACGTGTGCCGCCTCTGCCAAAACAACATCCACTCTCAAGGTTCCTCCCTCACGGACACTCAAGCGATCCTGTTCATATAACATATAATCATCGGCATCTACCCATATTGCAATGTTCGGATTATAGGCGTAATCAATTCCTGTAACCGCATATCGACCTTGCTGATCAGTTTTCACTATACGATCAAAGACACTTGTTACTTTTATACGAGCATCTGGAACAGGTCTGCCTGCCTGATCTTTGACTGTTCCTACAATCGTGATGGGCTCATAAATATGAAAATCAAGCTGTATTTGCTCTCCACCGGACAATCCGTAGGAGCCATAGTGTCTGTACGTCACATAACCCTCTGCTTCAATTACAAAAGTAATGTCCGTATTGTCTTCAACGGACTCTATAATACGATACCGTCCATTCCCATCCGTCTTCACGCTTTTCTCTGACGTATCCCCACGATAATTAAGCCAATACTTGACAGTAGCGTCCTTGACAGGTAATCCCTGACGATCAATAACTTTACCTGATACACTTGCCTGGTTAGACGGATCGGCTGCATAAGAAACTCCGGAATACATGATTCCAAACAAAATGAAACATAAAGATAGTGTGCTTAGTCGAATGATCCATTTGATACTTGTCTGCATCTTCTCACTACACCTCACCATTTATTTTATTGATCAAACATTCCTCTTTAGCCTCTTAAATTAACTGACCATAAGTTCAAGCTTCCAGAATTCTCCGTCCCAAACATATTGCCAAATCCCCTGTCCACCGTTCATGGTCTCGCTGATATCCAGCACTTCCATTCGAGGGCACTCCCATACTTGTTTTACTGTGTTGTTCGAAGTATTCTGAAACTCTTTCATAAATCCCACCAACCTCTCTTTAAATTTCAACTTTCTTAGTTTATTACAAATGATACATTTTGTATCTATAAATTTCTGAAATAAAATGATTTTATTATTGATGCTCTGTCCTCTGTTTGGTGATTTCATAGTTAAATCAAAAAAGCCGCAACTCCTGTATAAATAGGAACTACGACTTTAGTATATTAACTAATTTCAAACTAAAACGAATGCAAAGATAAGACATAATTAAACTTGTACTTCGAAATAACTGATCGACTCACATTAAATAAAGATACATTTCGTATCACTCATTACAGTAATAACTTTGAGTATCATGCTTAAAAAGCATTAACAATATGATTCACAGAGACAATCTCTCCTGCTTGATCAAGCATTACGGCAATTACATCAAAACGGATCTGAAGTTCCGTCTCTCCCGTCATTTGCAAATATACGGATGCGGTTGAACGTACCTGCTGCATTTTACGCATATCAACCGATTCCTGAGGTGTACCGTACTGAGCGGCTCCACTTCTGCTTCTTACTTCCACAAAGACAATCAGGCCCTCGCAGGAAGCAATGATGTCAATCTCACCGCTACGGCAACGCCAGTTCTGTCTAATGATCCGATAATCGTGCTCTCGCAACCATTGACAAGCAGCCTCTTCACCTAATCGGCCTTTCTGCTGTCGTGTGAGCTTTAATCCTGGCTCCTGACCCAATCTACGTTCTACCATGACTCATTTTCCTCACGTCCTGAGGCCATTCGATCTGCACGGTAGACATACGTTAGCACCTCTGCGACCAGTTGATACAGCTCAGCTGGAATCTGTTCATCCAGATCCAACTTGGAGAGCACCTCCACAAGTGCTGCATCCTCCTGAACAGCTACCCCATTTTCTCTGGCTTTATCCAGAATGGCTTCTGCCACTTTGCCGCGCCCCTTGGCTACAACAACAGGTGCTTCGCTTTCTCCAGGGACATATTTCAGGGCAACCGCCTTTTTGGAAAGCAGGTCCGGTTGTGACGACTCGTCTTTCATACCTTCAAGTCCACCCCTTTGTATCGTTCAGGACTATAGTCCGAGGCCCTCGTTTTTCGTTCCGCGCCCGGCTCCTGGCCCGCAGGCCACGGTTCCGCCTTGAAGGTCAGCAGTTGATAGCCCAGCTTGTCCAATGCCTGATGGATTACCTCTCGTCCACTCTCCAGGAGCGGTCCCATTCCTTCGCGATCATTCAATACACGCAGACTGACAATGTTATTAACCACATGGACATCTACCAGTGTGGGCCCAAGACTTTTCATGTCCAGATCAAACCATAGCCGGCAATTGGAGGCATCCAGTTCCCCACGTTGACCTCTGCGAGACTGAATCTGAACAGACGCCGTTTCTTCCCCGTCCGGTCCAGTGATCGGAATAAACCAGTGCATCTGTGCAAATGTAGCACTGCGATCTGTTGTTAGCAATAACTGCTGACCTGTCAGATATTGCACCGCCTGTCCGGCGGCATCCTTAAGCGCCGCCGGTGCACCTTCGCTGCTGGCAAGCTGAAGCAGCAAGCCCTTCAGCGTGTCCGCATTTGCCGGACTCGCCACATCCCCCACGCGCGGCTGCACTGCCGCGCCGTGAACGGCCTGCTGCTCGTGCTCCGCACCGAGCAGCTTCAGCACGCGCCCCACCCACGGGTCCCCCTCGTGGGTGACAGGCGCGGGCACTGCCGCAGCTCCCGCAGGTGCTGTGGCACTACCGCCAGCCGGCGGCGCATCAGCGCCGGCTGGCAACGGCTGCGGCACGCCTCCGGCAGCCGCAGCCGCCTGGCCGCCCTGCGATGCAGGGGCGGCCTGTGCTGCCGCACCAGGCTGTGCCGGTGCGGCAGTGGACGCGCTGCGCAGGGCGTCCAGCAGCGCCAGCAGCTTGGGCGCCAGCTGCGCTGCCGTAGGCGCTGCTGGCGCCGCCTGGCCTGCTGCGGACGATGTCCCCGCAGCAGCAGGCGTTTCAGCGCGGCCGTCAGTCCGCCCGGCCGCGCCTGTTTCAGGCTGGCCTGCACTTGCACGGCCAGCCACAGATTCTGCTGCCGCCCCCGGTGTACCCGGGCGGCTCCCAGCTTGCCCCGCGTCAGCCCCGCGCGGGCTCTCGCCAGGTATTCCGGTTCCAGACGGAATACCCCCACCCCCTCCTTTGCCAGCCGTTTCAACGTTGCTTACAACTGCCTTGGCCCCGGCTTCAGCATTTCCTGTGCCTCCGCCGGTCTGCACGTTTCCTTTCACCGCAGTACCTGCATCCTCTGCCCCGCCATCCGTCATGGATATAGATCCTGCCAATGCCGCTTGTCCTTGTTGCGTTGACAAAGCAGGCGTTCCGGTTCCAGTCACCTGACGACCATTGCCTGATGCAGCCAATCCTTCTTCCGTCTGTGAAGCATTCGGTACAACAGGTGCGCCAGCCACGACTGCTGGTTTCAACGTTGCAGATTGTTCTCCAGACAATACCGGTTTACCTGTTGTTTGAGTAAGCATCGTTTCCAACTGGTCAGCCAACCCGCTTAACAACTGGTGCAGAGGGGGGCCAAACACCGTCTGGTGTAATCCTTTTACTGTTTCCGCCGTAACCGGAAGGCCACGCTGAAAAGCAATCCCTGTCGCCTGCACCCATTCTTCCACAGGGACCTGTGCAGGTTTAGCTGTCATCATATTCTGGACCATAGCCACATTATCCTTCGTGAGCGGCACTCCGCTACGCTGCATGGCAAGTAACAGTTCCCGGTTCCCTTTTGTATCCGGCAGTCCCACATCCTTAAGCAGGTTGTTCAGCGAAGCTTGTGGCAGCTCTGCGAGTGTTCCCGACATAGGTTTCATTACCGTTATGCCATTTTCACCTGGAGGCTGTACTTGAAGCAACGTGGTCTCACCCGGACGGAGTGGAGTCTCCAACTTGGCGCGCACTTGCACACCTTGAATCTGCAGAACTGCTTCTCCCCCATCATCGGATACACTAACGACGGAGCCACGAACCACCTGACCTTCCTTTAATTCAAGCGGTTTGGCATTGCCGGGCTTACTATCTCCCATTAACCCCTTTATCATGGAACCGATATTCAAATCTCTCCCCCTCCTTTCTTCAAACCTGTGTTTAAAACAAAGATTGCTGCTCTCCAAGCAGGTTGCCCAGAAAACTGCGCCGATGCATCGGGGTTGCCCCCAATGCCATAATTTGCTCCCGATGAACTTTTGTTGCATATCCTTTATGTATCGACAAACCATATTCCGGATATAATGTATCCCATTCTTCCTTACACAGCCGATCTCGTGTTACCTTGGCAATAATAGATGCCGCTGCGATCGATTGACTATTAGCATCACCTTTAATGATGGACAGTTGAGGTACATTCACATCCACCTTCTCGGCATCCACCAGCATATAATCAGGAGTTTCTCCCAATGCTTCAACCGCACGTTTCATCGCAAGTCTCGCAGCCTGCTTGATGTTAAGCCTATCAATTGTCTCTGCATCCGCGTACCCGATACCTACCGCCAGCGCTTTTTCCATGATGATGTCATATAATGCATCACGTTTTTTCTCCGTTAATTTCTTGGAGTCATTCACACCTTCCAGCATGAGATCCTTCGGTAAAATAACCGCCGCTGCGACAACATCCCCAAACAAACAGCCCCGTCCCACCTCATCAATACCAGCAATACGTTCAAATCCACTGTCCCAATACTCCCGCTCGTAGAGCAACAGGTCTCGAGGTTCACTGGCTTCTTTTTTCTTCTTTGGTCCAATCGGGGTATCCAGGAGATTCAACCCGATCTCTTCATTATTTTCAACCATAACGCTCATCTCCTCTACCCACGCTTTTTCAGCATGCGTATCACTTACAACATTTTATAATATAGACGTAGATACTCTGTCTTTTGTTCTGTACAGCCTGTCTCTCTCAGCAAAACTTTTCCTTGAGATTTACAATATAAAGATAGTGATGTCTTCATTTATCGGTATTTGATGGTTTAAATTGAATATATCAGACCTCGTCTAATTTAAATTGCACCACCATTTATCATAGCACGATTTAGATGCACCTGATATATAGGTCAGCCAATTCCATAAAGCGTACTGTTCTTCAAACCTCTTCCATTTTATCGTTTTCGACGTATGTTCCAGCTCTACTTCCGCGTTTGTATACACAAAAAACGACCGCTCCCGGTAATCCGGTAACGGCCGCTTCTTTCGGCACTTGTATATATGAAATGAACAGATAAAGATAATGATCTCCATCGTGTAGAGTCCATTTTTTTAATAGGGAGCTTCCATAGAGAAACGTCCCATTTTACCCGCTCGCAGTTCACGCAGAAATGCTCGTGATGCCTTTTCCAGATCAATACGTCCACCGCTTACAATGCAACCACGTATACGGCCGACTTGTTCCATAATCGCAATAACACTGTCTGAATCATCTGCATCCTTGGAGAACTCCTGAAGTCCGTATCTCTCTTCCAAAGCGCCCCAGTAATAACGCATCAGGTAACTAATTCCAAAAAAGGCGATATCCTCTGCATTCAGAATTTCCTCTTTGATCGCACCAGTTACGGCAAGACGATAACCTACATTTTGATCTTCGAACTTAGGCCAAAGAATACCTGGAGTATCCAATAACTCCATTTCTTTGCCTACCTTGATCCACTGTTGCCCCTTCGTCACACCAGGACGATCTCCTGTTAACGCAATACTCCGTCCAGCCAGTCGGTTAATCAGTGTTGATTTACCTACATTGGGAATCCCTACGATCAACCCGCGAACCGCCCGAGGATTAATCCCTTTAGCAATTTGACGGTCAATTTTTTCTTTAAGAAGAAGCTTGGCCTGCACGGGAATATCTTTAACATTGGTTCCCGTCGAAGCATCTACAGGAAAAGCGGTAATTCCTTCTTTTTTGAAATATTCAATCCATTCTTGCGTCACTTTTGCATCTGCCAAATCCGATTTGTTCAACAAAATCATCCGGGGTTTATCCAGCAATATTTCGTCAATCATTGGATTACGGCTGGAGACAGGCAGACGGGCATCCAATAGTTCGATGACCACGTCGATGAGCTTTAACTTATCCTGAATCTGGCGTCTGGCTCGAGTCATATGACCTGGAAACCATTGTATCGTCAACTTGTCTTCACCTCATTATTCACTTCAATTTCAGTGGTTGATCCACTTAATCTCACCGATCGGCCAGAAAATCACATCTGCACGACCAATAATATCTTTTAACGAAACATAACCGATCATACGGCTGTCTGTACTATTTGGACGGTTGTCTCCCATTACAAACACATGACCTGCCGGCACTTTGCCATCAGGGAACTGTTCATTCGGGAAATCCTTCACGTTATAGGTTCCACCATTTGCTTCAGCTGCATCAATGGCTCCTTGAATATACGTTTCATCAACCTTTTTACCGTTAACCATCACGGTATCATCTTGAACCTCAACGGTATCACCTTCTACAGCAATAACACGTTTAATGAAATCTCGACCTTCGGTTGGTACGTGGAAGACGATAACTTCACCGCGCTTCGGTTCTCTGATATCATATAAGATTTCGTTGACGATCACACGTTCACCCGTTTCAAAGTTCGGCTGCATGGACGGACCGTCCACAACAAACGGTTTGAAGAGCAACCACCGAATGAGAATGACGAGAACTAATGCGATAACAATGGCTTTAAGCCATTCAACAATTTCATTTTTAGCTTTTTTGGATCGACTGTCTTTCTCTTCGGCAGGATTGCCCCGGTCATGTTGAACTTCTTGTTCCATTCATGATCTTCCTCTCTTCACAGTACATGTTTATAGCAGTACACACATCCAGCATTCTGTATCGTTCCAATAACTCAATGGATGGATACAAAACATTCACATCAGTTATGTAATCTTACACCAAGCATTACAGTACATTTAATCCACAATTCAAATGTTATCAATAACTGATTTTACAAGCCTCCCGGACTATTCCCCGCATGTGTTGCCATACCATTTTACTCGGAAGTGTACCTCCGGTTCAACTTTTCCCGGACAAAAACGAAAAGGGCTTGTCTCCAAGCCCTTCCCGGTATCCGTTATATTAACGAATTTCTTTAATTCTCGCTGCTTTACCGCGTAGTTCACGAAGATAATAAAGCTTCGCACGACGAACTTTACCACGGCGAGCCACTTCGATTCTATCGATTTTAGGGGAATGAAGCGGGAAAGCTCTTTCCACACCTACACCGTAAGAAATTTTACGAACTGTAAAAGTCTCACTGATTCCACCACCACGGCGTTTAATCACAACACCTTCGAACAATTGGATACGCTCGCGAGTTCCCTCGATTACCTTAACGTGCACTTTCAAAGTGTCACCAGGACGAAAACTCGGAAGATCCTTGCGAAGTTGTTCTTGTGTAATCGCTTGAACGATATTCATCTATGACTCCCTCCTTCCATACAGGCGTTCATACTTCTTCCAGAGATCACCTTGTCTCCTTCATCATCCATAGAGGACCGCCGTATTCCACATAACAGACTTATTGTATCACGCAGCATATCAAAACACAAGAGAAATTAAACAAATGCCTATTGATTAATCTGCCACTCTGAAACTCATCCATCACATGTTAACTTCATTCTAAAATACATTCTCCCGTATGGAAAGTGAATCAACGCTCTCATCTGCAAGTCAACCTGATACAGGAAAAAATACTGTAACTTCCAGTGTAGTAATATCGTCTATGATATAACTTATTGACCACTTTAAAAGGAGAATCCCAAGACTTATGAAATATTGGAAAAAGATCACACTTGCCCTACTCGCCATGCTCACATGCTCCATTACACTATATTCATATGCCGTAACTCACCCAACGAATGCACTGTCACACAAAGCCTGCACATCCTGGGACATAGTCAAACGCAAAGCATTCGAGCTGTCACACACTGACTTCTCTAACCAATCTGCGCTGGATCGTTCTAACTTTAGGATTGAACAAGGTACCGCTACAGAAGTTCCTGTGCTGATGTATCATTACATAGAGCCCAAACTGAATAATCACGAGACAGATAATAAATCCATCATTAATCTGGAGGATTTTGAGCAAAATATGAAATACCTGCATGATGAAGGCTACCGCACGATTACACTGAATCAGCTTGAGCAATATGTTAGTGGGAAGATTTCCCTACCACAGAAGTCCATTGTAATTACCTTTGATGATGGATACCAGAACAATTATACTTTAGCTTACCCTGTGCTTCAGAAATATAATTTTCATGCCTCGCTGTTTGTCATAGGCAGTAAAATTCAGGATCAACCTTCGGTATTTGAGCCCGCCATCAACAGTTTCATCTCCAAACCAGAGATGCAGGCAGCAACCGACGTATTTGAGTTCAACAGCCATACCTATAACCTGCATCATAAGGGATTTATGCGCTGTGGGAACAGCGTACCTGTCGGTCTGGACACCAGTCTTCTGGATGATGATATCCAGCAAATAAAAGAAACCGGAATAGACACACCTTATTTGGCCTATCCTTTTGGTTATACCAGCACACAAATGATCTACAAGTTACAGCAACATGGATATCGCATGGCTTTTACCGTAAAGTCTGGATTTGTGCATCCAGGAGATCATCCCATGAAGCTGCCTCGCTTGACGGTCACGACAGGTACTGATTTGGCGACGTTGCTTCAACCCGAATCCAGTCCGCAGAACGAATCATCTGCATCGGAGAACGACCAGTAAAACCTAGATTTTAACTTCACCGCCCGGATACAGAGTCGAGTTATACAGCCTTTTTAGCTGTGGCTTGGCTCTTTTTGCATCGGTAAGTGATAATGTCATCGGAGAGCTGGAATAAATCACTGCTTCCTCTGCGTCATAGATAATGATCTGTCCTTTCCCCGTCTGAACTAGGTCTGCATGCACCGCATATCCCTCTTTTGGGAATTCAGTAACCGTTTTCATATCTCCATCTACCAAAGAAGGCAACACATCTCCACCTCGGCGATACGCCAAAATATAATCGAGTCCACCTTCATCCCAGTTACATACAGGCTCTATAATGGTTAACCAGCCACGAGTCGTGCGGTTTTCTTTCCATATTTCTTTCCCAGCGCTATCCAGCATGAACATTCCATCCTTACCATGCTCATCCCCTCGGACAATCCGGTCCAGGCCTGCAATCTGTAAACCTTCCATTCCAGTACAAAAATGACCTAATGCAATATGCTGTGATTCAATCGAATCTTCATAACGCCATTTCTCATTTCCGCAGCGGTCCATCATGACCGTAACACTGCCACCAATGACAACCTCGACTTGCCCATCACCGTCAACATCTCCAAACCATATACAATCGGCATGATCATCAAGATTCTGACAAGACCATAATAACATCCCATCATGATCCAGCATGTCATATCCGGCCATCACTTCATCTTTCCCATCTCCATCGATATCATATACCCATGGAAAATGTCCTGGATTCCCCTCATGCTTCCATAACAAATTAAAATCATGGTCAAGTGCCCATAACGTCTTATAGCGGTCTTTCAGTATAATGTCCATTCTATGCTGGTTACCCGTCAGGTTGGCGAGAATAATGCAGTCATGTGCTTCATCACCTGGCAGATCACGTGTTTCTTTGATCTCTCCGGTCCGGCCATCCAACACGAGAAATTGTTTGTCCATCACACACAATACTTCATTATTTCCATCTCCATCCCAATCTGCGACCTGAGCGGGATAGTCTGAACCCGGACCCCCTGCATCGGGATCAGGAGTTCCGACCTGCCATAGTAATGTTCCTTCCAGATCAAACGCAGTCAAACAACATACCTGATGCGGGACATACCGATCGTCTATACCCCCATCTGCCTGTACCAGCAACATTTCAAGTCTGCCATCCCCGTTTAGATCTCCTAAAAGCATTTTGCAGCGTTCTCCGGCTTGGATAATATTTAGTCTGGCGATTTCATAAGGCTGAATGCTCATCATCTTCCTCCTCAGCTTATCGTTGTTATTCAAATCCAGCTGAGTTCACCATAAAGAAAACCCCTGTTTTTTACAACCCTATTATGTGGTCATGCAAAAATGTTCAAAGCTGCAAAAAAGTGCCTACGTAATTAAACGATTTAAACGAATGATTTTAAGCCCACTCTAAAAACTCAAGACGATTGCCAAAAGGATCATTTATATAAAAACGTCTTACACCTTCATCTGCCCTTGCTTCGTCATCGACAATATGAATTTGGTTATGAATGAGATGATCACGCAACTGATCCAAATGTTGTACATGAAATGCCGGATGAGCTTTTGTAGCGGGAATAAAATCTTTTTGTACTCCAATATGCACTTGGTGTCTGCCACACTCGAACCATACACCACCACGTTTTCTCAGAATTTCAGGTTTGGGAATCTCCGTCCAGCCCAGAACTTTATTGAAAAAATGACGCGCCTCCGCTTCACAACCTTCTGGTGCTGCGAGCTGAATATGATCAAGACCAATAATATTGTAAGTCATTCACACACCGCCTTTTGTTTCACTTAATGAAACTTGGTTTTAAAATATACCTACATTTTATAGAATTACCCAATGAATATCCAGCTTTCTTTACAAAACACATAAGAAAAGCCAACCTTTGGTATCAAGGTTGGCTTTTTCAAACTCTATAAAAAGATATATTTACGTGTTTATACGTTGCATATATTTACTCTGTACTATTTTTACGGTTTGAGCGTATCTTTTTCAACCAAATACGTTCTTTATCCGTCAAATCAGCCGTTTCCAACATCTCCGGTCTGCGCTCCAGCGTACGAAGCAACGACTGTTCTCTACGCCACGCCTCAATGTTCAGGTGATGTCCTGACAACAGCATATCCGGTACTTTCATGCCTCTAAACTCGGGTGGTCGTGTGTAGTGTGGGTATTCGAGTAGTCCAGTGCTGAATGAATCGGTTACTGCGCTTGTCTCATTGCCAAGCACACCGGGAATAAGGCGTACGATGCTGTCGATCGCAACCATAGCAGGCAATTCCCCACCAGTGAGCACGTAATCACCAATGGATAGTTCATCCGTCACGAGAAATTCGCGAATTCGCTCATCGTAACCTTCATAATGTCCACATATAAAAATCAGATGATCTTCCTGTACAAGTTCTTCTGCTTTTTTCTGTGTAAACGTCTCACCTTGCGGACACATTAAAATGATACGTGGAGCTTTCATGGTTGCCGCGGCTTCTCCGCGTTGCTCCAGTACATCTTCAACAGCAGCAAAGATCGGATCTGGTTTCAGCACCATGCCTCCACCCCCACCGTAAGGAGCATCATCGACCGTATTGTGCTTATTTGTCGCATAATTACGGAAGTTGGTTGCACCGAGGGACACCAGCCCCTTCGTTTGGGCTTTACCCAGAATGCTTGCTCCGAATACGCCATCAAACATCTCCGGGAATAGTGTTAATACATCCACTTTCATGTTACAGCAGCCCTTCCATCAGGTGAATCTTCACTTGCTGCTGTTCGATGTCCACATCAAGTACTACATCATCAATAACGGGAATCAGCACTTCTTTACCTGCTGGCGTTTTGACAACCCATACATCATTGGCACCCGGAGTCAAAATTTCAGAGATGGTTCCAAGCGTTTCACCCTCTTCGGTGATAACCGAGCACCCAACGATTTGATGGAAGTAGTATTCACCTTCCTCCAGCTCAGCCAAGTTCTCTTTTAACACTTTGGCCATGCCGCCTTTAAACTTCTCTACTTCATTAATATTGCCGTACTCTTTCAGACGAAGAATATACATATTTTTATGCAAACGTGCAGATTCCACGTTAACTATGACGGGATGATTATCTGGTGTAAAGAAAAACAACTCTGCATTTTTCGCGAAACGCACTTCCGGGAAATCGGTTAAAGGCATGATTCTCACCTCACCGCGAATTCCATGCGTATTGACGATTTTACCTACATTCATAAACTCTGCCATAATTCCTCCTACGATATTAAATCAAACTAAACAGCTACTTCGACTCTCGTATGGTCGTTCCGGCGACGGTTCGTTCTTTCGATCGCTGTTACCCCCTCATTTTTCGAACTTACTTTAAAAGGTGAAAATGAGGTGATAAAGGCGAACGCTAACGCTTCTCCAGAATCGATCCCGTCCCCTGCACTGCTCCGAAGTCATTCATACCCAAAAATATTTTAATTCAATATCTAATCCAACATATTAAGTTCAGCATGCACGAAAAGGGGCTAGGACATGCATCCTAACCCCCTTTCGTATATCTTTAAGATATGATATCAACGGTAACCCGTTTATCCATCTTAACTGCTGCTGATGTGACGACCGTACGAAGTGATTTCGCGATTCGTCCCTGTTTACCAATTACCTTCCCGACATCGTCAGGATGAACAGTTAACTCATAAACGACAAGCCGGTCTTTCTCAACCGTCCGAACCGTCACATCTTCCGGATGATCGACTAAAGCCTTAGCAATTATGCTTACTAATTCTTCCATAGATGACCCTCCGAATCAGCACTTTATTTAGATAATTTAGACTCGTGGAACTTCTTCATCACGCCCGCTTTGCTAAGCAAGTTGCGGACAGTGTCAGATGCTTGTGCACCGTTTTGAAGCCATGCCAATGCTTTATCTTCATCGATCTTAACAACAGCCGGTTGTTCAACCGGGTTGTAGTAACCGATCTCCTCGATAAAACGACCGTCACGTGGGGAACGGGAATCCGATACCACTACGCGGTAGAAAGGAGCTTTGTGAGCACCCATACGTTTCAGACGAATACGAACTGCCATTTGAAAATTCACCTCCTTCAATGAAATCTGTATATGATCCAGCTTCGCTTAATCAACGGAAAGGAAACTTCATTCCTTTACCCATACCTTTAAGCTGCTTCATCGCTTTATTTTTACCGCCGCCTTTAGGTCCCATCATATCCGAGAACTGTTTCATCATGCGGCGCATCTCATCAAACTGCTTGATCAGACGATTTACTTCAGCCAGAGATGTTCCGCTACCCGTAGCAATACGCTTCCGGCGGCTATGGTTGATCATGTCCGGGTTCCGTTTCTCTTCGGTCGTCATAGAGTAGACGATCGCTTCAATCCGGCCCATCTGTTTATCATCAACCTTCAGATCTTTAGCTTGTTTCATCTTGCCCATGCCAGGGATCATATCCATGATCTGGTCGATTGGTCCCAGCTTTTTGACCTGATCCATCTGCTCCAGGAAATCTTCAAACGTGAATTCTGCATTACGCATCTTCCGTTCCATTTCCTTGGCTTTATCGGTATCAATGTTTAATTGTGCTTTCTCAATCAGAGATAACATATCACCCATACCGAGGATCCGTGAAGCCATACGTTCCGGGTGGAACGGCTCCAAAGCGTCAAGTTTCTCTCCAAGGGAAGCAAACTTGATTGGACAACCCGTAACTGCTTTGACAGAAAGCGCAGCACCACCACGAGTGTCGCCATCCAGCTTCGTCAGGACAACCCCTGTCAGATTAAGCTGCTGGTTAAAGTGTTCTGCTACGTTAACCGCATCCTGACCTGTCATGCTGTCTACGACAAGCAGTACTTCATCCGGATTCACTACGCTGTGAATCTGGCGAAGTTCTTCCATCAGTTCTTCATCAACATGCAGACGTCCAGCTGTATCGATAATAACATAGTCATTACCGTTATCCTTCGCATGTTGAAGACCTTGACGTGCGATCTCAACAGGGCTTGTCTGATCTCCCAGTGTGAATACCGGCGCTTTGATCTGCTCGCCAAGTACTTGCAACTGTTTGATCGCTGCGGGCCGATAAATATCTCCTGCAACAAGCAATGGTCTGCTGTTTTGCTTTTGCAGCATTTTAGCCAGTTTACCCGATGTGGTTGTTTTACCAGCACCCTGCAAACCAACCATCATCAGCACCGTAGGCGGTTTGTTCGCTTTAGCCAGTTTGGCCTGACTTCCACCCATCAAATCCGTTAGTTCCTTGTTAACGATGTCGATGATGACCATTCCTGGCGTGAAGCTCTCCATCACTTCTTTGCCAACAGCCTTCTCTTTCACCTTGGCGATGAATTCCTTGACCACTTTGAAGTTTACATCCGCTTCGAGCAATGCCAGACGTACCTCGCGCATAGCCTCGGCTACATCTTCATCAGACACCTTGCCTTTGCCGCGCAGCTTGCTGAACACATTCTGTAATCGGGTCGTTAATCCTTCAAATGCCATGATCCCACCTCCTTAAGCTTTAATACTGTTTTCAAGACCGATACGTTCCGCTCGGCCAATTTTCATTCACTAAGCTGAGCAACGATATCGTGTATTTGTTTGTTGTTATCAATGGAGACGCCTGCGCGTTCCAATGCATTTTGCAAATCTTCAAGATTGCGATTACGCCGTTCATGCTTTTCCAGCAAGCCCAGCTTGCTTTCGTAATTTTCCAGCACTTGTTCGGCACGCTTAATATGCTCGTATACCGCCTGGCGGCTGATCTCAAACTCGGCTGCAATTTCACCAAGCGAGAAATCGTCATGAAAGTAATACTTTAGAAAAGTCTGCTGTTTCTCGGTAAGTAACAATTCATAAAAAGCAAACAGCAAGTTAATCCGGTTTGTCTTCTCAAGCCGATTTTCTTGACTCACATCGGGGCACTCCCTTCGTCAAGGAAAAACACTTTACACTCTTGCAACGTTCCTAATAATACCTAAAACAAATCAGGTTGTCAAGCAAAAATACTTGTCACAATAAAAACAGCTCTCATGATATGTTATTTCGATGTTTAACGGGTGGTTTATGCCCTTTTTCACTACAAGCAAATTCGATCTGTATCGCTGCGACCCGCCTCTATGTAGAAGAAAAAACGAATGCGTCTCAGTCCGTGGAGATGCATCCGTCTATGGTGTTCTAACGAAGTGGTGTCAGGTACAGCAGTACCATAAAGAAATGAAGAATACTGCCTGCTAACACAAAGAGATGCCAAATCGCATGGTGGTACGGAAATCCACGCCATACATAAAAGAGCGTACCCAGTGTATACATCAGGCCTCCAGCAACCAGCAGCACAATGCCGCCTGTAGGAATGGCAGCCATAAGAGGTTGCCAGGCAATAACGATCAGCCAGCCCATCGCAATATAGAAAATCGTGGACATGAATAGAAATTTTTTCGTAAAAAATGCCTTAAAGATCACGCCGAATAATGCGATTCCCCAGATTATACCGAACAGGGCCCATCCAAGTGTACCGCGAACAGCAATAAACAAAAGCGGGGTGTACGATCCCGCGATAAACAAATAAATGGAAGAATGGTCGAAAATCTCAAATAAATCTTTCACTTTTCCATCTTTCCATGCATGCACGAGTGTAGAGCTTGTATAGAGCAGTAACATGGTGATCCCGTAGATCGTGAAACTGACCACATGCCAAGCTGTGCCTTTCATACTTGAAAATACAATCAATATCACCAGTGCAGCTACACTGAGTGCAGCGCCGATTCCATGTGTCACCGCATTGGCGACTTCTTCACGGCGAGAATAGGTATACGTATTGGCCATTTTCAACCGTCCTTTCTAACCCTTTAACATTGCCTTCTTTATTCCTCCATTATACACGTATTGCCAGTGACATTACACGTGACACTTATCACGTATATCACTGGCAATACGGTTAACATTATTAATTCATTCTATTATTAATGATTCTAGGAATTAGCTTCCTCTTCTTCAGCACTTTCCGCTGGCTGTTCCTGGATTAATCCGGCGAACAAAGCATGCACAAATTGCTCCGAGTCAAACGGCTGCAGATCATCAATTTTCTCACCCAGTCCTACGAGCTTCACAGGCAAGTCCAGTTCCTGACGGATCGCAACAACGATCCCGCCTTTAGCTGTTCCATCCAGTTTCGTCAGTACGAGGCCAGTTACACCGCTTTTCTCACCGAAAAGTTTAGCCTGATTTAAGGCATTTTGACCTGTTGTTGCATCCAGTACCATCAGTACTTCATGCGGAGCATCCGGAATTTCACGCTGAATGACACGATAGATCTTGTTAAGCTCGTCCATCAGGTTCGATTTGTTTTGCAGACGACCTGCTGTATCACAGAGCAGAACATCCGCACCCCGTTGTTTCGCTGCCTGTACCGCATCATACATAACCGCTGCTGGATCAGAACCAGATTGCTGTTTGATAACATCGACACCGGCACGTTGCCCCCATACTTCCAGCTGTTCAATGGCTCCGGCACGGAACGTATCTCCTGCTGCCACAATTACCTTTTTACCTTGCTGTTTGAAGCGATGTGCCAGCTTGCCAATCGTTGTTGTTTTACCAACACCGTTAACACCAACGAACAAAATAACGGTAATGCCATCCGGGTTCATTTTCAATTCGTTATTCTGTTCACCGCGAAGAAGACCCGTCAGTTTCTCGGACAATACAGGCTGCAGCTCAGCCGCATCCTCAATTTTGCGTTTTTTCACCTCAACGCGCAGGTCTTCGATCAGATTCATGACTGTATTCACACCAACGTCTGCTCCGATCAAAATCTCTTCCAGTTCTTCATAGAACTCTTCATCGATTTTTTTGCGGCGGATTACGAGATCCGACACTTTTTCCACTAACCCTTTACGTGTCTTTTCCAATCCATCCTTGAACTGTTTGGTGACCGACTCCGTTTTGCTTGCAATGCTGTCTCTAAGCTTTTTAAAAAAACTCATAAAGCCCCTCCATCGTGTACATAATCTAAGCGCTTTTGCAAAAATGCTCAATCTGAATGATTTTCAATGATTACAATGAGTTCGTTTGTCTCTCAGGTTTGAATCAGATCAGGCAATTACTGCTTCCTCATCTTCCAGTTTAACCGAAACGAGCTTGGATACTCCGCCCTCTTCCATTGTAACACCGTACAGCACATCTGCCTCTTCCATCGTACCTTTACGATGGGTAACAACGATAAACTGTGTCTGTTCGGAGAATTCACGCAAGTACTGGGCAAAACGTACCACGTTAGCTTCGTCCAGCGCTGCCTCAACTTCATCCAACACGCAAAATGGTACCGGTTTGACATGCAGAATAGCAAATAATAAAGCCATCGCCGTCAAAGCCCGCTCCCCACCGGATAACAGTTGCAGGTTTTGCAGTTTCTTGCCTGGTGGCTGAGCCACGATATCTATTCCCGTTTCAAGCAAGCGTTCCGGGTCCATCAGAACAAGGTCAGCACGTCCCCCACCAAACAGCTTGCTAAACACGGTACCGAACTCACGGCGGATGGCATCAAACGTGATCTTGAATCGCTTCGCCATCTCGTCTTCCATTTCCCGAATCACCTGATACAACGTTGTTTTAGCTTCCACCAGGTCATTCTTCTGTACACTCAGGAACTCGTATCGCTCATTGACCCGCTGGAACTCCTCAATCGCTCCCAGGTTAACATCACCAAGGGCAGATATACTGCGCTTCAGCTTCTGTACCTCTGCCTGTGTATGCTCCACATCTTCCGGCACAGGATAACGCTCTTTGGCCAGTTCATAGCCCAGTTCGTATTCATCCGTCAGCTTCCGCAGTATATTCTCCAGCTCAACATCCAGTCGGTTCACGGAGATTTCCGTCTGTCGCATCTGCTCTTCCACGGCTTTCAACTGTGTGCGTTGTTCCTTCGTTTCGCTCTCGGCAAGCTCAAGCTTTTTCGACAACTCACTTCGGGCGGCACGCTTGAAGTCCAGCTCTTGGGAAGCTTCCGCTTTTTTCAGTTTGTACTGGTTCAGATCTTCAATCTGCTTAACACTCTCGGTCTGTGTTTTCTTGAGATCTGCTTCCATCGAAGCAAGCAACGTACGATTCTGACGAAGATCTTTCACCAGCGACTCCACTTCCCGCTCCAGACGTCGCAATTGTTCCCCATTGGAAAATCGCTCCTGATCAAGCTTGCCTTCGCGCACTTTCAAGTCGGTGAGTTGGCTCTGCAATTCTTCCTTCGCGGATTCATTGGCTTTCCGAGCAAACTCAGCTGCATGAATGGCACGATGAGTCGCTTTTTCTTCCTCTTCAAGCTGCTCCAGCTTCTTCACAGCGACGATGCGAGCCGTATCCAGCTCTTTGATCTCTTCGGTAAAGCCGCTCTTCTCCTGCCCGGCAACGGCAACCTGTTCAAGCACATGGCGAAGCTCATGCTCTACCTGTTTCATTTCCATCGAAGCCTGCTGTTCTGCATTTCGGGTATCATCACCGGACTGACGAAGTTCATCCAGTTTGTCCTGACACTGCTCCAGTTGAACTTTTACATCATCCACACTGCGATGCAGTTTCACGATCTGATTTTCGGTATCCAAAATATCTTGGTCGAGCTGGTCCAGCTGCCGTTTCCGACTGAGCAGACTCACATTTTTCTTGTGCTGGCTACCACCTGTCATGGAACCACCCGCATTGACCACGTCACCTTCGAGTGTCACAACCCGGAAACGATACTGACAGCGAGCCGCAATTTTATTGGCAACCTCCAGCGTTTCGGCAATAATAACATTACCGAGCAAGCTGCCAATGATTGAAGCATATTTGGATTCGAATTGTACAAGATCAGCACCGATCCCCACAAAACCCTCCATACCTTCGATCATGGAACGTTCAGCCGCTCCAATGGCACGAGGACGAATGACATCCAAAGGCAGGAACGTTGCACGCCCCAACTGACGTTGCTTCAGGAAAGCGATTGCCTGTCTGGAAACTGATTCATTTTCCATGACCACATGCTGCAAGGATGCTCCCATTGCTGTTTCAACTGCAAGTTCGATCTTCTCGGGAACTTTAACAAGTTCAGCTACAGCTCCATGAACACCGCTCAGCGTACCTTTACGCGAAGCTTTGAGGACTTCCTTGACACCCAGCATGAATCCGTCAAAATCATCCTGCATCTCTTTCATCGTATCGCGGCGGGAAACTTGAGCCTCACGCTTCTGTTCCCATTTACGGACCGTACCCCGACTTTCTTCGAGCAGCTTCTGCAGCGACTGAAGTCGTTCACTTTCCGTAATGTATCCACCACGTAGATCACTGATTTCTTTGCCCAAACGAACAACTTTTTTCTCAATGTCCGCTTTGCGACTCTCCAGTGTCTCCTTCTGATCTTCCCATTTGCCTGATTCTTCAGCCGCGCGATTCATTCTGCGCTCCAGCGTTTCTTTCTGCTGATCCACATAACGAATTTCATTGCGTGTCTGAGCCATCTGATTCATCAGTTCCAGCAAATTGCCTTTGAGGCTTTCCTCTTGCTGTTGACTAATGCCACCTGTAACACCGATGAGTTTGGCTTCTTCCTGGGACAACTGATTTCTCACATCATTCAGTTCATGCTCAAGCTTGCCAAACTTCTCACGCAGTGCAAGCAGCTCGGTTTCCCGTTCGCGATGTCTCTCTTCACTGGCGGCAAGCGTTACTTTGAGCTGCTCCTGATTCGTTAGCAGATGGTGGGAGCGCTCCTTGAGCAATTCTCCAAGCCCTTCACTTTTCTCCGTCGCTTCACTGAATTGTAATAAAGCGGCTTGCAGTTGCTCTGTCTCTGTTTCCAGAATACGCAGCGCATTCCGATCATTTTCCAGCTTGGCATCATGCGTAGAGACAATCGCTGCGAGTCCAACCTCTTCCTGTTTTAGCGATTGCAAGCGCTCGTTTGCCTTACTCCAGGAAGCATGAATCTGTTCGATCTGGTACACATACATGGAGATCTCTTGCGATTTGAGCCGTGAACGAAGTTCCTTATAGTGGATCGCTTTCTCTGATTGTTCCTTTAGCGGTCCAATCTGATCTTCCAGTTCAGTCACCAGATCATGAATACGCAGCAAATTCTGCTCTGTCTCATCCAGTTTGCGCGTCGCATCCCGCTTGCGGGATTTATATTTAACGATACCTGAAGCTTCTTCAAAGATACCTCTGCGATCCTCTGAACGGGTACTGAGAATCTCTTCGATTCGCCCCTGTCCAATAATCGAGTAGGCTTCCTTACCGATGCCGGTATCCATAAACAACTCCGTGATATCCTTCAAACGACAAGATTGTTTGTTAATAAAATATTCACTATCTCCGCTGCGATGTACACGACGAGTCACCGTCACCTCACCGAAATCCAATGCAAGTGCGTGATCCTCGTTATCAAGCGTTAGCGACACCTCACCGAAATTAACGGCTTTCCGTGCGTCACTGCCTGCAAAGATGATATCTTCCATTTTGCCACCACGCAGCGACTTAGCACTTTGTTCCCCCAGAACCCAGCGAATTCCGTCCGATATATTACTCTTTCCACTTCCGTTCGGACCTACAACAGCCGTAATGCCACGAACGAACTCCATCTCCGTTTTGTCGGCGAATGACTTGAATCCACCCAATTCAATCCGTTTTAAAAACATAGGGTTTCTCGTCACCTCCTCTTGCAAATTTCAAGTATTGCATTCCAGCGCCTAAATAAATTGAACTATTGTCATTACACATGACTACTTCGATTGCAGTACCATCCTCCGATCGCCCTTATCCCCAGATTTTCTTGATTCCCTTATCCAAGGGAAAAATCCGTTGATAAATGCGGAGCATATGCTTCCGATGTAGCTTTCTTTCAGAAAGCTTTTAGCTTCGCTTCTTCAGATTGGTTCTGCACTCATCGTTTTGTGTAAAATAAAGTTCACTTATTTAGTTAACGATCAGGTAACCTTCTCCTGAACCTCTTTACAAAAAAAAGAGCAAAAAGCAGTCCGGCCGATTACTTCCGCCGGGGCGGACCCGCGGGCTGCTCTTTGCTCTTCGTTTGTCTATGCGCTATCGGTTAAGCTCCGGCTTCCGGAAGCTTCAGTCGATCAAGTGCTGCAGATGCAGCCTGTTGTTCCGCTTCCTTTTTGGAACGTCCTGTACCTCTGCCAAGCCGTTCTTGACCCATATGGACCTCCGAGACAAACTCACGTTCATGGGCAGGTCCCCGTTCCTCAACGATACGGTATTCCAAAGCTCCCATATTGTGATGCTGAGTAAGTTCCTGCAGTTCCGTTTTGTAATCACTCATTTGCAGCTTGCTGCCCAATACGATTAATGGGAAGACATGCTGATCAAGAAATGTCCGAACAGGCGCAAGCCCCTGATCCAGATACAATGCACCAATGAAAGATTCAAACACATCTGCCAGCAGAGCCGGCCGTGTCCGTCCTCCAGTTAGTTCCTCACCTTTACCAAGAAGTACATACTGCCCAAAACCCAACGCTTCAGCAAATTTGACGAGGGAAGGCTCACAGACAATGGATGCCCGCAGCTTAGTTAATTCACCTTCCGGACGGTTAGGATACAAATGATACAAGTACTCCGATACAGTCAGTTCCAGCACGGCATCGCCCAGAAACTCCAGACGCTCGTTGTCCTGATGCTGACTGAACCGGTGTTCGTTTACATAAGAAGCATGGGTAAACGCTTGTTTTAAAAGCTGCCTGTTGTCAAATTTGATTTGAAGTTTATGTTGTAACTGCTTCAGATCTTCACTCAAACGAACTAGCCCCTTATGCTTCAAATTTTTTGAGAATAATGGTGGCATTGTGACCGCCGAATCCAAATGAATTGGACATGGCAATATTAACTTTGGTTTGACGTGGAACATTTGGTACATAATCCAGATCACATTCCGGGTCCTGATTTTCCAGGTTAATCGTTGGAGCCAGTGTCTGATGTGTCAGTGACAATCCGCAGATAACCGCTTCTACACCACCAGCAGCGCCAAGCATGTGGCCCGTCATGGATTTAGTGGAACTCACGGCGAGCTTGTACGCATGATCACCAAACGCCTTTTTGATCGCAAGCGTTTCGGATCTGTCGCCTACAGGCGTCGAAGTTCCGTGTGCATTAATGTAGTCCACTTCTTCAGGCTCAATACCTGCATTACGAAGTGCCATCTTCATGCAACGTGCTGCTCCATCCGGATCTGGTTCTGTCATGTGAT
The DNA here is from genome assembly GCF_017874615.1 of Paenibacillus xylanexedens. Lineage (GTDB taxonomy): Bacteria > Bacillota > Bacilli > Paenibacillales > Paenibacillaceae > Paenibacillus > Paenibacillus xylanexedens. The sequence continues at coordinate 133,051 of NZ_JAGIKV010000004.1, forward strand.
GTGCATCACCTGTCAGACCGTAACCGATCACTTCACCATAAATGCGTGCACCACGTTTTTGAGCATGTTCCAGGGATTCCAGAATCATAACACCAGCGCCTTCGCCCATAACAAAACCATCACGTTCTGTATCAAAAGGACGGCTTGACTTGGCAGGATCATCATTACGTGTAGACATTGCGCGCATCGCACAGAACCCTGCAAGACCCGTTGGTCTGATTGTTGCTTCCGCACCACCACAGATCATGGCATCTGCATCACCATTGGCAATCAGCTTGAAGGAATCTCCGATGGAGTGTGTACCTGTTGCACAAGCGGTAACAACGTTAATGTTAGGACCCTTAGCACCAAGAGAAATGGACATTTGGCCTGAAGCCATGTTGGAGATCATCATGGGAATAAAGAATGGGCTTACCCGTTTTGGACCTTTTTGCAATAATGCATTATGTTGGTCCTCCCACGTACCCAATCCACCAATACCTGATCCGATGGATACACCGAAACGCTCTGCATCAATATTCTCGTTAATTTTCAGACCACTGTCTTCAACGGCTTTGAAGCCAGCTGCCACAGCGAACTGTACAAAACGATCCATTTTGCGAGCATCCTTGCGATCCATATATTCTTCCGGGTTGAAATCCTTGATCTCGGCTGCAATCTGTGTCGTGTATTCACTAACATCAAACGCCTCAATCTGAGAAATTCCGGACTTTCCTGCCATTAAACTGCCCCAGAACGTTTCCAAATCTTTTCCGAGCGATGTCATTACGCCCATTCCGGTAATTACTACTCTTTGTTTCAAACCGAGTCACCTCTATATCGACTGCATTACGCAAGTATTTTGTGGGAATATCCGCAAACAGACATCTATTCAACCAAGATAAGCCTGCTTGAGTAAAGCTGCTTGCGGAATGAGAAAAACCAATGAATGATGAGAAGTCCCGCCTGTTCGAAAACATGTGCGGGACTAAAATGACTTTAGGTATGAGATTGTATGTACTTAACAACTTCACCTACGGTCGTGATTTTTTCTGCATCTTCATCAGAGATTTCCAAATCAAATTCATCTTCCAATTCCATGACCAATTCCACTACATCCAAAGAATCAGCACCCAAATCTTCTTTGAAAGATGCTTCAAGTGTAACTTCAGCTTCGTCTGCGCCCAAGCGGTCGACGACGATGCGTTTTACACGCTCCAATACATCGGACATCCGGTTCACCTCCTTCTTTGGTATTATACGAGAATCGCAGGCAAAATGCCATAGAAGACATATGCGGCTCCCGGCCGGGGAACCCGGCCTTTTTCCGGCATTTCGGATCGTCCAGCGCCTGTTCCCCGACTATTGTTCAAGTCCGGGAAGAATTACATGTACATGCCACCATCGACATGCAGCGTCTGCCCTGTCATATAAGATGAAGCCTGTGAAGCCAAGAAAGTGACTACACCAGCGATTTCATCCGGTTGACCCAAACGGGACAACGGAATACCACTTAGCATACCGTCCACCAGCTCCTGGGACAACTCTTTTGTCATATCTGTCTCAATGAAACCTGGTGCAACACAGTTAACTGTGATTCCACGAGAAGCCAGTTCACGAGCAGATGCCTTTGTCAGACCAATGACTCCTGCTTTGGCAGCAACATAGTTCGCTTGTCCAGCATTACCGAGCACACCTACAACCGAGGAGATATTGATAATTCTTCCCGACCGTTGTTTCATCATTGGACGTGTAACCGCCTTAAGGCAGTTAAACACACCTTTGAGATTGGTTTCAATAACCTGATCGAATTCTTCCTCTTTCATACGCATGATCAGATTATCACGGGTAATCCCGGCATTGTTCACCAGAATATCAACGCTGCCCCATGCTTCGAGTGTAGCTTTGACCATTTGTTCAGCTTCATCCATCAGGCCAACATTGGCTTGAAGTGTAATCGCCTTGACTCCTTTGGCACGAATCGCTTCCGCCACTTCCTCAGCTGCCGCTTGGCTACCCGCATAATTCACGGCTACGTTCGCTCCAGCTTCTGCAAGTGCCAGTGCAATACTGCGCCCAATGCCCCGGGATGCCCCGGTAACGAGTGCATTTTTACCTTCTAATGGTTTAGACATAATCATTCCTCCTTTCCCCAAATCTATATCAGTTCAACCAAAGAATGTTAACACTTGCCGCTCCGATGACAGAATAACCTTCCGATCGCTGTTATCCCCAGATTTTTTGATTCCCTTTTCTAAAGGGAAAATCCGGTGATAGCGTATGCTTCCGATGTAGCTTTCTTTCAGAAAGCTTTTAGGCGAACACTCCGCTTCTTCAGGTTTTTTCTGTCCTCTCCGTTCTCGTGTAAAAAGTTTAGTTTAACTCATATAATTCCTTCTAATTCACTTGCCGTTGCTTCGAGCGTTTCAAGACTGTTCACATTGTACAGTTTTACGGTTTTATCTGTTTTTTTAATCAAACCGGTCAGTACACTCCCAGATCCAATCTCGATGAACGTATCCACGCCTTGCTCAATAAGCCATGTCACACTGTCTTCCCATAATACAGGAGAATAGACCTGAGCTGTCAACAAATCCTGAACCTGTCCATCCTCTGCAGGTCTTGCAGTCACATTAGCGACTACAGGGACCGCTGCCGGTGAGAACGTAACGGTTTTCAGTTTCTCTGCCAGCTTCTCAGCTGCACCCTTCATCAATGAAGAGTGGAACGGACCGCTTACTTCCAATGTAATGGCGCGTTTACCGCCTGCTTCTTTCACTCGTTCCGCGACAGCAGCTACGCCTTCCTTCACACCAGAAATGACGATTTGTCCCGGACAATTAATGTTGGCAAGTTCAACCGTATGACCACTTTCAGATACGTCATGGCAAAGCACCCCCAGCGCTTCCCGATCCGCACCCAACACAGCAGCCATAGCTCCTTGTCCACCCGGTACTGCCTGTTCCATATACTGACCACGTGCCCGCACAGTGCTCACTGCGTCAGCAAACGAAAGAACGCCCGCTGCCACCAGTGCACTGTATTCTCCCAGACTGTGTCCAGCCGTATAGTCAGGCTGAATTCCTTTTTCTTTGAAAGCTTCCAGCAAGGCAATACTTGCTGTCAACAGAGCCGGTTGTGTATTTGATGTCTGTTTCAACTCGGTCTCTGGACCTTCAAATACAAGGTTACTCAGCGAGAAACCCAATGTTTCATCTGCTGTGCGAAAAATTTCAGTTGCCGCAGGTACGGACTCATACGCGTCCTTGGCCATGCCTACAGCCTGTGATCCCTGTCCGGGAAATACAAATGCTATTTTACCCATCTCATTCATCTCCCAGATGTCTAATTTACCAAACGAGTACCGATGCACCCCATGTCAAACCGCCACCGAATCCAACCATCAGAACGGTATCTCCGGCTTTCATGCGACCTTCCTCTGCTGCTTCTACCAGAGCAAGCGGGATGGAAGCAGCTGATGTGTTAGCATACTTATCCACGTTGACTACAACCTTTTCTTCAGGAAGTTCAAGTCGTTGCATCGCAGATTGGATAATCCGAATATTCGCTTGGTGAGGAACAAACAGATCCACATCCGTACGCTCCATACCAGCCTTGCGTAATACCTCAATAGTAGCCGTCCCCATGACACGTACCGCAAACTTAAACACTTCACGACCGTTCATGTTGATGTAATGTTTTTTATTTTCAACAGTCTCTGCAGTAGCAGGCAGACGGGAACCGCCGCCTTCCATCTGAAGAAGACTACCACCAGCTCCTTCGGCACCGAGGTCGAATGCTTTGAATCCGCGACCTTCCGGAACTTCACCAACGACTACCGCCCCTGCTCCATCACCAAAGAGGACACAAGTGTTACGGTCTGTATAATCCGTAATACGAGACAAGCAGTCCGCACCAATCACAAGTGCATTGTTGTACATACCGCTTTGGATGAAGCTCGTAGCACTAGCCAAACCGTATACAAATCCGGAACAAGCAGCCGACAGATCAAATGCCGCGGCACCTTTTGCACCCAATTTGTCCTGCAAGATGCAGGCTGTCGATGGGAACGAAGAATCCGGGGTAATGGTTGCAACAATAATCAGATCGAGATCACTGCCTGTCATACCTGCAGATTCAAGGGCTTTAATAGCCGCTTCATATGCCAGATCAGAAGTTGCCTGATCCGGTGCAGCGATGTGACGCTCTTTGATTCCTGTACGACTGACGATCCACTCGTCATTGGTATCGACCATTTTCTCCAGATCGCTATTTGTCAAAATTTTCTCAGGCACATATTTCCCTGTACCAATAATCCCTACTGGGCGCAAATTATTCATATCGTCACTCACTTCCCGCTAATTTCCTTAGATATGCTCTCTACCAGCTGATTCTGCACTGCAATCCGAGCTTGGCGCACAGCATTTTTGATGGCATTGCCATCAGCAGATCCATGACTTTTCACAACCAGTCTGCTCAAACCGAGGAGTGGCGCTCCGCCATGCTCCGTATAATCCAGCTTTCGTTTCAACCCACGCAGCTCAGGCATTAGTACAGCTGCAGCCAGTTTACTTTTGAGAGAAGATGAAAATTGTTCCTTAAGCAAGGCGAAAATGGCACCTGCTGTGCCTTCCAGCGACTTCAGCAGGATATTCCCTGCAAAACCGTCACATACAAGCACATCACAAGCACCAGTCAGCACATCACGTGCCTCAACATTACCGACAAAACGAATTGGGAGTTGTTCCAGTAAAGGGTATGCATGTTTGGTTAACTCATTTCCCTTGCCTGGCTCTGTTCCTACATTGAGCAAGCCCACTCGTGGGGACTCAATGCCCTGTACTTTTTGCCGATACAAACTGCCCATCAGGCCATATTGTGCAAGGTGCTCCGGTTTGGCATCCATATTCGCTCCAAGATCCAGCGCAAGTACACCTACATCATCAATCGTTGGAATCATAGGCGCAAGCGCCGGACGTTCAATGCCTGCCATACGACCTACAACAAGCAAACCCGCTGTCATGAGCGCTCCAGTATTGCCCGCCGAGATCATCGCGTCCGCTTCGCCCTCTTTCAGCATGCGGCCTGCGACCACCATGGAGGCATCCTTTTTGCGACGCACTGCTTTGACGGGTTCATCATCCGAACCAATAACTTCGGAAGCATGCCGGACCGTAAGATTGGCAGGTCTAACACCTGACTGACTCAAAAGAGGTTCCAGCTTGGCTTCATCGCCGATCAGGACGATCTGTGTATCCGCCCATTCCGTGGCTGCGGCAATCGCACCTTCTACCGTTGATGCAGGTGCATTGTCGCCTCCCATGGCATCAATGACGATTTTCATTCCAAATGACCTCCTTCTCCGCTGTCTTCTCCACCTGAATGGTAGATTACAAAGTTGCCTTGAAACACCATTTCTTCACCTACATAAGTGAATACTTCCACTTTGGCTTTGCCCTTTTGACCCGGGATCGATCTCACATAAGCCTTTGCAATACATTTTTCTCCCAAATGAACCGAACGGACAAAGCGAATGTCTGCTGATGCAGTCAACGCGATCTCGTCATTAATAATCGCTACAGCCAAGGAGTTGGCCTGTGCAAAGACATAGTGTCCGCGTGCAATCCCTGTTCTGGAAAACACGTGTTCTTCCTTAATCTCAAACAGGGAAATCCCGCTCTTATCCAGTTGCAGATCCACAATATCACCGATAATCTCATGCAAGGGCAACGAGCGTACCTGATCATACGAGAGCTCTGCCATCAGTTTCATCCGCTCCCGAAGTTCGGGTATTCCAAGTTCCAGCCTGTCAAGACGAATCGTCTGAATACTCACCTTCAATTGGCGTGTAAGTTCCTGATCCGTCACAAACGGGTTCTCTTCTATCATTTTGGTTAACTGCTGTTGCCTCTGTCTCTTCGGTACACGTTCGATGCCTGACACCCCCCGCTGTATCGTTTACGGAACCGTCCCGTCCGGCCAGTTCAACCAATCTTTCGTGTTGCTTTTATAGTTGCATCCCTGGTCACCAGGGTCGTTCTCAAACGGATTATGGTTCATCTATATGTAACGTCAAATCTTAGAACCTGGTACTAAACTATAGTATATCTCATCCCGTGTCAAAAAGAAAGACTGGCCTAACAAAAACAATTCACCCTTGTGGTACAAGGATTTCATGCTTGTTAGCACACTCTACCTACACTCTCTAATCCAAAAAAAGTAGCACCTCATCGAAATGAAGTGCTACTTAATGTCCAACTATTATTGAGAGATGATCTCTCTTGCTTTGTACGTTCCGCACACTTTGCACACGTGGTGACTAAGTTTAAGTTCGCCACATTGTTCACATTTCACCATGCCCGGTACAGCCAATTTAAAGTGAGTGCGACGTTTGTCGCGACGCGTCTTGGACGTTCTCCGTTGAGGTACTGCCATTATTCCCACCTCCTTATCAAAATCAACCTTTGCAGGTAGTCTTAAAATGTTCGATTTTCAATCATGCTCATTTAAAAAAATCCTTGAGCCCTGCAAGCCGCGGATCAATAACCTCGTTATCACAACCGCAGTCACCTTCGTTCAGCTCATGGCCACACTTGGGGCATAACCCTTTGCATGTATCGCTACATAGCGGTATAAACGGAAGATCCAGCAGAAAAGCTTCCTCGGCATAACCCTTCAGATCAACGCTATCTCCATCCACATAGAGCGTATCATCGTCTTCGTGTAATCCCTCTGGCTGTTTTCCCTGCTTGAATTGCTCATGAAAATCAATATGAAAATGTTCATTGATTGGCTTAAGACAACGGGAGCACAACATGTCCACTCCTACAGTCAGCTTGCCATGAACATCCACAACGTCACCTTCTCTGAATTCTGCAGATAAGTCCGCAGTCAGCGGGGTAACGGCTGTGATATCTTGTCGGTTAGAAACCAGTTCCTTGATCTCCCACTGTTCGTTAAACTTCAGGGGACCATCACTGGTAGCCACTTTGCGAAATGGCATTAACATTTCCATCACTCCAAACGAAACCAATTTCATAATTCGTATCAAACGTATCACGACAGTTATACAGGTCAAGCCTGCTTTTGTAAAGCAATAAATCCTGACTGTATGTATTCTGACGAATCTTCGTTAAAAGTATTATGAAATTGACTTAACAAACAAAAATCATTATACCGATTTTTCAAGACGTTTGTCAACACTTTTAACTTTACACCCTATTTTAAAACCAATGGCCCAGAACCGTTTACTCCATCTGGTCTATTATAGACTCACTTCAAGATAAACTACAAGTCGTCATTTTAATTGTAGTTGCTTGCAAATAGCGGTCACATTTCGTTAACGTTTAGTGTGAGCTATATCACACAGACCCGCTTGTCCCCTATCTATACTTGCTATAAACCGAAGCACGATCAGCTCCATGACCGATTTATTATCCAACTATTTCATATTATATCGGGAGGGAAAATGTATGTTAAGCGAGCACACAATTAGAGTGATTAAATCTACAGTACCCGTACTTGAAGTCCACGGCGAAGCGATCACACGCCATTTCTATGAAACGATGTTCACAGCTCATCCGGAACTGCTGAATATTTTCAATCACGCAAATCAGAAACAGGGACGACAGCAAGCTGCCCTCGCCAATATGGTATACACCGCTGCCCTGCATATCGATAATCTGTCCTCCATCCTGCCTGCCGTCCGGCAAGTTGCACATAAACATCGCAGCCTGGGTATCGTTCCCGAGCAATATGCGATTGTTGGCACCTATCTGCTTCAAGCCATCCAAGCTGTACTTGGAGACGCGGCAACGGATGAAATTATCACGGCGTGGGGCGAAGCCTATAATGTCATTGCAGATGCCTTTATCGGGATCGAACAGGACATGTATACAGAAGCGGAAAACCAGACGGGTGGCTGGGAAGGATTTCGTACCTTCAAGGTTGCCAAGAAAGTGCAGGAAAGTGAAGTCATCACGTCCTTTTACCTCGTTCCAGACGATGGTCAGCCTATCGCAAGTTATGAACCCGGACAATACATCAGTATCAAAATCCAGCCAGAGGCACAGTCATTTACCCAGATTCGTCAGTATAGCCTTTCAGATACCCCGGGTAAACCCTACTATCGCATTTCCGTTAAGCGTGAGCGAGGTGTATTAGAGCGCCCTGACGGAGTTATATCCACGTATCTCCACGATCACATTAAAGAAGGCAGTCTGGTGGAACTATCCGCTCCTGCTGGCGACTTCACGCTGAATGCAGACGATAAACGGCCTGTTGTTCTCCTGAGTGGTGGTGTGGGTCTAACGCCCATGATCAGCATGTTAAATACGCTCGTTAACTTGAATGAAAATCGTACAATTACATTTTTGCATGCAAGTCCCAATGGTCAATCGCACGCGTTCCGTGATCATGTGATCAGTCTGGCTAAACGTAATCAGGGCGTTAAAGCTTATTATTGTTATACTCAACCTGAGGATGCTGATCGTGAAAATGAGTATTTTCATAAGGAAGGTTATATGGATGCGATCTGGCTTCGCCAAGTGATCGATGAACTGGATTCCACTTATTATCTGTGCGGACCGGTTTCGTTCATGCGGGCAGTGTATACGGAACTTCAGGCGCTTGGTGTTGCAGCGGACAACATTCATTATGAATTTTTTGGGCCGAAAGCAAGTCTGTCTCCCGCGCCGGAAAGTGTCTAAGCGTGCTGATTTATTAAGATGAAGAAGCCGTTCTCCGATTATCGAAATCTGTAATATACAATAGATTTGCAGGCACAGTCTGACATCTGCTGATGTTGGATTTGTGCCTTTTTCTTGTCTGAATTGGTGCATGATTTGATCTAATACATGACATCCCCTATGATGGAATGGATGTTATACATACTCGGTTATCCAATCGAAAGGAGTACGTCTAATCATGAAAGCCGTAGGCGTCATTGTTGAATATAACCCCTTGCACAATGGGCATGTCTATCATTTGCAAGAAGCTCGGCGGCTAAGCGGCGCAGACGCCGTTGTCGCAGTTATGAGCGGCCCTTTTCTCCAGCGTGGCGAACCCGCCATCGTGGGTAAAAGGGCACGCACCGAGATGGCGCTGCACGCAGGCGCCGATCTGGTGCTTGAACTGCCGGTGGCTTACGCGGTCCAACCGGCCGAGTGGTTTGCCTTCGGTGCGGTCTCGCTGCTGCACCGCACCGGCGTTGTGGACTCGCTCTGCTTTGGCAGCGAGTCCGGCGACCTGGACAGCCTGCAGCGCATTGCGCGCGTGCTGGCTGTGGAGCCCGCAGCGATGCGCGAGGACATCGCGCGCCGCCTGCGGGAAGGCGCCAGCTACCCCGCCGCGTACGCAGGCGCGGCGGCAGCGCTGGCGCCCGGCGGCGTCGATGCTCACGACGCCGCTGCACTGCTGGAGCAGCCCAACAATTCGCTTGGGCTGCACTACCTGATCGCGCTGCAACGACTTGGCAGCGCGATCCAGCCCTTTACAGCGGCGCGTACCGGTGCCGCGTATCATGAGGCGACGCCCGGGCCGGGGGCGATCGCCAGTGCCACAGCCGTCCGCCGCCTGCTAATGGCGGACGGACCTGACGCCGCCGCGCCATACGTGCCGGCGGCAACCCTTGCCATTCTGCATCGCGAATGGCAAGAGGGGCGCGCTCCCATACACTGGGAGCGCTTTGCACAGCCGCTGTTGCACCTCGCGGCCACCCGCCGTGCCTCCGAGCTGGAACGTATCGCCGAAGTCACGGAAGGCCTGGAACACAGGCTGAGCCGTGCACTCGCTCAGCTCCCGGAGCCTTCAGTCGAAGCACTCCTGAATGCAATGAAGACCAAACGATACACACGCACCAAGCTCCAGCGTATGCTCGCACACCTGCTCCTGAATCACACCAAAGCCGAGTGTTCACCAGAGCAATTGGCTGCCGGACCCGGATATCTCCGAGTCCTCGGATTTAATGCTCAAGGACAGAGCCTGCTTAAACAAATGAAAAAGACCGCCTCACTGCCTGTTGTACTGAAACCGTCGACGTTCACACACAATCAACTTGAACTGGATATACAAGCTCAGGTTGCGTATGGGCTCGCTTGCGAGCATAGGGACACACGCAAGATGTTCAGTGACTACTATGAGTCGCCTGTGAGACTGTAATCCGCTTTTGACCATAAGGCTGCATCTCTAAGAAGCTCTTTGTTCCATCATTAAACAGATCATTGATATCCACTATTCGACACTCAACTATACAATTTAAAAAAATCCCCTTGCTGCGCGCCACTCAGGCACATCGCAACAAGGGGATTCCCTTATTAACTTCTCTTGTTCTTCTCTTGTTCTCTTATTCTCTTAATTCTTTTGGTTATCTTAATCCCTTTGAGTCTTGTTAGTCTGTTGATCTTCTCAAATCTCTTGATCACATTTCATTCCACTGTAATCAATTATTCCGATTTCATCCGTTCTTTATCCATCCGGTTCAACTCAAATCGATCTCTTCCCGCCCGATTATAACCTATGATTTCACGGACAAGGTTTTCAAATAAGCCAGCGCATCATCCACCGTGCTCACAGGCACAAGTTTCATTTTGGTGCCGATCTGATCAGCCTTGGCTGCTGCTTCCTTATAGTTATCCTTAGGTACAAAGAAGATCTCCGCTTCTTTTCGATCAGCGGCTACAATCTTGTGTACTACACCACCAATGGCACCCACCACACCCTCCTTGGTAATGGTACCTGTACCCGCTATTCGATGCCCCTTGGTCAGATCTCCAGGTGTTAACTGGTTATAGATCTCCAACGTAAACATCAAGCCGGCAGACGGACCACCAACCTGAGTATCGGTGAAGGAGATCTGTTTGTCCGGATCTTCAGCTTTCACCTTCTGAACCGTACCAATCATTACTCCGAGTCCCGGGCGGATTTCACCTGTTTTATTGTCTTTTACCTGAATCAGTTTCACGTCCCGGCTAATGGTCTCTCCTCCACGTTCCAGCTGCATTTCAACCGTATCTCCGACCTTTTTATCTTTTAACTGGGCAGAAAGCACCGTATTATCCGGCGTAGCTGTTCCGTTCACTCCCAGAATGATATCTCCCGGAGCAATATCTCCTTCCGGTTTTGGATCTTCAGACAGTCCAAATACAAAGATATGTTCAGGTACAATAGAGTAAGTCACACCAGCCTGCTCATATGCAGCCTCCATTGCGGAGGATTGTGAGTCACTCATGAACCACACCTGTTCGGCAGAGTATTCCGCTTCGCTTTTGCCGCGCAGTCGGTCTTCCTTTTTATCCACTTGAGCATTTTTATTGAACAGAGAGGTTCCTAGCAAAAACACATTGGCATATGTTGCCGACACGGTTGTCATCATGAACACACCGTGTTCTTCCTGGTCTCCACCCTTAACGGTTACCATTGGTTTTACTTCATCTGCACTGCCAGGCATATATATGATATACGGCGTTGGCATGTACACGGCAACATAGACGACCAGAGCCACCACGATCACAAAGATCGAAGCTCTGAATCCGCCAGATTTCCGAATCCGATTCATCGCATGAGCCTCCGTTCTTTGTATCTCTATATAAGCTGAACTCTACACTATTCAGCAATCGTAATTCCATCTTGTTTAATCATTTTTTTCAGTCTAACACTCTGGTCCTTGTGCATACAATGGTACAGGCCGGATAGGCCGCTGTATACAATAGCCTGTCCGGTCAAGGCCGAACCGCCCTTCGGGCGTCATTCGGCCGTCCATAACGATTCAGATGCCAAACCGGCGTTATCTGATATGAGGTGAAACGATGACATTACAGAGCGAGGTTAGAGATTCTGGCCCGTTACGAACGATAATCCTAAGTACCGGCGCTTTAATGTTGGTCATTGCGGTAGTTGCGTCCCCCAAAGAAGCGTTTGACGCCTCTATTCAAGGTCTGGATATATGGTGGAAAATCATCTTCCCCGCCATGCTCCCGTTCCTCATGTTATCCCAAATGCTCACTGCATTTGGCTTCACCCACGCAATCGGGGCTTTGCTCGGACCGTTGATGCAACGGTGGTTTAGGCTTCCAGGCAACGCAGGTCTGGCGATTGCTGTTGGCATGTGCGGCGGATTCCCTGCAGGAGCAGATGCGGTATCCCGTTTGTTTCAGGATAGACAAATTACCGCCAAACAGGCGGTTGTCCTTGCGGCGGCATCTCATTTTGCCAATCCAATGATGATCATTTTGGTCGTTGGTGCTGCTTTTCTTCACCAGCCAGCGGCCGGATATTTTCTACTCGTGGTCCACTGGATCAGCGGCTGGATTGCTGCCATTCTTGCCACGCGACTCCTGCCAGCACCGGGTAACCACAAAGACAGGGTTGGCTCGACAGCCGTGCAAGCAGATAACAGCTCTCTTGATTCTCAGTCTGCAAGTCCTGCAAGTTCCACATGTCGCTCATCTGCCCCCCACCACACAACGTCCAAACGACGCAGTATATGGTCCGATATGATGATTGCAGCCAGAGAAGCCCATCGTCGTGATGGAAGAGGATTTGGCAAACTGTTAGGTGACACCGTATCCCAAGCTGTACAGACCTTAATGATGACTGGAGGATACATGATCGGTTTTGCCGTGTTTATCCGGCTGGTCTCCCTTTATCTGACTCCCGGGTCCTCTGCTGCGCTGTGGCCAGCCTTCTTCGAGCTTCATCTGGGCACCTATCATTTGAGCCAGACTTCACTTACACCCGCGCTGCTCATGTCTCTACTTGCAGCCGTTCTTGGATGGGGTGGTTTATGCTCCCATCTGCAAGTCTCTGCTGTCCTCAAAACAACTGGTCCAAGCAGCAAATCGATGTTGTACTTTGCCGGAGTTCGTCTGACTCATGGATTAATCGCCTTTTTCATCAGTCTGTTCCTATGGATGCCGTTCAGCCGCTATAGCACAGAAGTTTGGACCACATTACAAATGAATGCGGGGCAAGACCTCTCGACACCATTCGGTTGGTTATTCATACATAGTCCAGGTAACACATACACGATCAACACCATTTGGAGTGTCTTCCCTGCTGCCTGCATGGGTCTTGCGTTACTTCTTGCAGTCATGGTTAGTCTATCAGGTCTTACCTTCTGGTTTAACCGCCGGTTTTCTCGCTGATTTTCTGACGGAGCGCAGCTTCCACTTCAGGTGAGACAAGATCTGTAACATCTCCATGATAATGAGCGATTTCTTTGACGATGCTGGAACTTAAATAGGAATACTTCGGATTTGTCATCATAAATATCGTTTCCGCATCCGGATTCAACTTGCTGTTGGTTGACGCCAATTGCAATTCGTATTCAAAATCAGTTACCGAACGTATACCACGAACGATGACCTGAGCTTCCTTTTGCCGGACGTAATTGGCCGTCAGATCGCGGAAACTATCCACCTCCACATTTGGTAAATGGCGGGTTACTTCCGTAATCAGTTCTTTGCGTTCCTCCACTGTAAACAGCGGATTTTTACTCATATTGTTCAACACAGCCACAATGACGCGATCAAATTGCTTTGACGCTCTGGCGATAATATCCAGATGCCCCATCGTTACGGGATCAAAACTTCCAGGATATACGGCGATCCGTTCCTGTCGATGTATCATTTCAGTCATGAGGAGCCTCCTCTTCCGGTGTAATGGATTCTCCATCTTTAACTGCTTCTGGCGCATAATAATAGATGGATACTGCCGTCTCCCCATACAAAGCCTTGCGCGTTTGTTCAAACGGGCCGAATTGCTCAGGGTAATCATGTTTGGATTCATATTCAAGCACGATGGTTGCTTCGGGTTCCAAAAGTTCCAGTTCGTGCATGGTCAGCATTAACTCGTGCCCGTTCTTCATGCGATATGGCGGGTCCAGAAACACCAGATCAAACGTTGTGCCTCGCTTGGCGAGTGCCTTCAACGCACGACCTGCATCATTACGATATACGGCCGCCTGGTCTTCAAGCTTGGTAGCCTTCAGATTCATGCGGATAACTTCAATACTTTTCGATTCCAAATCAACAAAAACAGCCTTGTCCATGCCGCGGCTCAGCGCCTCAATACCGAGACCTCCACTGCCTGCAAACAGATCCAATGCTGTGCCGCCCTCAAAATAAGGACCAACCATGCTAAATAACGCTTCCTTCACCTTGTCGGTGGTCGGCCGCGTTCCCGTGCCAGGAACAGCCTTCAGCGGCCTGCCTTTTGCACTCCCAGATACCACTCTCACTTGACGAGTCACCTTTTCTCTATGTAAGTTTATTGATACGACTATCGTACCACATTCGGGTTCGGTTTGAAAAATGTGCGGTCTTCATTTTCCTTGGAAAATTGTTGACGAATTGTTGACGCATATGTATAAAAAGGAAACAATCGGGCGATTCTATAATTATCGACATCACAAGTGTCGTAGACAACCGCGGAGAAGACTTACGTTTCCCCATAAGCTCTTCGTCCGGTTTCTCCTCTCCCATGAAAAAGAAGCTCTCGAAAGAGGGCTTCTTTTTGTTGTTTATGTTTTAATTTATTTTGCTAGTTATACTTTTCTTCAAATTCACTTATTTCGGCTTGCTCTTCAGTCTGCAACCATCCAATCTCCCTCAGCCACATGCCCATATCTGCTATAAATTGCTTGGCGTTTAAATGTTCAATCTTGTATTTCTGGATCTTTTCACTCATAAAAGCATAAAACTCATGGCTTAACGCATACCGTTGTTTGCTTTTACTTAATGCCTTATACCGATCCTCACTGACCACCAGATCAAAATAGATGACATTCTCCTTCTTCACATGTCTGACCGTGGACCTTCTCTCGTATTCTTCAGGAAGGCACCTGAAAACAAAGAAGAGTTCAATATCGACTATTTTATATTTGCTTTCTGCTTTATCAAAAACAGACTGCAACTCATCCGAAAGATTGGCAACCTTCGTTAAACCTGAAGTGTCAGTTGATCGGCCCAGAATCATCACTAAACTCCTCCTTGTTCATTTTCACCATTCATAATCATACAACTAGAAAAGGTTGACTAGTGATGTAATCTCCGTCAACCTTTCCTATGTTCATCCTTCTTGTGCCTTACCCCAACGTAGCAAGACCTTACGAGTTCAGCTCTCGATGTTTTCGATTGGAAAGTCGCAAATTAATCAATGGAATGATGAGTACAACAACCGGCAAGAGAAGATTCATTGAACGTGCCTTAATCATCATGAAGGTAATAAACAACACGGCGATCCAAGTCATAATCTCCATCATTTCATATTTGGTTAACGTCAGCTTGAATGCTTTTTTCGAAATGAAACGAATCAAGAAATAAGCGATCAAGCTATAAAACAGGATCATTCCCAAGATAGCAACAAAGATTATGAGGTACATATCCACCATAAAAATCTCACCCGACCCTAATATCTTTTCCTTAATTTTGCTTTACTTCTCTTCAACAACAATCGTTGCATTATAGATCACAACACGTTTCCCATTGAGATCAAATAATACTTTATTGCCGTATTCCGTATCTTCCACGTCAATCTTGCCATCATAGGTCTGAATCAATTCACCATTATTGCTGTACACTTTAACAACCCTCTCCAGGCCACCCGAGTTATTGGACCTCATCGTTTTGAGTGCACGTTCACCCGAAGCGGTATTGAAATACCATATGAAACATCCAACAATGATGCCCAAGAAGACCAACACCGTCACCCATATACCTGTCTTTGCTTTTTTACTCATCTTGACCCCCCCTTATATTTCCTGTCTCGTACATTACGAGGTTGGAGAGAGAACGGTTTCATACAGTGCCTCTCAAGCTGTTCGTTGACATAACAAAACAGAGGCCTCCGATGAGCGAAGACCTCTGTTCTTTATAGTACACATTCTTTATTCTGTGCGATTCTTATGCTTACAGTGCACGAATGACAAATTCAAATGTCAGTTCGCCGTCCGAAGGGATCAGGTATTCCGGATGAACTGGAGCACCCCAGCTATCATCACCGCCAACACCCATTTGTTTACCCGCTACAGTCACGACCGTATAGTGCACAGGAGGCAATTCGTACGCATGTTGTGCGTTCTCCAGCTCAAATGCCGTATATGGTGAGACATTCAGCTCAACCGGGGTTCCGGATGCTTCAATTTTGAAGCCACGTCCCGCGTTGTCTGTCAATTTGGCCCAACGTACGCCCGTACGGTTGCCTGATTCCTGTGGTACCAGATATGGAGCCATAGTATCAGCTACCTTGCTACCATGGATACCCAGACGTGCGCCAAATGCGCGGTCTGCATAATTTTCTTCGGGTCCCATCGCGAGCCATTCCACGTTTTCGAAGTCAGGTGATGTTCTGAAGGACAATGCATGGATTGGCAGGTTCGGCAATCCGGCTGTACCTTTATACGTATTATGCACATGTACGCTTCCATCTGCATGAACGGTATATACCACTTTTACTTGTACATCCTCCGAAATGTTGAGCTTGTACGTGAACTCGATCCGGTATTGATCCGGTTTCTGTTCCGCTTTCCACTCTACAGAACGTGGCATCAGGCTCGCTGCATACCAGGCACCCAGTTCGAAGCCCATCGCCATACCTTTGTCATTATCCGTCATTGCACGCCAGAAGAGCGGTGCAGGTGGTACAGCAATCGTCTCACGACCGGACAATTTCAGGGAAACCAGTGTCCCAAACTGTTTGGAGAACAGCGCATGTGTCTTGCCAGCACGAACACCGATGTTAACGTCACCTTCGATAACTTGTATATCACTTACAAGATTCAAGTCGACTTCAACTGCATCATTGACCTGATCCTGTGTGAAAATAAACTGTCCAAATGCCACTTCTTCGCCTTTGTCAGCCCACATTGTAGCTTCTTTTAACACAAATGCAGTGTTCACAGCATACTCGCCGCCCGCCAGAGCTTCTGCACCCAGCGGAAGTTTCACTACCGTCTCGCTTTGGGCATCCACGTTCACTTCCAATGTTCCACGCAGCACTTCATGTCCCTCGCGCTCCAGGCTGTATACCAGTTCCAGCGCAGATGTATCTGCGAACAGATTATCGTTCACGATTTTAACACCTTCACGATCCGGGAACAGCTTGATGTTCTGGTACAGGAATTTAACCTCCTGCATTTTCGCAGTTACTTTACGGTCAGCATGGACAATACCGTTGCCACAGAACGAATAGTCTGATGGACGATCACCAAAATCTCCGCCATAAGCGAGGAACTCTTTGCCGTAACGATCTTTTTTATAAATGGATTGGTCGATGTAATCCCAGATGAAACCACCTTGATACATCGGATATTTGTCTTCCAACTCCGTATACTTGTGCATACCGCCAATAGAGTTACCCATGGCATGCATGTACTCACAGCTGATATAAGGTTTCGTCGGGTTTGCATTCAGGAATTCCTCAATGTCCGCCGGTTTGGCATACATGCGGGTCTCCATATCACTTGTTTCATCGAAACGGCGATCATGGAATACACCTTCATAATGTACCAGACGTGTTGGATCAGCCGATTTGAAGTATTGGGATACTTTATAGATGACTTCACCACCGTGTGATTCATTACCACAAGACCAGATCAGAATGGACGGATGGTTTTTGTCACGCTCCACCATGGACACAGCGCGGTCCATAACGATATCATGCCATTCCGGTTTGTCACCTGGAATAACCCATGAAGGCTCAACAGCACCAAGTTTCTGCCAAGATCCGTGTGTTTCCAAGTTCATCTCGTCAATAACATACAATCCGTATTCATCACACAACTCATACCAAAGACTTTGGTTTGGATAGTGTGACGTACGTACGGCATTCATGTTGTTCTGTTTGATGGTACGAACATCCCACAGCATGTCTTCCTTCGTAACCGCACGTCCACGACGCGGGTTGAACTCATGACGATTCACACCTTTGAATACGATACGTTTACCGTTGATGTGCATCACTTTATCAATCATTTCAAATGTACGAAAACCAACGGCTTGAGGAACAACCTCAACCAGTGCACCCGCAGCATCATATACACGAATATAGAGACGGTACAAGTATGGAATCTCTGCGCTCCACAGGTTTACTGTGCCGATGTCTTCACGAAGACTTACTTGTCCATCGTTAACTTTGGACTCAAACGTTTTAACGGTATTGCCTTCACGATCACGAAGTTCAGCCTCTACTCGCGCTCCAGCAACCGCTTTTCCTTCCAGTTTCAAATCTAGTTGCAACGTACCGTTGGTATAGGACTTGTCCAGATCTGTGCGAACATGAACATCACGAACGTGTGCAGTTGGGACGGTATACAGATACACATCTCTGAAAATACCGGAGAAACGCCAGAAATCCTGATCCTCCAGCCAGCTGCCTGTGCTGCGTTGATACACCTCAACTGCGAGTTTGTTCTCTCCATCCTGAAGGAATGGCGTCAGGTCAAAATCAGATGGCGTGAAGCTGTCTTCTCCGTATCCTACGAATTGTCCATTAAGCCATACATAGAATGCAGACTCTACACCTTGGAAAGAAATATATACCGGATTCGACTCCCAACCTGTCGGCAGGTGGAATGTGCGAATGTAACTTCCAACCGGATTTTTATCCTGTGGTAATGCCGGCGGACGAATTTCGTTCAGGCCATCCCAAGGATATTGTGTATTTACATATTGAATCTGTCCGTATCCTTGAAGTTGGATATGCCCCGGAACTTCAATATCATCCCAGCCTTCACTGGAAAAATCGGATGTATAGAAAAACTCAGAACGGCTGTCTGGACGAATGGCATAGTTGAATTTCCACGTACCATTCAGATCATAACGCATGGACATCGCGCCTGAACCTACAGCTTCATCCATTGTTTGGTAATAACGGTGATCGGAATAGGCATGAAGACGGTTCACCTCAAATACACTTACGTCCCCCAACCAGTTGATATCTGCCTTTGTTGCTTTCATCGGCTCTCTCTCCCTTTAAAACGTTATAGTTTGACTTATTCAAGGTTTACGCTGGATTTCCTTTTGCTTTACATAAACAAAAAAGACAGAGGTACGCCACAACAGCGCCCTCTCTTCTTTCCTGCATCCGTCATTTGCACGGATTATGCTGTTTTCATTACTTCACGGAACCTACCATACCTGCAACAAAATGTTTCTGCATGATGAAGAAAACGATTGCTGTAGGCAGTGTTGCAATCACGATTGCTGTCATGATTACTCCGTAATCCGGAGAATAACCAGCACCCAGATTTGAGATCAACAGTGGAATCGTTTGTTGGTCAGGTGTTTGCAATACAATGAGTGGCCACAGATAGTTGTTCCAGCTACTCATGAATGTAATGATTGCTGCCGCTGCATATGTTGTTTTCATGGTTGGCATATAGATCTTCAAGAAGATGCCGAGTTCACTCAAACCATCAATACGTCCAGCTTCCAGCAAATCTTTCGGGAACATTTTGGTGTTCTGACGGAAGAAAAAGATCAGGAACGCTGTTGCGATGGTTGGCAGGATCACTGCTGCCATCGTGTTGATTCCGATAACCGGTGCAACTCCCGAGATTGTTGCAAACATACGATACAGTGGTACCATGATCGCTGCAAACGGGATCATCATGGATAACAACAGGATATTAAACACGATATCACGGGACTTCGTGCGATATACCTCGAAGCCATAACCTGCCATGGAACCAATAAACAGTGCCAAGACAGTGGAGATTACAGAGATAATCGCCGAGTTTCCGAGAGCCTGTACCAGATTTGTCGAATCAATCAGTTTGTTGAAGTTATCAATAAAAGCTGACCCGGGCAGCAGTCTACCCTTGGTTACATCAACTGATGCATTTGTTGAACTGACCAGCATCCAGAAGAAAGGGAAAATGGATACAAAGGCGACGATGGATAGGAACACATACGTGAAAATCCGTTTTGCTTTAGCTTTAGCCATTTTTATTATCACCTGCCACTTTAAACTGGATGATGGACAATACAATAATCAAGATTACGATGGAATACGACACTGTTGCTGCATAACCGAAGTCCGGTGAATATTTGAACGAAAGGTTGTAGATGTATTGTGAAATCGACATGGTCGCATTACCTGGACCACCTTTGGTAATATTCATGATCTCATCGAAGATTTGCAATGTACCAATCGTTGATGTGATGGACGTGAAGAGGATAATCGGTTTAAGCAAAGGTACAGTGATTTTGAAGAATTGTGTAAAAGCATTCGCTCCGTCAATTCTTGCAGCTTCATAGATCGATTGATCGATGTTTTGCAGGGATGACAGATAGAAAATCATGTTATATCCGGTCCAACGCCAAGTAACGGCGATTATGATCGTAATTTTAGCCCAGAACGGGTCTGTGATCCATTGAATTGGATCGCCAATAATGTGCAAGCCCATCAGGAATTGGTTCACCATTCCATCTGGTGCGAACAAATATTTGAATACAACAGAGTACGCTACCAATGAAGTTACACAAGGCAAGAAAATCGCTGTACGGAAGAAGCTCCGGAAGCGTAATGTGCTGTCATTCAGCAATACGGAAATAAACAAACCAAGAATAATCATTACAGGCACTTGAATAATCAAGTAGATAAATGTATTCGATAATGCTGTACGGAACGTTGTATCCACTAACAATCTTTTGTAGTTAGAAAGGCCCGAAAATTCAAGATTGGCTCCTACACCAGACTTGAACGATAAGAGCAGCGCTTGGATCATCGGGTAGAAGTAAAATGCAACAATCCCGACAACAGCCAGCAAAACAAAAGCCCATCCAGTCAAATTATTTTTCTTTTGGAGACTGTCTCCTGTATTCATGGCTTTCACAGTATGGCTCCTCTCTCTCCATGGAACATGGGTAGAACCCACGGAGCCTCTCGCCATATCCGGTTCGACTTGCGCCGGACATGGGAGACGGCTCCGATGTTTCCTAGGGTTCTATAAGTTACCTTGGGTATCTTAGTTTAATTGTGCTTCAGCTTGTTTTTGTGCATCAGCCAGAACGTCATCGATTGATTTACCGTTCAGGAATGCTTGCATCTCTACAACCAGAATATCTTCAATGGCATATGTGTTGATACCATAGTTTACGCTTGGAATTTCTTTCGTCCAATTCGCAAAGTCTGTGAAGATTTTTTGTCCGCCGAAGTACTCGTCTGCTTTCGCATAAGCTTCGCCATCAACTGCTGGTTTGTACGTACCAATTGCGCCGATGTTGTTCAACAGATCTTGATACAATTGTTTGTCAGAACCAAATGTTTTTGCAACAAAATCAGCTGCTTGATCTGCACCAGGAACGTTGTTCATAACATACCAAGAGCTACCACCCAAGTTGGATGCATGAACAGAGTTTGGTTGACCAGCCATTTTTGGCATTGGAGCTACAGCCCATTTACCGGATTGGGAAGCTTCTTGACGTACAGATGGTGAGAACCAGTTACCTGTAGGAATTGTTGCTACGCTACCGTTATTGGCGTTGGCAACGAATTGACTCCAGTCAGAGTGCAATTTAACAATGTTGGCATCCATCATCGCTTTGTAAGTAATAAACGCTTCTTTAAGAGCGGCATTATTAGCAATGTCAGGTGTTTTACCATCTTCTGCGGAATACCATTTACCTGCAGTTTGGATCATCATACGAATCAAACCAAGGTCATTCGGGTCAAGAGAAAGAAGCTCTTTACCTGTTTTAGCTTTTACATCTTTACCGATTTGGATGTAGTCATCCCAAGTGATGTCTTGCAGGTCAGCTGATTTGTAGCCAGCTTGCTCCAGCAGATCTGTTCTGTAGTACAAACCAGCAACGCCGGAGTCAAATGGTACTCCGTATTGTTTGCCATCAAACGCTGTTGGTCCGAGTTTGTAATCTGCAAAATCGGAAGCCGTGATACTGGAAGACAGATCTTTGAACGCATCAGGATATGCATTCAAGAAGCTTTGTGAACGATAGTCTTCAATCAGAACTACGTTTGGAAGACCGCTGGCAGTTCCGGAGTTAAGCCCCGTGTTCAGTTTCTGAATGATATCAGCTTGAGCGTATTCAATGATGTTAATTTTCACATCAGGATTTGCTTTTTGATATGCTTCTTTTGCTGTTTCCATTGCAGCTACGTTAAAAGCTTTGTCCCAAGCCCATACCGTAATTTCGTTTGTTTTTTCGTCACCACCACTAGCGGATTTACCTCCGCCACCGGATGAACATGCGGACAACAGCAGTACTGTAACGAGCATCAATACCCACATTTTTTTCAAAACATTCAACTCCCCTTCGACCTCTTTGTGTGTAATTTGTTTGCGTTTTCTGAAAGCGGTTGCTTTCGATGTATACATCTTATCATTCCCAAATCGCGTTTCGTTAGTAATAATTTTGTACGGATTTGTCATCTTATTGCCACAATGAAAACCTTTACAGAAACCGTTTGCATTAAATTTGGTTTTTTGTAATTTCTTTTGATTTTGTAATTTCTTGATCTTGGAATAGTACAAAAATGATTTTACCCGCTTTACCTCTGACACGTGAAAATCCCCCGCCTCTGTAGAAAACAGAAGCGAGGGATCTCGATTTTAAGTGTATTCAATCGAATCGTGTTTCGATTCAACTCGTGATTAAAGGCAGTGTAACGGTCACTCTCGTTCCTTCCCCAACCTTACTCATAATGGTGACCCCATAAGGTGAACCATATAATAACTCAATACGGTCATGGACATTGCGAATACCAATACCACTGAATAGTTGACGATTGTTCTTTGGATTGGGCAACGTTTCTCCCATGACAAGTCCTTCAATTCCATCCCCATTGTCCATAATCTCACAGATGAGTGATTCTCCCGCTCTGGAAACCATGACATGAATCGTACCCGTTTCTTTCTTGATGAATCCATGGAAAAATGCATTCTCAATAAACGGCTGGATCACCAGTTTGGGTACATGATAGTGTGTACAATCCGGAGCCACGTAGAAAGCTGCTTTAATCCGGCCACCATATCTGACGTGATTAATGAAGACATAATTTTTCAAATTCTCGACTTCTTGTTCCACGGTAACAGTCTGACTCACATCACTGATCGTATTTTGCAACAATCCAATTAATGCATTAATCGTCTCCGCAGCCCTGTCTTTGTTGCCTTGTTGCACCAGAACTTTGACAGATGCAAGTGTATTGTACAAGAAGTGAGGATTAATCTGACTCTGTAATGCCGCAAGCTCTGCGTTCCGTTGTTCATGCTGTGTCTGTACTAACTGATCCACATAATCATGCAGTTCATCAAGCATGTAATTGTAAGCATGACCAAGCTGCCTGCTCTCGTAGCTTCCGCTCACCGGAATGTAGTTGTCCAGATCACTTTTTGTAATGTTGGACATCTGCTTCACAAGTCTGCGTAATGACTTGGTAATCTGGCTGGTGATGAGAAACACAAGGATGAGTGCCCCCACAACGATAGCTGCACAGATCAGGGCAACCGTCTTCATGTCGATAAGTTGACCCATCGCCAGATCCTTATCCACTACATTGACAATATAAAACCGATAGAACGGTAAATACTCGGATAACACAACGCTATCCTGATCCATCACACGAGCATTAATACTTCTCGGAGAGTTGTTGTTCATATCCCGGGCATACGATAGCAAATCCAGCTGAGTTGTTCCGATCCAGTCTTCACGATTCGATGATACAATCTCACCTTTTTCATTCATAATGACCACATCATTGCCACGACTTGTAAAGCTGCTGTAAAATTGCCGGAATATGTCTTCTCTCATCGTGACATAGAGCGTACCGTATATCCGGCTGCGTGTTCGGTCCGTCAACGCTTTCGTCGCAGAGATCATCTGCTGACTCCCAAGCGTTGCCTCGTTTTGGTAAACATCAAAGATAAGACGACTCGGCGTCTCAGCGGCTTCCATCGTAATTGGCTCCTGCTTCAATTCATCCACGGACAACTGAAGGTGAGCACGATTCGTGGAATAGCTCCGTCCATTAATCCCGATAATTGTTATCCCGACTTCGTAGGATTCTGTGATAGATTGAATTCGATCCATCGTTTCCCTCATATTATAGAAGGATTTGGCCATCGTGAGGGAATCGGCATCTCCTTCGGACAGGAATCCTCGGATCGATCCACTCTGCGTCACATTATTCGATACGGCAGCAATGGCCTCATTAAAGGATTCAAAATTTGTTTTGATCTGATTAAGCACCTTGGAGTTTGTGATACTGAACGTCTCAGTAAACAGATTGGTTGACATGTGAATGGTCGTCCATAAGATGAGTACAGAAACGAGGACAATACTGACCACCATAACCAGAAACAACTTGGGAAACAATCCGAGACGAGATAATTGGTTCATCCATTTCTTCATGATCTTATCCTTCTGACTTTATGCCCAGAATTTGCGCCGGTATCGGCTTGGTGATAATCCGGTGAATTTTTTGAATACTTTGCAAAAGTAACTATGATCGGAATAGCCTACCATACTGCTAATCTCAGAGATCGTCACATCATCGGATCGGAGCAGTTCCTCGGCTTTTTCAATCCGAATTTTATTTAAGTATTCATTAAATCCTTCTTTTTTGTGAGATGAAAAATAACTTGATAAATACGATGGATTAAAATGAAAATGTTTGGCTACTTCAGCAAGCCCGAGCGGCTGATCAAAGTGCTCATGCATGTAATCCAGCAGCATCTTCATGTTGGGATCACTTCGTTTTCCACCCGCACCAACGGTGCACTCCTGAACTTCCGTCATGAATTGATCAAGCACAGTCATGACTTCGTCCAGGCTTGAAGCCCCGTCCACATTTTTAAAATACGTATATTTGCTCTCTTCCAGCCCGGCAGACTGAACATCCATATCCGCGAGGGTAATGGTCACGTTGAAGATCAAGTTACCGAGAAATGATTTGATCTCAAACACATCGGCAATATAATCCCGTCCAAGTGTTTTTGCATGATCCTGTAAATACTCCCTTGCCGCTTCGACCCGGTTACGCTTCACATGCTGCAAAAACATATTCACATTAAACTGGTAACCTGCGGGATGCATTGGAGGCAGTTCACCATACACCAGGATTGGTCGATTCTTATAATAGAAGCGATATTCAATCAGCTTAATCAGGCGTTCCCGGTAAACAACACCCATCTGTTCAAATGAAGTAAAGCTTTCACTAAGCACCCAACCAGGACTGCCTTCTCCTGCTGCATTTTCACTGGCCAACTGTCTGATCCGTTCAAGCATCCATTCATCTCTCGCAGGATCGACATTAAGAAGCATCACAGGTAATGTACCCTCTGCGGGAACCATTGCACATTCTACTTCAGGCAGATCACTGCGGAGCTTGGATTCAATCTGTTCCTGATCCATCTTCAGTGGATTCCCTCCAGCACCCACGGGTTTATACACCAGCAAGCGAAAGGATTCATACGGAAAGGTATCTCGAATGATCGGCATTTCGCTATCTTCATCCAGTGTAAATCCGGACAGCATCTTCTCCATCAGTTGTCCAAGTCTCCAGCCATCGTGCGACGGCTCGAACTGTAGCTCCGGAATTTTACCCGCTGTGCGTTGAAGGACTTGCAATAATTCATTCGTATCCAGCTTGGGTTTCAGTATATAATCGGCTGCCCCGTGCTGAAGCGTTGAACGTACATACTCGAATTCACTGAAGCTGCTAAGTACAATAACTTCAATCTGCGGATTACTGGCTTTTAGTGTACGGACAAACGTTTCCCCATCCATGACAGGCATGACAATGTCGGTGATCACAATATCCGGTTTTAACAGGTTCACCTGCTGTAATCCTTCTTCACCGTTGGAAGCTTCACCTACAATGTTAAATCCTTCCGCTTCCCAGTTCATATGGTGCTTTATGCCCTGTCTTACCAGAAACTCATCGTCAACAATCAGCACCTTGCACAACCGGTTCATGATCGCGACCCCCTTGTCTAATCTTTCCTCTATATCTGTACAGGCTATACCAACTATTATATATCGGTTATAAACACTTTCCAGTGTTAGCGGTTACATTAATTCTAAATTAATTGTACATCTTTTTATATCCTAAAACGATCCTTAAAAGCAATGGTAACTATCTATAGTTTACACTATATTTCGACAAAATAAGAAGCCCCGACTCGCCATTTGATCATTTGGCGAATCAGGACCCCTATTTCAATCCTTTATTTCGTTAAATCACTCACTTATGGTTCAATTCCCCATTGGAGACTTCCCGCGATATAACCGGTGACTTTGGACCAGTCCGTATAGGAAGTCTGACTACCTGCAAAAGAATAATCATCCGTTTGCGTATAGTTGGTCCAATTGTTCTTGGAGATGCGCGTATGGATTTCCGTGCTTTGTCCCGCATTCAGTGTTCCAGCCGAAGCTGTGAATCCAATCTCAAGCACGTGATCAGCACCTGTCCGTACCGGATTGAGTGCACTGAACGTGCCTGTTACATTCGCACTGCCAGCAGTCGCCCAGTCAGCGAAGAAGTTCTGAGGCTGTTCACCGTTTATCGTGTAATAATATCTCATTTTCACATCAGACAGATTCAAGGCTGTAGTACCCGTATTTGTCAGTTTGAATTTGGGACTAATCGAGCTGCCCGTCGCTGAAGTGTTGCTGTTATACATCTCAATGCGTATGGTTCCAACAGGTGCAGCTGTCGTGTCTTTAATGAGCAGATTCAAGGTCGCAGGAGCGCCTGCGCTGAATTGAAAGGTTAGCGCCGCTGCGCCATTTGGCAGTGAAGCCAGGTAGTTTTCACTTAATACGACCTCATTGCCTGTCAACGTGTAATCTGTACCTGAAACCAGCGTTGCATTCCCGTTGCGAATGGATGCAAGTGTATTGCCGTTAAGTGTTAACGTGACTGGAATATTAACCTGATTGCCTGTTTTGCGATCAAATTCGGCTGTAACCGGTGTAATCGCAGAGTTGGTCACTGGTGTACCTCCGCCATTGTTACCTCCAACACGGTCAGCATACAAAATTCCGCGGCCATTCGTTCCAAGATATACTCTTCCATACAGACGCGGATCACCCGTAATAGTAGTTACACGAGCATACTGATGCTGATCATCGTTGATACGAACCCAATTGGCACCACCGTCATCAGAGCGGAAGAACCCACGTGTTTCATCGATCTGTGCAACCGTGTATAACGCAACAACGCTCTGCCCAGGGGCTGCTTTACCAAATCCGATACTGTCTGCTTCCTCTACATTGGCAAGCTTCGTGAATGTCGCTCCTGAATCCGTGGAATGCCATAATCCGTAAGGACCTTCTTCCTCACTACCACCAGCAAACCAGAGTTCGCCTTCAACACCTGGAACGGCATCCAGATCGGCATTTCCTTCCATCGGAAGTCCGGTCGCAGGTGATGCCGTGAAGGTAGCACCACCATTCACACTCACATAGATTTTACCGGCTGCAAATCCATAGAATTTGTTTGGATTGACACGATCCGAAATCACTTTTGCCTGTGCAGGTATGCCCGTACTTGCCGTCCATGAATTTCCGCCAGTCGAATAATGTACGCCTTTATCTGATGTGCTCCATACGAGTCGGTTACCATTCGCAGAGATGGCTACGGTCCCTCCTCCGGTTGTGCCGGCAGGTTCTGCATTGGCCTTATACCACGTAGTACCTCCGTCACTGGACAAACCCATGGATTTTGCATTTGGATCAGCAGTATAATCTGCTTTACCTACGCGAACCATCGTATTTGGACTTAACTCTGCAAAATCCAGACTTTCTGTGGAAGGATAGTTCGGGCTCGTAAATATGGTAGCTGGAGCCTGGTCCAGATTGTTATGACGGAATCCGGAGACATCCCCCAACCCGCTTATCAAATGTGCACCACTTGGCGGGCTGATCAGATCCAGTACCGCAATCTCCTCAACCCCCTTCGCCATCACTGAAATATTGATTTTTTCATCATCATCCCAGTCTGTCAGATTCTTCGTTCCATAGATCGTAGCACCTGTTCCATACATCATGCGATCCGAATCAAACGGATCAATCTCCAGATCACCGATCATCCAACCCAGTTTTGGGGTTGTTTCGGGCGGGGCAGGATTAGTGCCAAATGTGAGCCATGGCGCTGCCGAAATATCCTGTGTATAACGTAACTTCCGGTTCGGATATCCTTCAAATTCCCATATGCGTGTCCATGTCGCTCCGCCATCTGTACTGCGGAACAAGGTGGCATCCGGCCACCAGGAATTTAATGTCGCAACCATCAATGTACCGGGATTCTGTGCATCAACAGCCAATCCGCCATATCCAAAATAATTATCCGTACTGCTGCTTGGAACAGGGCTGATATTGGTCCAGACACCTGTCGATGTATTCAGTTTCCACACGTCACCTTTTGCCCCATCATACGGTCCAACACCATCGCTGTACGTAATATAGAGGCTTCCGTCTGAATCAAATACACCATGATGCGGAATATAACCTGTAGGTTGACCAGCAACAACTGACCAGGTCAGGCCGCCATTTGTGCTGCGATACACGCTTTGAGCTTTATCCGCAACACCCACATAGATTGTCTGGGTTGCTTGCCCTGCCGAACCTGTTGTCTTGTCAAATGTAATCCATGCCAGACCTACGATGTCACTGGTATATTCATTCGAAGGATCTTGCACATAATTTCCCGGATTCGGGAAGCTTGTGACTTCGTTCCAGGTCACACCGTAATCGGTACTTTTCCATAACCCATGACCACTTCGTGCGCCGAAATACAGAATACTGTTATCATTCGGGTCCACGGTCAGGCGTTCTCCCATTGAACGTCCCGGCATGTTGCCGCCCACTTTGAACGGAAGTGTTGTGGTCTGCCATGTATCTCCCCGGTCCGTAGAGCGCAAGATGGAGCCATTATTTTGATCCCACGAATTCGTATACGTCCCAACTGCCATATACACCCGATCGGGATCAACCGGGTCCGTAGCCAGTGCGTCCACACCATTCTTGTTCCAGTCATCCCAGCCGACAAAATCCGTTAAGGGTATCCACCTCTCGTCAGCCGCATTCCAGCGATAGGCTCCCCCGATATCCGTACGGGCATAGATCAGATCCTTTTCCGACTCGTTGAAAATAATGCCCGGTACAAACCCGCCTCCTGCACCCGTCACCACATTTTTCCACTCATAGGCTTCACTTGGTGCCGCCGCTGTTGTTCCAGCAAGTCCTCCCAGCGAGGCGGTTACTACGGCAACCGTCAGGCTCATCATTCGCAATTTCCCCATAAACGTTCTCATATCAACTTATCCTCCTCTTCTACTTCGTTACTGCATTTCGGTCTATCCCCGCTGTCTCATCGTGCTGATGATGGCGTGCCAGACGAATCAATGCATCCCTTGATACAAGAAGCCTCACCCCCTTCCAGTCACATTGTTAAGCGCTTACATGATTGTTCCTGATTCGCGGTTATCTGGATAATACTTTCAATAAATAACATTCGCTGGCAATCTAAAAACCCCTCTGTCGAAATTCCGATT
This sequence comes from Paenibacillus xylanexedens, assembly GCF_017874615.1. Classification (GTDB taxonomy): domain Bacteria; phylum Bacillota; class Bacilli; order Paenibacillales; family Paenibacillaceae; genus Paenibacillus; species Paenibacillus xylanexedens. The sequence goes on from NZ_JAGIKV010000004.1 coordinate 162,548, forward strand.
TTTGTAAAATATTTTCAGTGTTTAAACTCGTTTATGCAACAAAAAAAGATGCTGTTAGAACAGCACCTTTCGACATTTTATATAAGAGTAAAAAATGGAATCGTTTCTTTCCTGGCAAACCAGGCAGAGGTTCACTAAGGTTCACTACATAATTGGCACCTGTTTATTGCTGGCTACCATAAGCGTGAGTCTCCTGCCCTTTAACGCCCGGTCTGATGACAAAAAGTGAGCCCGCATCCGGTGTCTCTTTCAGACGTTCTTCCTTAATCCCTATACGTGCTGTTGTAATGTATAACTCTTCGAGATCCGGTCCACCAAAACAGCAGGATGTTACCTGATCTGCCGGCACCTCGATCTGTTGCAACAGTTCTGATGTATGCGGGTTCCAACGAGTGACTCTTCCTCCGCCCCAGTGCGCAACCCACAGCATGCCCTCACCATCAACCGTCATCCCATCCGGAAAACCGAATTCCTCCGGTATGTGAATGATACTTGTCCGATTTTGTATCGTACCTGCCGTCAGATCAAAATCAAACCGGTCAATAGAACGTGTCGGGGTATCAATGTAATACATGGTCTGCCGATCCGGACTCCAGCCCAGACCGTTGGATGTAGACACACCTTGTACCATTGTGCGAACGGGTTGCCCTTGCTCCAAACAATACAATGATCCGGCTTTGCTCTCATTATTCATGCTCATCGTGCCTGCCCAGAAGCGGCCCTTCGCATCACATTTTCCATCATTAAAACGATTGATATCCTTATCTTGTTCAGGGTCTTCAATAGCCTGCAGCTCACCCGTAAGCAAGTGATACGTATGGAATCCACTGCGTAAAGCAACCACAACTTCGTCACCACGATAGGGAACAACAGCCCCGACATGTTCACCGACATCATAAGCCTGATCCTGCCCTGTAGCTGGATCATACACATGCACCTTGAAGCTTTCAATATCTACCCACAACAATCGATTGTTCTCCGCATCCCAGCTTGGACCTTCCCCCAGTAATGCCGGGGTTTGTACTGCTACAGTTACGTCGCTCATGCCCTCACGTCCTTATTTAGATTTGACGCCGCCTGACCATTCGAATCCGATGGCATCCAAGAATGCTTTGGACAATACCATATGGCCCGTTGCATCCGGATGTACCCGGTCATAAGTCAGCACAGACGTATAGAAATGATCCCAAAATGGAGCAAATGCAGCCTGTGTATCCACATACACCGCATCATACTCATTCGCTACCCTGCGTACCGCTTCTCCGTAGATATCCATCGTTGCCCGCATCGGGTCTTCCGGATTAGCCTCAAGATAATAAGGTGTCATTACTACCAGACCTTTCAGGTTCGGACGAACCGAAGCCACCAGTTCACGCAATGTGGATTCGTATTCTTCAAGAAACACATGTGAGTCTGTTGACAATGGGTTGTCGAACTGACGCCATACATCATTAATGCCGATCATGATCGTCAGCCAGTCCGGTTTAAGGTCTAGCACATCACGATCCCAACGCTGTTTCAGATCACGAATCGTATTTCCACCATTACCCACATTCTGGACACGCAACATCAATTCCGGATAGATGGACCGCAAGAGAGCATAGACTTGCGCTACGTAACCATGGCCCAGACCTGAACTGCCTTCGCCTACAGGATGTTCCCGACCACAATCTGTAATCGAATCCCCGATAAACAGAAGCTTGTCATTTTTCTGCAATTTCATCGTCATTTTCTCCTTCGCTCCAAGGCGCCAATATAGGAATAATTAATTAGTCAGGACCGTTAACTTGTTATCATTCAGTGATTACCAGCCTTGATTTTTAAGCCAAGTCAAGCATAGATCCGACCATACCCGAACCGCGTGGTTGTCCTCAGCCAATCCAAGACCGTGTGAACCTTTCTCAAAAACGTGCAAGTCATAGGGAATGCCATGCGCACCCAATGCAAGTGCGTAACGCAAGCTATTCTCTACAGGCACTGCCTGGTCATCACTGGTGTGCCAGATGAACGCTTCAGGAGCATCCGCTCTTACCTGCTGCTCCGCGCTGAAAGCCTTGATCTGCTCGGCAGACGCATCAGACCCAAGCAAATTCTCACGGGAACCAGCATGTCCATAGGACTCCATCGTAATGACCGGATAACAGAGAATAACTCGGTCCGGGCGTGAACTCTGGCGTTCAATGAGGTCCTCATGATCCGGTTGTCCCTCGTCATACAGCGTTCCCAGTGTTGCTGTGAGATGTCCGCCTGCGGAGAAACCAAGTACTGCAATCTTGGCAGGGTTGATGCCGTACTGCTCGGCATGCGCACGAACATAACGTATGGCACGCTGACCATCTGTTATCGGTGCAGGATGCTGGTGAGGCGCCACCCGATATTTCAGGACAAATGCACTTATACCTGCACGGTTCAACAATTCGGCTATTGGAGCACCTTCATGATCAGCCAAAAATCCATAGCCGCCCCCTGGACATACAATGACAGCGCTCTCGGAACCGGGCTGAATAAATGGAATCAAATGTGGCATTTCGTCTTCATGGCCCTGGGCTGCATAAGGTGCAGCATGATCCCATAAAGGTATAGTTGTTGTCATCTTCAATCATCCTCTCCAAGTAGAACGGAACCATGGGTCCGTTTAAACGTTTTCGAATCTCAGGAATCGATACCATCATAACGGTAATGACCCTAGCGCATCAATACCTTCCTGGCATCACTTTTTGTTCATTTGGATACATGTTAGTACAAATTACGGAACTGTTCAGGAGTCACCCCCTCAATCCTGCGAAAAGTTGCTACAAAATGGCTAGCATCTCGAAACCCTACCCTAACTGCAGTCTCCCTAATCGTCAGGGCGGTATCCCCGGTCATGATTTCCTTGGCTTTGCGAATGCGCAGCAAAATGAAATAACTGTAGGCTGTCATGCCAAAGGACTGCTTGAACAAGGTGTTCAGATGTCTGGATGAGATCCCCGTGACGTCAGCCATATGTTCGAGACCAATCTCAGGATTCGCATAATGCTGTTCCATGAATGCAATGAGTGGAGCGAGTCTCTCCACGGCATGAGAGATCGAAGACCGATTGCCGGTCATGCCATGTTTTTTGAGCAAAATCAGAAATCGGTATATATCCGCTGACGCCTCGAGTCCCGACAAATCCTGATCACTTCTGATTGAATCCAGCACTTCCTGGCCGTAATCATTGAACGGACTGCTCTGCTCCCACTGATGCAACGCTGCTTCACCCAGACTAAGTGACTCCAAGATTGCCGGACACTGGGAACCGCCAAATGTAATATAGAATGTCTCCCACTCTCCTTGGGCGCGCACATATTCATGCGGTTCATTCGGCGGAAGCAAAATACCTGATGCTTCCCCCAGTACGACCGTGGACCCGGCAAACTTGAATTCTCCGGCTCCCTTTACTGTCTGAAGCCAATGGTAACAGGGATACCCCACAGGTCTGGACACCTTCTCCTGATTGCCGTTATAACCTAGACTCTCAATATAAAGGGGCAGCGGCTGATCACGTGATGTCATGAAATATCGTTGATGTCGGGGGGAGATAAACATGGGATGCCTCCTTGGGTATAAGCTGAAATAAACTTCCGTATTCTTATATGAGTCATTACTTTTATTATATTTTAAAAGTCATATGTATCATATAGTATAGGATTATTCTTATACAAGAGGTGAACACATTGATTAGTAGCAAACTCCCCAAAATGTTCTACGGGGGCGATTACAACCCGGAACAGTGGGATCACGAAACCCACCTTGAAGACCTGCGCATGTTCCAATTGGCAGGCATTGATATTGCCACAATCAACGTATTTTCATGGGCACTGATTCAGCCTGATGAAGTTACTTACCGTTTTGAAGAACTCGACCAACTGATTAATCGTTTATATGAAAATGGTGTCTATATATGCCTTGCAACAAGCACTGCTGCCCATCCGGCTTGGATGGCAAAGAAATATCCAGACGTGCTTCGTGTAGATGCAGATGGACGCAAACGCAAATTCGGTGGGCGCCATAATTCCTGTCCCAACAGCCCGACCTATCGCAAATACGCTGAGAAGATTGCGGATAAACTGGCCGAACGATACAAGGATCACCCCGCAGTTCTCGTATGGCACATCTCCAACGAATATGGCGGTGAGTGCTACTGTGACAACTGTGAGAAAGCGTTCCGCGTGTATCTGAAAGAACGCTATCAGACTCTGGAACAGGTCAACAAAGCATGGAATACGAATTTCTGGGGGCATACCTTCTACGATTGGGACGAGATTGTATTACCGAGCAACCTGAGCGAACATTGGGGTAACAGCAATTCAACCTTCCAGGGAATCTCGCTGGACTATTCTCGCTTCAACTCCGACAGCATGCTGGATTGTTATCTGTTGGAATACGATGCGATCAAAAAACATATTCCGGACTCCGTCGTGACTACCAATCTGATGGGATTTTTCAAGCAGTTGGACTATTTCAAATGGGCAAAATATTTGGATATCGTCTCCTGGGACAGTTATCCTGGTCTCGCCACTCCTGTCAGCTTCACGGCAATGGCTCATGACCTTATGCGCGGACTGAAGGATGGTCAACCGTTCATGCTGATGGAGCAAACACCAAGTCAGCAGAACTGGCAGCCATATAACTCACTGAAACGTCCAGGTGTCATGCGTCTGTGGAGTTATCAATCTGTTGCGCACGGGGCCGATACCATCATGTTCTTCCAGCTTCGCCGCTCCATCGGTGCCTGTGAGAAGTATCATGGTGCAGTTATTGAGCATGCTGGACATGAGAATACACGTGTATTCCGCGAAGTCGCTGAGCTGGGTAAGGAATTGCAGATCCTTGGAGATACCACGCTGGATGCATCTGTTGAATCCAAAGTAGCGATTGTGTTCGACTGGGATAACTGGTGGGCCATCGAAAAATCAAGCGGACCTACGGTTGCCCTGAACTATGTGGATCAGATCCATAAATACTACGCAGCCTTCTTCCGCCGCAACATACAAGTAGATATCATCAGTGTGGATACGGATATGAGCAAATACGACATTGTCCTTGCCCCTGTTCTTTACATGGTTAAACCAGGGTTTGCCGCTAAACTGGAGAAGTATGTTGAAGCAGGTGGAACATTCCTGACGACCTTCTTCAGCGGCATTGTCAACGAGAACGATCTCGTGACCACAGGTGGATATCCGGGAGAACTTCGTAAACTGCTCGGAATCTGGGTGGAAGAGATTGATGCCCTGCTGCCTGAGCAAAAGAACCGCATTGTCCTCAAAGAAACCTACGGCGATCTTGAAGGAGAGTATGGCTGCGGCATGCTGTGTGACCTGCTGCACAGTGAAGGAGCCGAAGTCATCGCGGAGTATGGAGACGACTTTTATAAAGGCATGCCTGTTGTGACACGTAATACCTTTGGTCAAGGTGAAGCCTGGTACGTTGCATCCGACCCGGATGAGCGCTTCCTGGATGGTTTGCTGGGACAGCTTGCAGCAGCCAAGAACGTAGAATCCTTGCTTGTGACACCAGAAGGTGTTGAAGTAAGCGCACGAACCAAAGACGGCAGACCCTACCTGTTTGTCATGAACCATAACGCAACCACACAATCCTATGATCTGGGAACAACTAAGGCACATGATCTGCTCACCAATCGTGAGCTTTCGGGAAGTGTTGAGATTGAAGCCCGTGGAGTGCAATTGCTCGAAATGAAATAAGCGATTTCGCTTAATTGAAATCATTCGGAATAATATAATGTGATAGAAATTCCCGCGATACAAAGTGTCACATATTCATTCCTTTTATACTTGTTATTGTCTTCAGCGAGGATATTGGTATAGATTTCAGACCTTTATCGTCTTCTGTAAGCCAAAAGCTGCTACTTCCCGTATCCGTCTACACCGGATACGGGTTTTTGGCATGATCTGTGGTCTTTTTGATAGAAGGAAATATCAGTATGCAAAGCGAATTGGACGAGAAACACATTTTAACAACGCCTGCCGGAACATGCTTGTGAATCCTGATGCTGATCCATTATAAAATAATGAACAGTTGAAAAATTGGTGACACTCATGATGTAACTTATTCGTTGTTACAATTGAAATATAACTACGACATCACTTTCCGGCGGCGCAGATCGAAACGGAGTGGCTGACATGAACAGAACAAATCGGCTTGCTGCCATTGTAATGGCATTACAGCATGGTCACGAAACGGCACACTCATTAGGTGAGAAATTTGAGGTTTCCCGTCGCACGATTCTTCGGGATATTCAATCCCTCTCCGAGATGAATGTGCCCATTATTGCCATTTCCGGTCCTTGAGGCGGTTTCAGTCTTATGGAGGGTTACGTATTACCCCCATTACAGCTGGACCCGGTAGAAGCAGCGACGCTCTTATTCGCTCTTGAAGGTCTAAGTCGCTACGCCGACACACCCTTTCATGAGAAACGCTGGACCCTGATGAACAAAGTTAAGGCTATCATTCCGGATGATATTATGTCGCGAATTGATCCCATGCTCAAACAACTGCATCATCATATTCCAGACCGCAATTACATTCTTCCTCATCTGGACGCACTGCTGGCATGTATACCCGAACACGGGTGGCTTATTGTGCTGTATCGCTCCGCATCACGTCAGCGTTGGTTGCATATCTGTCCCACACGGGTATATGCTTCCTCTGGCTTCTGGTACTGTGAAGCATATTCCCTCGAACATGTTGAACAACGTCTGTTCCGGGTTGACCGAATTATCGAAGTCAAAGCGATCGAACCACAGGATGCACAGATGCTTAATGAACAGGCAGAGCAACAGCAGAGTAAGCCGATCCCTCCAGAACAGCCGCCAATCCTGGTTAAGGTACAACTGAGTTATCGGGGAATGATTGAAGCTGAACAGGACGAGCATATTGGTGAAAAGATGACTGAAATTGCCCCGGATCTCTGGGAATTATCATTCCTTTGTCCACCAGGGGAATGGGACTGGGCCGTACGATTCTTTTACCGATTAGGACGTGAAGCCGAAGTGATTGAACCTCTCCAACTTCGCAGTGAGATTCGTCAGCATGCCGAGGAAGTGAGCCGGAGATACCTTGCTTCAACCAAGTCGTAGCTTGACTACACACAAAAAGGAGCCTACTGATATCATGACATATGAAGCCGTTATAACGTACGAAGAAGCAGTACAGCGTATCCAGTCTATAGGGCTGCTGCCTCTGGCACCACTATTTGCCGATTATCCTTCTCTGTCATCGCTAACCCCCAAAGAACATTGGCACAAGGATGATGAATTCGATCCTTGGTTATGGCGTTCACGCCTGGCTGAAGAGGGCATTGCTGCATATGGAAAATTTGTCAAAAAGAAAGCGCTTCTTGTCTCATCTGAATATTTCCCTTGGGTACACCGACTGCTTGCCGACTCCAGAACCATCAAGGAACAGTATGAAGCGGGTCTGCTCTCCCGTGAAGCGTTCAAACTCCATGCGTTAGTTGCAGAACAAGAAGGCATCGATGGACGTGCCTTGCGATCACAAGCCGGTTTCGGGGCAAAAGAGGACAAAAAAACATTTGACCGTGGACTTCTGGACCTTCAGGGCTGTGCAGCCATTGTGATCAGTGGCACCAAAGAAAAAGAAGGGCTCGCAGAAGGCAAAGTCGCCTGGAACAGCTCCGCATACGAGACTGCTGGTCACTGGATGGAACGTCACGGCATTAAGCCATATGAAGGCAGCATAGAAGAGGCACGTGAACTATTGATTGTGCAACTACAACAACATGCTTCACCTGCAGCATTATCAAGCATCTCCAAAGCGCTTGGCATCCGTGGAATCTAAATAAAGCCAATCCCGGTTGTAGTGCAAATCTCAACCGGAATTGGCTGTGGTTCACCATATAATGTAACCCAGACGATCAACAGCCCCCATCGACAATGGATTTAGAGAATTACGCCATCCTTGAATATGGCAATCTCCCGGAATCCATGCTGCTCACTGAGTGTGTGTGACCGTCCTGAAGCAATGTCAATCAGCTGGCTGAACAGCTGCACTTTCACCTCATCCATCGTCTGCCCCTCCAACAGCTGGCCTGCGTTGAAGTCAATCCAGTGTTTTTTGCGATTCGCCAGATCGGATTGGGTCGCAATCTTGACGGTAGGTACCGGACCTCCGAAGGGAGTCCCCCGCCCTGTTGTGAAGAGCACAATATGTGCACCCGCCGCAGACAGTGCCGTTACAGATACCAGGTCATTACCCGGTGCTTCTACAATGTTCAGACCGGTTTGAGTTACACGTTTGCCATAACGTAGAACGTCGACTACGGAAGAACGTCCTCCCTTTTGCGTACATCCAAGTGACTTTTCCTCTAGCGTTGTGATGCCACCAGCCTTATTCCCAGGTGAAGGATTCTCATAGATGTTCTGGCCATGGTTCACAAAATATTGCTTGAAGCCGTTTACGAGGTCCACCAAATCGTGAAATACCTGCTCATTGGCAGCCCGGTTCATTAAGATCGTCTCCGCACCAAACATCTCCGGAACTTCCGTCAGAATAGCCGTACCCCCGGCAGCAACCAACATATCAGCAACTGCACCGACCAGCGGATTGGCTGTAATGCCGGATAAACCATCGGAACCGCCACACTTCAAACCAATTTTAAGTTTACTGAGCGGAAGCGGCTGCCGTTGTTCATGTTCAGCGATCTCCACAAGTTCTTCCATCAGTCGAAGCCCTTCCTCAAGCTCGTCATCCGTTTCCTGTGCTTTGAGAAACCGTACTTTACCGCGGTATTCCGGAGCAATACACTCACGGAATTCATCGACCTGATTGTTCTCACAGCCCAGACCGATGACGAGCACGCCTCCTGCATTCGGATGCTCCACCAAGGAGGCCAGCAACTGTTGTGTATACTTCAGATCATCACCAAGCTGTGAACACCCGAATGGATGCGGAAAGTGAAATACACCATCGACCCGGCTTCCAAACTGGGACTGCCCCATACGTGCCAAAGCTTCACACACTTTATTGATACATCCAACCGTATTCACAATCCAGATCTCATTACGAATACCTGCGTCACCATTGGGGCGCAAATATCCATCAAATGAGCGCAGATGTTCCGGAGGCATGTCCGTCTGAACCTGCGCGCCCGGCTGATACTCATATTCAAGTAATCCGTGCAGACCCGTCTTCAGGTTGTGACTATGAATCCAGCTTCCCTGCTCAATCTGCTCTTGGGCAATCCCGATGGAGAAACCATACTTCATCACATCATCACCCGGTGCCAGGGTATGCACAGCAATCTTATGCCCTTTGGGCACGTCATCCAGCAAGGTAAAAGAAACACCGTCTGGCAGGGTAATGCATTCTCCTTTCGCATAATCCCGAAGCGCTATAATGACATCATCCTGTGGTTGAATGGCAATCCAGTCATTGATTGTACTTGTTGTGTTCATTTCCCTTCACCTTCCAACAATCCGATTTCACGAACAAGTGCTGCACGCAGCCCTTCTCTTGCATCCAGATTTTCGCCCCAGATCAAGGTATCCGACAACACAGCCGCTACCCGGTCATCCAGTTGGTTCTGATTCCTGTTAAGCGTGTCATAACCGTCCCAGTGTGCAGCCAAAGCAGCTAGGACATCCGGGTCATCCCGCAGCAGAATGTCCTCTCCATTCAGTCTTTGTGCCTTGTAACCTTCTGGCGTATTTACCGGACGATAGAGACACAATAATCCAGCAAACCCTTGAATTAAACGTTCTGGCCAATTTCCCTGATTTTGCTCGTAAGACAATAGTGTTGGCAGCACACGCACCTTGAATTTTCCGATCGTATTCAAAGCAATATCTTGCAATTTGTGATCAATATATGGGTTAAGGAACCGTTCGAACACTTCTTCTGCATACTGGTCCAGCTGATGATCGGGCATATCCAGAGCAGGCACGATCTCCTGATGCACAGCTTCCCTGATCCATGAGCCAAAATACGGATCTTCCATCGTTTCTCTCACATGCTGCTTACCTTGCAGAATGCCGAGGGATGACATTAAGGTATGTGACCCATTCAAAATACGAACTTTGCGTACCTGAAAAGGCTTCAGATCTTTCACCCAATGTACATTGAGACCTGCCTGCTTGAGAGGAAGTTTTTTGTCCAATGATTCATCACCCTGAATGGCCCAGAAATGATATGGCTCTGCCGTATTAATCAACTGGTCCTCATACCCCCAGCGATTCGTCAGGGAATCGGCTTCCTCCTGGGTCGGCGCACCTGTTACGATTCGATCTACCAGATTGTTCAAGAAGTGATTATGGTTCTCGATCCATGAGCGGAAGCCTTCCGAATACCCATAATCCTCACTATGACGGAGAACACAACTGCGAAGCACGTCACCATTGCCTTCAAGCAGCTCACATGGCAGATGAATCAAACCTCTGGATGGATCACCATCAAATTTCAAATATCGCTGATGCAGGAAAACCGTTAATTTCCCCGGAAATGATTGGACGGGTTCACCCTCGATATAGTCCGCATACGTATATTTCAATCCTGATTCGGTTGTATTGGAAATAACGAACTCAAGTGAAGGCAGTTCCGCCAAGTTCAGAAAGGCATCCCATTCCTCATACGGATTGATACACTGTGAGAAAATGGAGATCAACTCTGTCCGCTCAACCGGCTTCCCTTGAGACAGCCCTCGTGTAATCATCGTATATAATCCATCCTGATCACGAATCTGCTCCAGCTTGGCTTTGCCTCCCGGTCGTGGTTGGGTAACAGCTACACTTCCATGGAATTTGCCTTGTCTGGCACTCTCATGAAGCATCCAGTCTGCAAATCCCCGCAAGAAATTACCTTCTCCAATCTGCAAAACCTTCACGGGACGCTCCATAATCTCCTTGCACTTGCGCTGACCATCGCTCCCCAGTAAATTCAGCTTCAACCTTGGCCGTTTCGTGCTTGCCGACATGGACACTCACCTCATCGATTATTTGTACTGTCGGAATGCAGCTCGAAGGCTCTGCACCCTTTTATTGTAAACGCTTTAAATTCATTGTATCATCAATAAAAGGAAATTAAATTGCTTATATTGCGGTAAATATACTCTCTCATGACCAGGTATAACATCTCGTTGAAGACGCTCGTCTGGAAAGGAGTCTTTATGGAACGTTCACCTGTTCGTACGACTATTCAAGCAGAATCCGGTATTCCGTTCCGCCTGGTGTACAGCGACACCAAATCCCCTCAGAACGAATTGCCAGATCACCTTCACGACTGGCATGAAATTATCTATGTATATCGTGGACAGGGAAGCATCTTTATTGATACGGGACTTGAGAATATGCAGGAAGGAGATCTGTTCATTATACCGGGCAGCACGGTTCACCGAGCCTTGCCGGATGCAGGCAATCCTGTCACATCTTCCGCATTGTTCTTCAGCCCGGGCTTACTGGCATCCACCGCCGGAGGTGCTGCTTCTTCTTTGCTAAGCCTGTTTGAACGTTGTCGTAAACAACGTGTGTATAAGAGGCATCTGAACACAGAGGAGCAATCACAGGTGGCTGCCCTCATTGATGATATTCAGACCGAATTCCAGCTCGGTCATCATCTAAGCGCACATGCGGCCCTGTTAAGGCTGCAACTGTTACTCATTTTTCTGGAACGTCTGGAAGCTGCGGGACCTGCAAATCCGGGTAAATCTGCTCCGGGTCCCTCCTGGCTCTCTTCTACGATCTCTCATATTGACGAGAACCTTCGGAATGGCCTGTCCCTCCCTGAACTGGCGCAGTACGCCTCTGTATCCCCTGCCCATTTCAGTCGTGCCTTCAAACGATACACGGGAATGACTCTAACGGATTACGCATTAGCGCGAAGGGTCATTATGGCGAAAGAGCATCTGGTGCAAAGTGATGAGACGATGGCAGCCGTGGCCGATGCTTGCGGGTTCGACAGCCTGCCCCACTTTTACCGTCAATTCAAAAAATTAACCGGTACAACACCCGCAGCATACCGCAGAACCATGAACAGTTCTCGTTAAAATAGAACCAGACTGGACGTAGGTTCCTGGGTCTAATCATATATATCCACATATTCTTCCATATGGAAGATGTGGTATGATAATCTGGATTATTACTTGTCGGAAACATTGCATTCCGTTGTCAGAGGAGCTTAACATTCCATGTTAAACGAATTAAATCGCAGGAATATCGGCATCTTCGCCCATGTGGATGCAGGGAAAACAACTACCACCGAGCATATGTTATTTGAGAGTGGTGTCGTCCGCAGTCCGGGACGTGTAGATGACGGAACAACAGCCACAGACTCCCTGGACATTGAGAAAGAACGTGGCATATCTGTTCAAGCAGCCATGACCTCTCTGATCTGGAAGAACACCATCATTGACCTCATTGATACGCCTGGGCATATTGATTTCAGCTCCGAAGTAGAGCGAACACTGCGGGTGATGGATGGCGCTATTCTGATTCTATCCGCAGTGGAGGGAATTCAGTCCCAGAGTGAAGCCATCTGGCATGCCCTTCGTTCACTTCGCATCCCAACCATCATTTATATTAATAAAATGGATCGGATTGGCGCATCTGCCCCAGCGGTAATGGAGCAGATTCGTTCCACCCTGTCCCCTTTCGCATGCGAAATCCAAGCGTATCAGCTCCATGAAGATTCATTTCATGGCATCGACTCCCTATGGAACCCGAATCAAGATTCTCTGTCAGATGGCACACCTTCCATTCCAGGTCTGGTCGAGATACTTGCCGAGCTGGACGAAGAGGTCTTGGAAGCCTACATCCAGGAGACTCCGTTATCGCAAAGGGATCTGAATGAAGCATTCCTGCGGTATGTACATCAGGGTGAGATGTTCCCTGTGTGTTATGGTGCTTCCGGCAAAGGAATTGGCGTCACGGCATTGCTGGACGCAGTCCTTGCATTCCTGCCCCCACCTGCACAACCAGTGGACTCTCCCGTATCCGGTGTTGTGTTCAAAATTGAACGTGATCGCACGATGGGACGCACGGCATATGTCCGTATGTATGGTGGCAGCTTACACAATCGGGATACCATCCATAATTCGACGCGGGAGCTTGAAGAGAAAGTGACGCAGATTCGCCGAATGGATGGAAGAAAATGGGCGGATACCGGTGCCGTTCACGCGGGGCAGATTGCTGCGCTGTACGGACTGAGTGACACACATGTGGGTGACATTATCGGCAATCCTGAAGGTGTACCTCCTCTGCCACAGATGGCTGTACCTTTGCTGACCGTACAAGTACATGGCAAGGACCCGGCACAGTACCCCGATCTTGTTGCAGCATTGCAAGAGTTGACGGATGAAGACCCCTTACTCGACCTGCAATGGTTGCCGGAGGAACGCGAACTGCATCTCAAGGTCATGGGAACCATTCAGCTTGAGATTTTATCCAGCCTGTTGCTGAGTCGTTTCGGATTGGATGTCGTGTTTGATCCGCCATCCGTCATCTATAAGGAGACACCCCGTACAGCCGGAGAAGGTTACATCGCCTATACGATGCCTAAGCCCTGCTGGGCCATCCTCCGCTTCAAGATCGAACCTTTGCCTCGCGGAAGCGGTCTGATCTATGCCTCAACCGTAAGGACAGATGATCTGCTGTTACGTTATCAGAATGAAGTTGAACGACGAATTCCGGAAGCCTTGTCTCAAGGTATGCTCGGTTGGGAAGTCACCGATCTGCGCATCACGCTGGTGGAAGGGGAACATCATGTCTGGCATACACATCCGCTGGATTTTGTTGTAGCCACGCCTATGGGAATCATGGATGGATTGTCGAGAACAGGTACTACGTTGCTGGAACCCCTTCTTCAGTTCCGGCTGACGGTCCCGGAGGAATACGGCGGTAAGGCCCTTAGCGATCTTGTACATATGCGGGCAACCTTCGAAGCCCCCGTCATTGGTAGCGGACGTTGTATTATTGAAGGAGTTATGCCTCTTGCCACCTCAATGGATTATCCGGTGAAACTGCGTTCCGAGACAAGCGGCCGCGGAGTGCTTACGACTTCGTTTGCCGGATACCAAGATTGTCCTGCGGATGTGAATCATGCTCGCAAACGCAGAGGAGTTAATGCGCTGGATCAGTCGAAATATATTTTAAGTGTACGAAACGCGATTACATCATAAATGGAGTTGAACCTGTGCTTATTAAATTTCTTATCTTTGGCCTTCTATGGCGGATTGTAGGTAATCCGTTCATTGCCATCCTCATTTTACTCGTTATACTATATTTCCTGGATCGTCGTTACGTTGGGGTGTTCCCAAGCTTCACGAAACCTCTCAAACGTATGCGTAACATCTCCCGGCTTCGGCAACAGCTTGCCATGAGTCCCAATGAAGTTTCCTCCAAGCTGGAACTGGCTCGCCTGTTAATTGAGCGCAAGCGTTACAGCGAGGCACATGCGTTATTGCTTGAACTGGAGCGCCCATACGAACAATCGGCTGAGTACTGGGAGGCACTGGGGACAACTGAGCTTCATCTGGGTAACATCGAAAAAGGCGAACGTCATATTTTGCAAGCCCTCGAGATCAACCCCAGAGTCAAGTACGGACGCCCGTACCTAACCCTTGCTGGAGCTTTCAAAGATACGCATGAGGACAAAGCGCTGGATTATGTGCATCAGTTTCAGGAGATTCATTCCTCTTCCAGTGAAGCCTATTATCTGCTCGGCTCGGTTCACCGTTCCCTCGGACGCAATGCAGACGCGAAGCAGGCTTACGAGCAATCGTTAGACGTTTATCGTTCGTTGCCCAAATACAAAAAACGTCAGGAGCGCCGCTGGGCTGTCCGCAGTTGGTTCCGCAAACGCGGATTGTAATGTCATCCGCTATACACTGTAATCTTCACATATCATTTTTCTAACTAATAAAAGTGCACTGATCTCTGCCCTCGTATGAGCAGAACCAGTGCACTTTATTCTTAACAGCGATATTAATACACCAATATCTCACGCAGTCGTTCTTCATGGAGATGCATCCAGTCGATCCGCTGTTTCAGCTTCACAATCTGCTCCACAGCCACTTCCGGCTCATCTGTACCCTCGAACATCCGACTGATGAAATGCATGACCACATCCAGACTACGCAGTAAAATCAATCGAGGTATAGCCAGCAACTCTTCCGGTTTCAGGCTGACCTGTTCCCGAAATCCCCTGATCAGTCCCTCCTGTGCCTGCCACATCCAATCTTCACTCTTGTCCATGGTAAGGAGGTCAGACATCGGAACAGCCAGCTCCATTACCCGCAAATCCCATGTCGCAAATTCAAAATCCAAAATGGCACAGATTTCACCATCCTGCTGATCTACCAATACATTCGAGGCATTCACGTCCCCATGAACCAATTGATGCGGCAGATGTTCCATACCCCGCAGGGCTTCAAACAGATCTGGCAGCGCCTCTCTCAGTTGCTTCAACTCATTTGCACATGAGGCCAATTGCTCCGGCGGCGATGTGCATAACTGTAATAATCGTTCTTGTGAACAGAGCGGATACGCATCCTGAATTCGATAGTATGGTGGATACACAGGTTCAAGTGGTATATCCAGCGTAGCCATAACAGAAGACAGGGCCCCCGCCGCTTTACCGAGCCCTATCAATTGATCTGGTGTGTGCCAGATGGGATTGACGCCTTCCCTATAATGAAACAGAGTCACGATTTTGGTATGACCAGTGAGGGTATCTTTTACACGAAGGAATGTACCTCCCTCACCAGATAACCGCCTTACAGGTGAAGGTGTATCAAGCTTAAAGTTCGAACGTTGAAGGGCTGCCAGCACCTCGTGTTCAAAGGTAATTTTCATCGGATCATTATGTGTTTCATATTGTCTCATGACGTAATTAGTCCCGTCTACATGGAGCATGTAAGTAGAATTATTCATCCCACCCTTTCCACGCTCGCCTTTCCAATCCGATGTGAAACCATATAAGGCCAACACTTCGGATATACGCTGCTGCTCTGAAGGATGGAGGGAACCGGAATCGATGTTTTGCACCAAAAATTAACCCCTTTATCTCACAAAATGGAACTGTCTTTTATTTATCTTAAAGGAAGTCCATCGCTTGGTCTAGCTCTGTTCCAAAGTGATCAAGAGAATGGATAATATCCCGTCCGATTAAGCTGCTCCGCAATGACACGATACCCTCTTGCATTAGGATGCACTCTGTCCCAGAACAACAGTTCACGTTCACGACCTTCAAACCTGTCATACACCTGAGCACAAGCATAGTTGCCTGATCCCGCTCCATTCAAAAACGAATTATATTGGCGCACCCAGTACGCAGCTTCCGTCGCTTGTGGGTACGGGTTGTACAATCCAATGGATCGGACCATATACTCATGGTTGCCCTTTAACTGCCGAATGTGCCGCATGATCTGGGATACATTACTGCGGGTTTCTCCGAGCACCTGTGTCATTTTGCTGGCATTTGGAATGCCATTACTTGCTTTAAACGTACGAATCAGATCATTCCCGCCAATGGATAGGGTAATGATATCTGCTTCACGGAGCGATTGCCGCACTCGGGGATGCGAAGAGATCATCTGCAACATTTCCCCCGACGTCAGTCCATTCACGCCCATATTCTCCATGGATACAAACGTACGAACATTCATTTCCGCCATTTGCCGATATAAAGGAACAAAGCCGGTGCCCAGCAACGCTCCTGTACCTACCGTTAATGAATCTCCTATAGCCACATATCGATATACCATCCCGTCGCCCCTCTCTGCTGTGATTTCTCTGAACAATAATGAACTGCTCTATATCTTATGATGAATGGTAAGACAAGGCGCGGGATGGTGTCCTTAGGCATGCACCTTTCTTTTGCATAAAACCATATTTCTTGTTCTGTAGAGGTAAAAAAAAGAAAAAAGCCCTGCCGCATAACGCGGCAGAGCCTGATTCATTGCAATGCATTACATACCTATGGTCCGATCCGAATCAACGGAATCTGATTGTTCCTTGTTCGGGAACGGCCACCAGTTGGCCCGGCCAAACATCTTCACCATCACTGGGACGAAGAATGGCAGGAACAGCAGAGAGTACAAGATCAGTCCGCTAAGGACTACTGTGGCAATCTGCATCATCGAGAGAACACCGGATGGATACATGGCAGCAAATGTACCGCTCAGAATGACCGCGGCAGATAGAATAACGGTGCCCATGTTCTTCATCGCGTACAACATCGCATCCTGTACCTTCATGCCTTTGTTCTCATTGAAACGGTCCATCAGGAAGATGCTATAATCCACACCGAGTGCAATCAGCATAACAAATCCGAAGAACGGAGTAACCCAGCTGATGCCTGCGAATCCGAGGATATTAACAAAGATCACTTCGGTTAACGCCATGGATGT
Organism: Paenibacillus xylanexedens; assembly: GCF_017874615.1. Classification (GTDB taxonomy): domain Bacteria; phylum Bacillota; class Bacilli; order Paenibacillales; family Paenibacillaceae; genus Paenibacillus; species Paenibacillus xylanexedens. Next base: position 179,949 of record NZ_JAGIKV010000004.1, read on the forward strand.
GAAATAAGCCAGTAATAAGGAAACGATCAGATACAATGGCATAATGACCGAGCGAAGCAGCACAACCAGAATAATGAATGTACCTGCCAGCATCAACATTACAGTACGTGTATAGTCGTTATTCGAGATCTCCTGCAAATCTGCAAACGTACTCGTAACGCCACCTATGGCGATGTCTGCTTTTTCAAGCGCACTGCCTTGTACCGCGCGATGTACTGCCGCCTCAATGTCAGGAACACGATCAATGGCTTCTGTTCCGTATGGATTTTCGGCGAAAATAACATCAATCGTCATCGTTTTCCGATCTTCAGACAGATACGTATCAAATACCTGTGTGAAGTCTTTGCTGTTCAGTGCTTCATCAGGAACGTACCAGCCTGCCAGATCGGAATCTGGTGAATTTTGCAATTGCGTCAGGTAGTCCTGCGCTGAATCCAGTCCCCCGGATACCTGTTTAATACCATCGACACTCTGGTTCAGTCCATCTGTCAGTTGTGTCAGCTGACCACTCAGATCCGAGAAGCCTTGCTGAATTTTCTCCTGACCACCCTGAAGCTGGCCAAGTCCATCCTGAATGGAAGGAATTTCACTAATCACTTTGCCCTGACCATCCGCAGCCTGTTTGAGACCGGATTGCAACTGACCAATTCCCGTTACAATCTGGCCCAGGCCATCGGCAAGCGCCTTTTGTCCGGCTGCTGCGGAGGCAAACCCTTCATTGGCCTGATTAATTCCAGCAGCGGCTTCCCCAAGTTTGGTCTTAATCTGACCCAAACCTTGAGCAAGCTGCGCTGTGCCAGAACCTGTTTCTCCAATCGTACCTTTGATACGCTGGTAATCAGCATCTTGCTGCAATTCAGGATAACGCTCTTCAAGTGCTGTGAAGGATTCGGACAGACTGGTTAGAGCTGTTGAAACCCCGTTCAGCTGTTGTTCCAGTTCGCGGGTTCCATCCCCCAGCGCAGCGACCCCTGCTCCCGCCTGACGATAGGCTTCAAGCAACTGATTGTTCGCCTGCGCAAGCTGATCTGCACTCGTTTTGGCTTGTTGAAGACCGGCTTTCAGATCCCCTGCACCTGCCGAACCATCTCGAATACCTTTTTCAATCTGCCCTAGTCCCTCACTGAGTTGCTTGATACCCGATTGCAACTGGGAGGTTCCTTTGGTAAGTTCACCTGCTCCATCAGCAGCTTCTTTTAACTGTGGTTCATTTTTACTTAGCTGACTGCTGGCTTCACTCAGGCCATCACGGATTTTGTCCAGACCCGTCTTGCCTTCACCCAGTCCATCCGATAATGTTCCCACTTGCTGTGTAACTTCAAAATCTTTAATCTCATCACCCGTAGGTCGTGTCATACTACGGACACCAGAGACTCCGGCTACTTTCTCTACTTCCCGGCTAATTTTCTCGGCAACGGCCATATACTTCGCATTATCCATCGCTTCATCATTCTGGATGACGATCTGACCCGGCAGCGATTCACCCGGACCAAAGCTGTCAGAGATAATGTTAAATGCTTTTACGGAATCATATTTCTCGCCAATCTCATCGAGACTGTTGAACGACAGTTTGCCATCGTAGGTTGCCAGAAGAGGTACACAGACAGCTGCAACGATGAGCAGCGCAGCCCATGGACGTTTTAGTGAAAAGCGACCAGCTGCACCATAGATCTTGCTCTCCGCATGTTCAAGTGAACCCTTCGACGGCCAGAAGAGTTTCTTGCCCAGTACCGCCATGAAGAATGGCACGATGGTAAACAGAGCGAGCATCATCACAGCGATACCTACAGCTACGGCAACCGCAGAGCGGTACAACATAAACTGGGCAAAGCCGATCGCAATGAATCCAACCAGCACGGCAAGTGCTGAGAAGAGTACCGTTTTACCGGCAGTACGATAGGTAGCAATGATGGCATCCCACGTATTCTCATGATGAGCCAGTTCTTCCTTGAACCGACTGATCAGCAGGATGCAGTAATCCGTACCAATCCCGAACATAACTGCAACCATAAAGATCTGTGTAAACGTGGATATGGGGAAGTCGACCCCGTCCACCAGGAATGCAACAATCTGTTGCGATACAATGTAACTGATCCCCACCGTTAGCAGCGGTACAAACGGAGCTACAAACGAACGGAAGACCAGGAACAGAATGAGTAAAATAAAGACAACTGTAATATATTCCGATTTCTTAAGCCCCTCTTGTGAACTTTCAATGGTGTCTTCATCAATCAGACCTTTACCGGTTATGTAGTGCTCCACATTGACGGACTTCAATGCTTCGTTCAGGTCTTCCCGCATTTCCTTGACCGTACGATCTCCCTGATCAATGGATAGCGATGTTAGAATCGTTTTGCCGTCAGCTGAGATCATCTTCTCGGACAATTCAGGCTGAGAGAAAGGTTCCAGAATGGACAGAATGCCCAGCTTCTCCTTGTCGGCCTCCAATTGCTTAACAGCCTTCTCTGCCTCTTGTTTCCCCGTGGTGCCCAGACCATCCGGATTATAAAATACAAGGGCGATCTGGCTGCCTTGCTGCTCTCCTTTTTGTGCTGCAGCTTCATTCAGAATCGCAGCTGCCTGTGTGGAAGAATAGCCTTCCGGAACCGAAAACTGTCCCTTTTCCCGAATCAGTTCACTCATGTTAGGGGCGGTAAACATCAACACGGCAGCTACAACAACCCATAGCCCCATTAACCACCATCTTGCTTTTAGTATCGTTCTCATTCTTTCTCCCGTCCTCCTTCATGCGATAGCAAAGCTGCAAGCTTCTCAAAAGATTCAATGAAAATTCGAACCTCTTCCGGTGTAAAATGAACCAGATACGGCTCCAGAATCTGCTGTATTTCCTGTTCTGTCTCCCTGTATACCTGTTTTCCGGTCTCTGTCAGCGTCAAATACACAACCCTGCGGTCACGTTCATCTCCGGCTCGATGGACCAGATCGCGATCTACCAACTTGTTGACCAAAGCGGTAATGCTGCTCTTGCCTATGCACAGAAGCTCTGCCAGATCAGAGGGCGTGCAGGAAGGTTTCTCTTCAATCAGACGAAGTGCGCAGAACTGATCGGTCGTTATGGTCTGCCCCACTTGTTCGCGTATCCGCGTATCAAACCGCTTATTGACCATAAAGGAAGCATCCAAATAGCGGTTCACCAAACTTTTTGCATCCGGTGTACTCATTCTTCATTCTCCTTTCCCGAATCTATATAGTTCGCTTGACGAACTATTCTTCTGTGAAACTATTCTATAATGAAACAATCTCACAAAGCAATACTTTTTTCCTGCTTTTTAGATGAAAACGACAAAAAAAACAGGACGTCCGACTCAGCTCATTGCCAAATCCAACATCCTGTAATGATGATAATCCATATATTTCTTAAAGTAATAAAAGGCCTCTGTGCTACTCTTCGTCTGTATCTTCCTCTTTTTCAAGCACACAACGGAATCGCTCCACACCTGGGTATAATTCACCCAGACTATATACCACAAACCCCGTATTCCGATAAAACTCGACGGCTTCCAGCTCGGTCTCCGCAATCAGTCTATCAGGGTTGTATGTTGCCAACAGTTGTGAGATCATACCACGTCCATAATTTTTAAAGCGGTTTTCAGGCAAAACCGAGATATGATGAATGGTAACCTCACTTGTTGCTGTCTTCTCATATCCAATCAGACCGATCAATTGTCCCTCATCTTCGTAACCGCCCATTTGCAATTCGTCTTTCTCTACATATTGTTGCAACGCACGGTTCAAGTGATCCGGATCAGGAAAGACCGAGTAGGACAACAGTTCCTGTACTTCCGGCTCCTGTATGCGTGATTTCAGATTAATTAACACCTTGATTCCTCCTATACCTTGCTTGTTTCCGTTATCGTATTGTAGTCGTTAGCCTCTAAAAGTTCAAGTCGTGTGCCGATTCAGCTCCGATACCCTCCAGCACATTTTGCTCAGCATTGGTATCGTGATAACGGTTGCAACCATTCTTTTGCACATAGGATAAAATCTTCCCGTTCTGATCTGCGACAGCCACACGCGTGTGGCTCCCTCCTCCATCCATCCCTATTACATATGTATTCATCCTTAACCATCTCCCTTCAGACCACACATTAAGAGTGCCGGGTCCATTGTCAGGTCCCGGCAGAGAGTTTATTGCTTTTGTACAGCGAAACGAAGCAGTTCACAACGAAATTGTGTCGGTTCATCATACTTTTCCTCTTCAATCGTCTGTGTGACATGTTCCTGAAGCAGAATATTCCAGCCTTTGTAAGCCTTCTCCAGTATAGCAATCGCCTCGGCTGTGGGCAGGTTCAGCTCAATTAACGGCTCAATCTCACGACCTGTGTTAATTTCTTTTTCCTCCACATTGGTACTCATGGTAATACTATGAATGCCCCCTGTACGAGTTCCGGCCTGTAACCGGTCTATCGCTTCCATAAAGGCTTGCTTATTTGAAACATGTTCCAGACAAGAACAAGCAGCGATATAATCAAAATAGTTTGGCTCCACAGCATAATGTTCAACATCTGCTTTCACTGCCTGCACGATATGATCAACCTGATATTTTTTCGCATACTTGCGAAGTCCGTCTACGGCCTCATCCAGCAAATCCACACCGATGACTTCACTCTTCGTTTTTGTAAGGCGCTGTGCAATCGGTATCGTATGCCTTCCCACTCCGCATCCCAGATCGAGGACACGCAATTCCTCCTTGTGAGCAAGCAAACGTTCCAGCATATCCATCACCATAGGCATGGGCCTCGACATCCAGGTACCAGAGGCGAACAATTCATTATTCTGATAGAAATTGGAATGATAGCCTGCCTCTGCTTTTCGCGCAGCCTCAAATTGTTCGTTTCCCATCAAGATACCCCCATCGTTTAGAAAATGATTTGCATCTTCTACTTAATACCCAGATTGTCACTAAAAAATCAATTAAAAGCAGGTGACAGATTTTTCTTCATAAAGGATTCCAGTGCCGCCTCATATCCGGTGCGATCGACTTGAAACGCTGTACCATGACCCGCACGGGGGACGGTCAGCAATTCCTTTTCGGTTGGGCAAGCTTCATACAACCTGTACACCATTTCCGTTGGTACAAACATATCAGCTTCACCGTGGATGAATAACACGGGAACGTTAACTTTGGCAAGCTGCTTGAGAGCCGAAGCCTCTCTAAAGGAATACCCTGCTTTCCACCGGGAGATCAGACTTGTGACAGGTATAAACGGAAATGCAGGTAGCTTGTATAATTGCTTTAACTGGAACGTTAGTTCTTCTTCCACGGATGTATACGCACAATCAGAGACAATCGCTTTAACCTGAATCGGCAGAACTTCACCACCTGTCATCAGTACGGTTGCTCCTCCCATGGATATGCCGTGCAATATGATTTCCCCTTGTGTACCCACTTTTTCAAGCACCCAGTTGGTCCACTGGACATAATCCTTCCGATCTAACCAGCCAAAACCGATGATATCCCCTTCACTCTGTCCATGACCTCGATCATCTGGCATGAGTACGTTATAACCGTGCTTTTCCGCATAAAACCGGGCAAATCCAGCCATTTCTCTGCCTCTACCCGAATAACCATGTGCCAGAATAACCGTCTGATCCGACCCTTTATTGGAACCGAGCCATGTACCATACAGTTTTAATCCATCATGTGAATGAAGAGATATCTCTTCTGTAGGCTGAGCATCCAGCCACTTCAGGTCAGAAGCACTGCTAATGATTTCATTGTCCGGTTCAGGCATCAGATTTGGATTATCTACCAAAAACGTTTTTGGTGTACGGCGAATGGCCGTTTTGAAAAAATAAAGCCCTCCTGCCCACAGAAGAGCAAGAACGATCAGTACCAGTGCTGCAAGTACGTAGAATAACATGAACGAGCCCTACCCTCTTTCCTCATTAAGATATGTTCAATCTTTACTTACTCGTTGCAGTGATGCACATGCTGCTTGATAGGCGGGTAACAAAGCATCCAGCAAAGGTTCTGCTTTCCGTGATTGACCTTCCTTCGCGAACTGCTCTATCTGAGCAAACAAAGTTGATAAATAACGAATCCCCAGGCTCAAACTCCCTGATTTCAGATCATGGGCTACCTCGGTTGCAGCAACATGGTCACCGGACACAATATGTCTGCGCAGCGCCTCAATTTTGCCAGGTGTATCGGTACGATACATGTCCAACAACATACCAAGGAGTGTACGATCGCCATCGGTGTTTAATTCCGCAATCTCATGTACGATGCTCATATTTAGTACCTCGGTCGGTTCGGAGGATTGCTGCCACTTCTCGATCATCTTACTCAAAATTTCCAGCGTGAAGGGTTTGCCAATAAAGTCATTCATCCCGGCTTCCATACACTTGTCTTTCTCTCCCTGCATGACATTACCTGTCATTGCAATAATTGGTGTGGTATGGCGCATTTCATCCATTTCTATCGAGCGGATTTTGCGTGTTGCCTCCAAACCGTCCATCACTGGCATCATATAATCCATGAGAATCAAACTGTATTTTTTGCTGAGAAAAGCAGCTATTGCCTCTTCCCCATTCACTACAGCGTCCACTTGGGTTATTCCCAGTTTTTTGAGCTGCAACATAACAAGCTGCCGGTTGATGACATTATCATCGGCCAGCAATACAGATACAGAAGGAGCTTCATCATCCATATCCTGCCCCTGATGCTCTTGAGCGGAAGCAACAGACTGGTTACCGTCTTTCTTACCAAGTGTAAGTTCGAACCAGAATGTTGATCCTTCACCCTCCTGACTGTCTACTCCAATCTGACCTTCCATCAGTGTAACGAGCGACTTGCAGATCGATAATCCAAGGCCCGTTCCTCCATACTCACTTGAGCGTCCTCGTTCAGTCTGCACGTAGGGTTGAAATAACTGGTTCTGATCTTCTTCCGAGATACCAATCCCCGTGTCTTCGACTTCAAATCGGATCATTTGTGTAATCTCATCATCTTTCATAAGGGCGACTCGTATCCGCGCTGTACCTTCTGATGTGAATTTGTTCGCATTCTGAATTAGATTGATCAGTATCTGTGTAATCCTCGTTGAATCCCCTTCAAGAAGGGTAGAGATTCTGGGGTCACAGTCTATCGATAACTGATTTCCGTTCTTTCTGACTTGGGGTTCGAGCAAACGAACAATATAGTTTATCGTCTCTTGCAGATCTACTTCTCCCAGTTCAAGTCGCATCTGCCCCGCCTCAAGTTTGGACAGATCCAGAAGATCCTGAATCAGCTTAAGCAGCAGTTTGGCAGCATCCTGTATAACTGAAACGGAATTTTCCTGTTCTTCAGACAATGGAGACAGCTTCAGCATCTCAGCCATCCCCAATATGCCATTTAATGGCGTACGAAAATCATGACTGATGCCTGCAATAAATGCGATTTTTGAATCACCTGCATCTACTGCTTGCTGACGTGCAGCTTCAAGACTGTTATTGTTCTTTGCAAGTAGACGCTGAAGTGTCACCAGTTCATTATTCATATCCGAGAATTCCGTAAGTGTCCGTTCCTCTTGCTCTTTACTCCGGATCATCCGATCTGATAACTGCTCAATCGTTCTGCGTAGCCTCTGTATCTCTCCGCTCTCATTAGACATCACAACATCCCTCTCCTAATCCCTAACCATATCAAGATAATTACATGTAGCTGGCTGAGCCAGTAATTATTCTGCAACCGCAACTGCCTCATCGGCTCCCGGAGCATAACCGTCGGCTCCTATCGTTTTCCACAACTCCTGATCAATATTAAAGGGATATCCCCCAACCATAATCTTCACATGTGCCGTTGCCGGATGATGACGAATCAGATGAATCAACTCTTTGGCCAGATGAAGGTGATACGTCATCGTAACTGAAATCGCAACAACATCGCCCTGATGCCGCTCTATAGCCTCTATTACACTTCCATTGGGAACATTGGCCCCCAGATAGTGCGTATCCCAACCTTCCATCTCGAACACATCTGTGAGCATACGCAGTCCGATCTCATGTTGTTCACTGCCTACACAGGTAGCCACTAGTTTTTTATCCTGACCCGTATGAATCAGCCAGCGAGAATAAAGACGTGATATGAATGACTGGGTCGCTGCCGTACAAAAGTGTTCTTGCCCCACACTGATACGATGGCATTGCCACAATCGTCCAATTTCATATTGGGTGGGCTGAAAGATATATCGATAAATATCACGAATCGTCACCCCGGCTTCTAACTGGGCTTCAATGATCTCAAAGGCTTCATACCGTTTATTCTCAAGCAAGCACTGTAAGTACGATTGCGCGGTATCTCCATATGGCATGGATTCGTTGATGTAACCCGCTTGTGACTCCATATGTGTTGTTCTATATATTCCCATCTCCAGATACTCAAGCAGAAGTGCCTTTGAAGGATGGTCAAATTCTTCTTCCAATGTCTCTTTGATCAGATTGAGATTAATCGCCAGGTCTTCTGGTGATACCTTCTACTTGATCCAATCCATCCATTCCGCTCTTAATCGTTATGTTCCATTATACATGAACTTTCGATAATCATGTTTTACACACGATGAATGTATAGAACAATCTTCCTATATTATGGAGGGCCTTGCAAGTCAGTCAGCCAGTATATGCGTGTACTTTTCGAGTTCCACAAAAAAAACTGACCTGCGTTATGAACGCAAGTCAGTTTTCCCTTCTGCCGCCAGTCCCAGCTTCTTCAACATCTTAATCGCAGCTACTTTCTCGGAAGGGTCAAGTCCTTCCAAAGCATCAATGATGACCTGATGGTGTTGAGGAAATATCTGTGTGAACAATTCTCTTCCTTCCTCGGTTAACTCAGCGTAAATGACACGCCGATCTTCCTTGGAAGGTCGACGAAACAGCAGATTTTTATTTTGCAACTTATCTACAACATACGTAATATTACCACTGGACATTAACACCTTTTCACCAATCTTTTGCAATGCCTGTGGTCCCTTATGATATAACAAATCAAGTACACCAAATTCTGTCGTATTCAGTCCGTGACTCTGGATGTCCCGATTGGAACGTGAGGTCACAGAATTGTAGGCCCGAACAAGAACCACGAATAATTGTAAAGACAGTTCCCGGTTGTCCTCCGTGTTCAGCATTTCAATAATCCTCCATCAGTTGTTTACATTTCGGCTCGTATGAGAGGCCAGCTTCTGCTCCCACTCCTCACGGAGCATCCCCATACGAATTGAATCATAGTACTGCCCGCGAACGATACGACACTTCCGCATTCGCCCCTCCACCTGTAATCCGGCTTTCACAGCCGCACGCATCATACGTTCATTACCAGACCAAGTAGTCAATCCAACCCGAACCAAAGGCATATGTTCGAACAAATGACTTGACCACATGGTAAGTGAGCGTGTGCCAACCCCGCGTCCCCACTGGACAGATCTGTATATTACAATCCCCATTTCCAGCCACATGGATAACTCATCTTCTATGTAATAGCTGATTGTACCCACAATTTGTCTGTCGGATTCAATAATACGGATTGGTACGGGTCTGGAATCGCCTGGATCTACGTCCATACTTTTGAGCATACCTTGTTCAAAACTTTCATAACTTTCGTGTTTAAGTGGGTAATAGGGTGCATCCCATTGCTTCCATTCAGGTACATCATCACTGTAGATCAATTCATAGAGTTCTTTCAGATCCTGTTTCTCCACACACCTGAGTACAAGTTCCCCATCAACGATTGGCAGTTCTTTCATACGATGAAAATCACCCTCTTCCATATTAAGAACGATGAAGCTCTTCGATACTTCCGTCCGCATTGGCAAGAATGACTGTACTAGCCATATCCACAAATAGTCCGTTATCAACAACACCTGGTAACATGTTCAATTGAACATTAAGGTCCGCAGCGTGATCAATCGCCTCCAAGTGGCAATCTGCTATCAGGTTTCCGTTGTCTGTCAGATAACGTTGCTGTCCATCCATCCGCCACTGTGGTTGACACCCCAATTTTTCGAGCGCCTGGAAGGTCCACTCAGAAGCAAATGGAACCACCTCAACTGGAAGCGGGAATTTCCCCAACTTTTGCACGGCTTTGCTGCCATCCGCTACAATAATCAATTTGTCACTATTGGCCGCCACGATTTTCTCACGCAAAAGAGCCCCGCCCCCCCCTTTAATCAGGTTAAATTCGGGATCTACTTCATCAGCGCCATCAATGGTCAGATCCAGACGTCCAATCTGGTCAAATGGGACGATGGGAATCCCCCATTCACGGGCAAGCTTGTCCGAAGCCTCTGAAGTGGCAACCGCTTGAATGTTCAATCCATCACGTACCCGCTCACCGATCCGGCAGATGGCATAATAAGCTGTTGAACCTGTACCCAATCCAACCTTCATTCCATCTTCAACATATTCTGCCGCACGCTCTGCTGCTATCTGTTTAAGATTCATCTATAAACCCCCGCTGCTCATAATTTGAGAAATGCATATGTAGTTATTATAGATAAAACCGCTTCCGATGTATATCCGTGCCTTCTGTTGCATCTCTGCCATCATATTTTTGTTTGTTGAAGGATGTATTTTTACCCACCATGTTATAGAATACAGAATGAAGCTAAAAAATGGGAAATTTTAAAATAAACAGTTCTAAATACCTATAAACCATCTGATATGTCCATAAATACGTAAAATATTAAAAAAAATTTAACGATACTATTCAATTTAACGACATTTTATACGACATATTAATTATAGATGTGTTTTAATAATTAGACACCTATGGTTCATACGGTACATAAGTCTCTACGAAAGCGACTGATAAACCAAGACCATGGTCGCATAAATTTCCTTTGGAGGGGATCACGGAATGATCTAGTTCACTGTACCAATGCAACCCTAAAGTTTCTTAATTTAAAGAAGATCAGGAGTGGAGTTTAGTGAAATCATTAAGTTGGAAAAGCATGTCGTTTTTCTCCAAAAATTTGTTACTCTCATTTACTAATATCGTTATCATCGGGGTAGCACTTATCGCAAGCAGTTACTATTTTCAAAAAACAGTTCTTGTTGATCAACTGCATGGACAGGTGGAACAAATTACCAAAAAGTGGGCTGAAGATATCAATCCTACCGAGGTACAAGCTGCTATTGCGGAAGGTAGCTATGATGGAGCAACACAAACGAAATTACGAGCGTATTTCGATGAGATGCAAGAATATTATCCTAACATTGCACAAGCCTACATCTTCGGTGTTGAGCTCGGTGGCGATAACAAGAGATTAACTTCCCTTGTAGCGATGCCGACCAATCTAAGAGAAGCTTTTCAAAGTGAGAACGTTAATATTGGTGACATGTATGAGCAACCGGTCGTTGTAGCCAATGCACTGAAAGAAATGCTTAATACGGATCGCCCAACATTCACAACATTTTATTCCGATGATTTCGGAACATGGACAACCATTGCATATCCAATCAAAGACAGCAACGGTAAGATTTTCTCATATTTTGCCGTTGATGCAGATGCATCAGCCGTACCCGCAGGACTGAACTCCTTGCTCAAAAACGGAATTATCATCCTTGTGGCCTTCTTGCTGTTATTCCTGATTATCCAATACCTTGTAGTTAAAAACACACTTTCCCCTATCCGTCACTTGATCAAAGGAATTGATGACGTCAGTCGGGGTAATTTGAATGTCAACATTCCGACAGGCAAAGACGATCTGGGACTCGTTAACGAAAAGTTCAACACCATGGTTCGAAAAATCAACGATACTATCGTTAAAGTGCAAATCACATCACAAGAAGTAAATCAGTCTGCCAAAGAGCTATATGAAGTTTCCGAACGCAACAGTGAGAATGCAGATTCTATCAATAATAATGTAACTCAAATCACTTCCAACATTCGTTCACAGGAACAGGCAACCCGGGATAGTGCACGTGCCATGTCCGAGATGGCTACCGTAATCCAGACCATTGCCAGCAGCTCCGCAAGTGTAGCGGATGAAGCCTATGAGATGGAACGTCGTTCACAACAAGGTAACAGCGTTGTCCGTCAGGTATCCGAACAGATGAATCTGATTACGGAATCGGTTAAGAATACCGCTTCTGCCATTGAGGTTCTGGAGAGTCGTTCACAGGAAATCGGCGATATTCTCAATATCATCTCGGGAATCTCCAGCCAGACTAACTTGCTTGCTCTTAATGCATCCATTGAAGCAGCTCGTGTTGGTGAAGAAGGAAGAGGATTTGCAGTTGTTGCAGGTGAAGTACGCAAACTTGCCGAGCAGTCTGAACAAGCAACCAGCCAGGTTGGTGTATTGATCCAAGAGATTCAAGCTGGAATTAAACAAGCTGTACGTGCTATGGAACAAGGCACGTCAGAAGTAGATACAGGCCTCAGCGTAGCCGATCAAACAGGACAACTGTTCGAAGATATTTTAGAAGCAGCGAAAAAAGTATCTAATCAGATTCAGGAAGTATCAAGCGCGACGGAAGAAATCTCTGCGGGTACGGAGGAAATGACCGCTACAGCAGACGACTTGTCTTCAAGCGTAAGCAAGACAGCAAACAGCAGTGAACAAATTTCCTCATCTGTTGATGAGCAAAAAGCATCTTTGATTACACTGGTAGACTCCTCCACACGCCTTAACAGCATGTCTGAGGAACTCCAAGAACTGATCTCTCATTTCAATGTAAGCAAACAATAATTCGAATCCACAAACATTCGGTTTGAACCAAGGAGGAATAACTGAAGTGATTGAAAACCAACCATCTTCTTCCCATTCCATGGAATCTAGCTTGCCAGTTCTGCAGATTCCACTGGATTTTGGGCGACGTCAACAATCATTCTCTTATCAGTCTGCTCAAATCACATTACATGCTTCTCTGAGTCGTGAACTTAAACAGAAGTATGGAGAACAGATGGTGTACCCGGTACTCCTCTCAGCTTATGCAGCCTTGTTATTCCGATTGTCAGCTGAACAGGAACTTGCCATCGGTATACTTGCACCCGATCAGGCAGCTTCCTATCTTTCATTACAGATTCAGGGGAAATTGACCTTCAGCCAACTGTGTCATCAGGTTTCAGAGCAGCTCAAGATTGAATACACGTTGCAAAACGGTGGATACCCTGAAACGTTTTTTATGCTGAATAGTGTACAGTTGCCTCAAGCTCCTCAAATATTAAATTGGAACGTTCGAGATGATCAGAATATGCTCATCCTCGATCTGTTCTATGATAGTTCACTGTTGAAAGAGTCTACCGTGCTGAGATATGCAGAATATTATCAGACTCTTCTACTCGCCCTCTTGCGTGACGGTGAGAAAGCAATCGGTACGGTGGATATTCTCTCCGCTTCAGATCGATTGCTTTACCGTGAAATGAATGATACTTCCGTTCTCGAACCAGAGAATCAGACGGTTCATGGTTGGTTCGAAGCAACGGCAGCAGCATATCCGGATTCACCGGCGATAACATCGCCATCCAAAAGTTATACGTACAGGGAATTGAATGAACGAGCTAACCAGGTTGCACGTGTTCTGTTATCCAATGGATTGCAGAAAGGTGAATTCGTCAGTATCTTTATGGATCGAAGTCTGGAGACCATCATCTCCCTGCTTGGTATTCTGAAGGCAGGTGGTGCATATGTTCCGATCGACCCTGAGCATCCACAAGAACGTAACAGTTATATCGTGGAAGATACGGCGTCCTCCTTCGTGCTGACAACGGAGGCTTCTTATGCCCAAGCTTCCAGCTTGTTCTCCAGTATAGCTACGGTCCGTCAGATTCTCGCTGTGGATGGTCGTTTGGCCGGATTTGCAGCAAGTAACCCCAATCTGGATATTCAGCCCGATGATCTTGCGTATATTATCTACACGTCAGGGTCGACCGGTAAACCCAAAGGTGCACTGATTGCCCACCGGGGTGTAACCAATCTTGGCAGTGTGGTTCAGCGTGATTGTGACATTCAACCAGGAGATGTATTAACCCAGTTTGCTACATACAGCTTTGATGCATCCGTGTGGGATACCATCGGCGCCTTGTTCTATGGAGCAGAGTTATATCTGTTGTCTGCGGAAGAACGTGTATCCGTTGAAGAATTCGCAAGTGCAATTGAACGGACAGGAACAACCATCATTACGATACTGCCTACGATTTTCTTCAATCAGCTTGCTTCCTACTTATCCGATGAAGGTTTCCACAAGCTGGCCAAAGTCAGAATCATTACTGTAGCCGGAGAAGCGCTCTATGGTGAACAAGTTCGTGCCTTCCAGCGCAAATTCGGAAACCAGATTGATATTGTTAATGTGTACGGTCCTACCGAATGTACAGTAGCCACAACTACTCACCGCATCAGTGAGCAGGTTCCCGAACATGTGGTGAACATCCCTATCGGTAAACCGATTCATAACTACAAAGTATACATTGTGAATGAAGAACAACAGCTCTGTCCGGCAGGTGTACCTGGTGAGGTATATATTGCTACCCCTGCATTGGCCAAAGGTTACCTGAATCAGCCAGAACGCACAGAGCAAGCATTCATTGAGAACCCGTTTGCGATAGGTGAGAAAATCTACAAGTCTGGCGATATTGCCAAATTGCTGGATACCGGGTTGCTGGAATATGTCGGTCGCAGTGACTCACAGCTAAAAATTCGTGGTCACCGGATTGAGATCGGGGAGATTGAAGATCACTTTGCACGGCTTGATCAGATCCAGAACGTTGCCGTCATTCCGAAGAAAGAATCCGATGGACAAAATATGCTAGTTGGTTACTTTACATCGAAAGATGGCAGTACCCTCTCTGTTTCGAACATCAAGGCAGAACTGACAGAGAAACTTCCTTCTTATTTTGTACCGAAGTGGATCTGTCAACTGGATGAAATGCCGATTGCACCAACTGGAAAAATCAATCGCAAAGCGATGGTATCCCTGTCTCATGTGGAACGACATGAAGATCGCCCTGATCGGGTCATGCCTGAGACGGAGACGGAATCCATTATCCTGGACGCATGGAAAGAAATCCTTCAGCATGATGACTTCGGTGTCGAAGACAGTTTCTTCAATATCGGTGGTGATTCACTCCGGGTCATTCATGTACTGGTCATTCTGAAGCCACATTATCCGCAACTGAAAATTGCCGACTTCTTTGCCGAAAAAACAGTCCGCGCTCTCGCGCGTCGTGTGGAAGTATTGTCTCTCAGTGCAGCAGTAGTTACGGATTCAGTGGTGACCGACGGTATGATTACACAATTATCCGAACACCCTGTGGAGCTAACATCCCAGTTGGGGTATCCGCTCATTCGTGAACCTGAGCATGTGTTGCTGACTGGAGCAACAGGTTATCTGGGCTCTCATGTGCTGCAACAGTTAATTCTGAATTCCAGTACACGGATCTACACCCTTGTTCGTCGACCATCCAATGGAATAACTGCAATGGAACGTTTGACTAACGTGTTGGAAGGTTATTTCGGCAAACAACTGACTGACCAAATCTCCACTCGCGTGGAGATTATTGAAGGGGATCTCGAACAACCTAATCTCGGCCTGTCCGCTGAACAAAGGGCTTATGTTCAGGATCGAATTGACCGTGTCATCCACTGCGCTGCAGACGTCCGTCATTTTGGCGATGCCGATCAGTTCGCCAGAACAAACGTGGAAGGAACGGTGGCTTTACTGGATCTGATTCGCAGCAAACCTGGGGCCTCCTTCCACCATGTATCCACGATGGGTATTCCGGAAGATCTGGCACTCAGCGGACAATGGGAATCTTCCCTGCAATATGATCGGTTCCCGGCTGACTTGCATGTGGACAACCTGTATTCGGACAGCAAGCTTGAAGCCGAGAAAGTGCTCATGATTGCCGCCGAGCAAGGTGTACCTGTGAGCATCTATCGTGCAGGTAATCTCACTTGCCACTCTGAAACTGGACGCTTCCAGTCCAATATTGATAGCAACGCCTTTTATCGTATGATCAAAGCGATGTTATTGCTCGGCAAGGCTCCTGCGGCTGACTGGATGGTTGATTTTACACCGATCAACTATGCAAGTGAAGCTATCGTTCATCTGGCCTTACGTCAGGATACCGCCGGTCGTGTATTCCACATCTGTAATCCGGAGCCCATCCGTTATGACGAGCTGATCCGTTCTGTGAATCGGGCTGGTTACGAAGTCGAGACGCTACCATTCGCGGATTACACACGTTGGTTGTTCGATGCCAGCATCAGCAAAGAGCCGGAAGCTCTTCAGTTGGCTATTGCACAGCTTGAAGGCGACGGTGCGAAGGATTCAGCATATGTCTATGCTTGCCCTGTCACCACGGCTTATGTGGAACCTGCCGGAATCTCATGTGCAAAAACAGATGATCGCTTCATCTCCGCCATGTTAGACTACGCCGTTCAGATTGGATATTTCCCGTCTGCAATCCGGCACCATAACGGCACTTCTACAGCAATGGAGTAAGTTCACTTTATCATTAGCATTTAATTAATAAATAAGGTCACAAGAAAGGAAGCCATCTATCGTCATTCACTGACGATAAGATGGCTTCTTTTCTTCGCATTTTCGGATCATTTTTTAGACCCATCGGATAATTGCAATGATGGCAAGATGAGCTGGATAGAAATAACGCCAGACCCAACGTGGCCCCTTCATACGGAAACCCGCCTGGTAATACTGAGCAATAGCAATGCCGGCGGTTGCCAGCACACTATACATTTGCACAGAGCTGTTATGCAGCAGAAGATATAGTGCATTTAACAAGACATGTGCCACGACAAGTACAGGACCCTGGAAATAACGGAATAACAGAACCAATAACAACCCGTACATCCCGTAATCCATTTGGCTAATTTCCATGAACCACCCTGCTCCAATTACAATCGGAATCCCTAGTAGTTTGGATGGCAATTTATCGATAACGAATAATACCAACAGGGCTGACCACAATGTCCACACCACGTTCAGAGAATAATGATTAAACGCAGCCATGAACGGCACCTGTGATATGATCGCAATCCAGAACAGCCGCCATATGTATTTTTGTACGTCTCGTGTATGTTTATAACCGATATACACTGCAAAAGCATAGATTGGAAAAGCGATACGACCTATGATCCTGAGTTCTATAATATGTGGAAAAAAGACAGCCCCTATATGATCAATTAACATCGTGATCATGGCAATCCACTGCATCATGTTGCGACTCCCCTCCCTTGTTGCCGACGACACGAGTGTGCCATTCATTCATATAGTGCGTCTTTTTGAGCAACCTCTTATACATTAAGTTCATAATACATGAATTTGGTATCCTGTGCATATCCTTCGGATTCATATAAAGCTTGGGCTTGCTTGTTACTTAACTCAGTTGAGAGTGATATACGAAGAACTCCTCGCTCAGATGCCAATTGCTTGGCTGCTTGCAAGAGCTTCCTGGCAATGCCTTGCTGACGATAATCCGTATGCACATATAGATCATTAAGCACCCAGACAGGCCCCATCGATACCGAACTGAAACTGGGATACAGTTGAACGAATCCGGTGCAAATTAAGCCATTCGAGAGTGGATCCGGTTCTGCTACCAAAATCACCGATTCATGGCGTTCCATTCGTTCTCTAATATACTGACGTGCTGCTTCAATGTCAGCATTTTGGCTGTAGAACATCCTGTACTCATTGAACAATTGTCCCACTTCGTTACTATCAGGAAGACCCGCTTGTCTGATTTGGTGCTGCATTTCACTCAACTCCTCTGGGATGAAGACCATCGTCTCTTCGTTTGTATTTCTTTCAATTGTAAAACAGTCCTTTCCTTTTCCCCATTCATCATCTGCATCAAAGTTTGTAGTATCTTGAGCAGTGAGCTGACATTCGTTCATGCGCGCTTCCAGATTGCATCCTGCTTATCTAGTCCATACCAATTCTGTACGTTTTGTTATATTTACTTCGTATTGGCAAAAATAAAAAGGCGACCAAAGCATCCACTGCTCCGTCGCCGTAATTATTCAGTTCGATTCAGCATTCTGCTGTTCCTGACCAGGATCAGCATCGGGGAAAATGACGCCTTTCTTCAAAATCAGATTGGCATATTGGGCGCGCTCACCAGTTGCAACAATCACATAGGCATTCAAAGCGCGTTTATAAAAATCAAATCGCTCTTCATGATCAAAAGCATCCGTGATGCCTTCATATTCTTCAATCAACCGGCGATAGTCTTCCCATATGATCGGGATCACCTGATCCCCTTTCACAACCTGCATGACAGCAGCGGGACGCTCAGCATAGGTATCCAGTGGATATAATTGCAGGATGGCATCCAGCAGTTCAACGACTCCCAGTGCATCACAGCGTACCAGTCGCTTGGCATGACTGGCTGCGGGGAAATTGCCATCCGCCAGAACCAACTCGTCTCCATGGCCCATTTCAGACATGATTTTGAGTAACTCTGGAGGTATTATTGCGGGTATATTCTTTAGCATACACAGCTCTCCTTGTTCATCTCCAACATCAGTTAGAGCAAATTGGTTTTCTCCATTCTTCAAGCATGCTAGACATGGATTCTATAAAAGCGGTTTCATCACAATTCTAACAGTATTTTTGGATCATTGCACAGCATACACGTAAGTTCGATATGAGAATATTTCATTTTGACAAAAATACTTGTTTGACATATAGTTGTTGTAACAACTAATTAATTGGGACATTTTATTATGAAAGCGAGGTCTGGCAATTACATGGACTATACACTGGAGCAATCTGTTGGATTCATGCTGGGTTTCACACATCGTAAAGCTGTAGCTTTACTTGCAACGCGGTTCAAACCTTATGATATTACGACAGAGCAATTTTCTGTTCTCTTTAATGTTGACCGCGGTGAAGGTGTGAATCAGAAGGAGCTCGCCGCACGTGTCTTCAAAGACCAACCTACCACTGCGCGGATTATTGATCTGCTTGAGAAAAAAGGCTGGGTAGAACGCCGGACCAGCGAACAGGATCGCAGAGCCTATCTGTTATATCTCACCACGGAAGGCAAAGCGTTAATTGATATCCTCGTTCCGATTGAAAGAGAAATGAATAAAGAACTTGCTGAAGGTATATCCGAAGACCAGATGGAAGCATTTAAACATACTCTTTCCCTCATTAACCGCAACTTGTAATGAATCACAACTCAGGGGGAATACATCATCATGAAAGAACAATCTACACAAGTTAGACTATGGACTACCGATTTTATTCTGCTGATGCTGTGCAACTTCTTGTTGTTCTTGCAACTGCACATGATCGTCTCTCCGCTTCCGTCCTACGTTCAGGAGCGATTTCACGCCAATGCATTTGAAGTAAGTTTATTCACCTGTCTGTTTGCACTAAGTGCCATAGCAGCCCGTCTCTATTCCGCGAAAGCACTGGAGAAGGGTCTTCGTAACGCCATGATCTATATCGGCCTGTCCGTAGCCCTGCTGGCAACGCTCGGCTATTATTTTGCTGCCGGTATAGCTGTGCTCTTGTTGCTCAGAATGTTGTTTGGTATCGGGTTTGGTATGAGCAGTACCGCTTTTCCAACGATGGCCTCGGACATTGTACCCGTCAAACGAATGGGTGAAGGTATGGGTTACTTTGGTCTATCAACTAGTCTGGCTATGTCTATGGGGCCAATCATTGGGGTTACTCTGCTCCAGGGTGCTGGATTTGTAACCCTGATGTTATGTACTGCGGGTGTTCTCGCTGTGATCTATCCACTGAGTTATTCGCTGACACGCAAAAAAGCAGTCCGAACCGATAACAGTACAACCATCATGCCACAAGCCACAACAAGTGCTTCAGGGTCCAACCCAAAACAGAAGATACCTTTCAACCGCAAGCTGATTCTACCCAGTGTGCTGAACTGCCTGTTATCCATCACCTATGGTGGGCTTGTCGGATTCATCGTTTTGTATGGTAAGGAAGCCAATCTGGCCAATCCTGCGCTGTTCTTTTTGTTCAATGCACTCGCCGTGTTATTGGTTAGACCATTTGCAGGACGGATCTATGATAATAAAGGTCCAAAAGCACTGCTCATTCCAGGGGCAATATTCGTTGCTGTCGGCCTCATTCTGCTCTCGTATGCAACCTCCATGTCCTTCCTGTTCATCGCTGCCTTTATCTACGGAATCGGTTATGGTTCCATGCAGTCGTCTCTGCAGACCTGGATGATTCAAGTTGTATCTCCTACTCAACGGGGTATGGCTAACGGTATGTTTTTGAACTCGCTGGATCTGGGTATTGCGACCGGTGCCCTTCTTCTTGGCGCCATTGCGGCCATAACCAGTTATACCGATATGTATCGATATTCCGTGATGTTTATGATTCTGTTCTTGCTTATATATCTGATTCAGGGAAAACGAAGCGGCAGCTTCTCCATTGAACCTCATGCTCTGCTCGCTCATACTCATATCACTGCGACGGAACCACCTCAAGATCAATCCAAGAATTCAGAATCTGGAGCCGGCAACACCGAAACTGGCCAGTCGAATAAAAGCAAACACGATTGATTGGTTAAGGTCATTCTGAACATAGAAACGAGAAACGCGTTTACACCGAGAAAGCAAATTCATTCGCTTTCTTAGGCGTAAACGCGTTTATTATTGGAACAGATCTGAATGTTAAACTTAAGACAGCATGGAAATGAATGTAGCATTCAGCACCGTCTATCTAAAATGGACTTTTCTTGCGACCTATGGGAGCATACCCTCTACTCGTCCCGATCACATCCATAGATGTTTCATCCTGTTTCTGCTTGCTTCCCGAAGTAGGTTGGTCTCCCTTATCCGGCTTAACTGCGAATAAGGTGAGCAATCCGCCCACTGCGCCAGACGCGGCGAGCACACCAAAAAGCAAGAAATGATGAGAACCGATCAGCAAAGAAACGACAGGTGGGCCGAGAGATACCCCAATGAATCGCATGCTGCTGAACAGAGCCGTGATTGTGCCCCGCTGTTTTTTGTCCACGCCTTCTGTAATCAAGGCATCCAGACATGGTAACGTTGCACCTATTCCGGCACTTCCCAATGTGAAAAGACCTACTACAACATATATATTATCAAATAAACCTATAACGCCCAGCGATACCGTCAGAAGCGAAAGTCCTGCGAAGCCAAGCCATTTCATTCGCGTTTTGTTCTTCCCAATCCACTTCCCTGCCAGGAAAGAAGACAGACATAACGCTGCCAGCGGGATGGCAAGGACAAGTCCTTTAAGAACACCTTTCAGGGCGAATTCGCTCTCCAGTGTTTCGGATAGATAATATAACACACCAAAGATGACAAACATGCAAATACCGCCGATTGCAAACGACGCATACAACCAGCGTCCCTTTTCTTTTAATACGTCACGAATGGATGCCACAAATTCCGTAAAGGTGGGAGGCTTTTCTTTTTTCCGGGGAGTCTTCACCAGGAAAATAACAAGGATCAGCGAAAGCACACAAAGGATAGGAATAGCCATGAATGGCGCATACCAAAACCAGACTGCCAGCGCTGCACCCAGAATCGGACTTATGACTTTACCAAACGTATTCGAGGTCTCAATGATACCCAGACTTTTGCTTACTTCATTCTCATCATTGAACATGTCCCCAACCAACGGGATAACAATAGGAAATGCGCCCGCAGCACCTATTCCCTGCAATAACCTGCCACCCAGAATGGTCCAGTAGGCTATGTTTCCGTTCAGCATCCATGCTGCCACACCAGCGACAGCACCTCCGACGGCTGCAATAACGAGGCTGGGAATGATAACTGCTTTTCTGCCAAAACGATCCGACAAGTACCCTGCAAGAGGAATAAGCAGGATGGCAACTACAGCGTAGACTGTAATGAGCATACTGACCTTAAATGCAGATACCTTCAACTCACGTTCAATCTGTGGCAGGATCGGTATTAGCATGGAATTACCCAAGGTCATAATTAAAGGGATGGAAGCAAGTGCGACGAGGTCCCACTTTTTATCGTTCATACCACAACCACCTTTACAGATTCTACACACAACAGCATTATTGTGCTTGTTTCGGAGGTTGATTATTCAGGACATGCTGGATGTTACCGCTTGCACACAAAGAAGCTGCCTGCACGCATTCGTGCAAGACAGCTCATTCACCTTATTGGGCACCTGCGAATTAGTTAATTCCAAGTTGCTTCCATTGCTCTAGTAAATCCAGCGTACGCTGGCGATACTTCTGACCATCTTCAGGTTGATTGACCTGATGTTCATGAACGTAGGCATTAAAATACGAAGACAGTATTCGATAGGCAAGCCTGCGTGCCTGTCCTTCAGCGGATGAGTCCAGTGGACGATTATATCCTTCATGAAAAGCCACCGATTCTGACGACAATATGGCTTCAAACTCCCTGTCGGCAAACATGGAACGATCTCCGTCAATGATGGCCGCAATGTTCAGCTCACCATTTTCCTCATGAACAAGTACATTCGCTTCCCAGAGGTCATTATGAACGAGTACCGGGCGGGTCACTTGATCAAATAAGTCTTTATTTTTGATGAAAATAGCAGCGATATCTTCTCCCACACCTGACATATAATCGACTTGTGCCGCTTTAAGTGCCGTTTCTTCTGCAAAAGAGTGCAGCACCTCGGACCATTGATCCGAGCCTTTAATTGAACCGTCCCCTTGCGGCCAACCAAACGAAGCACCCTCGACCTGATGCATGATGGCGGTATAGGCGCCTAGCTGATGGTACAATCGCTCTTTGTCTATATCTGAAATCGATGCGTGATCCAGCTGCTTACTCGGGATAAACTCCATAAACATGTACGTTCTTGGAATAATCGATCCGCTGTCATCACAAGCGATAATGTTGGGAGCAGGAATGCCTGCCTTACGGTAATATTCATACACAATTGGTTCAGCCGCCATCATTGTGCGTTCAAACGAAAATAGGGGATCACTCGCAGAACCGGCCGCCATCTCTCCCCGCTCTGGAGCCAAACGTAAAATTACATCCGTATAGGATGTATGTTCAAGTTGAATCCGATAGGTTGTATTAAAAAGTCCACCTTGCAGGAGACCAAACTGCTTCACTTTGGTATCGCTTCCAAAATGAATCTCTACCAGTTGATGCAGCATCTCTGCTGATATCGTGCAGTGCAAACCGGAATTCATTGTACTCATTTCATTCAATCTCCTATCATCGTAGACAAACAGACGGCACCTTTCGGCGCCGTCCTTTTCTTTTACTATATCATTTTACAGTTGGATTGTAAGCGCGCTTGCGCCTGTTGCTGCTGTAACGACAACACCATTTGCACCAGACACTTGGGAACCACCTTCAACGCTGGATACACTGTCAATACCGCGAAGCACCAAGTTCCATGGTTTGCCTGCACCTTCAGCACGAACTTCCAGCACTGAACCATTACGTGTAACGTTGACTGTCAGCTCCTGCTCTGCCGCTTGGTTCACAACGACCGCTTGAGCCGTTTGACCATCAGCCAGTTCGAACAAGTGCAAGGACACATCATTTGCAAAGTCATAATCCGGTTTACTATCCACAGCACCCACAGCGATCAGACTGTTTGGCTTAATCATCATTGGTAGTGTTTTAAAGTCATGGTTTTCACTGATCCAGCGTCCACCTTGTACTTTCGCTCCTGTCAGATAGTTCGTCCAAGTTCCTTCAGGCAGGTAATAACGCACATCACCTTCCTTGTTGAAGATTGGAGCCACCAGAATCGAGTCACCAAACATATATTGCGTATCCAAGCTGTATGTTGTTGGGTCCTCTGGGAAGTCCAGCAGCATAGCGCGCATCATCGGAATACCTTTTACCGTTGACTCCACCGCAGAATTGTACAGGTACGGCATCAGGCTGATTTTGAGTTTGGTAAAGTCACGAACAACGTCCACGGATTCCTCGTCAAACAACCAAGGCACACGATACGAAGTGCTTCCGTGCAGGCGACTGTGTGAAGATAACAGTCCGAATTGTACCCAGCGTTTGTATACGTCAGGGCTCGCTGTGCTTTCAAAACCACTGATATCATGGCTCCAGAATCCGAAACCGGAAAGTCCCAGTGAGAGGCCACCGCGAAGCGATTCAGCCATGGATTCATACGTGGAAGAACAGTCTCCGCCCCAGTGAACCGGGAACTGTTGCCCACCTGCTGTTGCAGAGCGTGCAAACAGGGCAGCTTCGTTTTTGCCAATCTTCTCTTCGAGCAATTCAAATACAGCTTTGTTATAGAGCTGTGTATAATAGTTGTGCATTTTAACCGGATCAGAACCATCGAAGTACACAACATCGGTCGGAATTCTTTCGCCAAAGTCAGTCTTGAAGGAATCTACACCTTGATCCAGCAGGACTTCCAGCTTGCTCTTATACCAGTTCACAGCATCCGGATTCGTGAAATCAACCAGAGCCATACCTGCTTGCCACATATCCCATTGCCATACACTGCCATCCGCTGTTTTGACCAGATAACCGTTCTCCAACCCTTCATCGAACAAGTATGATTTTTCTGCAATATATGGATTAATCCAAGCACAGATTTTAAGGCCCTTCTCTTTCAGACGTGCAAGCATGCCTTCCGGATCCGGGAACATCGCTTCATCCCATACAAAATCAGACCATTGGTATTCCTTCATCCAGAAGCAGTCAAAATGGAATACAGACAGCGGAAGATCACGTTCAGCCATGCCATCTACAAAATGGTTAACCGTTGCTTCGTCGTAATCCGTTGTGAATGAAGTTGTCAGCCACAGACCAAAAGTCCATGCCGGTGGAAGCGATGGTTTACCTGTTAATTTCGTATAATTATCAAGTACATCCTTAGGATTGTCACCGCCGATAATGAAGTATTCCAACGTCTCGCCTTCTACGCTGAACTGAACTTTAGATACATTCTCGGATGCAATCTCGTATGATACGCGTTCAGGATGATTTACAAATACGCCATATCCTTTGTTGGAGAGGTAGAACGGAATGTTTTTATAGGACTGCTCACTGCTTGTACCGCCGTCCTCATTCCAGGTATCGACGATTTGGCCATTCTTAACAAACGGTGTGAAGCGCTCACCGAGTCCGTAAACGTATTCACCAATACCGAGATCAAGCTGCTCGCGGAAGTACGCTTCCTTGCTTGGACCTGTAATATAACCAGCCGCTCTTTGACCGCTACCTGTAATGCGTTTTCCTCCATATAGGAAGCTAACGTCCCAACCGTTTGTTTTGTCGATTTGAACTTCCAGATTGCCACTTTTCAAAACAGCACCTTGTTCATTTTTTGAGATCTCAACGTTGGCTTCTTGTGTGTTAAGCTCAAATACAGGCCCTTTTTTCAATCCGCCCTTATGGTGATTCAAGGTTACACGAATAACGTTAGGCATTGGTGAGCTGTACGTTGCTTTCAGCAATGTACCGTTCAACGTGTCGCCTTTGCTGCGAATATATTTAGTTGCCGCATATACGGTCACAGAATTCTCTTTTTGCACAATATCACGAATGTCAGTCGGGTTTTGAATCTGGTACCCTTCACGAGTCATCCAGAATCCATCAGTAAATTTCATGTTTTCTTTCCCCCTTTGGTTATATTATAATAATATTGATATTAATAACGAATTTCTTCTCTTATTTTGACCAAATATATCACTATTTTGATAATAACTACCCGATTCTTGAACATCACCACCAATCTATGGAAACGATTACATTAATAATGATACAAAAGGAGAATCTGATATGGAACGTGAACGATTACGGGAAGACCGGATTCACGGCAATGCCATGTATCCAGTCAGTGTGTACCCGGATATTCAACAACTGAACGGGGATAGCATTCTCGATTGCCACTGGCATGATGAGATGGAGTTCACTATGGTTACCAAAGGCCGCGCGGTCTTTCAGATTGATATGAACACCGTTGAAGTTCAAGCTGGAGAAGCGATTTTCATCAATCGAGGTGAGATTCATGCGGGCTATCTGAAGGGTGATGTTCCCTGTGTATTCTCTTCCATTGTATTTAATCCCGAGCTGCTTGGCAGCCGTACCTTCGATACGGTCCAAGAGAAATTCATCGGTCCACTGGTACGCAAAACGGTGATTCCCCCCAGTCATATCAAGGCAGATGAAGATTGGGGACAAGAAATTCTGGATCTCCTGAAACGTATATTTGCAGACCATGCTACCCGAACCGCAACGTGTGAAATGTCAACAAAAGCGTACCTGTACCTCATATTTACCCGAATGTTCGAACATATGAGACCTGCTCCGCTCAAAGGCACTGTGGCTACAGGGAGTCATGACAAGGTAGAGCGCCTGAAATCCGTGCTCAGTTATATTCACAAACGGTATCCTGAACCATTAAAGCTGAAAGAACTGGCCGATGAGGCCAATATGAGTGAAGGACACTTCTGTCGTTTCTTCAAACAAATGGTGCAGAAAACACCTGTTGATTACATTAACTATTACCGTGTTCAGCAGGCCTGCGTTCAGCTTGAGAATACGGATCACAAAATTGTTGATATCGCCATGGATGTGGGTTTCGAGCATCTAAGCTACTTCATCACTACATTTAAAAAGCATAAAGCCACTACACCTTCACAGTATCGCAAAATGTTCTATGAGAACGTAGGAGTGGAGTCTGCCCTGGTACAGGTGTAAAAGGGTGTAAAAGAAGAAGGTGCTCACAGCTATTCAGCTGCAAACACCTTCTTTATCTACTTTATCAACTTTCCTGGGAACGAGTGAGGTAACGATCTGATCTGAGCCACATTGTCTCAGTTAGAACTCATTTCATTCGCTGCTATCAGCCTTACGCTCTGAAGCTTAACAGTTTCTCAGTTTCTCACTTTTTCAGCGTCTTCCATGAAGTGTACTCATGTACGGAGAAACCGTTAAAGGACGCATGTACTGAAGCCATTTTTTCGACCAACTTCAATTGTGCTTCCATATAAGCAGATCCCTCTTCATAAAAAGTAATGAAGTCGCCTTCCTTGCTTTGCTTTGTTTCCACGGCGATCGAGATCGTCTTGCCAAGCAGAGCTGCTTCTG
Organism: Paenibacillus xylanexedens; assembly: GCF_017874615.1. GTDB lineage: Bacteria > Bacillota > Bacilli > Paenibacillales > Paenibacillaceae > Paenibacillus > Paenibacillus xylanexedens. The sequence goes on from NZ_JAGIKV010000004.1 coordinate 206,969, forward strand.
CAAGTTCATCCTTCGCTACACTATAGATTGCAGCAGCTGTATCGCGGTAAGCCATAATGGTGATGGAATCAAACTTGCGAATCATCCAACTGCTTACGGCCATCGTGGAACCCGGAATCTTGTAGTTATCAAGCCAGAAAGGCAGATCAGCCGCTACTGGCATCTTCATCCGTGATGCTCGCTCAACAATGTACTCCACATTGCCTTGCCACTGTGTAATCACACTGGCTTGATTGATTTTCCATTGCGGATGCACATGTGGCTCAATATCCAGATGAATACCAGCAAACTTCTCATTAGGCAACGCCTGCGCCTGATATACCTCGATCCAGTCCAGGAAAGATGCAATCTGCTCCCGACTTTCCGTCAGCCCCCAGGCTGATCTTCCATCCATGACGTCAACCGCGATGTTCTTGGCTCTCGCCTGACGGATAAAACTTTTATAATCAGGAATTTTCACATCCCGGTTCATCTGCAGATAGATCGTATTGATCTTGTTCGCTGTAGCGTAATTTAACACCTCTTGAGGATTACTTCGGATCTGGGTGGTATCCCACACCCATGTCGCTCTCACCGGCACATCAAGTTTTCCATGAATCGTTGCATAACTGTCGACTGAACCATCCGCAATGGCTTTGGAAGAACAGGCTGTACTTGCACACAGGATCAAACAACTCAGTAATAAGATAAAACGGTAACCCCTTTTGCTTTTCATATTTGTACACTCCCTCTGAAGTTATCAGCTCTGACGTGCAAATCTGGATGAAATTGTGTCGTTTCATATTCATTTAATGGATACTTATTAGGTACGACGAATTCGGATTGCTTCTATATGCAATATCATCTTTAAGACTTACGACGAAAGAATCATATAACTATATTTCGGGAATTCGTAGTTCTGTATGTATAGTTCAAAAGTCGCAATTATTTACTATTTTCTAAATTAACCCTACTTTCTTCATGACTTCAGTCATTATTGCCATATGTACACCAAGCTCCAGAAGACCTAGAAAGCGTTTTCTCCAGAAACGCACAAAAAAAACCGCCCTAAGGCGGCTTTGCATGTATCTTAACTTAATGATGCTCTTGCTCTAATAGACGTTTCCGGTTCATTCATTACCCGATGGAGCTACCGGTGTATTGTCAACCACTTCATCGAAAAGAGACACCAGTTCAATACCTTCTGCCGAGATCCGCACAAGCCCCTTGTCAGACAAACGCAATTCTGGAATCACAACCAGCGCCAACAAGGAAAGTGTCATAAATGCATTATTCAACGTACATCCTGCGGACTGTAAGGCCTCACTGACTGCTGCTGATTGGGCTGCAACCACTTCGAAAGACTCCGTTGACATCAAACCTGCTATCCGCAGCGGGAATTCGGTTACACCTGTAGCCGTTACCACGGCTACCCCTCCTTGCATGCGAATGACACGATTACCTGCTTCGGCCATCAGAGCATCATCATTACCGATAATCAACAGGTTGTGACTATCATGAGCAACCGTCATCGCAATCGCTGCAGGTGATGTGAAGCCGATGCCTCCAACAAGCGCTACCGCTCGATTCCCGGTTTGTTTGTGACGCTCCAATACCGCAATTTTGCATACTTCCCCTGAAGTTGAAACCACAACCTTGCCGTTCTCTACGGTAACAGGCAGATGTTTCTCCTTTGTATCCACATGGTTCTCTGTCACATGAATGATTTTGGCACCAATCGTACCCTCTGCAATCGGTGCAGCCAACTCCAGATCTTCTGGCTGAATATTAGCTTCCAACTTCACCGTGTTCAGCGCTTCCTCCGGGTACGTGAAGCTGTCCCAGACCGCCGTCATTTTCCCATTCTCGGCTACAACTTGCCCGGCAGCAATCGTCATGCCCACATGTACATCCGCCAACCGGCCGTCCAGCAGAATAATATCGGCTATATTGCCCGGAATGACCGCACCAATGTCGCGCGCAACTCCGAAGCGCTCAGCCGTGTTAATGGTTGCCATCTGAAAAGCCGTAACCGGCTTCACCCCTTGAGAAATTGCGAGACGAACAACAAAATCCATATGTCCTTCTTTGAGCAGCGATTCAGAGCTTCGGTCATCGGTCACCAGCATCATCCGGCGTGTATCCAGACCAAGCTCAGTGCAGGCTTTGATCGTCTCAGCCACATCATGCCATGCCGAACCTTGACGCATCTTCGCGTACATTCCGAGTCGCAGACGTTCAACCACATCTTCCTTGGTGACACATTCATGATCCCCTGTAACGCCACTCGCTGCATACGCTGGCAGACGCCAGTCGTCTGCAGCCCAGGTGAAATGACCGTCTGCCACTTTACCTGCCCGGAGCGTTGCCTGTATCTCACCAATCATCGTCTCATCCCCATAGACCACCCCAGGAAAGTTCATCACTTCACCAAGACCAATCATGTCCGGACCCCAGGAAAGAGCCTCAGCTACCTCTTCAGGCCCGATATAAGCACCTGTTGTCTCTAGTCCCGGATGAGTGGAAGGCACACAGGAAGCCACCTGCATATAAGCAGCCATCGGTGTGGTCCGTGCTTCATCCAGCATCAGTCTCAGACCTTTGAGACCAAGCACGTTAGAGATCTCATGTGGGTCAAAGAAACCTCCGGTTGTGCCTGAAGGCAATACCGCTCTCGCAAACTCGGTTACTTTCATCTGTGTACTTTCGATATGGCAGTGTCCATCCAGCAGACCAGGAGCGATATACTTACCGTTCGCTTCAATAATCCGGGTATGTTCTCCGATAGTGTGGCTTACATCTTTACCGACATAAGCGATTCGAGCTCCCTGTACAGCTATGGACATCTCAGGCAAAATCTCACCCGATATCACGTTTACCAGCGTACCTCCCCGAATGACCAAAGTCGCCGGCAAATCTCCCCGTGCTGTAGCGACCAGATCAGGTACACAATCGGCCATAAGTGGCCGTTCAAAAGATGATTTGTTCATTTTGTTGCCTCCTTTAATAAACGATCCAAAAAAAATATATTGTTACGATTATATGAGTCTGGACCTCATGTGTAAAGAAAAATCACATCCATTGTGCCTCAATACAAATTATGAAGTCATATTTATCCACGGAACCCAATCCTTACGAATTCACGTCAAGTTTTTTGTTCAATCCGATCACCTATACCTGAATGCAACCTCATCACGTATACTTCCCTCGCTAAGCTAGCTTCTTCCCGATATATGTATCATATACAGAAAAACTCCCGTTCCATTGAACGGAAGCCTTCTTCATGCATATGAAGTGTTATGTCAGTCCACTTGCGCAGCAGACACCTTGCCAAGATCATACTTTTCTTCCGACTGGGCGGTAATGAACGGACTAAGTGTGCCCACGCAGTAAACGTGCAGCAGATGCATCGCTCGTGTGCAAGCCGTATAGAACAACTTGCGTTCATGCTCCTGAGCATACTGCTCCGCAGAGCCGTCATAGATCAGGACTGCATCGAATTCCACACCTTTGGCCAGATACGCTGGGATGACATGAACACCCTGCTCAAAAGCCAGCGTCGTTTTTTTGATTAACTTCGGTGCTGTGGGCAGCGCCTTACTCAATGTAGCATGTACGTCTCTGCTCTCTTCGGCGGTTTTGCAGATAACTGCAACCGATTCGTACCCTTCCTTAATCAAGTGCTTGAGGTCTGTTGTGATGACATTCATATGACGCTCTGAATCAGAAGAAACGATCACTTTAGGTTTCTCACCGCTTCGGTTAAATGGAATAATCTCTTCCCCACCAGGCACCATGCCCCGTGTAAACTCCACGATCTCCCGGGTAGATCGATAACTTCTGGTCAGCTCAATGACCTCTGTATTGTCTGGACCGTACAGGTTAGTCAAAGGTCCTGTTCCGCTAAGTACTGAAGAGTGGGCATAGATTGCCTGATTAAAGTCACCAAGTGCTGTTATTTTCGCCCGTGGGAACAATCTCTTCATGAATGCCAACTGAAACGCAGAATAGTCCTGGGCTTCATCAATGATGACATGGCGAATATTGGAGTTAATATGGAATCCAAGCATAAGCTCACGCAAGTACAAGTATGGCGTAATATCTTCATATGCCAACTCCTGAAGCTTCAATCTGCGTAACGTCATCTTACAGATTTCATCCCATTGAGCAGGCAGCGCTTCGTCACCCAGCAATCGCTCCATCTGAGCCTGATCGTTGAATAGATGTGCATATAATTGTCTTATATCAACGAATCGTAAGGACTTGATCCATTTCCGCAACGGTTTGAGTCGGTCACTGACCACCATACGTGCCAGAATTTCTCTTTCCTGCTCGAAGTCATTGAACGTATGGGTCTTTCCTTTTTGCTTGCGTTTCAAGCGTTGATAAGCACGTTGCAGATCCTCCGGCTCCATCAGATCAAGTTGCTGATCAACCCAAGGCGCATCCAGTTCACCTTTACCAAAGGCAGACAGTTCTTTCAGCATCCATTCCCGTAACATCTCCAGTCGGCTCACCAGCTTAACGGACGACTCGAAGCTGTAGAATTTCTCAGCCATAGCCTCTGACGTGACAATTGCTCGGCCATGGAAGCGAACCGGCTTGAATTTCATGCCACCTGACAACATACTTTCCTTATAACGTGTAATCACCTTGAGGAACGTTTCGGACGACTTGAAGCGAATGCTGGACATGCGAACATCGTAATCGGGATCTTCCGTCCCCGTAAGTACATATTCGAGTTGAATAAACGGATCTTCCAGTTGATATTCACGACCCAAACGGCGCTCCAGATACTCCTGGAAGGTCGTTTGCAACATGTTTTCCTCCCCAAGCTCAGGCAGTACCGTGGAGACATAACTGTTGAACATTGGATTCGGTGAAAAAAGAACCATCTGATCCGCTTGCAGATGCTCGCGGTATTTATAGAGAAGATATGCCACACGCTGGAGCGCCGCGGATGTTTTGCCACTGCCTGCCGCGCCTTGCACAATGAGCATGCGTGTTCGGTCATTACGGATAATCCGGTTTTGCTCCTTCTGAATGGTCGCTACAATACTCTTCATCTGTGCATCCGAAGTTCGACTGAGCACGGCCTGCAACAACTCATCACCAATCGTAACCCCTGTGTCAAACATAAACCGGATACGACCATCCCGAATGACAAACTGTCGCTTCATCTCTATATCACCGCTGATCTCCCCACTGGGTGTATGATACGTGATTGGACCCGGTGCTCCGTCATAATACAGGTTGGAGATTGGCGCACGCCAGTCGTAGACCAGAAAAGATTCTTCCTTCTCATCCAGCAACGATGCAATGCCCAGATAAATGCGTTCTGCATTTGGATATCCGTCTTCTTTAAAATCAATCCGGCCAAAATACGGTGAATGATGCAGTCGTTTCATTTTATCCAACGCAGCCGCTGTATTGAGATGACTACGCTCCCGATCGGACAATACCTGTGACTGCTGCCGCATGCTGGTTGAAGTCTCCCCGACATCATCCGCTTCGCTAAAGTTCATCGTGACTTCGTCCCAGAAGTCTTTTCTCATGCCAACCACTTCGTCACGGAAGGAACCAACTTCATCTTCCAGCGTTGTGATCTTGCGTTCAATCTGATCGGTCACGGTGTTGACCCGTTGTTGTTCCTCATTCCATTGCTGATCTGTACTCATATGTTAATAGCCCCTCTTTCCCCGGATTGTGTCCTCAAAATCCCATTTGACAAGCCCGAAAAGGCAATGGTATAATTATTACAAAGTAAACATTTTAATTATATGTTAATTAGTTCTAATTTTCTGAAAACCATTTTTTATTGTACCAGTGACAACGTCCCGATGCAAGCGGAGGCGTTTTTTGTTGTTTTCTTCTTCTTCATTATTACCCAATCATCGGGTCCTCAACTGACTTAGCTACTCCTGTCTACTTTCGTAATTCTTCAATCGTCTCTTTCCAACGTGTAATTGCTCCAAGTTCATCTTTTAATTGAAAGGTTATCCCTGAAGTGATCTCCGCATATGGCGCCTGATCCACACGTACCTGAAGGACTTGTGCTTCAAAACGATCTCTCGGATGAACAGCCCTTCTAATCTCAGGTAACAGTTCTACTTCTATACGGATATGCAGCAATCGATGTCCTTGAACCGCAATCAAGGTAGCCTTGCCTGTTTTGCTCATGTTCATACTGGTCTGTGTACCTTGCCAAAGAGCCAGTCTAAGCTGACGCGGATTTATCGCAATCACTTCCCCCATACTGATCATCGCCTGATGCGGCCATTGATCCTCAGATACGGTTAGCAGTTGCATGGCTTCATGCTGTTTATGCTCCAGATTTGTCCCACTCAACCATTCCATTAGTTCAGCGTCCAATTCCTCTATAATCATGTCTCTATCCCTCAGTTCGTTAATATTCATTCATGCCCTTCAGCCGTATGTATGACAAAACAACCCGGACACGTTTGTCCGGGCTATGTTGTAACTACATTGTATATGATCGCCAAGCAGGTGCGCAATTCGTTATCAAGGCCACTTAAGCCAATTCAAAATTTTGTCCTGTGATTCTTTGTCTTCACTGGCGCTATGCACATGTTCGGCAAGTCGATTCAAACGTTCCAACTGATATCCGTAATCATAAATTGCAGCAGCCACGATGGACAATCGTAACATCCCTTCCTTGTCGATATCAAACTCAGTGATCGCCTGTTCCATGAATCGATCATTATCCAATACAAACTGTGCGGCCTCTTCCCCATTAGGTTTCAGCTTATCCTCGAACTTGAGCAGTGCATGCTCATGGAATTTGATAACCAGTTCAAGATGTGAGTCAAAAAACTGATCCATGGCCGTTGTCCGCGGCGCCTGGAAATAGTGGCGTTCCACCGAATCCAGCACCTCATACCCTTTTTGCAGACTCAGCAGCATCTGTTTGTAAACCACCATCTGCCGGGTTTCGCTGAATGTTGAACGCTTCATCTTCTTCTGTTCCTCTTCGAACAAGTTATACTTGTCGGACAAAGACTTAATGGAACCGCCCAGGTTGTTTTTCTCCTCCCGAAACACAACTTCCTTGATCTCAGCCGAGATGGAGCTTCGCAGAAGCAACGACATCCCGCTGAAAACACTCTGGATCTGCTTCACGAACTGAACCTTGGGTTTCGGAGGAAATACCGTAATGTTGATGAGAAATGCCGATACAATACCAACCAGTGTCAACAGAAAACGATTGAGTGCAAAATGCCAGTCCCCCGAAGCTTCCATAATGGATACGACCGTGACCAATGTCAGGCCAACCGTCTCACCCATATTCAATTTAAGACAGATCATGATGACAAGTACAATAATTAATCCAACAGCGATTGGCTCATTGGACAACACCATGCCTCCCACCAGGGCCACAATAGCTCCCAGCGTGGTCGTTTGCAACTGATCCAGGAAGTATTTCCAGGAACGATAGATCGAAGGCTGCATGGCGAATATAGCCGCGATTGCGGCAGGCACAGGAGATTGCGGGTTCAAGAACAGGCTGCTTAGGTACAAGGCAAGCGTGACTGCGATCCCCGTCTTAAGTACACGTGCACCAAACGACATGGTGGTGACCCCTCCTCTTTACCGAACCTGAAATTTTACATTTGATGATCATGTTCATTATTACCCCATATTTCTTTTTTTGCCTGAATTCATTCAGGAGAACGATTTATTGTACCATGTAAGGTCTTCCGTTGCCATGTCATAAGTCGGAGGTATTGTGAAATTGATTTCTTTATGTATGTTAATACACATGATTAACCCAAAAAGAAGCAAATCTTCAAAATGGATTTTCGCCACTTCAAAGATTCGCCTCTGTTACATATTATACCTCTGTGGAATGCTCATGCTTATTATGCCTGCCTCTAACGGTCTGTGCCCTCCCATTCCCTTTTGAACTGGTCCACGAACTGCACCATATAATCATGACGCTGCTCCGCCAGCTCCTTGCCATAGGAGGTATTCATCAGGTCCTTGAGCTTGAACAACTTCTCGTAAAAGTGATTTATCGTTGTGCTGCGCCCATTACGATATTCCTCACGGGTCATCTGCTCCCGTGGGGGAAGTGACGGATCATACATCTCGCGCCCTCTGGCGCCTGAAAAGGCAAAGGTTCGCGCGATCCCAATCGCACCCAGTGCATCCAGACGATCTGCATCCTGTACAACCTGTGCTTCAAGCGAACTGACCGCAGGACGCTGGCCTCCCGCATATGAGATGGTGCTAATAATACCCACAACCTTGTTACGTATATCCGGGTCAAGAGGCTGGGTATCCAGCCAGTCATTCAGTTTTGTCATCCCGGCTTCCAAGCTCTCATTCAGCTTCTCATCCGGTACATCATGTAATAATGCAGCCAGTTCGCAGACAAATGGATCTGCACCCATGCGGTGAGCGAGTTCAACCGCAAGTGCGGTTACCCGTTCAATGTGCGGCCAGTCATGACCATCACTATGCTTGGATGAATCCCCTTGAACAAAGGATCGGGCGACGCGCAGAACAGCCTCTCCTGCCGTTATTCCATCTATATTATGCATGTGCCCTAATTCTTGCAGATTCCCACCAGGTTGAAGAGGGTTCTCTGACATCTTACGATTCCCCGCCTTCACGGGCCTGTTCACGCGGAATACGCCGAGCTACACCCGTCTTAACAGCTGCTTCAATCACGCGACTGCGCATCGATTTGACTACTTTATCATTGAACACACTCGGAATAATGTAATAACGTGTACGCTCTTCGTCCGTAATGGCCGAAGCAATCGCTTGAGCGGCTGCCAGCTTCATTTCTTCATTAATTTCGGTGGCTCGACAATCCAGAACTGCCCTGAAGATGCCCGGAAAACATAACACGTTGTTGATCTGATTCGGATAATCGGATCGTCCTGTTGCCATTACAGCCACAATGTCTTCCACCAATGCAGGCATAATCTCAGGTACAGGGTTTGCCATCGCAAACACGATTGGATCTTCTGCCATGGTCTGTATGTCTTCACGAGTTAACAGATTCCCGCGGGACAGACCAATAAACACATCGGCTCCACGAATGACATCACGCAGCGAGCCAGTTTCCAGTTCGGGGTTAGTACGAGCTGCATAATCACTCCAAACTTCATTCTCATAGGTTTGTGTCCGTACAATCGCACCCTCACGATCGACACCTATAAGCCGACTGGCTCCCGCAGACAATAATATATTGCTGCATGCTACACCTGCTGCACCGATACCACAGACCACAATCTTCACATCTTCAATGGACTTGCCCACCAGTTTGAGCGCATTGATCAGGCCGGCATATAACACAACCGCTGTGCCATGCTGGTCATCATGAAATACAGGAATGTCCAATTCCTCATTCAGACGACGTTCAATTTCGAAACAACGCGGTGACGAGATATCCTCCAGATTAATGCCGCCAAAACCAGGTGATATCGCTTTCACAGTACGTATGATTTCCTCGGTATCCTGTGTGTCCAGGCAGATTGGGAAAGCATCCACACCAGCAAACTGTTTGAATAACATCGCTTTACCTTCCATGACAGGCATCGCTGCACGAGGCCCAATATTACCAAGCCCAAGCACTGCACTGCCATCAGATACGACGGCCACTGTATTCCGTTTAATTGTCAATGAGAAGGCTTTGCCGGGTTCTTCTGCAATAGCCGAACATACCCGAGCCACATCCGGGGTATACACACGCGACAGGTCTTCCCGATTCTGAATCGGGGTCTTTGGTGTAACTTCGATCTTGCCGCCCAAATGCAGCAAGAACGTTCGATCTGATACATTAATAATGGACACACCTTTGAGCTGGCGCACCCCTTCTATAATTTTACTGTTATCTTGTGCATCTGTAACTGCGACCGTCAAGTCGCGCACGCTTACATCCTGATTGGTGGAAATCACGTCGATGGCAATGATGTCTCCCCCAGCTTCCGAGATGGCCGAAGCCACTTCGCCAAACTTGATATCCTTAGTTGTCATTTCCAGTCGAATAATAATGCTGTTACCATCCAGATTCCTTTGATTCATTTCCATTCCTCCCAGACTGAAAGTCTTGAGTTACATGTTACGTGTTTGTCTTCGCTACGCGGACACGTTTATCCTTTATCTTGTCCAGAAAAAGTGGTTCAACAGCCAACTGCATAAATTAAAAAAGATGCCCTGAACACCAATGCAGGCGTTCAAGGCACTCTTTTCTTAATACTAACTTCATTTATTTAGTAGCATATAAAATCTATATTATTTCCGGGCAGCCGGTCTGCGCAGAACACAAATGTCGTATGGCTTCAAGCTGAGACTTGCTTCCACAGCATCACCACTGAGCAGATCGGTATAGGATTGTCCATCTAGTTCAACCAGCTTCTCATCTGGTGTGTAGTTCTGTACAAACACATAATCAGCCGTACCATCTGTACGCGTATGTGCCGTTGTTCCGGCAGGCAGCTCGGTTTCAAGTCCACGCTCAATGTTCAGGTCAGCGATTAGTTTCGCATAGAAATCATCATAGAATGGTGCTTTCGGCCGTGTCGCTAGATAATATGCTTTTCCTGAACCTAACTGGTTAACCGTCAATGCCGGGCGTCCAGCATAGAAGTCAGAACGGTACGTAGCCAGGGACTTCGCGCCTTCCAGATGAATCAGATCACACAGTTCAATTGCATCATATGCTGTATTGAGCTGAAGCTCATTGCCCTTCTCCGGGATGATTCCGTTCAGATCACGATCATGCAATCCGTCAATTTCCTCGGACCAGATGCCAAGTGTCTTACGCAGTGGGCCTGGGAATCCACCTAGGAAACACAGATCGTTTTCGTTAACAATACCAGACCAGTAGGTTGCTACAAACGTACCACCTTGTTCTACAAACTTCTCAATGCGTTCCCCGACACCTTCACGTACCAGATAGAGCATTGGCGCAATCAGCAGCTTGTACTTGGACAGATCTGCATCCATATCAATAACGTCTACAGCGACTCCCTTTTTCCAAAACGCTTCATAATGCTCTTCCACCGTCTGCTCATACTTCACACCGATATTGCGTGGACCTTGGGAATCATTAACGGCCCAGCGGTTTTCCCAATCAAAAATGATTGCAACTTCTGCCGGAACCGCTGTTCCTACAATGGCTTCCATGCCTTCAAGAGCCGTTCCTACGTCGGTGACATCTTGGAACACTCGAGTGTGTTCCGTTCCTACGTGGTCTACCACCGCACCATGAAGTTTCTCACTGGACCCCCGGCTTTTTCTCCACTGGAAGTACTGAACACTATCGGAGCCGTGTGCCACAGCCTGGAGAGAAGAGAGCAGATGCATGCCAGGTTTTTTCAGCTTGCTGACATCTTGCCAATTCGTCGAACTTGGAGTACTCTCCATCAGCAAGAACGGCTGACCGCCTTTGATAGAACGAACGATATCATGCATCATGGCGATCCGGGATGCCTGTTTCGCGTCGTCATCTGCATCATGCCAAGTCGGATAACTGTCCCAAGAGAGGAAATCCAGAATATCAGCGAACTTCCAATAGTTCAGACCGCCATAGAATTCCATCAGGTTGGTTGTGACTGGCAGATCAGGATTCTGAGCTTTCAATGGTTTTGTTTCATGCACGATAAAATCAGCTGTCTGATCCGTAACGAAACGGCGCCAATCCAGATTCATCGCGTGTACCTGTGTCTCACCGTGTGGAGCTGGAGATTCCACTTGACTCCAGTCTGTAACCGTATGGCTCCAGAATGTGGTCCACCACGAATGATTCAGTTCATCGAGTGTTTTATACTTCTTCTGAACCCAACCACGGAACGCTTCCTGACAATAATCACAATGACAGTCTCCGCCGAACTCGTTCGAGATATGCCAGCCGATTACAGCCGGATGATCCGAATAACGTTCTGCCAGTTTTGTGTTGATCGCAGTAACCTTCTCACGGTATACCGGGGAAGTATAACAATGGTTGTGACGGAAACCATGCAGATTGCGGACACGCTTCTCGGATACGCGGAGTACTTCCGGGTACTTCGCGGACATCCAGGCAGGTCTGGCACCACTTGGTGTAGCGAGGAATGCATAGATGCCGTTTGCTGCAAAACGATCCAAAACCTGATCCAACCATTCAAACGTGTATACACCCTCTTCCGGCTCAAGGGATACCCACGAGAAGATACCAATGGACATCACGTTACACTTGGCAAGCTTCATCAAGCGAATATCTTCTTCCAGAACTTCAGGGTAGCGGAGCCACTGCTCCGGGTTATAGTCTGCGCCATGCAACATGTGCGGGGCTTTGGAACTTACAGGTGGAAATTTGTATGTCATAAGGACAACTCCCTTGCATTAATTAATTACTGTTTTATTTAGTTTATATACGATAACGATAACGATAACAACGACTTCACAGACGATACATATTACGCTAGATTACACGTATGTCACGACATCTGATTCTTCAACAGTAGCAAGTGCTGTAAACGATTCCAACTTGCGACCTTTAAAATCAAACATGGTGAGGTTGCCCCAGTTATTCGGATGACCGACGGACCATTCTTCTTTACTTGGTATCCAGGCAGGTTCCCAATAATAGAATCCGTGCCCCAAACCACCAGGAACTTCGCGGATAATCTGCAATAGATCCTTCAGATATTTGGTCTGTCCCTCTACACTTGCAGGGTATCCTGGTAACAACATATCTTCCTGATTCAAAATCCATTCAATGCCTTCCGGCTGCTCCAGCGTCCATGGATAAGCGGTTTCAACTACATTGATAGGTTTGCCATAACGCTCAGCGAGATCATGAAGATTGTCACGTAACGCATCAAGTGTGCCATGCCACCAAGGGTAATACGAGAGACCAATGATATCAAACTCCACACCCAGTGCTTCAAAGCGATCGTAAAACTTGCGGCTCTCGGCGTTATCTCCACCACGATCAATATGTATCATAATCTGAATATCCGCGTCAACGGATTTGACCGCAGCAATTCCGTACTTCACAAGGCCTGCAAAACGCTCCCACTGTTCATCCGTATCATGCTCTTCTCCACCAACACGTCCCTCATTCCATAACATGCCTGGTGTAATCTCGTTGCCCACCTGCACCATGTCCGGAAGCGCATCGTGTTCCTTCAACGTTCTCAGAACGTCAGCCGTATACATACATACAGCACGTTGAAGCTCTTCATAGGACAGATGCTCCCATGCTTTCGGCTTCCATTGATTGGCTGGATCAGCCCAGCGATCAGAATAATGGAAATCAAGCAGAAATTTCAATCCCTGTTCCTTGATCCGTTTGGCTATTTCCACCGTCCGCTCCAGATTGCAGAATCCACCAACAGGATCATTCCAGATTCGAAGTCGTATCGCGTTAGCGTCATTAATCTTCAGGATGGACAGCAAATCTTGTTCCTTGCCATCCACATCACTATAACTCCCGCCATGCTGTTCGATTTCATCCATAAAGGACACATCCATTCCCAGAATGAATGTCTTTTCCGTCAAGTTGCTCACTGTATCAACCTCCATTAATTTGGGGTACAGGCTCAGCCTTTAACTGAGCCCAACGTCATACCTTTGACAAAGAAACGTTGCAGGAAAGGATACACAATCAAGATTGGTGCACTTCCGATGAAGATCTGAGCTGCCCTTACCGTAGTTTGAGAGAGAGCTTCCATTTCTTTTGGATTCATGCTCATGCTACTCATATCACGTCCAATAATGACCGTTTGCATAAATGTAGCAAGTGGGTAATCCTTGGCGTTATTCATGTAGAGCAATCCATCAAACCAGGAATTCCAGTGGAACACCATACTGAACAATGCAATTGTTGCGATGGACGGCATCGAAATGGGAAGGAATATCCTGAACAATGTTCTGAAATGGTTAGCTCCATCCATCAGCGCCGCTTCTTCCAGCTCTTTTGGAATACCGCGGAAGAAGTTCAGCATCAGAATGACAAGGAATGTGTTAACTGCTCCTGGGAGTACCAGTACCCAGAAGGAATCCATCAACCCGATCTTCTGGATAACCATGTAGAACGGCACCAGTCCCCCGTTGAAAATCATACTGAATACAAAAATCCAGGAGTAGATCGTTCTGCCTTTGAATTCACTATTCTCTTTGGACAACGGATACGCCGCCAGGAACGTAATCAGCAATGTAATAGCTGTACCAATCACTGTACGTAGAAGTGAAATCCATAGCGAGTTCAAGAAAATTGGATTGTTCATCGTCTTTTTGTAAGCCTCAAGTGAAAATCCTACAGGCCAGAGATTGACCAGATTGGCGTCGGCAGCAGCCTTTGTACTAAAGGATACAGCCAGTACATGAACCATCGGTATGATACACATAATGGCGATCAAAATCAGAAAGCAGGTATTGACTATATTAAACACGCGATAAGGCAATGATTTATGATACATCGTGGTCCCTTCTTTCTCTGTTCATTCGTTTAGAATATGCGATATCCAGCGTACTTTTTGGCTAAGCTGTACGATACAAGAATCAAGATCATACTAATAACCGATTTGAACAATCCGATTGCGGTTGCAAAGCCCATCTCACCATTCTGCATTGCGGAACGATATACGAATGTATCAATGATGTCACCCGTTTGATATACGAGCGGGTTATACAAGTTGAATATCTGGTCAAATCCGGCATTCAGTACGTTACCAAGCGCCAGTGTTCCTACAACCATCAGCATCGGCACAAGCGAAGGAATTGTAATGTGCAGCGTCTGTTTCCAGCGTCCTGCTCCGTCAATTTCCGCTGCTTCGTACAATGCTGGATTAATTCCGGCAAGGGCAGCCAGAAAGACAATCATGTTATAGCCAAATTCTTTCCACACATCTGTCAGAATGACCGTAGATCGGAACCAACTGTTGTCTCCAAGGAAGAAATATGGCCCGAGTCCGAAGGTTCCCAGAACCCGGTTAACCAAGCCGCCTGTTGACAACAGATCTATCAAAATCCCGCCCAGAATGACCCAGGACAAGAAGTGAGGTAAATATACGAGTGTTTGAATCGTTCGCTGTACAGCCATCTTGCGAACCTCATTCAAAAGAATGGCAAAAACAAATGGAACAAATAAATTGAAAATCAGTTTAAGTACAGCAATAATCAATGTGTTCCAGATGACCTGTAAGCTGTCTTCACGTTCAAACAGATATCTAAAGTTGTCCAGCCCAACCCATTCAGAACCGCTAATCCCAAGCCATGGCTTGTAGTTCTGGAACGCCATAATGATTCCGCCCATAGGCACATAACTGAAGATAATCAGAAAGATAATGGCTGGCAACAGCATAACGTGGAATGGCCAAGTGCGTTTCAAAGTTCTCATGATTGCTCCCCCTGTATTTCTTCCTACTCAAGTACTCCCTGAGTGGCTTATAATGCGATTATATCAACCTTTTACGGGGTCCAAACAGCACATAAAAGCAATATAAATGGCACAAATTCAACCACTTTGCCTCAGCTTGAATAAACAAAAAAAAGCGCCCAGACGTTAGTCGTCTGGGCGCTGCTTGTAACTATTTTTTCACACTATCATACCATTCGTTAACCTCTTGCGTAATTTGGTCACCGCCACCGGATTTCCACGTTTGTACAAAAGTATCAAACGCATCAACCGGATTTTTGCCATAGATAATTTCGTTAAATGCCTGATTCTCGATTTTGTTCAGATAGTCCAGCTTGGATTTCATCGTCTTTGTTGTCGGACCTGTGAACATGTTCTTGAAGGAAATTTCTTCTTGGCTCAGCAACACTTTCGCTGCTGCTGGAGTTTCTTTACCGTAGTTGACAGCAACATCTTTTTCAAGCTTGGTTTCAGGCTCTTTGCCATTGGCCAAGTTCATCAGAGCTTTCATCTGTGCATCTGGAATACGAGCACCGTCACGAACAAGCAAATAACGTACAACGTTCACGTATCCGCCCTCGATCTCGTCAATCGGCATTTGTTTTCCATTTGCATCCAATTGATAGTCATAGCCTGCAAACAGACCGTTATCATAAGGGCTACCTGGTGCCGGGTCTGCATAATTGTCGAACAGGTAGTTCTGGTACGTAAAGAATGCTTCTGGGTGCGCCATATCTTTTTTGATCAACGTAACACCATTAACGAACTGTGTTCCGTGACGCATCGCTTTGCCTTCAGGGCCAGTTGGAATTTCAATCGGTTTCCAAACCGCACTCGGTACATTTTTCACTGTATCGAGAAGTGGCCATCCACTCATCCAGTAAGGTCCTGGAATAATACCTGCAGTTCCTGCAACTGCTGGCTCTGCTGTTTTGTTCTCATCCCATAGAGCTGCTTCCTGCGGGATATATCCTTTTTTGAGCCATTCGCTCAATTTGTTCAGACCTTGTTTCATACCCGGATTGATGGAGCCATACTCCAGCTTGCCGTCTTCCCCCAGATTCCATTGGAACGGCAATGTTCCATATGCTCCGAAGATCCAAGATGGGTCTCCCATCCATGTATTCATGGAAGTTTTGAAACCAATGCTGAGCGGAGTGACTTTATCAGGAGCCAAGCCGTCCGGATTATTGTTTTTGAATGCTTCCATAACAGTTTCTAGTTCGTCGATGGTTTTTGGTGCCTTCATGTTCAGCTTATCCAGCCAATCCTGACGAATCCACAATAGATAATCATTGTTGTAGGCATAGTCCAGAACAGGGATACCCATTCTTTTGCCATCACGACTATATTGGTTCCAGACGTTTGGATCTTGTTCAATTGCTTTTTTCCATGTATCCGAAGCATACTTATCGAATAGTGGACCTACTTCTTGATACATTCCAGAATCAATCAGATCCTGAGCAAGCAGATTATCACCCACGTTTACAATATCAGGCATTTCCTGTCCTGATGACATGGCAAGACGAAGCTTGGTTGCAAATGCTCCATTTGTGTCTGTTACTGACCACAACGATTTGATTTCAATCCCGAATTGATCCTTGGCCCACTTGGTTGCCACGTTATTTTCCATGGATTCGCCATTTTTGAATTTCAGCTCTGGATCAATTCCCCAGGCTGTTGTAATCGTAACTGGCGGATCATACTTTTCTTTGTATTCGTTTTGGGTTCCAGATGTACTTGGTGTTGCACTATCTCCGCCCCCACTGCCTCCTGAACATCCTGCAAGAACGACAGTTAGACTCAGCGTTGTAGCGAGAAGCGACAAGAATCTCTTTTTTGTTGATTGCGCTCTCATGTTGTTCCCCCTTAAATCGTTTTGGTTACCCTTTCATTATAGGCTGACCAGGCCTTTGAGCCTATGATACGAAATCAAGATTTCTGCACCTTTGCCAACCTATATTCTGGAATGTTGTTGTAATTATGCCTGATCCCGAAATTCATTTGGTGTCATACCATAATGCTTTTTGAACATTTTGCTGAAATATTGCGGATTTTGATAGCCAAGCTCACTCGTAATCTCGTATATTTTTTTATTGCTATTCTTAAGCAGATACAGAGCACGCTCCATGCGCATACGAATCATGTAGTCCCCAAGACCTTCCCCAGTCTCTGCCTTGTAAATTTTCGATAGATATACAGGATGCAGATATACCTTGTCCGCAATCATCTTCACCGACAGATCCTGTCCTGTATCTCTTGTCACCAGCTCCTGAACCTGCTTGATTACATGCCTACGGCTCTGCACACCTTCCTGATCGGACAACTCTTCCTGAAGCTTCGCCAGCATCTCGGTTGCCCAGCGCCGCAGCTTCTCGGGGGATTGAATCAACTGATGAGCAAGGAGCAGATCGAATCCCGCATGATCAATCTCATGCACCAGATGCCCCTGTTTATGGGCGATATACATAAATGCATTGGTTACCGACAGATACATCTCATACACATGTTCTCTGGACAATCGAACCTGTTCTGCCGCGTCAAAGACCGCGTTCAGCTTACGCGCTGCCGCTTCCCATTGCTTGGTCTCAAGCAATTGCGGAAGTACAGGCGGTTTGTACAGCTCTTCGAGCGCCTGCGTCGCATCATTCTCCGGTCTTTTGCTGAGTGCCTGATCCATGTCCATATATATAATCTTGTGTTCTTCCGGTCCTGAAAGGACAAGCGAACCCAGACTTTTTCGATAAGCTGCTGTCAGCTCATTAAAGGGAAATGACGGTGTAACTACCATGGACAGATCTCCCTGCAAATATCGAATGACATGTTCACGGAAAGTTTCAGCTGAGATTCTCAACGTCTCCAAGTTCATCTGCGGAGCTTCGATCTGTTCTTGATTCTGCAAAAACATTACCAGACACTCATGGGGGCCGCGACCAAACCACACGTTAAATTGCTCTCCGAGTACTTCCTCTGCAATATTACCTACCGCAAAATCCATCAGATCCAAAGACTGCTGGTCCATTGATGAGAAGCGTCCTGTAAGGCGAATCAGCATCATTACAGCCGGTTGTTCCGGGTCAATATGAATCTCATATTGTTGCAGTTGTTCCCGAAGTGCCCGCGCCGTGATCTCACGTCCCAGCAGCAGATCATGCATGAGATTTTCCCGTAATATTTTATAGTCAGACTTCCGACTGTATAAAAGCCGGTGATATTTATCGAATTCATCCCACTCATCGCGAAGAGACGTAATGGCTGCCGACACCGATCCCATAAACTCATCATCGTTTACGGGTTTCAGGATATAATCCGCTGCCTGCAATTGAATGGCTTTTTTAGCATAATCAAAATCACTGTGACCCGTTAGTAAAATACAACGAATATGAGACCAGCGCTTGCTTACCTCTGCAATGAGTTCCAGTCCGGACATGCCAGGCATGCGAATATCGGTTACCACAATATCTACTGCATTTTCCTCCATAATCTCCAGCGCTTCTTTACCGGAAGCAGCACGAAGCACGGTCGTTACTCCAAGCTCTCCCCAAGGAATTGTAAGTTCCAGACTTTCTGTTACATACGTTTCATCATCTACCAGCAGTATATCAATCAAGTGATTCACTCCCTATTTCGTTCATTCTGCAATTGGATTCCATCGTTCATCTTGCGCTACACATTCCAAGTGCTTATCCTTCATTCTCCAGAAGAAACTCCTGCTCGGCAGGCCATGACAGCGTAACGCGTAATCCACCAAGTTCCGATTCCGTTACATCCAGCCCTGCCTGCTCCCCATATCGAAGCTGGAGTCTCTGATTCACATTCCACAGGCCACAGCCCATCTCCTGATCCATCGTTCCCCTGAGCTTATTCAGAAGCGCCTCACGTGCCTCCTGCGTCATGCCTTGCCCATCATCTTCAACCACAAGAACCATGACACCGCCCTGTTTTTCCCCGGATACTCTTATTTCTCCGGCTTCCGCGTCCGCTTCGATACCGTGAATCACCGCATTCTCCACTAGTGGTTGCACGATGAGTGGCGGTACTTCCTGTCTTAACATCTCATCAGACAGATCAATCTTGTAATGAATGCGGTCCATACGCATCCGTTGGATCTCCAGATAACAGCTGACAAATTCAATCTCTTCTGTCAACGGTACCACGTCCCGCTCCTGTCTTGTCGTATACCGATAATATCGCGATAGATTATGCGACATTGCTACAACAGCGTCCATACGCTTGAGTTTCGCCATACTCGTAATGAAGGAGAAACAATTATAGAAGAAGTGCGGGTTAATCTGCGATTGCAGCTGCTTCAACCGAGCTTCACGTACATGAATCTGTTCCAGGTAAACGTGTTCAAATAACTGCTGGATCTGCTCCACCATCAAGTTGAAACGTTCGGACAGGAAACTGAATTCATTGCGGCCCTTTGGCTTAATCCTCACGGAATAATCCTCCTGCTTCAATCGCTGGAACCCACGAATGAGTTGTTTCACTGGCACCTGCACCTGTACATAGAACAAGTACGCCACACCAAAACTCATCAGTAACAAACAAATCATGGAAGAATAGAACAGCATATTGGATTGGTGAATGGGCTTCAGAATATCTGACAGGGGCATGTAGTCCACCAAATACCAGCCTGTTGTACTGGATTTCACGGTATTGACCATGTAGGGCTCGTTCCCGATCACTACGGTACGGTTATCAACGTCCTGAAGTTTATGGATGGACAGTTCTTCCATCAACTGATTCGTTAATGAACGATCTGAAGTCCGGTTATAGATAACCCCCGTTTCTTCACGGAAATAGAAGGGGTCATGCCTGCCATCGTCTTTGAATTTGTCGAGCATATCCCGAATGTTGTCACTATCAAACTCCAGTTTAATAATCGTTTCTGCATTATTAGCCGGGTCTTTAATGCCGTAAGGGGATACCGTAATCCAGCTAAACATGAACCGATCATCTTCCCCATCCTGAATTTTGCGTACATCCCAGCCGGAAATGATATTTTCCCTTAGCGCTTCTTTATCGTAAGAACGTGCGTCCCTTTCGGAAACCACCCTGCCCAGCGAAGGAGAATACAGATATAATTTCGTGGCCCAATTGGATGAGCTTTCCTGAATACTCAGCTTATTCTGAATACGTTTGACCAGGTTGATCGCATCCAGATCAAAGTAGTTACTGTCCGCATAGATTCGCCGGAAGCTGCCAATATCAGGATCATGTATGAGCAGATTAGGCCATGAGGATAACAGTTCGATGTGTGTGTTCACTTGATTTTGGAAAAATTCAAGCTGGTTACTATTCGATCGATTCAACTCATCTCTGAGAACAGCTGTTGTTTTGTGATTGGAGTACCAGTACAAAAGCACTACAGGAATCAGCATAATCAGAATAAGAATGACCATTTTGGAAAACAGGTTTGTCCGATATGACATTTTTTCATCTCACCTTGTCTTAATTTGTCGTGACATTAATTGTAATGATGTAAGCGCTAAAGACAAACTATTTTTTTGAGACAAACCGATTCATTATCTAGCGTAAGCGTTACCAATTCAAGGTGAAAGGAGATAAAACCAATATTTCTGCACTAAATGCAACTTCCACGCACAAAAAGAGCCAGCGATTAGCCAGCTCTCTATCTAATTTCAGTATATATCTTTAATCGTTCTATTCAACTCAAACTTTATTCCACTTCTGTTTATGTAATTATTCTTTTTTTCTATAAAAATATCAACTATGGAATATCATAATCAAATACCGTATTCGCTCCATCCACGCCTACATCCAGCACAATATCCATAAGTTTCCCATTGACGAACAGAGGGGATTCCGCTTTCCCGTAAAACTCCAACTTACCTGTAAACGTTCCATGGCGTTCAATCTCAACATGTACGGGCCTTAATTGGACAGACTGCAAGGCTTCCAATAGTGGATCGTCCTTAAACTTATAACTGCGTGCGAGATCAGGCAATAACACGGCGGATACGGAATCTCTGCCGTAATTTTTGAGTGTCAGGTCACAGGTTGCTCGGGTCTCACCCGTTTTCAGCACATTAAAGGTACAAGAGCTTGCATTCTGTACATAGGATACCGCATTAATGCCTGAAGCTCCCCACTTGGCTACATACATGAATTTATCCGTCATGTACGAATAACTGAGAACGATAGCGATAACTACGATCCATAACCCTTTTGCAAGACCGGGGAATGATTTCCCAATCTCTTTGCGAGTAAGGTAGAATCCACACGCGAATATCCCCAATCCGAGGAAAAGTGTGATATGAACTCCACTCAAGTAAGATGTAGTATACGGTGATATACCTATTGCTGACAGCATGGTATCTCCAACAGAAAAACCAAGATGATGGTTAAATGTAAAGATGATAGCAAATAGCAATAAAGCCCCTGAGAACACAAGTCTGGTTCTCGACACACGAACACCCCCTAATCAACCACCTTATTATATCATATTTTTCCTATTTATGATTAACAATCCAAATCAAAAAACAACAATAAAAAGAACGCCTTCGGTTGTTCACCGAAAACGTCCTCCATATTTGCCACCGACAAGAGCTTGTAGTAACACAGGTCTCTCTGTCATGGCTGACGATCATTTATTGCTTAGCCAAGAATGCATCGAGTTGTTCCTGTTTGGCTGCAATAATTTTATCAATTCCCGCTGCTTTCAATTTCTCCAGATATTTCGGAATCATCTCATTTGGGTCAACAGCGCCCGATGTCATACCCGGCTTGAACTGTTTGTTCACGTTGTTGACCGCAGCAATTTCATTTTTGACAGATTGACTGTTGAACGTAAAGCCCAGTGCTGGCGACTTCACACCTTTGGCGTTAAACTCTTTGAACTTCTCCCATTTCTGTGGATCTTCATTATCCCAGAGGAAGTTCAGGAATTGGTTACCCAGTTGCCATTGTGCACCTGGATTGTAGGTACGACTGTTAGCATCTACGCCATCAGGGAGAGCAATGATATTATCCTGTCCGTCTTTTTTCACATAATGTGTACCTTCAATTCCGAAGTTTAGCAAGTTGTTAATTTCCTTGTCGGAATGCAGCAGGTTAATGACCTGCATCGCTTTCTCCGGTTGCTCTGAAGAACGGGAGATTGCAAGCATCGCTCCAGATGCATCACCCGTCGTGATTGTTGGCTGTGTCATCTCAATCTGAGTGAGTGGGAAACCCACATACCCTTCTTCTTCTTTATCCTTGCCTGGCTTCATGCCATCTGTCCAGAGAAACGCTTTTCCAGCCTTCGCCTGGTCTTTCGGGAACACATTGGACGTAGCAGCATCACTGTTGATATATCCCGCTTGATACCACTTGCGAGCGAGTTCAGCCGCTTCTTTGAATTCTGGGGTCTCCACTTCATTCAGCACCGTTGTTCCGCCTGCTGTTTTGGAGATGACTCCAGGTACGGAAGCATCACCGAGATAATCCCAATCCAGATTCTCTAACAGCCCGTTACCGTTGGTATTGGACATATAGAATGGTGTGATGGCTGGCTCGTTTTCCTTGATTGTTTTGAGCAGAGGCTCCAGATCAGCCCAAGTTTTTACAGCTGTCAGGTCCAGCTTATACTTGTCAGCCAGATCTTTACGTACCAACACACCACGTGTGGCAGCGAGTTCCTTATTCGTAGGAACGCCGTAATTCACGCCGTCCACCTGGGAACCTTCCAGAAAGGCAGGGTCCAGGTTTTTCTTAATATCCTGACCATGTGCATCAAGCAGATCATTCAAGGGCAAGAATGCGCCTTTAGCTACATTCACCGTGTAGTTCTGCCAAGCTGCTGTGAATATAATGTCTGATTTTTCACCTGAGGAAATCATGAGATTCAGCTTGTTATCCCACTGTCCCCAGTCAATTGCATTGATCTTAAGCGTGGCTCCGATCTTTGGTTCCATCTTTTTGTTAATCTCGGCTTCCACCAGAGCGACATCCTTCTGTGGTGTCCCTGGGTAGAACAGTGTCACTTCATAGGGTTTGCCCCCACCTTCACTTGCTCCTCCGCCTTCTGCGCCAGGTGTTGTTGTTCCACCCTTGTCTGATGAGCAAGCAGCCAGCACCAGGCTCAGCGCCATAACCGTTGCCATCATGCGTGACCATACCTTTAATGATCTAACCAATTGAACCCCTCCTGTCATGTGTTGAACCATACAACCGAATTCCCCAATTCACAAATAAACCGATAACTACTTCTGTATATGCCCTTTCAGTCCATCTTCATTTACCTTGCCCACTCCGCTAACCGGTTCAGAGTTATCCCTTCACAGCGCCAACCGTAAGACCTTTGATGAAATAACGCTGGAAGAACGGATATGCCAGTACAATTGGACCAATACCGACCACAGCCATCGCCATTTGCAGAGTTTTGTTAGGCAGATTCAGCAATCCACCCTGCGACGAAATCTGTGAAGAGACGTTGGAGTTGGTTGTTAAATATTGAATATCGAGCAGCGTCCGGTACATAAGGTACTGAAGGCTGATCGTCCGGTTATCTGATATAAAAATCATACTAAGGTACCAGTCATTCCAGTAATTCAATGTACTGAACAACGCGACGGTTGCCATTACGGGGAGAGAGAGCGGAAGCACGATACGTGCAAACGTTCTCAATTCTCCCGCACCATCAATCCGAGCCGATTCCAGAATAGACACCGGAATGGAGTTCGCGAAGAATGTACGCATGACCAGTACAAAGAATGGGGATAGCAGTAGCGGCATAATGAGTGCCAGTAGGGAGTTTTTCAGATCCAATACGTTGACATAGACCAGGTACCAAGGTACCAGCCCCCCATTGAACAACATTGTGAAGAAGATGAAAAAGGCGAACCAGCCCCGGTAAGGCAGATCTCTCCGTGAGAGCGGATACGCATACAATGCGGTCAGCGCAACACTTGTAATGGTACCTACAACGGTAACGATAAAGGATATACCATACGAGTGAATGATCTGATCCATATCTCTGAACAGAAACTCATAAGCCGTCAGGCTGAATTTCTCTGGAATAAGCTTATATCCATTGGCAATTACTGTTGTCTCGTCCGAAAATGAGATGGCGAAGACAAGCAGGATCGGCACGATACAGGCAATGGCATAGAATAGAAACATCGCATGAATAACGGATGCGGAACGCTTCGATACGGCTAGTGGATCACGTGATTTCACAGCTGACTTGCCTCCTCTCAAAATAATGCATTATCTTTATCTATTCGCCTTACGATGGTATTGGATACAAGCACCAGCACAAATCCAACGATTGCTTGGTATAGACCGGCTGCTGATGACATCCCGATATCTCCACCGATAAGGAACGTACGATATACGTAGGTATCCAGTACATTCGTTACAGGGAACAGCGCCCCCGATTCCAATGGAACCTGGTAGAACAGACTGAAGTCTGCATAGAATATACGGCCAATTTGCAATAACGTCATAATGACGATTAATGGGATGAGAAACGGAATGGTAATGAAACGGATCTGATGCCATTTGGTTGCGCCATCAAGCACAGCTGCTTCATAATATTCTTCATCGATACCCACGACAGCTGCCAGATAAATGACGGCATAATATCCAATATTTTTCCATGTGTTCACCAGTGGCAAAATATATGGCCAATACTTTGGCTCTGAATACCAGTCGATCGGCTGACCGCCGAACATCTGCAGAACCGTTGAGTTCATGAAGCCTGAATCCTTGCCCAGGAAAGCCAGTACCAGATAACTGACCACAATCATGGACAAGAAATACGGTAATAGCATAAGTGATTGATATAACTTGGACATTGCCTTGTTCTTCACTTCATTGAGCAGAATAGCAAGCCCGACACCTACTAAGAGATTCAGTGCAATGAACACCGTGTTATACGCGAGTGTATTTCGGGTAATTTCCCATGCATCACTGGTTGAGAACAAATATTTAAAATTGTCCCATCCACTCCATGGGCTACCCCAAATACCATCAGCATAGTTTACATTTTTGAATGCGATCAGAACGCCGAACATCGGCATATAGTTGTTCACCAGCAGAAACAGGACACCTGGCAAGAACATGAGATACAGCACCTTGAATTTGCCAAGATTGTGCCACACAGACTTGCGCTTTCGGACTGTTTCTCCCGGTATTTCCGATATCCGTACTCCCTTACCCGCCTGGGGTTGTGTCTTCATAACTTGTTCTCCCTCACTCCTCTTGAATTCTTCCTCAGGATGAAGCTCCGTTGCGGCTCCTGTGGTTCAAGTATACGGCGGGGCGAGTAAGACCTCTATCTGCTGTGGTGACCTGTTGACTTATCAAATTATGACTTTAGTACCAAAAAAAACAAAAGACGCAGCATGCTGCGCCCTGAACTATACGGTACGTGACTGTTTTCGAAACTCCTGTGGCGTTATACCCGTGCACTTTTTGAACATTTTGGTGAAATGCGAGTAATTGTAGTACCCCACCTTGCCAGCGATATCCGTCACTTTGACGGTGGACTGGGACAACAATGTCTTCGCTTTGGCTACTCTGCCCTGCAGAATAAACTCAGATAGGGACATCCCCTTCTCTTTCCGAAACAGACGTGATAGATAAGCGGGATTGAATCCGGCAAAAGCTGCAAGTTCCTCTCGCATAAGTTCTTCACCAATATGAGTTTCAATATAAACGCACAACTGATCCACAATGGTCATAGGGCTATGATCGTCCGGGTACAACACCGGGATAACACGATCAATCAGATCAGCAGTCCACTGCTTCAACTGCGGCAACGACCTTGTCACCATACTCTCCTCCGGCTCCCGTTCACCCGGATACAGACTGCGTATTGACACGTTTTTCTGATGAAGCAGCGGATAGACCACATGCAGCATGGCATGATAGTAGAGATGTAGCATTTCAGGAGATAAACCCTCTTGGGCAGCAAGCAACTCAAAAATCTCATCCACACGTTCTCGCAAATCTCCTACTTTACCCGTCTCAAAAAGAATAGATAATTCCGAAAACCATGGAATAGGCAAAAAGCGATCTTCCTGATCTCTTCCCCGCTCATCATAGACAAAAACTTCTTCAAGCTCCTTAATATTGCGCCGCTCCATATCCATCAGTTCATTTAACATGCCTTGCAGCTCAGTCACAGCAACCGGGGCACCAACATAACAGGACAACCGACAGTAGAAATACGTACCACATTCCTGAATATATCCCTGACAACGTTGTGCCACTTCGCTCGCACTCGGAATGATGCCATCTTGCTCATAAGCAAGCACAATATTTAATCCACTTTGATCCTGAAACACCTCACCGGGCTTGTCGCTAAGCAGCATCTCTTTGGCTGCATTACGAAGGGCATATTCCAATACCTCTTCGTCACGCAAATCAAAATCACGCACCCATTCCTCTACTGAGATCACAATAGGTAACACACGAGCATGCGGATCAATCTCGGCACCATACAGTTCTGCGAGCTCTTGCAACCGTTGTTCGGTTAACGTGATACGCTGAGAGATGGCATCTTTCCAGAAGCGTTCCGTCAGCAGCGGTTTATGGGTTTTCCAGCGTTTGTATACGGTCTCATAAACTTCGTTGGTACGGGTACGCTGCTCTCCATCCTTGATCTTCTCCACCGCCTGGGTTACTACCTTAATCAATTGATCCGCTGGAGCCGGCTTCAACACATAATCAAAGCTGCTTAGCTTAATGGCTGTCTGAGCATAATCGAATAAAGCATGCCCTGTCAGGAAAATGGTCAGTATGCCTGGATCATGTTTTAACACCCAACTTTGCAGGTCAAGCCCTGTTTCACCAGGCATCTCGATATCACAGATCATGATATCAATAGCATTAGTCTTTAAGATCTTTCTTGCCTCTTCGGCATCACCAGCACTGTATACCTGGTCAATGCCTGCTGCTTGCCAATCGACTCCTTCCACCATTGCTTGTAATGCATACACTTCATCATCCACGATCAACAGGTTCCGCATAGGCTCCCCCTTCTTCCTCTTCGGTCTGAGCGGGTAAATCAATGATGACTTTGGCGCCATGATCCACCTCATTGCCAAACTGCAAACTGGCTTGATCACCATACTTCACTAAAAGCCGATGAGCCACGTTCCATATACCGATATGCTGTCCACTCGGATCTTCAGCATATTGTCCATGTTGCAGACGCCCCAACAATTCCTCTTCAAATCCGACACCATTGTCCACAATCATCAGTTGAAGCACCGTCCCATCTACCTGACCGGACGACTTCTCACCGAGGCGCGCCACGATCCGAATG
Source organism: Paenibacillus xylanexedens (assembly GCF_017874615.1). Taxonomy (GTDB): domain Bacteria; phylum Bacillota; class Bacilli; order Paenibacillales; family Paenibacillaceae; genus Paenibacillus; species Paenibacillus xylanexedens. The sequence goes on from NZ_JAGIKV010000004.1 coordinate 234,610, forward strand.
ACAAATGCTTGTGTCCGGCGCTGAAATCCATGAATAATGGCATTCTCCACAAAAGGCTGAATGGTTAATGGCGGAATCACATAATGTCCCAGATTCGGCTCAACATCCAGTTCAAAATCGAATCTGCTTGGAAACCTCAGCTTTTGAATTTCTAAGTAATGACGAATGTGCTCGAGCTCTTCATCCAGACGAATAACACGTTTGCCTGCACGCAGACTGAATCGAAAATAATCGGCCAGATGACCTGCCATCTGCTGCACCAACTCATGTTTTTGCAAGGAAGCCAGACTATGAATAATATTGAGTGAATTCAGGTAAAAGTGAGGATTGATCTGCATCTGCAGTTGTTTGAACTCTGCCTCCCGCGTCCGCAACTGTTCCTCATACACATCAATCTTCAGATGCCTGATCTCACTGGTCATTTGATTGAAACTTCGTGTCATAAATTCAAGCTCCGACGAAGATGGCGGGTCCAGCTTCACATCGAGATCTCCACGGCTGACCCTTCTCATGCCTCGGATTAACGCATTCATCGGGCGGAATAACAGATGCCGCAAAAAGATCAGTGCAGTAACCAGAATTACTGCCGCACCAATGGGAAGCAGACGAATGATCTGCTGGAAAAACGGGAGGTTACGCATCATGTCTTCCTCAGGCAGCAGCACGATATAATTCATCTGGGACATGGCCGAGGCAGTACCCAACATCAAATATTGACGTGCTTCTCCCTTGTTCACAACTTCAGAGATCACCTGATACGGATTCTTCAGGCCGGGAAGATGCGCTGCAGCCAGCTGAATCTGTGCAGTATTTAATGTGGAATCCGATATTGCCCCACCGTCTGTTCCAACAATGACTGCACCTCCCCGATCTCCGGATTCAGTGAATTGTTGTGTATGATTCAGTGCATTCATATCAACAAGTGCACCTGCATAGAACTGCTGGTTGATTCGCACCGTTTTCACCAGCGCATTCCACGTCCCGCCACGCACGATGCTCCATTCCGGCTTCTGGATATCCCCTTCCAATTGCTGCATCTGGACTGGCATACTCTCCTGCACAACCGACTTTTTGACATCATAATTGCCTGAAGTGGCGAGCAGCAAATCATCATTCACGGCATCATATAGAAAAAAAGAATCGATTAGATTATAAAAACCGATATCTGTCATGAATTTGTTCATAATCCGTTGCTTTGCAATGATATAATCGCCGCTGCCGTATTTCAGAAAAAACAGAGAGATAATATCCGGGTCCCGCTCGCCCAGACTATATAAATACCGATTCGTCTCCTGTAACACACGTTCATTCTGCTCCACACTCTTGGCGAGATGATTCATATTGGTGAGGGATACTTTGTCACGTACAACTTTCATGGCGTAGACGTTGTTGTAATAAAGCAGCATGAATAATGGCAGCATGATCAATGTAAGACCCACTATAAATTTAAAACGAAGTGAACGGATAAAATTCATGGATTATGGATTCCCGCCCTTTTAGAGGTAGTTCAAAAAGTCCGCTGTACTGAAACCAGACTTATTGAACACACACTTTATTTCAACATAGTTTTTTCTATTTTCTTCCTTATGATGGCATGTTTATTGTAATCACCCCTGCTTGCCACTGTCTATGGGGTCCCGTGACCTTCACATATCAATTCTGGTGACTTCCATCCGCTCCAATTTCAAGAGTAACAAGCTTCATGTAGTAATAAATTCTCCAGTTGTAAATAAAATCCTTCATTATTACTCAGAAGCTTCTCCCTAAAAATAAATGCTGCGGCAAGCCCCGGACTCCACGAACGCCCGATCTTGACATGCATACGATATATCACTCCTCGGGTTAGTCACCAGGATGTAGGGAGGCCTGTTCGATGAATATTCAACTCACTGCGTTACACTATGTCTATCTGGCATTTATCGTCTTGATCATCGCAGTTATGATCCGGCGCAGGGACACCACGATCATCTGTGTTGCGGGTATTATGACCATTGGACTTCTGGCAACCGAAACCTTAAGCGGGTCAGTTGCTGGGATCTTCAGCAGTTTTATCTATGCAACAAAAGAATTGCTAAGTACGATCTTTATCATCTCGATTATTGTGGCAATGAGCCGTGTTCTAATCAGAACAGGCATTAATGGGGTCATGGTAACACCCGTCACCCGGTTTATCCGTTCTCCTCAGGTCGCGTATTGGGGTATCGGATTGATCATGATGGTAGTATCGCTATTTTTCTGGCCATCCCCAGCCGTAGCACTCGTTGGTGCAGTACTTCTTCCTGTAGCCGTGCGTGTAGGTCTTCCTCCGATTGGAGCTGCTATTGCGATGAACCTGTTTGGACATGGGATAGCACTGTCGGGAGATTACATTATTCAGGGGGCTCCCAAACTTACAGCCGATGCGGCGGGTATACCGGTTACTTCCGTCATGACGGCCAGCATTCCTTTGGTCATTGTCATGGGCACCGTATCTACACTTACAGCCTTCTGGATGCTGCGCAAAGAGATGAAATCAGGTTCACCTGTTCATTCCCCGAACGTTATATCAGGTACCCTGAGCTCGGAACCTTCTTCTTCATCAGAGGCTGTGTCCACCTCCCTACCCGCTAATCAGCCTGTTCAACGTCAAGCCATGTCACCCCGTCTGCAAAAGGCGTTCGCTCTGCTTATCCCTCTGTTATTCGCAGTTGATGTGATTCTGATGTTTATATTGAAGTTGCAAGGCGGTGACGCAACAGCTCTAATTGGCGGAACCGCTGTGGTTATACTGATAGGTGTCACCCTTGCCGCACATCGACATGCGGGACCAGAGGAAACGACCAACTATTTAATAGAAGGATTTCAGTTTGGTTTCAAGGTGTTTGGACCGGTTATTCCCATAGCCGCATTTTTTTATCTGGGAGATGCTGCGATTACGGAGTTGTTCATCAACCCTCTTCCTGAAGGTTCACACGGGATTGTGAATGATCTCGGGGTCGCACTTGCTGGGCTGGTGCCATTAAATGATACGGTGGGCGCGATTACAATGACGGTAACCGGAGCAGTTACCGGAATGGATGGTTCGGGGTTCTCGGGGATATCCCTGGTTGGCTCGATTGCGTCCATGTTTGCAGGATCGGCAGATTCCGCACCTGTACTGACAGCATTAGGTCAGGTTGCAGCTATATGGGTAGGTGGCGGAACCTTGATTCCATGGGCATTGATTCCTGCTGCTGCTATCTGCGGAGTCAATCCTTTTGAACTTGCAAGACGCAACCTGAAGCCTGTACTGCTGGGACTCACGGTAACAACAATTGTAGCCATCTTTCTAATCTGACCAAAGGTCTAAACAGTTTAAAAAGACGTGCGTAAACGCGCCCAGTTCCAGAGATCTTCACGTTTCATCTCTGCCAGATGTAGCATGTCCACATATGGATCTCCCTCTAATCCAAGTACAGAAGCAAAAGCAGGCTCCGTCTTCCACCCTGCCTGTTTCAGTCTGCGGATCTCACGGTGTCCCGCATCTCCCCACAGTTGCAACAATCTCCACTCTACGATCATATGTAGGTATGCATTCTGCCTGTAAACTGGCACGGATTGGGCAAAAATCTCCACAGGCCAATGTCCCACTTGCAAATTACAAGTCACATAAGGACGTTGGTCTGGAAGATCCCCACTACGTACACATTGAAACTCAGCAACGGCTCCGATTCGATTGTGTATCTCGGCTTCAAACACGTCCAGATCCTCTGCATAACACAGTAGATCCAGATCACTGCCCGGTATATCAATATCAATTGGTACCGTTCCTGCTGGATATGGGTGATAGTCAGCTAATATATCGAGCAATCCACTGCTCTGTAACACATGATAGGCGTCCTGCTGACGTGTATTACCCGAAGCCAGATGTGCCATTACTTTTGCGGTAGTACTCATCTCCCCGCCTTGGGCCACAGTTAGTTCGAGCCTCCTGTAATGACCTGTTTCACACGTCCCACTTGACCACTCGTCAGTCGTACTTTGATTCCGTGTGGATGCGTAGATGATTTGGTTAACAGATCCTTCACAATGCCCCGTGTCAGCTTACCTGTAGCTTGATCCTGCTTCAGCACAATGTCCACTTCCAGACCTGGCTTAATATTTACACGTTGTTGTCCATTCATTATGTTCACTCTCCTCTATGTCGTAATTCATATCTTGTATACTATATAACCCTTAAACACAAAGCTCCATCTATTGTAGACGTTTTGGTTTCAAAACAAAAGGGACACGGCAATAACCTCCTAAGGCTGGTTCCATGGTTGATATGAAGACCAAGATAAAGAAACCGAAGGTCTCTTCATCTGAGACCTTCGGTTTCTAATTGGATTAGCCATGTTCAGGGCTGCACATGCTTCAAAATAGATGAAGGCGAAGTTCCATCCTTCGCGGCTTCGCGTGCCTTTACAGCAAGTAGCTCAGACACCGTAACGAATTGGTACCCCTGCTGCTGTAACTTCGGCAGGATCGTTTTGAGTGCTGCTACCGTATGCGACTTGCCTTCCACCTTATCGTGAAAAAGTACAATATCCCCATTACGTGCGTTCTTCAACACTTTGTTAACGATAGCCGATACACCTGGAGAAGCCCAGTCCCGTGTATCCTGATGCCAAGACCAGAGTACAATGGTATACCCTTTTTGTTTGGCAGCCTGGATGACCATGTCATTGTAATAGCCGCCCGGTGGTCTGAACAACAGGGGGCGCTCCGCACCCGCTTCAATGATGGAACTTTCCGCTGCATTCATATCCTTCATGTACTTGTCCGCACGTGTTGATCGAACTGCATACGTGTGCGCATACGTATGGTTGGCGATTTCATGCCCTTCGAGCTGTTCCTGCTTAATCAGTTCAGGAAATTTATCTGCCCATTTGCCAAGTACAAAAAAAGTTCCTTTGGCATGATACTGCTGTAGCAAAGCCAGGATCTGCGGAGTCTGAATCGGATCTGGTCCATCATCAAAGGTAAGGGCGATGAGTTTATCCTGTGTGGGAACTTCCCACACAATCTCTCCACGTTCCTCATAATACTGACGGTTCTTCTGTACAGGCTTCGCATAGGCAGTACTGCTACCCAGCAAAATAATTAGCGTGAACATTCCGATGACTCGGGCTGCCTTCAGGTTCATGTGGTGTCCTCACTTTGTCTTCATACGTAAACTCCCTGTTAGCATTTCCCGATTCACCCGAACTCATTAACGAAAGATCTGATCCACGACTGCAATTTCCTCAGCAGTTAATTCCACATTTAATGTTTGCAGATTGTTAATGACCTGCTCCGGTCGCTTGGCACCCGGAATCAATGCATCAATGGAAGGCTGAGTCAGGTACCAGGCCAGAACCAGATGCGCGACCTCAACATCTTTGGATTGTGCTATGCTGCGCAGTTGCTCAACTTTATCTAAATTTTCAATGAAAGCTTCACCTGTGAACAGCGGGTTCTTCGCCCGTCCATCCTGAAAGGTTGTATTGCGATTATATTTACCGCCCAGCAGTCCCGCAGCCAGTGGGAAGTAGGGTACAAAAGAAATCTCATGCTCAGCCGTATATGGCAACAGCTCTTTCTCCGCTTCTCTTTTGAACAGATTATATTCAGATTGCAGTACGTCTACATGCCCGTCCTTGTTGGCTTCACGCAACTGATCAATGGAGAAATTAGATACGCCAATGGCACGAATTTTACCAGCGACTTTTAATTGTTTTAACGCATCTACTGCTTCATCCTTAGGCGTATGTTCATCCGGAAAGTGGATGTAGAACAGATCAATGTAATCGGTTTGCAGACGTTTCAATGCCTCATCCACGGCTGTTTTCAGAAAAGCAGGTGAGTTATCTATGACAATCTTGCCATCCACTAATTTATGAGCTGCCTTGGTCGCAATGATGGTATTCTGCCGCTGACCCGTTTCCTTCAGTACTTCACCAATCAGTCGTTCGGAATGCTCCGGTCCATAGATGTATGCCGTATCCACAAAGTTAATGCCTTGTTTCAAAGCTGTACGAACGACTTCCTTACCTGTCTCATCATTCAGCATGTCCGGATAGATATTATGTCCACCTACTGCATTCGCACCCAGTCCAATGGGATTCACGATCAGATCCGTCTTGCCCAACCGAATTTGTTGTTCTGCCATGTCTCATCTCTCCTTCACTGATCGAATAAGTATAATTTAGTTGTGACGTCTTTCTTGTTCCATATTATATCAGACCGTTTAGCATATTTAAAATATCGGATTTATCGGATTAGGTGTTTTTCAGCGCAGTCGCTTCCACGTCGTTAATAAACCTGCGCAGCTTGGCAGCCACATCACGGGTGATTTCGCCGTTTTCATACAGTTGTTGCACTGTATTGCGCTGTTCCTGAATCGCCACCATCTGTAACTCCAATTTCTCCTGATTAAACGGATCTTCGGTTTTACCCTGGTTCCAGGTTCGCAATTTGGCAATCACACGCTCATACTTGGCGATGACCGACAGAGCTACAACTCGATTCCCATCGTTCATATGGGCACGTATAGCCTTAATTGCCGCTTCAGAGGTACGTAGCTTCACCTGACGGAACAGTTCTGCATTTTCAAGCATGAAAGGTTGACTCGGCTTCTGGGATCGATTGGCGAACAGATGACCCAGCACACGCCCGATCTCGCTGATTGATGTCATAATCTGAGTGTCTGCGCGATTGGCCAGCATCATTTCCTTGCGATCCAGCCAGCTGTCACATTTGAAGGCCGCATCAGAAGCAATTGCATTTTCGTCCAGCATCACTTCGATTTCTTTACGCTCCGCGCGGGTGGCAATCAGGTTAATAGCCGTTTCTTGTTTCTGAATATCTTTGCGTTTGCCGGCGGTAAGCTGACCTGCGGCCTGTCTGATGTACTTGGACAAGTCGGAGACAACCGCGAGTGCCGCAGCTTTGTTCTCATCGTTCATTTCGGATTTGACAGCTCGTATTGCCGCATTCAGCATAATGTCATGTGCTTTTCGTTCTGACTTCTGCGGTGTTTCTTCTGTGGATTTCCCATCGTCCTTGGCCAGAACTGGAAGAAACACGCTCGCCGCAATCAGGGAGAAGAGGATAACTCCTGCCGCCAGGAAAATAATCAGATCCCGTTCAGGGAAAGGTGATCCATCCTGAAGCACATAAGGAATGGAGAACGCACCCGCCAATGTTACAGCCCCCCGCACCCCAGAGAGGGAAATAATCGTAATATCCTTGAATCTGGGCCGGCCAATAGAGGATTTGGTACGCAGCAATTCATTCCCTTGCCAGAACAGATAGATCCAGAGAAAACGCAGAACCAGCAGTAGCACGGAGATCAAGCCCACATATCCCAACACTTGCAAGTTATTAAACGAAACATTTTCAAATATGGTACTCAACACATCCGGTACCTGTACACCCAAAATAACAAACACCAGACCATTGAGTATAAATAAAATGACTGACCATGTGCTCGCAGATACCACCTGCATTTTCAACTGAACCGATTCAGCGCGGTCACGCTCAATGGCGTGGATAATACCGCCTGCCACTACCGCAAGAATACCTGATACCCCAATTTCTTCACTCACCAGATAGATAATAAATGGCGTCAGGATTTGCAGCAGCATGTGAATGGTCACATCTTCCATGCCCAGTCTACGGATCCATACCCCTAGCCTGATTAACAGAAAAGATAACAATGCCCCGACAAGAAGTCCGCCAATCGCAATCAGAATAAAACTGAAGGTTGCATTCGCCAGGGAAAATACACCTGTAACTGTGGCTGCAATTGCGAATTTGAAGGCCACGAGGCCAGATGCATCATTCATTAATGCTTCACCCTCAAGAAGCCTATGTATGCCTTTGGGCAGATGTACCCGGCCCGCCATAGCGCCAACGGCCACAGCATCTGTCGGGGACAGTATAGCTGCAAGAGCAAAAGCAGCAGGTAACGGAATCGAAGGAATCAGCCAGTGAATGGCATATCCCGCCACAACCACCGTCACGAATACAAGCCCTAATGCAAGCAGAAGTATCGGTGCACGCAGATTCCATAATTCATTCCTTGGCGTTCGCTTACCATCGTTGTATAACAAAGGTGCGATGAACAGTACAAAGAACAATTCCGGATTCAACGGCAGGTGAACACCTGCGGGAAGCAAAGCTATAGCTACACCAAGCACGATTTGAATGAGCGGAATGGGAATAAAGGGTACAAACCGGTTTAAGATATTGGATAAACCAATCAGTACCAGTAACACAAGTACGGCAATAAATATTTCCATGATGACAATCCCTTTCCGCTATAGAAGTGGTGAAACCTTTGTTGTATAGGTTTATTTTAACATAATCCAACCTTTATTATAAAAATGTTGTCATATTCATATACCCATTCAACTCGTCTCAGACCAGTTTATATAAGTGGAACTAATCATTTACACGACAACGGAGAGGACAGAAAAAACCTGAAAAAGCGAAGCGTTCGCCTTTATCCCCGGATTTTCCCCTTCGGAAAAGGGAATCAAAAAATCTGGGGATAACAGCGATTGGAAGGTTATTCTGTCATCGTAGTGTCAGTGCAAATAATCTTTAGTGCAACTTATATAGATTAAAGAATTCTGATGGATTCTGTATATAAGATGTTACAATATGCTCAGGACAATACCCGTTTGGAAAGGAACTTGCATCTATGGCATTTGGAATTAAACGACAGGAGCTTACTGCATGGAAGGAACAAGTGGCTCGGGGTGAGATTGCGTACCTCACTCATTTCTGGATTGACAACCGATTTCCCGGTATCACCAGTGTCACCAAAGTTGGCTGTGCAGATCTGGAACGTCTCGAGCGTTGGTGCAACGATCATGGGCTGGACCCGCGATACATTCATCGGCGGCAGCCCTTTCCCCACTTTGACCTGATGGGCAGCAAGCAAAAAGAAATTTTGACCCAAGAAGGCATGACAGATCATGTGGTTCGCTTTCATTTGTAAACCAACTCAAAAACGCCAGTCTTCAAGGTTCATCCCCCCGCAATTAGGGACGAACTCATGAGGACTGACGTCTTCAAGGAATCAAGTCATATTATGGACTACCGGTGGATCTGCTCAAACGACTTCATGTTCTCCAGCAGTTTCAGTTCAATTTTCTTCAGCATGCCAAACATCTGCTGTTGCTCTTCCTCGGAAAGTGCTTGCAACAATTCCCACGTCATTCGACCGCGATTCGCATTAAGTGTCTTGGCAAGCTGCGCGCCTTCATCCGTTAGGGACAGCCACACAATTCTCCGATCTTCTTCACTGCGCTCCCGTTGGATCAACCCTTCCGTCTCCAGTTGGTTCAGAACAATGGTGGTTGCACCGGAAGACAAACTGAGTTGTCTGGCCACATCAACCGCCATGCAGCGTTTTTCACGTAAAATCATGCCCAATATATGACTTTTTGTCGGATTCAGTTTACAGTTGGTTTCGTTCTTCTGCTGCTGATCCAATACTTTATTTTTATATCTGAAGAAGGCCTCCAACAATTGATCCACATTTGCCAATTGAGAGTTTCGCTCCGTATCCGGGCTCATAAACGTTCCTCCGCCTTTCATCATAACCTACCTTATATTGTAACATATTTACACTATGATGTTTGTGAAAAATGCGCTTGTATCCGACACTCTATCGTTGACTGCAATACTCTTGTTTTATTTCGGGTTTCACCTATTGCATTATGGCAACGGGTTTGTTTATAATAACCTATATCTTTAAAGTTACTTTTAGTTACTTAATGATTTTAATAAATCTGTTGTTATAAAGTAAATAAAGCGTCACCATTATAATGCAAGGGACTTATGCACATGAATCAGAATACACAATCACAACTCAAAACGGATGTTTGCATCGTCGGCGCGGGACCTGGCGGGGCTTTGCTTTCTTACTTACTGAATCAAAAAGGAATCTCCACGATGCTCATTGAGCGGCAGCCGCACCTGCACAAGTCGTTTCGCGGGGAGTTGATCAATGTGGACGGCGAAGCCATTTTGAATAAACACGGCCTCTATTCCCTCATCCAGGAACGCGGAGCGCTGCTCTTGGAACAGATTCAGTATTGGGAAAATGGGCAAATTATTCATACGGTATCACCAAGCAATGGAGAATCTCATGTTGGTATTCATGTACCCCAAGATCATCTCCTGGAGGCCATCGTATCACACGCTCAGCAGCATAGTTCATATGAACAAGTACACTTCAATACGATTATGACCGGTTTGTTACGAGACAAGAACGGCCAGGTCGTGGGTATTAACATTCGGCAGAACGGCGTTCCTGCCTCCATTGAAGCATCTGTTATTGTGGGTGCTGATGGCAGATACTCTGCTGTACGCAAACATTCCGGTATGACCCCGGAGATTCGCAAGCACGGGTATGATTTGCTCTGGGCACGCATTCCGGCACCCGTAGGTTGGGAACCCGCTGTTCGGATGGCCAGCATGGATGGTCAACAGCTCGCACTGTTCTCACAGTTCGGCGGTTATGTTCAGATTGGATGGAACATTCCCGAAGGAGCTTACTCCAAGCTGCGAGAGCAGCCGATTGCTCCTTTTGTAGATAAACTTGTATCTGCTTTTCCTTGCCTGTCTGATTCTGTAGCTGCCAACATTCAGAGCTGGAGTGATTTTGTTCTGTTATCTGTCGAAAGCAGCTATTGCCCGTCGTGGGCACAGGACAATGTTGTACTCATCGGTGATGCCGCTCATACCATGACACCAACCGGTGCGTTTGGACTTAATGCCGCGCTCGAAGATGCGGATGTGCTCTCCGAATTACTTGTCCAAATGGCTGCAGATCAATTCAGTTCCACTGCACAACTTCAGAAACTTCAGACGATTCGCGGTGCAAAGGTACAGCAGCAACTTGCACGACAAGTGGAGATGGAATCCTCTTTCCAACAGCGGTATGAATCCTTTCTCTAAACCCAGTTAATACAGATAAAATGCCTATATGCCCAAACAGCCGATCACTTCCTCATAGAGAAAAATCGGCTGTTTGGCTTGTTGGTTTATCTTTTTTATGTAATTCCGTATCCTTGTTCATTTTCGTTTGCGTGGAGCAAACGTGTCTTCTCTGGGTGCTCCTTCTTGTACAATATCAACGTCCTTCGGATAGGATGAGATGTTATCTTTTTCATATACTGCTTTCTCCAGATTGCTTAAGCGACGCAATACTTGTTTGCTTTTAAGAACGATATATACAATACCAATAATCAGCAGGATCAACATCAGAATAAATATAACCATCCCCGGATAAAAGACAAATGACATGAATCCACCTCCTTTTGAAAACGATTTCTTTATCATTCTAACCCGAATGTGCCAAGATGTGAACCCGATTGGAAGTTTCGCTTGTGGAATAAGGACAACACCACCTGACACAACGACAGGAACTCACCCTGCTGCAAAAGTAAAAAAGGTGGCATCCCTGATCAGGATTACCACCTTGAACCTCGAATAAGATTCGAATTCTATTATTATTTTATCCTTCTCTGCCGTTCATGGCACTAACTCGAAGTTCCGTCAGAGGCAGAGACGTTTGCTCTGGATGACGTAGTCTCACTGTTCGGCTCTCACCGGGGAGCAGATCGAAATAATTGTCACTGAATCGGACACGCCCAAGGGGAAGCTCCAGCTTCACCAATCGTGCAATCGCACCACTGGCCGTAACCGTAACAGACTGCTCCTCCTCGTTCACATGTACGCTCAATTGCGACTCTGGCAACTTCACATCCTTAGGATCACGCAAGAAGTATCGATTACTCGGTGCCGCAAATCCTTCGGATACCAACTCAACCATTACTTCCTCCGCGCGTCTACCCTGTAACACCTGTACTTCAGTTAATTCAGCAATACACCGTGAGGATTGGGATGTTACCTCAACAACATGTGAGCTGGAGTAGATCTTCTCTCCATTCAATGCATAGACATTGAGTCGAAGCTCCCCTTTCAAGACGTCACGTGTATCGTTCACAACCCACAACGTAAGCGGCTCCCCCGGCTCATGCTCCAGTGACAACAGGATAGGATGAAAGAATATTTTCCCATAATAAAAAGATGCCTTCGGCAGCAGTTCATAATCAATCATGGACCAGCTTGTTCCTGGCCAACTGTCATTCAATTGCCATACAAGCGCACCGCTGTTACGGTGATTGATGCGCCGGAAATGCTCAATTCCATATCGCAGCCCTTCTGCTTGAGTAAGCATGGAGTAGTTCATATACTCTTCTATATTTTGCGGAATGCCTGTGTAACCCTCCATTAGCAGAATACCTTTCTGGTGATTGGTATCTTTGTTACGATAGGCCATCTCCGGACTGCCCCAGTAAAACTGACCAGCGGGCATATTTTTCTCCAGTGTGTAACGATTTGCCGAGGCGTGCATACCAAATTCACTGCTGAACAGCGCATGATCCTTTTTATAATTTTTGAACGTTACACCTTCAATACTGTAGTCCAGCAGCGGCGGCTCTCCATGCTTCCTTGGATAGACCGAACCATGCCATACCTGCCAATTGTGGCGATCCCCCACATCCGGGTCATTCGCATCCTGACCGTTACTGTCGCCGAACGGCGAAGAAGGCCAGTACGGACGAGACAGATCCAATCGCTCCAGCACTTCAGGGATCAGCTCATGATAGATAAGTTCGCCGTAGAACGGGCTGGTAATATCTCCACTTGCAGACTTCATATCATAGAGCCAATCTATTTCATTATTCCCACACCAGAGGGCAAGCGAGGCACGGTTACGCAGACGTAAGACATTGTTTTCTACCTCTTGCCGTACATTATCCATGAAATCACGATTGAAATCCGGGAATAATGCGTTTGCAAATGCAAAATCCTGCCACACCAACACCCCTTGCCGATCACACTCATCGTAGAAGACATCCTTCTCATATATACCACCAGCCCAGACACGCAGCATGTTCATATGCCCTTCCACCGACAGCTCGACAAGCTCACGATACCGAGAGTTTGGGATGGCGCCAATCAGATGATCGGCCGGGATCCAGTTGGCACCCTTGGCATATACTTTGACTCCGTTCAGAATAAAAGTAAATGCATCTTCACCCCGTTCATTGTGAAGAGCCAGCTCAATCGTTCGTAACCCATAAGGCTCGCTATAACGATCCACCTCAACGCCATCGGCGAATAATGTAACCTCCAGCGTATACAGATACGGCTCACCCAGATCATGAGTCCACCATAACTGAGGTGACGTAACGTTTAGTGTGGTATCTGCTATACCACCCTCTACGGGTAGTTCAGTGACACCTGCCACCTCGTGTCCACTGCGATCCAACAGACGAACATTACAGGTCGCAACCACAGCCTGCTCACGTTTCTGTCTGTTACGGTAAGACAAGACCGACTTCACATCCGCTGTGACATGTAAGACTGCCAACTCTGAACTGACTGATTCCGTACGAGCATACATATTTTCCAGCTTAGCGATTGTTCGTTTTTCCAGCCTTACCGTACCCCAGATCCCTACCGTAACCATGCGTGGACCCCAGTCCCAGCCAAAGTTCATCGCTGCTTTGCGCAACCATGGCCGTTCCTTCGTATACGAGGACCAGTCAAAGGTTTCTTTGTCCCGGTGATGCAGGTGAAGCGGATCAAACTTGACAGCAATCGCATTCCAACCGCTGCGTACCAGAGACGTTACATCAAATGCATGTGACATAAGCATATTGGCCGTTTTCCCGACTTCATGGCCGTTGACATATATCGTTGCAAACGTATCCAATCCTTCGAACACCAATTCAAAGTGCTCCTCCGTCTCTGCATCTCTCACCAGATTGAAGGTTGTGCGATACCACCATTCCTTTTGCTCAATCCAGCGACTTTTGGCATCATTATGTCCGTAATAGGGCGGATCAATGATACTGCGCTCAACCAGTGCGGCGTGTACATCGCCAGGGACTTCAGCCCCGATCCAGAAACGGTCATCCAGCGCAGCTGCTGCCACATCCATTGCCCGCTTCTCTCCAACTTCAAAATGCTGTATCTTCCATTGTCCCGATAAATCCTGACTTGAACTATGGGTCTTCATCCGTATGCCCTCACTCTCCAATAACCCTGAGTAATACCATATCGAAAACGTTTGCAGAAAGGCAAGACATGTTTCCTAATCTGCTCATTTCTAACTTCCCGAAGGTTTGAACAACAACGCCTCTTCGCGATATTCACTCGGGGTTTTACCCGTATGTTTTTTGAACAGTCTGCTAAAATATTTCACGTCCTCGTAGCCGCTGATGGCAGCGACTTCACTGACCTTCGCTGGAGACACCGCGAGCATATCCATCGCTCTTCGTATACGCATATCGGTGACAAAATCTCCGAAGGTCACACCCATTTCTTTTTTAAACAGCTCACTGAGGTGACCCGGATGCAAATGAACATGTCCAGCTACCTGCTGCAGATTAATATCCTGCGCCAATGAAGATTCAATATAACCGATAGCCTTCTGCACATGGGCAGCCTGTCCCTGACCCATTCGGCTATGATAGACATGCATCAGACCATACAGATGATGGAACAGCATATCCCCGAGCTCCGCAGCTTCGGCATTCGGTTCCGGCAACCAGGGCTCGAGCCTTGCGGGTTCTTCACGCCCTGTAGCTCGCATTGTGCGAGTCAGCCAGCGATGACCTGCAATGACAGCCGAGTGTAAACAAGCATTGAACGATTCTGGTGTGACCTCCGGTTCTGTAATCAGATTAGTCACAAGTTCCCGCGTCCATGTCGTTAAAGTGACTGAATCATTATCCAGCAATATTGTACCAAGTCTGGTCTCCTCTTCGTGCGTAAGTACAGTTTTACCACCTTGTCGATCCTGAACGTGCTCATAATGCCATACTTTATAATCCATCAACCCCCGATATCGGAAGGCAGCTGAAGCAGTTCTATAGCTTTCGTGCAGATCTGCATATCCACGCATAGGCAGACCTACCGCTGCGCGCAGGGTGCACTTCAGTAATTGCTCCACCCGACGTAATGCACTCTCCAGCCTGAACGTAGTTTCATGTTCCACAGGCGGCCATGAAACTACACAGATAATTTGCTGTTTCTCTACATGAGCAATGGCACCAGGTAACATATCCTCCAGGGTATTCTGCACCGCAAATCGTAATAGCGCATCCGAGGATCGATCCCAACCCTCTGCTCGAAGAATAATGACTTGTCTGAGAATCTGTTCATCATCAAGGCCAACAACCCCTGCCTCTTTTCCAGCATCAGATCGCAAGAATGAAGGAAAATGGCCCGAAGCGGTGTCACCATCAATGATCCACCCGGCAAATAACCGCTCTCGATTCTCCCGCATAAGCTGGCCCTCTCTGGACTTCTCTGCCCAACGTTCCGTGATTCGCTGTTTGGCCTGTAATACGGTTTTGATGATCTCTTCTGGCTTGCTTGTTTTGAGCAGATAATCTGTAACACCTTGGCGAATCGCCTGTTGGGCATAAGAAAAGTCATCGTATCCGGACAAAATAATGACCTCCAGCTCAGGTAACAATCGCAGTCCCTCTTCTGCCAGTTCCAGTCCCGATCTGCCTGTCATCCGAATATCCGTCATCAGAATATGCGGACGTTCCTCAGCCATTCGTGCTAACGCCTCCTCTGCCGAGGCAGCAGGTTGAAGAAGTTCAATTCCGAGTTCATGCCAAGCGATAACGCTGGCAAGCCCTGTACGGATAATCACTTCATCATCAACAATTAATAGTCTCATGACGAACCCTCCAAGATTGGAATGGAAAACGAAACCCGGGTACCTCCCCCAACCCTGCTGTCTACTTCAAGCTGTGCATCCGCTCCATAATGGAGCAGCAGTCTTTCATTTACATTGCAGAGCCCATAACCGCCTTGGTTTAGCTGTTTTTCCGGCTGTTTTCCCTTCCATTCCCTAATGCTTATCCTTAATTGTTCCAGCATGTCCGGCTCCATGCCGACACCATCATCCAGCACCAGCACATTCATCTGTTCATTATCCGGGTCCTTGCGAATCATTATAGTGATGGTACCCACGCCTTCTTTGGGCTGAATGCCATGAATCATGGCGTTCTCAACAAGCGGTTGCAGCAATAGCTTCAGCATCATTCGCTTCTCAAGCGCTGGATCTACGATATAATGCAACACAAATTGATCAGGGAAACGAATCGACTGCACACGTACATAATGGCGAATATGAGCGATCTCCTGTTCCACAGGGCAGTAATCCTGACCATTGTTTAAGCTGATACGCAGAAAATCACTCAGGCCCTCTACCATATCCGCAATTCTCTTCTCTTCAGACATTAAGGCAATCCAGTGAATTGAAGAGAGTGTGTTATACAGAAAGTGCGGGTTAATTTGCGCCTGAAGCACCCGAAGATCTGCCTCTTTTTTGCGAGCTTCACCTCGAATAATCTCTTCCTTCAATAACTGAATATGTGCACCGAGTAGATTGTAACTCTCCCCAAGCCTGCCAATCTCGTCATCACTTTCAGACCGAAACAGCGGAAGAGGACGTTCCGGATCAATTCGGGACAGATGTCTGGTAAGCACACGAAGCGGCCTCGTCACACGCCGCACCGTAAACCAGACCAAGGCAGCACTGATCGCAGCAGACATGGCAACGGCGCAACCGGTCAGAATAAGAATGTACCGATTCTCGGACTTGTACTGGTCATAGGGAACCGTTCCAACCAACGTCCACCCCGTCAATTCTTCCGGATAATAGAGCAATGTCCGTTTATCGTCACCACTGCCATATGTGGTGGTTCCACTACCGCCATCCTGAATTAACGTCGAAATCCCTGGTTCGACACCTTCCAGCTTAAGTCCAAGCCGGGATTTGTCCATCGAAGACAGAATCTCTCCAGAACTGCCGATGAGCTCCAGTCTGCCTTGCCCTCTGCCTAATCCCAGAGCGGCCCATCCCTTGGATATGGCCTTCTCATCCAGACTAATGGCTAACCAGCCGATGGGTCGATAATCATGGATACTGCGGATTGGCCGAACCAATGTGATCACATTTTGAATACCCGCGTAATTCTGCACTGGGTATATCCCCGTCCATTGTTTGACTGCTTCACCGCTTGGAACAGAGGGATACGACAGATTGGATTCATTGGATTCATACCAGGTAGCCGTAGACAATGTGGCATCGAATCGGCTTGGATATATGGCGATGTTCGCAATATATTTCTTGGAAGCCGCCAGATTGGTCATCCTGCCCAGGATATCCACCCGGTCCAGCTCATGATCTTCATTGTGGCTAAGATACTGCTGGATGTCCCGTTCTCCAATCAGGAAAATCGATAGGTTCTCGGCATCTTGCAGCATATAACGAAGATTGGCTTCCACCTGTTTCAGCGTATCCATGCCGGACAGTTTTGTTTTTTGCTCTGTAATGCGGGAAGAGATGAGAAAGGCGAACAGACCCAAGGCCAGCAATGGCACAATCATTAAAGCCGTCACGACGACCGATAGCTTCCTTTGTAACGAAGATGTGAGCCAGCGTGCCAAACGTTTCTCCTCCTCTGGATGCGCTTTCGCTTATCCTTTGACAGCTCCGGCTGTCATGCCTTTCATAACCTGTTCCTGGAATACGAGATACAAGATAATGGTTGGAATGACCGACAGGGTCATGGCAGCAAGCGTTAAACCGTAATCAGTCTGATACCCATCCGCAAAGTTCGCAATGGCCAGCGGTAACGTTTTCAATCCGGTTTTGTTGATGAATACAAGCGCAAATGAAAAGTCATTCCACGCATGCAAGAAACTCAGGATCGTAACCGTTGACAACGCAGGTACGGACATGGGTAACATGATTCGGGTAAACAGCCCCCAAAGTCCTGTTCCATCAATGAAAGCTGCCTCTTCAATATCACGTGGAACACTTGTCAGATAAGCAGTAAGCACAAAAATAGCCGTAGGCAATGCAAAAGCCGTATAAGGTAATATTAAGGCCCAGTACGTATTTAGCAGAGACATCTGTTTCATTAAAATAAATAAGGGGACAAGTGTACTATGGATCGGAATGAGCATACCAACAACAAAGAAGGTCATGATTAACCCTTTCCAGCGAAACTGGAAACGAGCCAGAATGAATGAAGCTAGCGCTGCAATAAACAGCGTCAGAATAAGTGATCCCACCGATACGATTAGTGAATTTCCAAAAGCGGTTCCCAGCCTGGAGCTTTCCCATGCATTGCTGAAATTGGCAACATTCCAGTTTTCCGGCAGACCAAAGGGACTGCTATAGAAATCTTCATTTGTTTTGAATGCACTAATCACGAGCCAGTAGAACGGATACAATGTTAAAATACCATAGACCGTTAGCAGCGTCCAAACAATTCCGCTACGTAGACGGCGAATCGGATGGCCCGAGCTGCTTTGTGGTGATGGCATGGATACAGGTGTCACGCGCATGATAACTCCTCCTCTCTATTGATTCTCTTTTCGTTTGCGACTGGTTACCCACTGGCTTGTTCCGATCAACAGCAGGGAGATCAGTACAATGGTTGTTGAGATCGCACTACCGAAACCATATCGGTATGTTGTAAAGGTTGAATTGTACATATACGTTGCAAGCAGTTCCGTCGCATGTGCCGGACCACCCTTGGTCATGATGTAGACCAGATCGAATGATTTCAGACTACCCGAAATACATAGAATGATCGCTACCTGAACCGTACCCCAGATTATGGGCAAAGAGACGGATACCAGTTTCCGGATTCCTGAAGCACCGTCTATTTTGGCGGCATCATGAATCTCGCCGGGAATATTCTGCAACGCCGAGATGAAGATAATCAGATACAACCCGACAAAGCTCCAGAGCAGCGGCGGTACCAATGAGAAAATGGCAATCTTGTCATCGGAAAGCCATTGCAGCTTCCAACTTTCCAGCCCCAGTGCGTCCAGCAGAAAGTTCAATATCCCGATCTGCGGATGATAGATATACTGCCAGATCATACCGATAACGACAGTGGATAACACCATCGGCAGAAATACGGCTGAGCGCAGAAACCGCTGTAATGGATTAGTTTTGTGTAATATGACCGCCAACATCAACGCTAACGGAATTTGTCCAAACACCGATGCCAACACAAAAATAACGTTATTTTTCAGTGCCCGCCAAAACACAGGATCATGCCAGATCTCAATGTAATTATCCACACCAATATATTTGGATGCGCCAATGCCGGACCAGTTGAAGAAACCGTAGTATGCCGACCACACGACCGGTACAAATACAAACAATGCATAAATGATGACTGCCGGGGCCAGCCCCAGCATAATAAAACGCCGACTGCGCAGTGCGTTCATCTGTTCACTTCCCTTCCATAAATGCCTTTACCAACTTGCAACTGACTATCTCATTCATACTTAAAACCCCTCCCCTGCCGGGAAGGGGTTTTAACGAATGCTTACTGACTAACCGCATTGGCTTGAGCCGCCTGAATTTTGGCTGCAATGTCTTCGGCCTTACCGCCCATTAGCAACTCTTGTAATGCATTATTAATAACCTCAACCGTTGCCGATCCCAGCTTGGAATCGTATACTGGCGTGATCTTCACTTCCTGCATCAGATCATATAATTCAACGAACAATGGATGTGCTTTGGTTTTGTCCAGATCAATCTTGTAACTCACCAATGTGCTGCTATCCAATGTGGCCTTCTGACCCTCAGATCCTGCCAGCGCGTAGAACAGCTCCATCGCTGCCTCTTTTTGCGCACCGCTCAGCTTTTTACTTACACCCAACCCGGTTCCTACTACACCGGATGTTGTTCTTGGTTCACCCTGGCCTCCGTCCACTGGAGGAAGAATCGTAATATGGGTGTTGTTCAACACCTCTTCAGGTGCATTGTTCACCAGATTTGCCAAGGCCCATCCGCCGTTCATGACCATCGCTGCCTTACCTTGAAAATAAAGCTGCATCATCTGTGTCTCATCGATACTGTTGAATCCATCTTGGAATGCTTTGGTGTTGCCAAGCTCCTGCATCTTGTTCAAGGCTTCAATAAATTGCGGATCGGTAAAGCTCGCACCCTCTTGTGCTGCCGCTTTCAGGAACCAGTCTGTGCCGGTAATCCGATCAGCCAGTGTACTGAATATCGTTGATTGAGCTACCCAGTTGGCCTTGTTGCCAAGTGCCATGGGAATGACTTTATTTTGATTAAAAGTAGCAATCGCTTGTTCCAGTTCCGCCCATGTCTCAGGCACTTTTACGTTGTACTGCTTGAAGAGAGCTTCATTGTAATAGATGAAGGAACTCGGCGCCAGATTCATGGGCACGGAGTAGATGTTCCCGTCTACGGTGTATCCGTCCAGTGCATTCGGGATAAAGTTATCTTTCCACTCCGGCTTTGCGTCCAGCTCTGCATTAATGGGCTGTAACAGATCCCCTTTGACAAATTCCTTAGTCATAGCATCCGGCCACATCACGAACAGGTCTGGCATCTCGTTGGCAGCGGCCACTGTACGAAGCCGGGTTTTGAGACCATCTGTTGGCAAGCCTTCATCCACAACTTCAATATCTGGATGCGCCGCGCGAAAATCTTCAATAATTTTGCGCATCGCAACCGCCTTTGCATCCTGTCCGGTCCAGTTGTGCCAGAGTGTGACGGTTACTTTGTCATTCCCACTGCCTCCTTCTGAAGTGTCCCCGCCAGCACAGCCAGCCAGCATAATGGAGAACAATGTTATTGCCAGGAAACCCGAAAGCCATTTTTTCAACATCTCTATAATCCCCCTCGGCGATTTGAATACACTTATTGTAAATGGTAACGCTATCATACCGTAAGGTGACGATCCACGGATGCAGGGGTGAAAAATATCGGTTCCCCTGTTTGGAATTTACTTTGCTGACTTATTTGTTCATAACAACTAAAAAGAGCCCTCACAATGAGAGCTCTTTCTTATTGCAGCCGTCGGTAGCTTCACCCCAGGCTATATATAATGAATAAGTGCTAAATCGTATTAAATATGGATTGCGTATTATTGGATACTGTTCTTCACCAGTTCTGCAAAAGCTTCGGACCCTTGCGTAGTGAGATGTACGCCATCTTTTTCAAAATATTCGTCATGTCCCTCACTTGCACTGTTCCAATCAATCAACGAGACATTGCTGTATTTGGAGGCAGCCTCATTTAAAGCTCTATTCACCGTTCGTTCCCACGGACGAGGTACGCGCACAGTAACCAGATATACCCGATCCTCATCCTTGAGATAATCAAGCACAGCATTCAAGTTTTTGGAGTTAAAGGAACCATTCGTCCCGAGCTCCAGCACCACTTTGCTGCCCATTTGGTTGTTTTGCTTCAGACCTTCCAATACATCGCCTGCCTGCCACATCTGACGACCGACATGTCCGTCCACATACACTCCCGATATACTTTGCTCCAGATACGGTTTTGCATCCAAAATCACCGAATCTCCAATGACGGTATAATGAACCTTTCCATCCTGGGCAGGAGGAGCCGTTTCTTCATTGTCCTGAGATGAATCAGGTGCATCATCCGTATGATCCGTATTATCGGATTGATTCCCTCCGGCGTCATCCGATGTATCATTCTCGTTCGTCACGGAGTCATCAGCCGGCTTATCTTCAGACTGACCGTCCTTACCAGGATTCACTGAATTGTCTTGGTCGTCAGGTTTGGAGTCTGGAGCAGGCTCTCCTGTTGGCTTCTCGTTTTTCCCCGGATCATCTTTCGTCCCTGCCTCCGGTTTATGAGTATGAGCATCGTTCTTTTGCCCAGAGCCTGACGTCGCTGTAATAGCTGGCAACACATTCTGTCCCTGTTCCTCCGCTACGGAATTCTCTCCATTCAATGTGTTGGACATCGATACCGAATGGGAGTCGGAGTTCGCTGCATGTGAGACCATCATCTGAGATACCGTATAGGACAACAGCAGAATCGTCATCAATAGACCTGCCCGCTTCCACCATACGTTACGTATACCGATCGATGACCGCCCTCTTCCCCATAATCGGGACCAAGAATCACGGAATCCATTGTACCGAATCGGATTTTCAATATATTTAAGGGACAATGAGGCCAGTACAACCGTTACAGCAACCTGTAAAATGATTCGTACAGGATGTGCTCCTCCCGTATCTACCGCGGGATTGGTTAACATAATGACAGGATAATGCCACAGATATAATCCGTAGGATCGCTCTCCGATCCAGCGTAATGGCTTCGCGCCAATGATACGTGCCAGGAAAGACGATGGGTGAGCCAACACCGCTACCAGCAACGTTGTTGCGATAGCCTGAAGCACCATGCCCCCTTGATACAGAAACGGATCGTACTCACTGCTGTTCAGCATCATATAGATTAATAAAGCGAGCGCAGCAAGTCCCGACACATCGAGCACAAGCCGGTTCATGCCAGACAGAGAGTTCGACAGCTTGCGACTAGGCCACACCACGGCAAGAGCAGCACCAGCAAGCAGTGCAAATGCCCGCGTGTCTGTTCCATAATATACACGGCTCGGGTCCAGATCCGGATTATACATGATGGCCATTGCGCCAGCAGATAATTCAGCTGCGACGACAATGAAGACGACCAGCCATCCCTTTCTTTTGAACACTACGATTGCTGCGATCAGTAGAAGAGGCCATATGAGATAAAATTGCTCTTCCACAGCCAGTGACCAGAAATGTCCAAACGGTGATGGAGGGCCAAAACTTTCGAAATAGGAAACGTTGTGAAAGATATACCACCAATTGCTTATGTATAATACACCCGAAACGATATCACCACGAAGTGCAGCAAGCCGGGATGGGTCTGTACAGGCCAACCAGATCATCACCACAGCTGTCATGGTCAGCATGCCTGGAAGCAAACGCCTTACCCGTCTTACCCAGAAATCACCGAGTGAAATGCGTCCATGTTCCTGCCACTGTGACACGAGAATATCTGTAATTAAATATCCCGAGAGAACAAAGAATATACCTACACCGAGCAGTCCGCCCGGAATAAAATCCAAATTCAGATGATACGCGATTACCGCAAGTACAGCGATAGCTCGCAAGCCGTCAAGTCCGTTCATATGTCTCTTACGATTTAACGATTGTGACATGCATGCCCCTCCTTGTTACTGTGAGTCAACAACATCGGTGTTGGGGGCATAAAGGAACTCCTGATCGTTCTGGTTGTCATTAACATACGTATTGCACCTTCCATCTTTCATTTACAACATAAGAAAAGCTTCTGTTCGAAGCACGATCCGATGATGCTACATTCTTGGTGAATTCTATAGTCTTAAGGAAGACGTGTGACCAGTCCATTAAGTTTGATTATTAAAATATTCTTTATATTCATTCGTGAGTTCACGTTTAGCATTATACGCCCGAAATAAACCTCATACTTTACAGGAATAGTTACAAACGATTAAACCGATGTAACCTTTCCTACCAGCTCATATAGCTGTAAAATCATACTCTAATTTTGTCGTTAAATATAGTACTTTTCATCGAGTGGCTAAAATTACCTGTCCTGCTTGCGCAAACCAGCATACCCACGCACACATCGATTGAAACAATTGAATCCATAACAAAAGGCTGCCGACTTGCTCAGCAGCCAATATCCATTATAAACCTATGTCAGACCGGATTGAAAGTTTTGCTCATAATTGCTTCTTCTTGCCTAGGACCCTAGAGGTGGAACGGGTGAATCTTTTCTTCTGTCCTCGCATCCATGATCCGGTATGCTGAACGCCCTGTGTACATTGGGATTTGCAACTTCTCCAGATCAACCATTCCATTCTCCAGAAAGTACTTCTGATCCTGATATCGCTGCAACACTTCGCCTGCAATCCATTCATGGTCACCATATGTCGTAATCTCCATAACCTTGCATTCATAAGCAAAATAAGCATCTGTCAAAATGGGTACACTTACCTTGATTCCTTCCTCATACGGAATGCCGAATCTTGTGAATTTATCCGTATCTCTCCCACTGAACGTTCCTGCAGCTTGAATCCACTCCGATCGATGAGCTGGCAGGAAATGAACGCCGAATACGCCACTCTTCTCAATGAGTTCATAGGAGTATGTTTCCTTACGAAGGGAGATGCCGTATACGCCTGGTGATGATCCGATGTATGTATGCCATCCGGACGCCATCACATTCTGGACTCCCTCATGACGTGAAGTCACCACCGCTACCATTCCAGGATAAGAATAAAATATAGGTTCTTCTATCGGCTGACGCATCTAATCCCCTCTCTTCTTCGTTATAAAGACAATTTTAATTATAAAGGAAAGAAACAGGTTGAAAAAGCGTTTTGCAGACGATTTCGCTATAAGCGACATATTCACTATCATGGTATACTGAAATGGTCAATTTCTAAAAATACGATACTGGGAATGTGATAGGATATGGTCAAATCAGTCAAATATACCTCCTAAATAAATCCATTATTCAAATTTAGGAGGTTATAACTTATGTTTAATTCAATCGTGTTAGATCAGTGGGATCGAAAGCCATACTTTGACCACTACTTGAATCAGGTCAGATGTACCTACAGCATAACTGCTAATCTGGATATCACGCTATTGATCAACGAACTGAAGCTTAAAGGATTGAAGTTCTATCCGGCTCTTATTCATATGATCTCTACGGTCGTCAATGCACACAGGGAATTTCGAACTTGTTTTGATGCCGAGGGGAGATTGGGCTATTGGGACGAAATGTCTCCGAGTTATACGATTTTTCATGAGGACAACAAAAGTTTCTCAACGATCTGGACAGCATTCCATGAAGATTTCGAGACGTTCCACATTCGTTATCTGGAAGATATGAAGAATTACAAAGATCACAAACAATTTGTTGCCAAACCCAATGAACCGCCAAATACTTTTCCCGTTTCCAGTATTCCCTGGGTGAACTTTACGGGATTTAATCTGAATATTTACAATGAAGGAACCTACTTGTTGCCTATTTTCACGATGGGAAAATATGTTCAACAGAACGATAAAGTTTATCTTCCCTTATCCGTTCAGTTACATCACGCCGTGTGCGACGGCTACCATGCTGGTGTTTTATTTAATGAATTGCAATCACTTGCAGATCGATGCCAGGATTGGTGTTAGTTAGCTAAATGACGAAAAGGCATTCCTGACTTCGTAATGGAGTCAGGAGTGCCTTTTTTTTTCTCTTTTTTTCATAAGATATTTAATTGCACTTACTGTACCCACAGTTGCTACATGTTTTGCATCCTTCCACATTCATCAGGGACGCCGAGCCGCATGAAGGACATAAATCTCTCGATTCGGTAAAGGTTTTCTGATCCTCCACTTCTGGATACGTGCTCTCCACTTGATTCTGTTCTTGTAATGCTCCAGTTTCGTTCTCCTGCACATTGCTCTGTACATGACTTTCCAATGCTTTGGCGACTGCATCAGCAATCGATTCAACCCTGTTGGCTCCGAAGCCAATCGCTCCCGAACCACCGATTCCCTTGAGATGTTTGATCAACAGTTCAACCTTGTGCCCATGATCTCCATATCGAAGGAACAGAGAGCATACTCGACCAAGTGCCTCAGCCATGGCGAAAACATCCGATCCCGCTTTGCCCACGTTCAGGAAGATCTCACCCGGCGTTCCCTCCAGATCATTGATCGTAATGTAAGCCATACCGAATGGCGTATTGATTTTGTATGTCGCACCGCGCAGTACCTGAGGACGGCTTCTATATTGTTTATCCAGCACTGAAGAAGAGGAAGGGGTTTGCTCGGAAGAATGCGTTCTAACACCAACCTGGCTATTGGAAGTTCCATCACTTGCCTGTACTTCAGCATTATTCGGGTTTTCTATAGCAGATACGACTGTCTTTTCTTCAGCTTCCGCTGTGTTCTGATCTTCAGTCTTGGTCTCTTCCTTCTTCGACGTGGACAACACCTGCACATCCCTGCTGCCGTCGCGGTATATCGTTACACCCTTGCAGCCAAGGTCGAAGGCCAGTTCGTACAGCTCAGCCGTATCCTCCACTGTAAAATCAGCCGGACAGTTGGCCGTCTTCGAGATCGAGCTATCCACCCATTGCTGGATCGCAGCCTGCACCCGGATATGATTCTCAGCCGACAGATCCATCGCCGTCACATAATAGTCTGGTAAAGCTTCACCCGGATGTTCATCCAGCCAATCTTGTGCGATCGGTACGAACTGTTCATCATAACCTAGACGACTCTGACGGAAATACTTGAAGGCGAAATACGGTTCAATACCTGTTGATGTGCCCACCATCGTACCTGTACTTCCCGTTGGCGCTTGTGTGATCAGTGTGACATTTCGAATGCCCTGTTTACGAATGGCCTCTCCCACTTCAGGGTACGTCGCAACCATGTTTTTCATGAATTCACTCTGTAAATACGGTTCAGCTTCGAAAGCTGGAAAAGCTCCCTTCTCTGCTGCAATCTCTGCCGATGCCAGATAGGCCTCCTTCGCCATGAATCCATACAGTTTATCCAGAAAAACAAGAGATTCAGGACTGCCGTATCGAATACGCAGCATAATCATCAGCTCTGCCAGTCCCATTGTGCCAAGCCCAACCCGGCGTTCACGCTGCTGATTCAGTCTATTTTCCTCAAAATGATATGGTGTTGCATCGATGACATTATCCAAAAATCTAGCCGAGATACGAGTGGTTTCCGCCAGTTCATCCCATGCCACATCATGATTTGTTTCATCGTAGAATTTGGACAGATTGATCGCAGACAGATTACATACACCCCAGCCAGGCAGGCCTTGTTCCCCGCACGGATTAGTACAGATAATCGGATTGAAGTACCAGCTGTTGGACATCTGGTTGTAGTACTCCATGAATACCACACCAGGCTCTGCCGATTTCCAGGCTGATTCAATAATGGTATGCCAGATTTCGCGCGCCTTCAGCGTACGATAGTGCACCACCGAATGACCTGCGGCTTTCCATTGTTGCATATCCCCGTTCCACTCGGTATCATAGTCTGGATCGTTCGTATCGGGGAAAACCAAGTCCCAATCACCGTCCTGCTTGACAGCCTCCATAAATGCGTTGCTCACACATACAGACAGATTGGCATTGGTCACCTGCCCCATCGTTTGTTTCACGGTAATAAAATCAAGCACATCTGGATGCCAGTCATTCATCATGAGCATGAGCGCACCCCGGCGGCTTCCGCCCTGTTCTATCAGTCCAGTCGTATAACTGAACAATCCGCCCCACGATACGGAACCGCTGGATGATCCGTTGACACCTTTCACCACCGCTCGGCGAGGACGCAAAGAGGACAAATTAATACCTACGCCTCCCCCACGTGCCATAACCTCCGTCATCTCAGTCAAGGTTCTCATGATGCCACCCCGACTGTCTTGCGGAGACGGAATGACATAACAATTGAAGAGTGTCAACTCATCGCTTGCCCCCGCACCCGCAGCAATCCGGCCTCCGGGTACTAACTTCCAATCTTCCAACACAGAGCGGAACTTGGACTCCCACGTTGCCCGCTTATCGGCTGTGGATTCGACAGAAGCCATCGCTTTGGCAAGACGGTCCCACATCTCTTCCGGTGTTTTTTCTATGTTGAGTGTCAGTTTCTCCACATTTGTCTCGATCATCTCACCGCTTCGAGTTCTTACCTGTACAAGCTGACCCTTACGTTCTATGATTTCGCCCACTTCCTTGGTCGGGAACTTCGGATCATCCTTCGTTAATACCAATACCACATCTCCGACCTTGGCATGATTCGAATCAGCGTCCTTCCAGGCGTATCGGTCCAGAAATATTTTTTCGCTAAGTCCTTCTAATTGGTGCGATCGTTGGTTCGATTTCATCGCTACATTCAACCTCCCCAGAATAAAGCTCCATGTTCACTATAAGAGTAAATTATGATGAGACACCACATATAGTGATATAAATCCAGTATAATACACCATATATTGATTTTCCATATGACTTTTATCATAGTCCATCTTCATAAACTCCCCGCTCGGACAAGCTTCTTCACACACCCTCAGACTCACGCATACAAAACCTGTGAATTTCTGGGTTCAATATAAGTTAAACTAATCATTTGCACTTCAACGGAGAGGACAGAAAAAACCTGAAAAAGCGAAGCGTTCGCCTTTATCCCCGGATTTCCCCCTCCAGAAAAGGGAATCAAAGAAATCTGGGGATAACAGCGATTGGAAGGTTGTTCTGTCATCGTAGTGTTCGTGCAAATAAAATGTAGTTCAACTTATATAGTTATGAACTGACTCTCATTCGTCCATACTATTACCTACGAATAAAACGTCATCACGTATGGCAGGGGAGGAAACACCATGAACCGGAAAAACCCGCAACACATGAATCAACCTGTAGCCGAGCTGCCCGTTCCCTTGGAATTTGATCGAAGCTGGATTAATCAATTGGAATCAAGACTGGATAAAGGAGGTCCTTGGGGGGATTACCGACTCTTTCAACTCGGCATTCAAGCGGAAGAGACCAACCTGATTCCCAATTTTGACGAAATTCAGTGTTTGAAGCATCTACAAGGCCTTACTCCACTCCCTCACCAGATGGACACTGCACGCAGAGTATTATTTGAAATGTCAGGCCGGGCAATTCTCGCCGATGAGGTGGGTCTTGGCAAAACCATTGAAGCCGGTCTCATTCTGAAAGAATATATGGTTCGGGGTCTCGTATCCAAGGTACTCATTCTTGTGCCAGCGTCTCTTGTGCTGCAATGGGTTCGGGAGTTGAATTCAAAATTCGGCATCCCTGCCATTGCCCAGAAAAAGGCCTATTCCTGGCAAAATGAAGTGGTTGTTGCTTCCATGGATACAGCAAAACGTGACCCGCATAAAGATATGCTGCTGAATACCGATTACGACATGATTATTATTGACGAGGCTCATAAGCTCAAAAACAAGAAAACAACCAACTATCAATTCATGCTGAAATTGCGCAAAAAGTATTGTCTGCTGCTTACAGCTACACCTGTGCAGAACGATATGAGTGAATTGTTCAATCTGATCAACCTGCTGAAGCCCGGTCAACTGGGTCGTCAGGGTGACTTTGCGGCCAACTTTGTTGTAGACAAACGGGTTCCGAAAAATCAGGAACAGCTTAAGAACGAGTTATCCAAAGTCATGATTCGTAACCGCCGCGGCGAAGGCCCTGTTCAATTTACCAAACGGAACGTCTCCAACGTGAATCTGCAACTATCGCCCGAAGAACAAGCGCTTTATGATGGCGTGACTTCCTTTGTTAAAGACCAGTACCAGGAAGCTGGCGGTAACCTGAGCAGCATGCTCTCCCTTGTTACATTGCAGCGTGAAGTGTGCAGCAGTCGGGATGCTGTATTCGTGACGCTGGTTAACCTGTCGAAGAAACTTCCGCTGGACTCTCCCCTTCGGGACAAGATTTGGGAACTCGTTGCCCATATTAAAGCGATCAAGGAGAATACCAAAGCGGAGAAAACGATGGAGCTGGTTCGGAACATGAATGAAAAAGTAATTATCTTCACCGAATACCGGGCCACGCAGGAGTATCTGCTAAACTATTTCCGCAACAATGGGCTTACGGCTGTACCCTATCGGGGTGGCATGAATCGAGGCAAAAAAGACTGGATGATGGATCTCTTCCGCGGGCGTGTGCAGGCCATGATTGCAACCGAAGCAGGTGGTGAGGGCATCAATTTGCAATTTTGCCATCATATGATCAACTTTGATCTGCCTTGGAACCCTATGCGGGTTGAGCAGCGGATCGGTCGGGTACACCGGCTGGGACAGCAGAATGACGTGAACATTTTTAATTTATCTACGACGGGAACCATTGAGGAACATATTCTGAGTCTGCTGCATGAGAAGATCAATATGTTTGAAATGGTGATCGGCGGGCTGGATGTAATTCTGGAACGGTTAGAGAAGAAGGAGTCTATTGAGAAAAGTTTGTACAAGATTATGCTGGAATCACAAACTGATGAAGATATTCGCCGCAAAATGGATTCACTTGGACAATCGTTGAACTCTATTCAACGTGAGGTTTCAGATGAAGGGCCTGCCGTATCCGGGTTGTTAGATCTTCGCAAAGGAGGTAGCTGACCCATGACCATGTCTCCCCATGAAGTACAGGCTTATGTTCTCACCTATCTGGAAGCACTGGATTGTCAGATTATGGAGCGTTCCCCTGCCCATGTTACAGTCAAACTCTCGCCTGAGGCGGACAAAGCGTTGACCAATCGCCCCTATTATTGGGGGTTCGTTGAACGAACCGGAGCACCCGCTGAGACGATGTCCTTTACATTTATATTTGATCCTGACAGCTATCAGCAGGCCATTGAAGCAGCAGAAGCCAAAGCAGCGCAAACATCACCTCCGGTTGCAACTGACCCTGCGGGTACGAATGGCGTAACTAACGGAAATACCCCAGGTGAGCCACCAAAGGACACTATTCTGGGTCGTTACTTCGGCATCACTCCCTCCTTGCCACAGCTGGGACCGGGACGTATATTGCGCGAAGATGTGGTGTATGGCAGTCGCAGGTTACAACAGATTTTCGGTGCAGCCCGAGAAGGCGGTGCCTTCGTAAACCTGTTCGAACAGGCAGCCAAACGGCAATTGCGCGCTACAGCGCCAGCCGTATATGAGCCTTGGCTCGGTGTATGTTTCAAGGTGGAATTCGCCTGTGACTTGAAACGGGAGGAATTGCATTTTCTCGGCATCTCCCTTCGCTCGGGTGAAATTATAGAGAAATTCGGCACTAAGCTGAACCGACGTGATCTTAGTCCGAGGCTTGCGGAGAACATGCATGTGCAGACAGCGAAAGTTTCGTTATCCGATGCCGGAGCTGCTTTGGAATCTCATTTGACGAACCGCTTGCAGAAACTCGATTACAGCTGGGCAGAGAAAGCCCAAGAGCGGCTTGATCTGGAGCTGGACGTGTTGGACACCTATTATGAGGCGGTACTCCGGGAAGATACGCCTGAGGTAGAATCACCAGGTAACATAACCTCAGTCACGGAGAATCAGAATGTCCATTCTGACCGCACACCACCTGCATCACTGAAAAAAGTTGTGGATATAAATAACGCTAAACCTATTGGAGCAGATGTAGAACTGGCGGCAGAGGCCGCAGTACCGATCGACACCGAGACAGATGCCGAAGAAGAGAAAGCGAAGCAGGCGGTTATGGATCGTGAAGCCATGAAACTGCAATATGAGACACGCCGAACCGAGATGATCTGGCAATATGAGCCCAAAGTGAAAGTGACTGCCATTAGCAGCGGTATGTTTCACTTAAGATAAACGAAAGATAGACGAAGACACTACTTTTCCTGCAAATGCTGGCAAAAGTAGTGTTTATTCATGATTAGCCGCCCGACAGGTTGCAGCAACCTTTGCATAGCCTGTCCCATAGAATGAAATTAGGACGCGCTCAGGTAACGGATAAATGAAAAGTAGGTGTAAATTTGAAACGATTCTTTCATACGTGTTGCAACAACGCTCGGAAAACAACCTCTATAACCTTGGGCTTGCTCAGTTGTCTTGCCCTATTCTCTTTTTGGTCGATAGCCGATGCAGAGGAACAAAAAACGTCTTCACTATCTCCCGCATCATCAACAGAGTATAGTCCCGAACGTCATGCCATTCAGAATGAAAAGCTAGCTCCCGTTGCTGTGCAACGGTTTGCAGAGCAACAAGCTGTCACACTTGGTACAGGTACCGCCGAAGCACATTGGAAGAACGCCGACCTGGACTTCTACCCTCTGGGGCCGGGTACACATAGCTGGCTCGTGCAAGCTGAGTTTGAAGGCAAACCGATCGGATATATGATAATTACAGCTATAGAACAGGGACAGCTGCTGCTTAGTGAATATGGTCATGGAGAACAGTCACCATACAACAATGAACTTCTTGGACAAGCCTTGGATCGACAACATGTGAACTTTGAGGCATTACTTGCTGGCGGAGGAGAGCTTCATCTTGGTTATGCTCTTCCCCTGCTAGCTTATTGGAAAGTGGAACAACCTAATCATCCTGCACTTTATATTGATGCTACGAACGGAGATGTACTACCCTCAGAGTTCCTGAACCTGCTGGAGGCTGATTCCAAACAGAACTCTGCCAGCATAACTGATTTATCCACAACGCCATCTTTATCAGTCGATCCACTTCATCTGCGACCCGTCTTCAATCCGGCTGACAATCTGTTGTGGATTACCTCCAAACCTGTTGCTGCCGACCGGGCACAAGATGTGATACAACATGGGGAGAATCAAGAGATTGTTTTCTCAGCGGGTGATCATAACGTCGTATACGGTGGTCCTCTACCCGTTAGCGGTTATCAGCTATGGCATACAGATCAGGAAGCAGAGTCCATTTATATAGCATTAGGTGGAAAATCATCCATTCAACGCTTTGTTCCTTTGAGCACATTACAACAAGACGGTCAGTTTTACATCTTGAAACCTTAAGCATCAGCTAACTCTACAGCTCATTCAGATAACGTTAAAACATAAACATCCACAACAAATAAGACGCCTTCCCATGTATTAAAGGGATTGCGTCTTTTGGTTCTACATTAGGGCGTGACCTTAAACTCGCTGAGTGAAATAGGTAAGCGATAGTTACCCTTTGCCCGAAGAACTTCGTTTATGAGACTGTGTATCGAATTCTTTTTCCTTTTTACCCACCCACAGGGATACAGCGAAAGGGATCATACCAAACCACTTCATCGCCCACGGCTCTTTCCTTTTGGTGCGATCTTTCCGCTCATCCTTCGGCGTATCGATATAATGAACAACACGCTGCGTAATGTATTTTACCAATTCATCACTTTTGGCCATAACATCTGCCTCCCTCGCTCCTGCACATTTGCGGAGCTTACGATAGTTCTATTGTGCGCAAGATGTGCAATGGTTAAACATTTTTTATTGAAAGGGGTATGAAAAACCTCAAAATGCACAGTCTAATGCCAAAGGTATCCAAACAGCCATTAATCTGCATCCGGTACCTATTTCATGAA
Source organism: Paenibacillus xylanexedens (assembly GCF_017874615.1). Lineage (GTDB taxonomy): Bacteria > Bacillota > Bacilli > Paenibacillales > Paenibacillaceae > Paenibacillus > Paenibacillus xylanexedens. The sequence goes on from NZ_JAGIKV010000004.1 coordinate 267,639, forward strand.
GGAGTGTGTATTCCCATGTATAAGCTGCTGACCGCTTCGGTAGCCTTGCTAATCAGCTTCCATTGCTTTCCCACCCCGTCCCAGAACAGTCCATCCATGCTGCCGGTGACCGATGGAGATGCTTATCGCTCAAGTCATCATGCATTTGCAGCACCGGTTATCCTGCTCGATGTAGGCCATGGCGGTATTGACGGTGGTACGTCAGCCCAAGGTGTGCTGGAAAAAGATATCAACCTCGCCATTAGCCAAAAGATCTATCTCCTGCTTCGCAGCAAAGGGTATGCCGTCATCATCAATCGCCTTGGTGATTATGCACTTAGTGATGAGAACCGCTGGCTGAAAAGCCGCTCCCGTCATACCAGAGATCTTGCCCAACGTAAAAGCCTTAGCGAAGAAGTAAGTACAGATATCGTGGTCAGCATTCATGCGAACTGGAGTCCCCGATCAGGTGCACATGGCCCGGTGGTACTACACCAGAAGGAAGGCAGGAGTTATTTGCTGGCCCAATCCATTCAAGACGCCATGAACAAGTTGTTCGGAACGGAGCACGGCGTTGTATGGGGCAAGCCCTTTTATTTATTGAATTACGTGAAGCAACCTGCCGTCATCGTCGAAACCGGATTTTTGAGCAATGCCGAAGATCGAGCCAGAATGAGTGATCCCGCTGAGCAAAAACGAATCGCCCAATCTATTGCCAACGGCATTATTTATTATCTGTCGGTAGTGTAGGCGCAGCACGCCAGTTCCACACATCCCGAACCAGATCACCAATTCCTACAAATTGAACCTGATTTTGCAGACGGGAGACGGATTCACGAATCACTGCGGATGTGTTCATCCCCGAATGACCGACATGACCAATGACAACACAGATATCCTTGTCGATCGCACGCTGAGCTGCCATATCCAATTGCTTGCGAATGTGTTGCTTGGAGTTTTGATCATCCAGGAAAATGTCATTACCTACAGGTGGCATATTTTTGGATATGGCCAGTTCCCCCACTACGGTGCGAAAGTTCGTACGGCTGTCTACAAAGAAAAGGCCCCGCTCCTTGCATACATCGAGCACAATTGACATGATGCGTTTGTCCGAAGTAATTTTGGAACCCATATGATTGTTCATGCCAATTGCGTGGGGCACATCATCAATCGCTTTCTCCACGCGAGAGCGGACTTCTTCATCGGTTAGATTGGATGTGATTGCACCCGGGCCCAGCCATTCAGGTCTTCCTTTCTTGGGTTCCATGGGCATGTGCACAATCACATCCATCCCTTTTTCATGTGCAGCTATCGCATCTTTCTTTGTTGTTGGCAAAAAAGGCATGACCGCTACCGTTAATTTAACTGGCATCGCCAGGATCTCTGCTGTACCCTTCATGTCATTACCAACATCATCGATGATAATCGCTAAGCGTTTGTGATTCGATGGGGACTCTGAAGCTGCCGCTGTAGGCCCTCCTGCCGATATGCCTGCGTAAATCACAATCAACAATGCCATGATACCTGCAATGAATCGATAATTCTTTCTCTGTTCCTTCATCATGATTCCCTCCCCGTAAGTTCTGTGATCTCATTGTTTGATAATGAAGGGAGGAATATGTAAGCCAAAGCCTTCCTTAATAACAATATCCCAGCCATTGGAGACCTCTATCTCAAGCGAAGATCCCCACCATTCCCGTTTTCTCCTTAGCATTCAGACAAGAACTGTCATTGAACAGTTAGAAAATAGAGATTAATTAGAAAAAATACTGTAATTTGTCAGGTTTTCAGTTCAGGAATTTTTTAGTAGAATCAACAAATGAAAGAGCTTATGTGCTGCATTTCTTTCCTATGATTTATGGAAGGAGGTTTTGAAAGGGTTTACATAAAATAAATGCCAGACAATCCGCTATTCTTGTTTGTTATCCCTGGTCGCGGTTTCTCCATGTAACCATTTACCATTATCGAGGAGGATGAAAGTAGTGAAATTCAAACTAAAAAAGACGATTAATGTTCTTTTGGCCTGTTTAACAGCCCTGCCTTTGATGTTAACCCCGACACATGTGTCAGCAGCCAGCGATGCCAACATTAATTTATCCTCGGAAAAACAACTGATCAAGGGCTTTGGGGGCATTAACCTTCCTGCCTGGATTGGTGATCTGACCCCCGCTCAACGTGAAACTGCTTTTGGTAATGATCAGAATCAGTTAGGCTTCTCCATTCTCAGGATCTACGTCGATCCAGATTCTAATAACTGGTATCGTGAAGTTGCCACAGCCAAACGTGCTATTGAAAAGGGGGCTATCGTATTTGCATCCCCATGGAATCCTCCGAGCAGCATGGTTGAAACGTTCAACCGCAATGGGGACACCAATGCCAAACGTCTGAAATACGACAAATATGCCGCATATGCGCAACATCTGAACGACTTTGTAACCTACATGAAAAATAACGGCGTAGATCTGTATTCCATTTCTGTGCAAAATGAACCGGATTATGCTCATGACTGGACCTGGTGGACTCCACAAGAGATCCTTCGATTCATGAAAGAAAATGCCGGGTCCATTCAAGGTACCAAAGTCATGGCGCCTGAATCCTTCCAGTACTTAAAGAACATATCCGATCCAATCCTGAATGATCCGCAGGCGCTTGCCAACATGGACATACTGGGAGCACATACGTATGGAACCCAGATTTCGAATTTTGCCTACCCTCTCTTTAAGCAAAAAGGAGCCGGTAAAGAACTGTGGATGACTGAGGTGTATGTTCCGAACAGTGACAACAACTCAGCAGACCGCTGGCCTGAAGCATTAGACGTTTCCTATCACATGCACAATGCCATGGTAGAAGGTGACTTCCAAGCCTACGTGTGGTGGTACATCCGCAGACAGTATGGTCCGATGAAAGAGGACGGTACCATAAGCAAACGCGGGTATAATATGGCTCATTTCTCTAAATTCGTGCGTCCAGGCTACCTGCGAGTCGATGCAACGAAAAATCCGGATACGAACACCTTTGTCTCAGCCTATAAAGGTGATAACAAAGTAGTCGTCGTGGCGATTAACCGTGGAACTTCAGCTACAAGCCAAAAATTCGTTCTGCAGAATGGTAATGCCTCTACTGTGTCCTCATGGATTACGGACAGCAGTCGAAACCTGGCAAGCGGAAACGCGCTTACCGTATCCAATGGAGCCTTCACGGCACAGCTCCCGCCTCAGAGCGTAACAACGTTTGTTGCCAACATTACTGGCGGAAATAGCGGTGGGAATACAGGCAGTGGCACTACGTATGAAGCCGAGACCGGAACATCACTTACGGAAGCTACCATTGAAACGATCTACCCCGGTTACACTGGCTCCGGGTATGTCAACTTCAATGCGATGACTGGTTCAGCCATTCAATGGAACGGCATTAATAACACTACCACAGGTACCAAAAACGTAAAGTTTCGTTATGCGCTGGAAAGCGGAACCCGTAACCTCGACATTTTTGTTAACGGAACCAAAGTCATCAGCAACGAGCCCTTTACGGCAACGGGAAGCTGGTCCACTTGGGTTGAAAAAACAATACAGGTCCCCATGAACACGGGGACCAATACATTGAAAGTGGTTACCACTGGATCGGAAGGACCGAATATTGACAGCGTTAATGTTACCGCAGCACAATAAACGTTCCGTATCGCTGATGGAAGACCATTTGCTGTACGTGCAGCTAAGCACTAACCTCTTGGACACTCAAGTCTAAAGTTGGTGTTATATCAAAAAATGCAAACAAAAAAGACTCCTCAAGCGTTAGCTTGAGGAGTCTTTTTATTAGATGCGGTCGAGAGGACTCGAACCTCCACGGGGGTTAGCCCACACGGACCTGAACCGTGCGCGTCTGCCAATTCCGCCACGACCGCATATTGTATCTCCGTAATCAATCTCGGCGACAAGAAATAATATATCATGTGCAATCTATCATGTCAAGACTGAAAATAATAACAATAAAGCCCGAGCCAGACGTCCATGTCTGATCCGGGCTTTACTTATCGCACTAATCATTTACTAGTTCATCAAACCTGAGGCATACTACAAATTACAGCTTGGAAGGCCAGTTGCCATACCATGCGTAACCGCCTCTTCTTTCTTTATCAATTTCACTTAAATTGTATTTAACTATCCCGTCACGACCAATAAAGATTGGTTTATCCGTTCCCATCTCATAGAAGCGTGCCCAAATCGGTGCAGCTTTGGAATCAGCGATAATTTTACTATCTCCATTAGCTCTTTCATACTTGTAACCCGTAATTTTCACCTTGTTAAACCAATCCTCCGCTCCTTTAATGGACGCCGTGATTTTAGCGTTAGCAGGTCTGGTTTTCAGAAATTCAACAATCGTTACACTCTCTCCAGCTGTCAGCGATGGCACTTCGTAGATTCTTGCGCTCGCTGGTTTAAGGGAACTGGAATCATGTTGTTGTCCCCATGCTGTCAGCTTACCGCCTGAAACGACCTGTGTATTCAAAATCGCCTCCACACCTTTGGCAACTGAATTTTTACTGCGATTAGCAAGTGTGCTGTCGATAAACGAGAAATCACCTTTGCGTGCTGCTACTTCATCCAGCATGATCATTACATTAATCATGGCATCATCATTGTAAGTAATATGCTTGTGATATCCGGAGCTTTGGTAAACTTGTGGCCATCCCCCGTTTGAATACTGCATGTTGATCAAAAAATTAATCCCTTTGATTGCAGCTGTAGAGTATCGCGGATCATTCGTCTTTTTAAATTCCTTCGCCAATCTTCTAATTTCTGAGTATGTAGCCTTGTTGTCAATCGTGGACTTCGCCCACTCTCCACTTGTTTGTTTATATCTTTTCTCCAACCTCCATCCGGCAGCTGGTTCTTCAAAATATCAGAAATACTTGCTGTCGTACCGGATGCATCCGCAGCAGATACCGTCCCTACAGGGAGAACTGCCATTCCAACTGCCGAGAACACCATCGTGCATGCCAGAACAAAAGTAATTATTTTCTTCGCTTTCAAATGTAACACTCTCCTATGTTCGTTTTTATAAATCTTCCACTTCTACTTTACCTATGATACGCGTCCCTAAGCCTCCTTTATTTGTATTTATCGCATAATAAAATCAATTTTAATCCAATATGTGGATTGGATAATCAGATAATATGCAAAAAATCGATGTTTGTCAATATATGCAACTTAATGAATATAATCTCTCTAATTCTACATAACGGAATAGTTCTTTTAACTCATGACAAACCTATCTATTTATCCAAATTCGTCTTAAACGAATCAATAATGACGTTTTTGTCATGAATGATAACCAAACTTGATCCCTTTTTTCATATAAAAACCTTAATTCCGCTAACATTGAGGTATTAAGAAAGGGTTTAAATGGGTTTGACAATTACGCATTTATGCAATATAGTTTCAAATAGTTACAAAAACTTAATTATTCATTGCCGAGTTTCATGTTTGAAAACGGGGGAACCAATTTGGGTGAATTATTCTTATACATAGGAAATATAGGGAACCTTCTACCGAACCCTTAGCTAACTCCGTAGGCATCGAAGGGAGAACATTGATTTTGAAAAAACTGATTATCTCCATTTTTGGAGCAGCTGTATTATTTACATCCGGGGCAACAAGCACAGAGGCAAGCAGTATCAACTCCGTAGTGAACAACATGACAGGTATACCTTACAAATGGGGTGGCACGACTGTAGCCGGCTTCGACTGTTCTGGGTTTATGAGATATATTTTCAACAAATACAGCATTGAATTGCCACGTACTTCGCAACAGCAAGCCAAAGCAGGTACTCCGGTAGCCAAAAGCAATGTTCGAACAGGTGATCTGGTGTTCTTTAATACGATGGGCAAAGGCATTTCACATACAGGTGTATATATCGGCGGCGGACAATTCGCTCATGCCTCCAGCAGTAAAGGTGTAAGCATCACGAAGTTATCGAATCCATACTTCAATGATCGTTACGTAACAGCACGTCGGGTAACTGGACAGTTTATGTACGATAAAATGTTAGGTAAAATGTAATTCACACACAAAAAGGCATCGGTTATTAACCGGATGCCTTTTTTGCACTTAAAAATGTATGTTGCATTGCTTACTAATGCAGCGCCTTCTGCACTCGCATCGCACCCTGAGACAGGGCATGTCCTCCTCCTACAGCTCCGGCCACGGCTACGGTCTCCATAATCTCCTGATCTGTTGCACCCTTGGCGCGGGCTTCTTCTACATGGTAGAAGGTACATACCTCATTGTTGGCGAATAATCCAATGCCGAGTGCAATTAGCTGTTTTGTCTTCGCATCAATCACGCCAGGTTGGAAACATTCTCCGGTAAACTCATGATACGACTTCACCACACCTGGCAGCACATCGCTTAATGCTCCAATCTGATCCTTGTAGGCATGAACTTTATCATTCATCAATGTCATGGCTTGTAGCACACCCTCTCGGCTATAGTTACAGATCTTCCTCACTGTACCTATCTTCTCTCCCGAGTGAGCCAATTATGCCAAGAAATCATGGTAATTCCAAACATTTTACGCTCATCGCCCTGCCATAATTATAAGCTGTTACTCACTAAGTGGACTCTGGCGCGGCTCGCTGAACAGCTGATAGCTGTAACCTCGGTCCAGCTTAACGACACGTCGATTCTGACGACGGATAAGTACCTGCTCGCCATCCCAGGCAACCACAATCCCCTTCACGTCATTCGATTCCAGCTCGTCCCGTACGACTCTAACTTTCTCACCTGACAGACGCAGGGCGTCCAATTCTGTATCACTAATCATCTTCATGGCTCCTATATTCCAAATTATTTACAAAAAGAGACCTAAATGAAATGTCATTTAGGTCTCACGTGACTGTATTGGACTGTCATGTCATTCGAAATTATGTCCCGACTGAAAGTTACCGCTGAGCGTGCTCTTTGCTGTCGTTCTTCTCGAACCAAAAATCAAGCACTTTGGCGGACATCACACGTTCTTCAAGGTACTCCACTTGATGCGGTGTAAATTGTTCTTTCCAAGAGAAGGACAACTCTTCGCACAAGCCTACAATCGTCAGTAATTCTGACCAGGCAACATAGCGTTTGTACCAGAAAAATTGAGGATGTTCAATCATATAGGGATAAAGGTCATCGAATTCCGTATGTTTACAATCCAGGGCACGTTCAAAATGAACTTTCGATTCCGCCAGCTTATCATTAAAAAATTGTTCTGTTGCCGGTTGGTTCCCCATGGTGTTGCCTCCTCTCCCTAACATAACCCCATTATAAATGAAATCCGCGGTCATGCAAAGGCATAGTTCAAAAAATAGGCCCTATTCCTTTAAAATGTCACATTTCGTTATCGTCAAATTGTACTGTTCCATCGTTCAGGGAACGAATGCGTACCAAGGCTTCCACCGGAATACCCTGTTCACGAATCGTGCGTGCCCCTGCCTGAAAACTTTTCTCGACCACAACGCCGAATCCGACGAGTTCCGCACCGGAACGCTCGATAATTTTGATGACGCCACGAGCGGCATCTCCATTGGCAATGATATCATCAATGAACAAAATGCGGTCATGCTCATGAATGAACTCGCGGGATACCATAATGTCAGTTACAATTCCTTTAGTAAAAGACGGTACGCGTTCACAGTAAGCATCAGGATCAGCCAGAAGTGTTTTTTTGCGACGGGCGAATACAAGGGGTACCCCAAGTTCATAGGCTGCGGCAAACGCAACCGGAATCCCTGAGGATTCTACCGTGATTACCCGAGTCACTCCACTTTCACGAAAACGGGCAGCGAACTCACGTCCCATCTCCATCGTTAATGCAGGATCAATTTGGTGGTTCAACAGACCATCCAGCTTTAATACTTGATCCGAGATAACCACACCTTCTTGTAAAATTCGTCGTTTCAATAATTCCATGATTTGACCTCCCAAGCCTATCCTATGAGGTAAAAGTATCATATATCTATCTATAAGTTCAAGCGAAATTGCCTGGGCGCTGTCCTTGAGACGCAATTCAAGCCAAAGCTCATTATCGATTGTCATGACTTTCGTGGGTCAAGCATACCTTGTACCATGGTACCCGCATGTCCAAACTAAACAGGGGCCTGAGAGGGGAAACACATGAAACAGGCATTTCGGGTGCTGCAGATCGCATTTACATACATTGGAACGGTTGTTGGAGCCGGCTTCGCTACAGGGCAGGAAATTTTGCAGTTTTTTACCCAGTATGGCAAATGGGCCACCATCACCATAGGCTTATCCACCATGCTCTTTGTCTGGTTAGGTACCAAAATGATGCTGATCGCTCACGATACCGGGTCCCGCTCTTATGAGGATCTGAACAAACATTTATTCGGCCACAAGGCAGGCAAATGGATCACCTGGGTGACCCTTCTCATTCTCATTGGCGTGAACAGTGTCATGCTTGCCGGAGCAGGTTCCGTTTTTGTCGAACATCTGGGTTTGCATTATCAGACAGGTCTGATCGTCACACTTGTAGGGACATATCTGCTTCTCGGTCGGGGCATTCAGGCCATCCTACAAATGAATAGCATCGTCGTGCCCATGATGCTCCTGTTATCTCTGCTCATGATCACCAGTACCATCCATCATCCAGGTGCTTCCCGATTCATTACACTGACGACAGACTCAAACCCTATTCAAGTGTGGCTGTCTCCACTGTTGTATACTTCGTTCAATCTGGTGTTGGCTCAAGCTGTTCTTGTGCCAGTAGGTAACCAGATCCGTAGTCGGAATGTGCTGAAGTGGGGTGGAGTATTGGGTGGAATTGGCGTTGGTTTCATGCTGATGGCAGCTCATTTTGCCATGTCAGCTCAGATGCCCGGCATCATCCAATTCGAAATCCCTATGGGTAGCATTGCCTTTCAACTTGGATGGGCAGTGCAATCTGTATATGTATCCCTTATTTTCATGGAAATATTCAGTACCTTTGTAGCCGATATCTATGGAATGACCTTGCAACTCAGACAACATATACGTGTCCATCCCCGTTTCATTACATTAACCATTATGCTGTTGTGTTACTCACTCAGTCAGTTTGGATTCAGTTCGCTGCTATCCATCCTTTACCCTATCTTCGGAAGTATGGCACTGTTTTGGGCTGCCAAATTGGTACTGAACCGCTGGGGCGCCTTTCGTAAACGCAACAATATATAAATCACACGGTCCATGTACTTCATGAGGAGGATAAGCATCGGTTTAGTTCATGAACACAAGTCATTACGCAGACTCTCTTTCCTTAAACATGACAAAAAGCCGCTGTTTATCACAGCGGCTCGCACTTTTTGCTCTATGTTTAGGCTTAGCTGGGAAACTGTAGATACATCTTTTTCAGCTCATTCACCGATCTGCCGAGCGAGTAATGTGTTTTGGCTTTTTCACACGCCGAACGGGCAAGTTCATAACGATAAGCCGGGTCCAGCATCACCTTTTCAAGCGCTTCAGCCAATGCAGAAGGATCTTCTGCCGGTACAAGCAACCCATTGCTACCGTTCTCGATCTGTTCCGGTATACCACCTACATCCGTACCCACAAGGGCAAGACAACTTAGCGCCGCTTCAGCGAAGACGGAACCAAATGCTTCTGCCCGTGAAGGAAGTACAAAAATATCAAAGAATGGCATGAATTCCTCAGGGTGCAGTGTGTAACCATAGAAAATGGTCTCATTATAGATCCCCAATCGCTGCGCCAATTCTTCCAGATCAGGACGAATCGGTCCATCTCCTATAATATGTAACACATAATCATGACCTCGGCCCTTCAGTTCCGCACAAGCTTTGAAAAGAATATCCAACCCTTTCGCCGGAACAAGCCGACATACCGTGACCAGCTGTGGTATCGCATTATCATGAGGGATCGGCTTAAAGCGCTTCTCATCAAACCCATTGGGAATCACACCGATGACATCAGGTTCCTTCACATAGGGAGCCAGATAACGGCGGAACGAATCCGACACCGTCAAGAGACGCTCTGCCTGGTGTTCCAGCTCACCATATATCGCAAGCAGGAATCGATGCTCCGGACCATCCGTTTCAATGCGTCCATTAAGGATTAATTCTCGTTCATAACTGGAGTGTATCGTCTGAATGAGGGGTGTATCCGGGAAAACTGTTTTCATCGCAAGTCCTGCAATTGGGTGGTGGGCATGGATCAGATCATAGGGCTTCTGAATACGCAGTTTGGTCCACCATAGATAATCACGATAAGTTTGAATATATTTCTGGACAACAGGACTATCCTGATATTCCGTCCAGTCAAACGTTTCGAACTGAACTTCCTCTCTGCCCTTGTTGCGAATTCGCTTTGGCAACGAGAACAGATCCATTTCCCACCTCGGGGTTGTAAACCTCTCTTGCATATACGGAATCATAGAGGATACACCTCCGGGCTGCTCCGGAGGAAAGAAAAGCGCCTGCAGCAATTTCACCGTTAGTTTCCCCCTTTCTAACTTACGTACTGCTCTACTATCCATTATGACATAGGGAAGCCGGAACATCTATATTACGGTAACTCGTATATACAACATATTCATGAAACGTTCCCCTCAGAAGCAAAAGCTTTAATTCAGCAGTCAATCGCTTGTGGTTGTCGTCAACATATTCAATGGATAGTCAGAACTCTCAGCTCAGTAGCTCCACGGGCTTCTCATATGTACTGTAACCATCGGTCTCGCCCAAAAAAGTATACCCGTTCCGCGCGTAAAAGGAGTTCAACGTAGCATTGCTCGCTCCGCAATCTAACCGAACAGTATGTTTGCCTTCAAAATGTATGCCGCTGCTGGACCATTGCAAAATGGACCGTCCCAGACCGCTCTGAGCATATTTTCTTCGAATCGCTAACCGATGCAGATAAATTGCGCCATCCTCGGCATGAGCTTTTGAACCCCAAAGATGAATATCCCAAGGACTTGGCTGAACCAAAAGGATGACCATCCCCGCTACATCCGCTCCTTTTTTGAATACAAACACATCCCCACGGCGAATCGCCCCTGCCGTATCATGTGAATCTTCACCTTTAAGCAAAGCATTCCATTGGGAAGAACCTTGGCTCTGTAACCATTCGGCTGTCTCCACCAGCAGCGACATCACATCCTCCGTATCTTCCGGCTTCGCCTGAACCGCTTGAAAACCATCGTTAATATATTCGCTACTGATCCTGAATGAGTGCATCATTGTTCTCCTCCGCTTCCTGATCTCTTTTTAACTAATGGTACTATACCGGGAAATGAATTTTTCGTCAAAATGAGAACAAAAAAAGGTAAAAGGCGGTTGCCCTTTACCCATCTATTCTGGCTTCATCAATAATCTGATTTCGATACAACATCGTCAGGTGCAAGGTGTCAAACTCCATTTCCTTGTCCAACTCCTGCATCAACACTTCGACCAGGCTCTTTCGCTGCACACTGGTTCCAGGAACCTCGTAATCAATGTATCCCGTCAGATCGGATTGAGAAGTGTCTATTGTTGCTGTTCCCACAGGCAATCCACCTCGCTCCTGAAGAAACAGCTCATATACCCGGAACTCCCGATCCTTACGCTTCAGCATGACATAACATGTTTCTTCAGCAGCTTCCAGCTCGTCCAGATCCGATTCATCGGTATCCTCCAAATCCTCGGAGAAATCGCGATGTACCCACTCTAGCGTCTCGAGTTCGTTGCCCTGATGCCACATGCGGATTGTAATCGTATCGATGATATCTTCATCCAGCTCTCGAACCAGCAACTCTGCCGCAGCTTCCAATTGATTCTCTTCCGGCTCGTCATACCAGTGTATTTCACCTTGTACATCAGCGCCATATTGTTTTAAGGAAGCTTCTGCAAGTTCCTGCCCTTCAACATCATTGAATATATACGTCGATATGCTACGTCCTGCGCTTACCATTTCCATCTCCAGAACCTGATCCCGATCTTCATATGTAAACGATTCGGCTTGTGAAACAGGAATTACCTTACTTTCACTGCTATCTATATCGTCATAGCGTTCGTCATGATTCATATCTTCAGACGGCCACACTGTCTCTGACTTATGCAGAACCGTATGTAATGAGCCACAACTAACCAGCACTTCATAATACGCAGCTTCCAACGCATCTGCAAGAGATCGGACATAGGCATGCACTTTTTCCACAATAAATTCCTCTGTACCCTCTGGCAGAGACTCCTGCTCGATCTGAAGACTACCTGATAAACGATCTCCTTCTCTGTACACAAGGAAAAGTGAGCCTGCATATTGTCCATTGACCATCACGTCCTGTACTTCTCCACCTGATGTCCGCAGGTCTGCAACCAATTCCACATCATATTTCATCACGTGCCCTCCTCCATTCCTAACGGTATTCTCTTAGGATGCCCCTGAGGACGGTAGATTATGAGGGAAGCGTGCATTTCAAATATAAGATGTAAGGTTAAACGGATAACACATATTTTTGGATTGCGTGTGCCACACCCTGCTCGTTATTGGAGAGTGTAACCTCGTCCGCAGCAGCTTTCACCTCGTCCGGTGAGTTATCCATGGCAATGCCTTTGCCCGCAAAAGTCAGCATCGTAATATCATTGAAGTAGTTACCAATCGCCATAATCTCCGAAGGCATGATTCCCTTCGATTCGGCAAGCCTTTTAAGCGCAGCGCCTTTGGACGCTTCGGGATGCATCAGATCAATAAAAAAGTCACCACTCCGTGTCATATAATAAGGCAGATTCCAAGTAGACCATTCCTGAAGTACTGCATCCATCTGTTCAATCGGACCAAATGCAGTAAATTTCGCCAGCGGTTCTGTCATGTCAACCCACTTAGGTAACTTCAGTGGCTCTGCCATAAAGTTGTAATACATCTCACGCACCTGCAAACCCAAACCTTCCGGTTGATCCACATACAGACCAAAAGCCGTATTGATATCAAAATGCACGCCATTGGCTCGACAGTAGGATATGATCGGCTCCAGTCCTTGTCCATCTAATGCAAAATGATGGACCACCTCACGAGTATCCACTTGCGCGGTAACGGCGCCATTATGTGTAATCACATATCCATCCAGTCCCATCTGCTCCATAAAAGGAATCGTGTTGGCAGGACCTCTACCTGAACACAGAACAATCTCTGCTCCCTGACGGGAAGCTTGGATCAAGGTCTCCTGAGTCCATTCGGTAAGTTCATGATGATCATTCAGCAATGTTCCATCTACATCAAGTGCAATTAATTTATAAGTCATTCTGGCTTCATCCTCATCTGTTAGTAGTCGCACCCACCCAAACCCTTACTTCCGCAGAAGACTCAACTCATCTGCGGTTAGTTCACGATAGCTTCCGATAGCAAGATCGGAAGCTAGGTCCAGCTCACCCATGGCTACGCGTTTCAGATAAACCACACGCTTGCCTACCGCCTGAAACATACGTTTTACCTGGTGAAACTTCCCTTCATGAATAATAAGCGAGATCGACGAGACCGTGCCTTCTTCCGTTTCTTCCTGACCAAGTATAGTCAGTTCGGCCGGCAGCGTCTCGTACCCGTCATCCAATTGAATGCCCGCCTTGAAACGTTGTACATCCGCTTCATCCACGTTTCCCAGCACACGGGCTTCATAGGTTTTGGGTACATGTTTGCGTGGAGATAACAGATCATGGGCAAGTGGACCGTCATTCGTAAGAATGAGCAGTCCCTCCGTATCCTTATCCAGTCGTCCCACAGGAAAAGGATTGAACACCCGATCCTCTTTCCGCAGCAGATCCAGTACCGTCTTATCTCTGTTGTCCTCCGTAGCAGACACAACACCCGGAGGTTTATGCAACATCAGATAGATCATCTCCCGATACACAATCCGCTCGCCATCGGCTTCAATGACGTTGGCCTCGGGATTCACTTGTACACCACTGTCTTTCACCGCTTTGCCGTCCACATGGATTCTGCCTTGTTTCACCATCTTTTTGAGTTCACTTCGTGTTCCCACACCCATATGGCTTAATATTTTGTCCAGACGCAACGTTTGTTTACCTTTTCCACTCATACCGATGTCCACCTCCAGCCTGCAGGATATTCATTCTTCAGTACACCATCCAGCCATTTTCCCCAGCCAGCGGCATAACCATCTACACATACAAGAACGTACCCTTTGGCAACCGTATCCGCCTTGAGCACCACTCGTTCTTCTTCAATATTTAACGTTTCACCCTTGAGGTATCTCACGGCTTCGCCATCAGCGGATGACAGATTCACGCTTCTCCGTGCCTCAGATGCATTCAGAGCACATGCAAGCGGGTGTGACGGAACAAATCGTCCATTCTTGATCATGCCCATAAACCAACCTGGACGAATGACTTTCAATCCCTCCAACCGAGCTGCACCAACCGATGATTGATACACCCGATCTCCATAACATACCGTCTCTCCAGTTAACTCAATCTCCAATTGTTCTTTCACAAACTGAGTGTAGATCGCAACCAGATCCATACTTGCCGAATCAGCTCCGCGTCCCTGACCCCGTTCCGATTTACGTCCACCGTGATCTTTACCTTTTTTGCTCTGTCTACCCGAATTCTTGCCGCCGCCAGCCTGTCTGTCATGGGACTCTCGGGATTCGATTCGCAATAAACGTTCCTTTTTACGATCAGCCTTGGTTATAGCAATTGAAGAAGCAGCAATAGAGTGATCCTTGTTCCCCTCTACTTCAATCCTGGACACATCCACGACCTGTCCATACTCCATTGCTCCTTCTTTAACTACTCCAGGTTGATCTGTTTCTACTTCTTGCCCTACACGATGCTGCAATACAGCGAGATAATGTCCCTCTCCTTCCAAAAGGTGAGGCCACAATCTTGCGGTGCCACGCGTTTGATCCAGTACAGCTTCCGTCTCCTCTGCCTTCTCTGGCATCATCTGACGTACCCATTCCGGACGTCCTGGAGCGAACCCCGTCTCTTCAGGAATGTCCATTACTACGAAATCAAGGTTTACATTCAGAAACTCCGCAATCATCGCTTCATTTTCCTCCGGCGCAAAGGTACATGTCGAATATACGATGGTTCCTCCCGGGGCCAGCAACCGTGCCGCAGTCTCCAAGATATCCCGCTGCATGAGCACACATTTTTCCACCGAATGATGTTCCCACGATTTCACCATGTCTTCATCCTTGCGGAACATGCCTTCACCTGAGCAAGGCGCATCAATTAATACTTTGTCAAAATAATGAGGAAATGCATTTGCGATCCGCTCTGGCGACTCATTCAAAACAACCGCGTTACGCACCCCGTACAATTCCACGTTCTTGGCCAGCGCTTTGGTGCGTTCAGCATGGATATCGTTCGTGACAAGTACACCCTTGCCTTGCAGCTTTGCAGCAATCTGTGTTGTTTTCCCTCCGGGAGCAGCACACAGATCAAGCACACGATCTCCAGGCTCCACCTGCAATAATTCAACGGGAGCCATTGCACTTGGTTCCTGTATATAATACAGGCCTGCATGATAATAAGGGTGCAGCCCCGGTTTAACACCATGAGGTACATAGAATCCTGTCTCACACCACGGAATAGGTCTTAGATCAAACGGAGCAATCTCATCGAATTGTTCCATCGATATTTTTAGCGTATTCACTCTCAGTCCCGCATGAGGAGACTGTTCATAAGATTTCATGAATTGTTCAAACTCATCACCCAGCAAACTTTTCATTCGCTCAGCAAATATCAAAGGTAACTTTACACCCATATTCCCACTCATCCTGTCTTGGTAAGATTGCAATATCGTTTTATTTTATCATATCCAAGCTTTGCTTTCCTATCATATCGTATCTATTCCACTACAGCGTGTAATGTAGTATAATGGCAAGTAGATTGATTCCTGAGCAAAAATCCGGGTGTTTATGCATATTATCCCAACCTTTATTTTTGCCCAAACTATATTTCGATATGATCGATGGGGGATGTCCAATGAAATCCAAGAAGAAAAAGAAAAGTGCTGCGATCCTTATTTTCCTGGGTATTTTAATCATTATGATTGCAGCACTGGTTGTCGTAGACCAGCAATCCAAGAAACAGATGGATTCAGTGGAAAATGCTTATGGCATCGCTGCTTCCAAGCTTAATCCAGCTACACGGGAGCTACTTAGTGATCCCAACTATCAACAAATTATTGTGCCCACTGATCTCAAAGCCAAAATCGATAACAAAGACAGCTTTTTTGTTTATTTCTTTGCTTCCGATTGCTCGCACTGCCGTGCCACAACACCTCAGTTGATGCCACTGGTTGACAGTGAAGGTATTGAGCTTCCGCAGTTCAATCTGCGTGAATTCGAAGCAGGATGGACCGATTACAATATCGAGTTCACACCTACACTCGTCTATTATGAGGCTGGTGTCGAGAAAGACCGTATGGTTGGTGGACTGCAAGAGAATGGTAGTGACCAGGGCTACACGCTGGATGATTACAAACAATTTTTCCAAAAATATAAAGGCAGTGCCGCTCCTTCGGCAAGCTAACTGATAGATCCGTTTCCACAAGTATCAATCAGGCACATTGTATCACCGACTGTTCTGTTGAAGGACAAGCTCTGCCACCTGCAATCATCTGAATACGACGCAACATTCAAAAACACCCCGATCGTTCCCTTTACAGGAATCGTCGGGGTGTTTCATAACCATGGAACTTCATATCCATGGGATGCTCATTTGAATGTTAACGCTGATTACGATTCAACTTTTACTCTGATCCATCGCCTTCATCTTCTCTTCGTATATTCGCCCTCTGGTAGGACTCCGGCGCTGCGGAATATTAGGTTTTAGCTCAAGCGATCTTCTAGATATCTCTTGTTCTAAGACCTTATCAACAATTCGTATGGACAAATCCCTGTAAGTCACAGACTGAACATCTGATTGAGACAGTTGCTTCACGATCCCCTGTACATCCCGTACCAAAGCCCCTAGGTCAATGCCCAGAATCGTAGCAGGATAAGGTTCCAGAAGATCAAGTGAGCTCTGTAACATCATCGTTCCTCCGCGGAGATTGCCATTCCTGAAGTGGTATAAACCAACTGCAATTTGCAACAACCCTTTATAGAGAGAATCCCGGTTACGTTCAAGCCACAATTCTTCCAGCACCTCATGGCACTCGAAATAATCCTGATCCCGATTGAAGTAGATTAAGTAGTCAATGTACAGTGGCTCATAGATGCTCATCCGGGTTTTCGCCCTTTCTGGCGTTGTTCAGAAGTTTCTTCACGTCATCCAGCAAGTCTTTGAGCCCTTCCATATCATGCCGTTCCCAGTAATCGTTAAATCGCTTCTGTGCTTCAATTGCTTCACTGACAAGGTGGTAGAAGTATAATTGATGAATGATATTCAATGTTCTTGACACGATATTGGAATCATCCTCAAATGCCTTCTGCGCCTCCAAAATCTGTAGACGAATCGCAGACATCTCGTTATCCAGTATAAACGCGGCCTCAGCCGTTTTTTTCAGCCTGGTTCTCATCTCATCAGGTAACCCTTCGCGAAACTTGTAACTCAGCGAATGTTCAATGGTAGCCCAGAAGTTCATGGCAAGCGTCCGGATCTGTATCTCGGCCAAAACTTTCTTTTGTCCCAGAGCCGTCTGAACAGGATACTCAATAATCATATGGAAGCTGCGATAGCCGCTCTCTTTGAAATTCGTAATGTAATCTTTCTCAATTAATACCGTGAGATCCTTACGGCCTCGAATATACTCGGCAACCCGGCGGATATCATCTACGAACTGGCACATAATGCGGATACCTGCAATATCCTCAATGCCTGTTTCCACGTCATCAAGCGACACATTCAGTCTTCTGGATTTCTCCAGAATACTGGATATTTTTTTGACACGACCGGTAACGAATTCAATAGGGGCATACTCTTCCCTTTTTTTCAGTTCCGCCCGCATTGTCTTAAACTTGACTTTTAATTCCTCTACCGCTTGTTCATAAGGAAGTAAAAATGTACCCCAGTCTCTACCGTCCATGCTTATGCCTCCTGTCTCTATAGCTTCCCCTGTTCTATTCCATTATACATGATGTTTGGTGGGGGGAAGAGTCCCGAACCATTTTACGCTCTTCCATGCTTCTATATTTTCATTCCGGGGATTCACAATCCTTCTTAACGATGTTCTGCACCAACCGCTTCGGAGATATGACGATAACCGTCTTTGCGCAGCAACTCACGCAGTCCGGCATGAATGCGCCGATTCACCTCAGGCCCTTCATAGATCAATGCTGTATATATTTCGACCAAGCTTGCTCCGGCTTTAATTTTCTCGTATGCATCCTCACTTGTGAAAATGCCACCTGAACCGATAATCGGAAGTTTTCCCTCCGTCTGGCGATAGATCTGGCGAATAATCTCCGTCGAACGATCACGTAGAGGTTTACCGCTCAGACCGCCAGTCTCTTTTGCATGTTGATGGGAAAGTCCTGTACGACTGATGGTTGTGTTCGTTGCAATAATGCCAGCAACACCGCTGTCTGCAATTGTGCGAACCATATATTCAAGTTCCTGATCATTCACATCCGGTGCAATCTTCACCAGAACGGATTTGGTCGCTCCGCCCGCTCGTGCATGCTGCACGTTCATCTCGTTCATAACCGCAGCGAGCAGTTCCTTCAATTCATTCCCATGTTGCAGATTACGCAAATCCGGTGTATTTGGTGAACTGATATTAACCACGAATAGATCAGCATAATCGTATAGTGCCTGAATGCACTTCGAATAGTCCAGGTGAGCTTCCTCATTAGACGTTGCCTTATTCTTGCCGATGTTAACAGCCACTGGAATACGCCGATCCTGTAGACGTGCCAATTCAACTGCCATGGCTTCCGCACCCAGATTGTTGAAGCCCATTCGGTTCACCAAAGCCTCATCTGGAGGCAATCGGAACAGCCGTGGTTGATCGTTACCTGGTTGTGCAAGTGGTGTCACGGTTCCCACTTCCATGAATCCAAATCCGATGGAAGAAAAGCCCGTTACGGCCTGTCCGTTTTTGTCCAGACCCGCAGCCAGACCAACAGGTGTAGGGAAATGACACCCAAACATGTCAACAGCCAGATCAGACGTTTCACGAACGCCGTACATCACTCGCAGTCCGGAAGGAACCGGACGGATGCTACCCACGCCACTAAGGCCGCCAATAATCAGATGATGGGCCTGTTCAGGGTCCATTTTGAACAACAAAGGTTTAGCAAGACTTCTGTATAACAAATCACTCACTCCGTTCTGGTCCGGTACGCCAAAAAGCCGTTTTCCGTCTTTTCATATGTAAAAAAACACTCTACTCACAAGTTTATCTGTTTCTTATTAAAAAGGAAAGTAGTTTGCGCATAGACAGCACAAATCGAATAATACAAAATGCTCACAAGAA
Source organism: Paenibacillus xylanexedens (assembly GCF_017874615.1). Taxonomy (GTDB): domain Bacteria; phylum Bacillota; class Bacilli; order Paenibacillales; family Paenibacillaceae; genus Paenibacillus; species Paenibacillus xylanexedens. Next base: position 287,025 of record NZ_JAGIKV010000004.1, read on the forward strand.
ATCCACCCGCCCACTGGAAATGACGAGTTGAATTCTTTACAATGAGAGCATGGTTACTCTACACCAGTTCTATTCCAAATAAGGAGGAATAACTCATGGCTCCCAAACGTAAACCACCTGCATTACAGCAAAAGAAAGAAGAAGTGAATCGCAAAGCCATTGCATGGACTGCAGCCAGTGTAGGCGGCTTGATCATCATCATTGGTGCTCTTATCATTATTGCCAACATGTAGATGATTCAGGCTGAATCCTTCTGATTCTACATATCAAACAGATCAATTCAGCCAGTGATACGTTTTGTTCGGATTATTTTGCTTTGGAACAAGCGTATGCTGATAACGCTGCTTTGCTTCTGGAACAAGCGTCAGATCTGGCAGTACATCTTCTCCAATGCGTACCGGAGTGCCTTGCGGAGCAAGAGCGAATAACTCTTCTACATCTTCTGTACGCATTCTCACACATCCAAGGGACTCATCCAGTCCGATACTGTCTGGCTCGTTGGTCCCGTGGATGGCATAATTCGTATTCGAGAGCTGCATACCTCTGCTTCCAAACTCACCGTTCGAGCGTCCATTCGGATTGACCACTTTATCTGTGATGATAAATGAACCTTCCGGTGTTTGATCACCGCCAAGTCCCACATCATATATACGAACAATGGTATCCCCACTGATTAATGCAAGTTTATGTTTATCCTTATCAATGACCATCTCCAGCGGTTCCTGCAAAAAAGGCTGACCTCCCAGCGTATCTGCAAAAGCAGCATTTTTGCCTTGAGACGAATCCAAAGATGTTGAACCGTTCTCTTTACCACTTGAATTGCTCTTTCCTTTCTGTGCCTTTCCTTGATGCAAAGCTAACAGCTTCGGAAACATCTCGGTCATCCCTGGCGCAGTCTCTCCCAGAATATTATTCGGAAATGGCTGGGCCATTTGCGTTACACTCTTGGGCCAAGCGTCATTTTTTTTACGATAGGCAACGATTGCACTTGATAATGATGCAGCAGCTTCCTGCTTGGCGGTCCACGCCAAGGCCATCTTTTTGATTTTCGGTGTAATTTCAGGAGGTTCACAGTTGCATTGCTTGGCATCATAACTCTGTGCAGTTAATTTCCCGCTTGTATTGGTTTGAACTATGTATTTCACAGGCATATTTCGCTTCCATAAAGACCAGTCATCCGAGGTTTGCATACCCAGTACAGCAGAGGTCTCTACTTTCGGGCCAGACCCGGACCAGGCAGCTGCGAGCGCAGCCTCGCCATGGTTGCCTCCACCAAATGCCGCAGCGGTGAACACATTGCTTGGCGCAATGAATGCAGTCTCAGCCTGTTGATCCGCTCCTACAGGGTCAGGGATCTCATCCGTGGATTCCAGTGCTGCTGACAGCGCGTCAGCAGCTTCCCGACTGAAACCCGGAGCGTCCGCAGGTGGCAGACCTGCCAGCACAAGCAGCATGAACAACGTAAGCCACATTTTGCGTCTACGTTGTTTTTTCTCTTTTTGCTCGGACATCTCGACCAGTTTATCCTGATAGTCTACCCAGATGTCAGCAGGAGCTTTACTGCGTTCAAATGCCTCATAAACCTCGCCCGCTTGCTGAAAGCAATAATTGGCTTTGGCCTCCTGTCCTTCGCCCAAATACTCCTTTCCGAGCAAGTACCAAGCCATTTTATTGTCGGGATGTTTCTTGACATATGTTCTTAGATGAGTATTTTGCATCCGATCCTCCACTATTTCGCCTTTTTCCGTATATCATTATATATCGGCATAACCAGGCGTTGAATCCATAGGACTTGAGTACCCGGTGGAAAAAAGGGGGTTCGACAATGTTCGTCCTTGATCCATAGTCAGATAATCACAGTTCAATGATGCAAAAAAAGCACCTTCCCTTGTCGTTAAGACAAAAGAAAGTGCTCTGTGTTCATGTGAGAAATGCTTAGCCCTCTTTATTGAAAGGCTCGTCCGCTACTTTGATTGAATCTGTAGGGCAGCCATCGCATGCATCCTGCATATCGTCAAACAAGTCGTCTGGAATAGCTTTGACACCATGGTTAGCATCGCCGTCAAAGATAACTTCTGCCAAACCTTCATCATCATAATCGTAGATGTCTGGAGCCGTTGCTCCACAAGCGCCACATGCGATGCATGTGTCTTTTTCAACCCAAGTATATTTACTCATTTACATTCTCTCCTCCTAAAATTCGAAACGTACAGTGTTTTTATCTAAAAACATATTAAACCAAAGTAAGGATAATTACAAATCAATTTGCAACCACAAGCCTTTATTATCCCTTATTTAATCAAGACTTTGCAAGTTATCTTTTTGCAGGGAAGTACCGCGCACTTTATGATTACGAAGCAGCACGGAAGGATCGTCTCCAAGCATGCCTGCGGTCACAACAGCATTCTCACCAAATTTATCACGTAACTGATCCATAATCCGAATCAGATTGTCCTTCTTGGGCTTCTGCTCATATTCGAACAAGTCCATCTGCACAGCGGATTCCTCTCTTGGAATCAGGTTCTGAAGTGTCACACCCAGCATGCGTACAGGCTTGCCACTACCCCAATGCTTCTCAAATAGTTTACAGGCCTCACGGTAAATGACCGTTGCATCCTCCGTAGGAACTTCCATTAGACGTGATCGAGTGATTGTCTTCATATCCGGTGTCCGGATTGTAATCTGAATACCCTGGCTGAACATTTCGTGCTTGCGCAACCTTCTGGCTACCTGGTCACTTATATTGAGGAATACCCGATGAATCTCATTCATATCCGATACATCCGCTGGTAGAGTGGTCGTATGTCCAATGGATTTATTGGCCTCACGTTCCGCGTGAACTGCGGAATGGTTAATGCCATTCGCGGAATTTTTGAGCCATGCTCCATTCACTCCGAATAGTTCGATCAACATGTTCTCATCCGACTTGGCCAACTGACCAATCGTTTCAATGCCCAGTTTTTTCAACTTTTCAGCCGTTTTTTTGCCAATGCCAAACATCTCGTTACATGGCCTGTGCCAAAGAATCCGGGGTACGTCCCTCATGCGTAAAATGGAGATACCGTTCGGTTTTTTCAGATCCGAAGCCATTTTCGCCAATAATTTGTTGGGTGCAATGCCAATGGAACATGGCAGCCCCAATTCATCCTTGATTCTCCGCTGAATGCTCTCCGCAATCTCCATTGGATTCCCGAATTGCCTTGAACCTGTAATATCCAGATAACATTCATCAATGGATGTCGCCTCAAGTTGAGGCGTATAACTATACGCAATCTGCATGAACGCTCTTGAATATTGACGATATAAATGAAAATCAGGACGAATCACAATGAGATCAGGGCACTTTTTCATGGCTTGGTGCACAACCATACCTGTTGAGATGCCTCGATTACGAGCGGCATATGAGCAGGTTACGATTACACCCTTTCGCAGTTCACTGCTGCCCGCAACGGCCGTTGCTTTTCCTCTATATAAATCTGGTTCCTCGGCTTCATGTACAGAGCAGTAGAAAGCATTCATATCGACATGCAGAATCACCCGTCCGGCTGCAGGGTAATATTGATCCACATTTGCTGGAGGATTGCCGTCTGAAGACATCATGAACCCCCACCCTTTCATGCACACTAATTAATGAAACGTAATTTGCTTTCTTCTATAGTATATCAAACCCGTTATGTTAATTCAGTCATGAGCATTTATTTTCTGCGAGATCTGATCAGAGACAGAATAATTAACCAGCCTACACTCACAAAAAGTATCAAAGTGATCAGAGCAATAATCGTATTTTCCCATACAAAACTCAAAATTAACCCTCCTTTTCTTCCATATATTCCAATTAAAACTCAATAATAGATTATAACATACATCCGGATTATGATTAACATCCTTCTTTTTTCTCTAAAATCCGTTAATTGTTACATGAAACTGCGATTTCTATGTAGCATTTGGCTATAATGGTGCTATAATAATTAATTATACAAATTGACGACTTTAGGACAAATCAGCGCATTGAGTTTAACACAGTGTAGCGTTGCCGAATCGAAGGATTCGTCCACTAACGTACTTAACAGCTTTTCCTAACTTAAAATCCAAACTTTTAAAAGAGCGCTTTATCTCAAAGGAGGATCTTCATGTCAAAGGCCATTTCCATCTTCGATACGACTTTACGTGACGGCACACAAGGGGAGGGTGTCAGCTTATCGGCAGACGACAAACTCAAAATTGCCAAGAAGCTTGATGACCTGGGTGTCCATTATATTGAAGGCGGAATTCCCGGCAGCAATACCAAGGACATTGAGTTTTTCAAAAGAGTCAAGGAATTAAACCTGAACGCAAAGGTTGTTGCTTTTGGCAGTACCCGTCGTAAGGGCAGCGTTGCTAGTGAAGACGCCAACCTGAAGCGAATGATCGAATCTGGTGCTCAGGCTGCAACCCTAGTCGGTAAATCATGGGACTTCCATGTGCATACGGCTTTGCAGACTACATTGGAAGAAAACTTGTCCATGATCTATGATTCCATCGCCTATCTGAAACAGAATGGTATGGAAGTGATCTTTGATGCAGAACACTTCTTTGACGGGTTCAAACATAACCCGGAGTATGCTCAAGCGGTCTTGACCAGAGCTCACGAAGCTGGAGCGGACTGGCTCGTCATGTGTGATACCAACGGCGGGACGATGCCAAACGAGGTGCACGAGATCGTATCCACACTGCGTGGATGCCTGCCTCATGCACATCTCGGCATCCATACACATAATGATTGTGAACTGGCTGTCGCTAACACACTCAGTGCTGTACAAGCCGGAGCTCGTCAAGTTCAAGGAACGATGAACGGTTATGGAGAGCGTTGCGGTAATGCTAATCTGGCGTCCATCATTCCAAACTTGCAACTGAAACTTGGCTATGAATGTGTCACTAAGGATTCCATGAGACAACTTACAAACGCGGCTCGTTATGTCAGCGAAATTGCTAATGTGAATATGCCGATTAATCAACCTTATGTCGGCAATGCTGCTTTTGCTCACAAAGGTGGAATTCACGTCTCTGCCATCCTGCGGGATTCACGTACCTATGAACACATCGTGCCTGAACTGGTTGGTAACAAGCAACGTGTGCTGGTCTCGGAACTTGCCGGACAGAGTAATATTGTATCTAAAGCACAGGAACTGGGTCTTGAGTTTGATCCAAGCAGTGCCAATTCACGTCAGATTATTGAGAAAATCAAAGACCTGGAGCATCAGGGTTACCAATTCGAAGGCGCAGATGCTTCGCTTGAATTGTTAATTCGTGAAGCGAACGGTGATATGAAAGAATTGTTCACGTTTGAATCATTCAAAATGCTTGTGGAGAAAACGGCGGGCAAATCTGTTGTTTCCGAAGCTTTTGTCAAAGTGAATATCGCTGGAACAAGCGCTTATACCGCTGCTGAGGGCAATGGTCCGGTTAACGCACTCGATAACGCCCTTCGGAAAGCGCTGGTGCAATATTTCCCTTCCCTTGCCAACATGCATCTGTCGGACTACAAAGTGCGTGTTCTGGATGAGAAGGATGCCACAGCTGCCAAAGTTCGTGTATTGATCGAATCCAAAAATACGGAAAACACCTGGAATACTGTTGGTGTATCCGAGAACGTGATTGAAGCAAGTTGGGAAGCTCTCGTTCACAGTTTCCGCTATGCTTTGCTTCAAGAAAAATTGCAGGATGAACCGGGCATACTCCCTATTCCTGCTCACGGGTTAAGCAACCACTAAAGTGTAGGTTCAAAAAATCGTTTTTTGAACCTCTTAACGCTTATTTCCCGGAAAATATAAAGAAGCCTATGTACCCATGATTCATGGATGCAAAGGCTTCTTTGTTTGCAGAAAATTAATTCGCAATTAACTTTTTAATCTTACGTTCCAACTCTTTCTCGGGTAATATGCCCAGAACAATCTCCTGGATAACTCCTCTGGAGTCAATCAGAACATTCGTTGGAAAAGCCACCCCATTGTATTGAGCATACACAGTCCCCTTCTCATCCAAGGGAATAGGGAATGTCAGTTGGTACTCATCCACAAAAGCTTTGGCATCTTTGAGTTTATCGTATGACGTTACATTAACCCCATACATGTCAAGCTTATCCTTGTATTTCGCAGCCATTCTGTTCAACTCTGGAGCTTCCTGCTTACACGGCTCACACCAGGATGCCCAGAAACTGACGAACGTAGCCTTATCTTTGGCACCGCCCACACTGTACGTCTTCCCATCCATTGCTGTCAGAGAAAAAGTAGGTGCCAGAAGACCCGCACGTGGTCCCGTCTCTGTAGGCATGGGTTCTTCCTGCTTAAAGACGGCTGCAATGCCGTCACCCGCATTCTGGGCCAGTGCAATACCAACCAGCAAGACAACACCAAGGAGTATGTATATGTTTCGTTTCATAACCCGCCACCCTTTTATATAATTAGCCTGTTGAAACTAAAACCGCAATTTCTTCACATGCTAAGTGCTTAACACGCTCTATGACAGTTCACCAGAACACGATTCCCAAATGTTCTCTTTATTATTGTACCCTTTTCCTTTAAAATTTTACAATCCGCATTACAGAAAATAAAATGAAAAAGGACTCCTGCCATAGCAGGAGCCAAAGAGAGAGGGGTGAATACAAATGGCAGCACTTCACGGGCAGCAAAACGCCTTCTACATCCCTTCTTCCGTAGAACAAGAGATGTCAAAGCACATGTTCCTTTCGCTGCCGCAAGAAGCCTGCGGGGTTATGCTGGGTGAAACCGCAGCGGGCGGTATACGAATCAGTCGGTTTCAGCCCATTCGTAACGTAGCACCTGACCCGCTGCACCATTTTACTCTGGACGATGCCGAATGGATTCGGTGCGTATTCTCCGAGCCCAAGCTCATTGGTATCTTCCATTCCCATCCGCAGACTAGGCCCGTTCCATCCGTAGAGGACATCCAAGCGCTTCCGGCCTTCGCCGGTTTGCTTCAGATGTACCTCATCGGCTCACCTGACCTAACAAGCGGGTTGCGATCTCATATGCATCTGAACGGTTATCTGATTGAATCTTCGAAGGAATCGCAGGATCCGGCACAACACGTTGTGCCTTCATACAATCTGCTTCCCGTTCCGTTATGCGTGACTTAGCTGGGTATACAGATCACCCAGGGTCTCCACATTTTTACGAGTCATGTCCTCCAAGTAGCAGGACCATAACTGTGCAGTCATTTTTGAATCTTCCAGTGCATGGTGACGTCCATAGATCGGAATCCCTCTGGATTCCAGCAATTCATCCAGACCATACCCTGGCCTGCTTGGTTCAAGCCAGCGGGCCAACATCATCGTATCGATTAAACGATGTGTCAGTCTTACCTTTGAAGTCCGCCACAGAGCTGCATTCAGAAAAGCTCGGTCATGCGCACTTGCGTGTGCAATCAGAACATTTCCACCTACAAAAGACATGAAATCATGCAGCCCTTCCAGCAAAGTCGGTGCGTCCAACGTCATCTCCTGTGTAATACCTGTAAGTTCAGTAATATGTTCCGGAACCGCAGTCTTGGACTGCACCACCGTATAGAACTGTTCTCCTTCCAGTACCACACCTCCATGTATACGGACCGCACCAAATGAGATAATCTCATCCCCGTGCTGGGGCGAAAATCCCGTCGTTTCCAGATCAAATACAACTGCGTCCAGCTCATTTAGAGGTGTATGCAGAACCTCAGGTCTGCGCTGTTCTCTCATCATAGAGCGGATAAACGCCATGTGTTGCGCCGTAGGGGCTCCCATAATGGAAGCGATGGCGGAAGGAACCCCTCCCTGACGCAGCGAATTCCAGAATCCTGTATTGCCCCTTGCCGGCTCTCTCATGGACGTCTCCTTTCTGCAAAACGCAACTGTCTTTGCAAAGCACGATGCACCCGTCGTACCAACCCGAGCGTATCCCTGAGCTCATAATGAATTTGCTTTTGTTTCATCTGTTTCTCATCCAGAAACCCACTGCTATGTTGCAAATCCCCTTGGATGACAACCGGTGTACTTCTGCGAAAGTTCAAAGCGGCTAAGAAGGCTCGCTGGCATGCATCCAGTAATGTAAATGGAACAGCTTCAAGTGAAGTCAGTCTTTCCATTCTTTTTAACGTCGATGACTCCTTGATCCCATGTTGCAAAGCTAAATAACGGGCACTGTTCACCAGCGGAATGTACAAACCATACTTGACATCAAATCCGCCTGCATGTTCACCAAATCGTTCTGTGACCACACGTCCAAGTACATTTAATGTAGCTTTATGTTTAACCGTGTTGCGAAGAACTGCATCCGAAAGTTCAGGAACCAGTCTGAACTGTTCATAAAAAATCGTGATCCATTCCTCCGCCAGACTTTGCTCACCTGCAACAAAACGCATGTCTGAAGCAATAATCAGATTACGAACGGGCTCCCAATTCAGATCCGAGCTCCAATCTGCTAATTGTTGTTTCCATGACGCCAGCGTTTTTCTCCAGAGTGGCTCAGAGCACATGACTTTACCTTCGCACTTGGCGTAACCAAGCTCTTCCAACATATCCGTTATTCGCTGTCCGAGCTGAGCAAAATATTCCTCTTTACCTTCATGCGGAGTATCGCTAATGATCATGCCATTATCCTGATCACTCCATAACGTTGCTTCTTCCCTGCCAGAACTGCCAAATACGATAAAGGCATAGGGGACGGGAGGTTGGCCGAAGCCTTCCTCAACCATCCCCTGAATGCATAACTCTACTGCTTTCCGTGCAATCCGGTCATGCAGTTCATTTACCGTTTGGTACCACTCGATTGGCGACAAGGAAGCGGACAACAATTCCTGGAGCTCGTTCTGTAATATCACACGTGCCTGGCGCAGCTCTTGAGAAGACACCGCACCATCGATTCCCTGATAAGACCAGGAATAGTTTGTATACGAGATGGGTTCCATCATGTCCAGCCTCCTTGAAGCATGATTCAGCATCATTCACCTCAGGAGCTGAACGTACCGCCATTGGATTTAGAATCTGCATTTTTCATTTGTTCAGGGTATCCGTAAGTACCGTGCTCACTGATATCCAGACCCATTGTTTCTTCTTCTTCAGTAACACGGATGCCCATGATCGCTTTCATTCCGCCCAGAATAATGAAGGACATTACCAGTACGAAGGCAAAAGCACCTGCCAGACCGAGAAGCTGTACGCCCAATTGGTGGAATCCACCGCCATAGAACAGACCCGCTTGACCTACACCAGCATTCTCGGCAAGTTCAGGAGTAGCGAACAAACCTGTGGAGATCGCACCCCACATACCAGCAATACCATGTACGGAGAAAGCGTAGATTGGATCGTCAATTCCTTTACGATCGAAGTACTGTGCTGTGAAGAATGTGATGATACCCGCCAGAGCACCGATAACCAGCGCTGCCCAAGGCTCAACGAATGCACATGCTCCTGTAATCGCAACGAGTGCCGCAAGCACACCGTTTAACATGCTAGGAATATCAGACTTCCCAAGTACTGCCCATGAGATCAACAGCGCAGCAACACCACCGGCTGCAGCAGCTACGTTAGTAGTTAATGCAACATAACCGAAGAATCCATCTCCCATGGCAGACAATGTACTACCTGGGTTGAATCCGAACCAACCGATCCAGAGGATAATAACCCCGAGTACAGAATACACTTGGTTGTGACCTGGAATGATGTTAGGTTTGCCGTCTTTGTTATATTTACCAATACGTGGTTTCAACAAGATGGTCGCTACCAATGCTGCAGTCGCACCAGTCAAGTGAACAACCGTCGATCCTGCAAAGTCTTGCATACCCAGCTCAGCCAACCAGCCGCCGCCCCATACCCAGTGAGCAACAACCGGATACATGATAATGGTATAAAGAGTACCGAAAACAATATATACGCTCATCTTTGCACGTTCAGCCATACCACCGCAGGCAATGGCCAGAGATACCGCCGCAAAAGCGAGATGGAATACGAATTTAATAGTCAGTGGAACATCGGAGAAAGCCAGTGATTCGAAGGAAGCAGCCATCTTGTCACCACTCAGGAAGAATCCTGTTGTTCCAAAGAAGCTGTTACCATTACCGAAACCAAGACCGAAACCCAAAGCCCAGAAGGCAATAACTGAAATTCCCAATGTCAGGATGGTCTTACCCGCAATGTGTCCTGCATTCTTCATTCGTGTTGAACCCGCTTCGAGTAAAGCAAATCCCCCTTGCATCAAGAACACGAGTACAACAGCCAAAAACGTAAAGGCTGAGTTCAAACCACTTTGAAGTTCAATGTTAGTCGGACCCTCCGCAGCCGCAAATGCGCTGACCGGAAAAGCGAACAAAGTAAGCATTACTAACATGGAAACCAACCATTTCTTTCTCATATACCCCACTCCCTCTTGTGTTAAGTTTCTTCACATAACATGAAACTCTTAATGTCATTATAAGCAGAAGAGAGGAAAGTTGACAAGAGTATTTTCATCAAAACTGAAAATTATTTCTGGGAATAAAGTCATACGTCTTTTTCTTGCACTTAAGTACATAATCACATTCTATGAGTACATAGATATAGAAATGCAGTATGCTGATTGCCAAAGCATAACGTTTGACTGTACGGTTAAAGATCATGTATCATACTTATTAGTAAGAAAATTGGGCGTAGTCTAGAAATTCAGAAGTGGAAACTACAATTCCCTACATTTGAACTTGCAAGCGAGGTGAATATCATTGGGGATATGAAACTTTTTCGGATTGGCGAACTTGCCAAGACCGCTGGTGTTAGTGAACGGACGATTGATTATTACACAAAGCTTGGACTAATCGCTCCCGAAGAACGTACACAAAAAAATTATCGTCTCTATAGTAATGAAACTTTAACGAGGCTTGAACGTATTGTACAGATGAAACAAGAGAAGTATAGTCTCGACGAGATTAAGCAATCTCTTGAGAAGTGGCGTCTGGTTAGTACAGAAGAACAAGTTGCCAGCAAATTGACAACATTGGAACTTCATGTACAACAACTTGAGCGAGAGGTTAACGAACTCAAACCGCTACTTGGAGAGATGAAACCTGTACAAGCACGTAAAATGATGGCAGGACTCCTCACCAAAAGTGCCGGTACAATGGAGGCACTTAAAATCTTGCTTGAGAACACCATGATGTAGCTTATTTTTAGAAAGCGGAGGAATGAATATGAGTTTTAATAACGGTATGTTCGTATTGATCATTATCGCCTTTTTGCTCTCTTTATGGGCGCAATTTCGCGTTAAAGGTACGTTTAGACGTTGGTCGGAGGTACCGAACCAGAACGGAATGACTGGTTACGATGCTGCTCGCCAGATGCTTGATGCTAACGGGCTGCATGATGTTCCAATTGAACCTGTACGTGGTACACTCTCTGATCACTATGATCCAATCAATCGGGTTGTACGTTTATCAGAACCAGTATATTATGAAAACTCAATCTCAGCTGTTTCGGTAGCGTGTCACGAAGTTGGCCACGCCATTCAGCATAAAGAAAGTTATCCGATGCTGGCACTGCGTCACCGGATCTTCCCAATTGTGAACTTTGCATCCGGATTAGCTCCATTCCTGTTGATTGCAGGATTCATCTTCAATGCCATGAACCTTGTAGGTATCGGTATCATCTTCTTCTCCGTAACTGTAGCATTCCAACTCATCACTTTACCAGTTGAGTTCAATGCAAGTAATCGCGCTAGAGAGATTATGGTATCCGAAGGGTACATCCGTAATGAAGAAGAAAAAGGTGTTGCAAAAGTTCTGAATGCCGCAGCCTTGACTTACGTTGCTGCAGCGTTGATTTCACTGCTTGAGTTGATTCGTTACATCGGAATCTTCAACAGCCGCGATTAATTGGATACTTAATACAACAAAAACAACAAAACAATACCCCACCGTTAATCGGATGGGGTATTGTTTTGTTGTAAACCGAAATAATCAAGCAAGAATGAACGAAAGGACTGAGCAACCAGCGGCAGTTTATCATGCGCACGATGAATTAACCCGATAGTTCGCGTTACTTTTGGATGGGAGATAGCCACATGTGCCGGTTGCAACGGATTCGTCTGGAATAACGCCATCTCAGGTAGCAGACTGACCCCCATGCCCGCAGCGACCAATCCGCGGATGGTGTCGGTCTCTTCCCCTTCAAAAGCGATCTTGGGTGTAAAACCAGCTTCCAGACAGGCATGCCATACAATAGGACGAAGAGAATAACCTTTGCTAAACAATACAAATTTATCATCTTTGAGCTGTTCAAGCGCAATTGTCTCTTCACCAGCTAACGGGTGATTAGGAGGAAGGATCGCATGTAATTCTTCCGTGAGTACAATATCGCCATCTACTTGATCATGCTTTTCTGGAAAAGGAGAAATGAATGCCAAGTCTACCTCTCCGGATAACACATCACGAATCAGCGTAGGGAACATCCCCTGCTTGAATCTGAATTTCACGTTGGGGTAGCGCTGACGGAAAGCAGCCACCACGGAAGGAATGAGATGAATCCCCAGGCTATGCGGAAACCCAATTCGAATCTCTCCATGCTCCGGGTCCAGAAACTCATGAACTTCCCCGACTGCCTTGTCCAAATCTTTTAATATACCTTCAATTCGTTTGCAAAAAAGCTGCCCCACTGCAGTCAACTGCAGGTTTCGTCCCTTTTGCATAAAAAGGTCCACGCCCAGTTCTTCTTCCAGCTGATGAATCTGACGACTCACCGCCGACTGTGCCACATGCAACTCTTCAGCAGCCTGTGTTACATGTTCCTTCTGTGCCACTTTCAAAAAGTAATGCAACTGTCTTAATTCCACTCGCCTGATCGCTCCAATCTGTTATACCCTACTTATCCTTGATTGCATTCCATCTTGAGAACGTTCTGACTACCGCTTTAAGCTGCGGGGTTTCCACAATCTGATCAACAGTCCGTAAATAAAGAATCCACCCAACAATCCGCCAAGGTGAGCCATCCAGTTGATGCCCGACATGGCGAAGGAGAATATGATTCCGAACAAAAGTAACGTGTACATCGTTTTGCGCGAAGCCTCGTCCATCATCGTTCGCTGGAACAGCGCTACATACAGGAATGCACCATAGACGGCATAGATCGCTCCTGAAGCACCTACCGAGATGGTAATACTCCCAACCGAGTTGTACCACGCAACAGCAAGAATATTACCCAATACACCGCCACCCAGGTACAATACACCATACCTTACCGACCCGAGCAACCGCTCCATCGGTGGAGCAAATACGATTAACGCAAAACTGTTAAACAATAAATGACTGAAGCCCGCATGCAGGAACATCGATGTAATGTAACGCCACCATTCATGTGCGAACAGTTCATGATTCGTAAGTGCCCCGAATTTCAGCAGCACCATATTGTTCGTTGATCCACCGTTCACCGTTAACACAATAAACATGACTACATTGGCAATTAGAAAAAGCGACGTCAAAGGGAAATACTTCAAATAACCTTTCCAGTTCTCATAGCGAATAAATATCATAAATTTCTTCTTTCACTCCACCCTGTTCAGATCGGACTTACATCTCTGATCCATCGTAATGGTACATGTCCGAATTGGACAATGCCTTTCATAAAAGATTATAATGGATTTTGGCACGGATCACCAATTTATAAGGAGGAACATTATTATGACACAAGAACGTACAGGCGCAGCCACATTTAAAGGCAACCCTATTACATTGATCGGACCCGAACTGAAAGTGGGCGATCAAGCACCTGATTTTACACTGAGCAAGAACCTGGTTGAGGATGCTTCCCTGAAAGACTTTGCAGGCAAAGTCAAATTAATCAGCGTTGTTCCTTCCCTGGACACTGGCGTATGCGATGCGCAAACTCGTCGTTTCAACGTGGAAGCTGGAGAACTCGGAGACAACGTTGTTGTCTTGACAGTCAGCGTTGACCTTCCGTTTGCTCAAGCTCGTTGGTGTGGAGCAGCTGGTGTTGACCGCGTAGTTACATTGTCAGACTACAAAACACGTTCTTTCGGTGAAGACTACGGCGTTCTGATCAAAGAATTCCAACTCGACATGCGCTCCATTTTTGTTTTGGATGCCGAAGACCGGATTACATATGTGGAGTATTTGCCTGAAATGACAGACTCCCCTAACTTCGAACAAGCGATTGCTGCTGTAAAAGCTTTGCTGTAGAAGTTATCATACGTTCAGAACAAAAGCGAGGAAGGTTAACCTTCACTCGCTTTTTGTTATTCATCATCTATTTCAATCATTTGCTTTATACTTGCTTAGCTTCTTATCCAGTACAGAGAATAAGTTCATAATCGTGCGATAATTGGAACCCAAGTCTCCAAGTGAACCACGTGAAGCTGAATACATATCCACCGCACTGCGAACAGGACTTACTGAGATAATGGAAACTGTAATATCCATTGTCCGTCCAAAGGTAGTCCGCTTCTCCAGAATAACTTCTCCAACAGAAGGCACTTCATGCAGCACTTTATAACCCGGAATCTTTTTGAGTGTCGAAGAGACCTCTTCCCAGGCTCTGTCTTTGGATAAGTTATAATACCGTGTTTTTAATTTGGGATCCTTGGCTCGATCGCTGGTCCCCTCCATGCTGCGGATGATACCGACGAGCGTTCTCTTTAAGGTCAAGACCCTTCCTCCTTTGATTGTAACCGTTCCATTTATGTATCTTAGTGTAACATTGTTCAAGTAGTAACAAAAGGGCAAGCATCATATTTATCATAAAACCAATCAAAAACATTCATCACAACTTAAAAACACCCTGAAATTCCTTTTGTAGAGGAAAAGTCAGGGTGCTGTACATGAAGATTTAGGAACCCGCCTATGCCGTCCGGCTACATTGTCTTATGAACCTGCTTGGCAGGTGGGTGACCGCAAAAATGCTTTTTGAAGTCCCCATGTCGTATAGACAGGGCTTTTCAGCAACATTCTGTGTTGATCTCCCGAAGACATCATCATTGGTTCAAAACAACGAATAACCGAAACGTACATCGCAGGATGTACAATTATTATATCCCTAACTGTGTAAAAAGTAAATGGCGATCCATCATGTTTTATTTTTGCAATGTAATGTTTTTGTCGTCTGATGGCTCAGGTGTTTCACCATTCTCTGCTGATTGTTCAGCCAGCGCAGCAGCTTCCTCTTCTTCCTTCTTGAGTTGCATCTTCTCCATCTGCTCCTGCATCTTGTTGAAGGTTGCGTAGAAGTTAAAGAAAGCAAACCAGGCAATGATGCTGATAATGAAGAAAACAAACAAGACCGGATAACGGAAACCGATGTAGAACAGCAATCCACTTCCCAGCAATGTGGAAAATACACGGAATGGTCTGATCAGCGTAAGCAATACCGCGTTTTTGATAATGAGTCCGATGGACATATGATAATGTACAACCATCGAGAAAAAGTTAAAGAGAGATACAAATAACAAGAGAAGCAGCACAAGCATAATGATTCCCACGAGCTGCATATTGCGGAACTGCGTCATGTAGACTGTATAATCCAGATACATAATCGCGAACAGCAGTGTGTAAAAAATGCCCCCAATTAAACTTTGCTTGTAGTTTTCCTTGTAACCTACAAAGAAAGTACGGAAGATCGGTACATCCGTATCGCCCATATTCCATTTACGAACAACCGTAAACAGCGCCGAAGTCGCCGGGAACAGTGTAAGCGGTGCCACAATAGCTATAGCCCAGTTCATTTGCAATGATTCGTTTGCGAGGTTCTGCTGCATCACGAGCAGTTTCATAATCAAGAAAAACAAGAACGGAGACGAACAAATAGCCCACAACAGATTGGTTGCGGCCAGTCTCGTAATCCACTCTGTAAGCCGGTAGATCCCACCCATAGCTCCTTTAAATTCCAAACATTTCTCCTCCTCTGCAGCCTTGCGAATTACCTGAAGTCTAATATTAATATACCTTATTATAGATAGTAAAAGCCAGTACTTCCCGAAAAGAGATCGTCATTGTCCTTAACTAGCGCTTCTGGCCGCTTCTGGCAGTGAAATAAATGATGCAGTAATTTTGAAAAGAAAAAAATGGAGCAGTTGCCCGCTCCATTTTTCAGATCATACGTTTATATTACTCGAAAGAAGAATCTTTCGCTGGACGACGTCCTTCGTTGCTGCTTGGACGCGGTTTGCGGTCACGGTTGTAACCACCTTCTCTGCTTCCACCGCTAGTGCTGCTGCTACCGCTGTTACGATCACGGTTGTAGCCACCACGTCCGCTGCCACTGCTGTTGCGATCGCGGTTGTAACCACCACCACTGCCACCGCTACCACTTGTGCGGTTGCCGCTGTAACCCGATGGTTTACGTCCGCCTGAGCGAACATCTGGTTTACGACGTTTCGCACGGATTGGATCTTCAGGAGTCAGATCAACTTGAGCGTCTTTTTTGTCACCTGTCAGGAGCTTCAGTGCAGCCGACAACAGTTGAACAGAATCATATTGCTCAAGCATTTGAATCGCAATACCTTTGTATTCGTTCAGTTCGCCTGATTGTACGATTTCCAGCAAGCGCTCTGCTGTCAAACGTTGTTTACCTTCAACTGCTTCTGCCATTGTTGGCAGTGGTTTACGTGGAATACGGTGACGTGTTACACGCTCGATGAAGTGCAAGTGATCAATCTCACGCGGTGTAACGAAGGACCAAGCAGCACCCTCTTTACCCGCACGACCTGTACGTCCGATACGGTGAACATAACTCTCCGGATCTTGCGGAAGGTCAAAGTTAACAACGTGAGTTACGCCAGATACGTCGAGACCACGTGCAGCCACGTCTGTTGCAACGAGTACGTCAATGCTGCCGTCACGGAACTTACGCATTACCGCATCACGTTGATTCTGGGACAAGTCACCATGAAGACCGTCTGCAGAATATCCACGTTTTTGCAAAGCTTCAGCCAATTCATCAACACGACGTTTTGTACGTCCGAATACGATCGCCAGTTCAGGAGATTCCATATCCAACAAACGGCTCAATGCTTCGAATTTTTGACGCTCAGGTACTTCGATATAGGATTGGTCAATCAATGGTGCACTAACATGTTTCGGAATCACAGAAATGTGTTCAGGATTGTTCAAGAATTGTTGTGCCAATTTTTGAATGTTAGGAGGCATTGTTGCTGAGAACAGCATCGTTTGGCGCTCGTCTGGAACTTGTTTCAGGATGGATTGGATATCCTCCATGAAACCCATGTCGAGCATTTCATCTGCTTCATCCAGTACAACAGTTTGTACATCATCTAGTTTGATTGTTTTGCGGTTGATGTGGTCAAGGAGACGTCCAGGTGTACCAATGATGATCTGTGGTTTTCTTTTCAGTGCACGGATTTGACGCACGATATCTTGTCCGCCGTAGATTGGCAGGGAGCGCAGACCTTTGAAGCGAGTGAGTTTTTCGATCTCTTCAGCAACTTGAATTGCAAGTTCACGTGTAGGTGCCATAATAAGGGCGCGGATTTTCTCGTCACTTTTTAAGATTTTGCTGATCAACGGAATACCGAATGCAGCTGTTTTACCCGTACCTGTTTGAGCTTGACCAATCAAGTCTCTGCCTTCGAGTGCCAAAGGAATCGCTTTGGATTGGATCGGTGTTGCTTCTTCAAACCCGAGCTCAGTGATGGCTTGCAGCACCAGTGGTTCAAGATTGAAATCTGAGAAATTTAAATTTGTCAAAATTATTCATGCTCCTTTTATATGGTGGACATGGTGGACAATCCACTTTGTTGTCTGTATTCTTAAGTAGCGTTAATATTTATAGGGTATCCCAACAGGGCAAATTATTTTCACTAACGAATATAATTCCATGAATGGGTCCCCAACATAAGACTAAAACTACATACATGTGTTTGAAACATTTCAAAATTTTATTGCTCCATTTAGGAAAAGTTTCCTACTCAAGAATATCCACAAATTATTATATCACAAAACAATTCAAGATTACCAGCAATCTGGTTTTAAATATAAATGAGGTGATTAAATTGCCCAAAATAATTTGGCACTCTTTAGTGATCATTTTGGGTGCTGCAGCTATTGCCTGCGGCTTCAACTGGTTTTTGGTCCCCCATCAGCTTTTAAGCGGCGGGGTGTCCGGTATTTCAATGCTTCTGGGTTATTTTACAACGTTGAATCTTAGTATAATGTATTTTGTTCTTAACATTCCCCTGCTCATTGCAGGTTGGTTTATTCTTGGACGACGCTTCATTACATTAAGTATTCTTTCGGTAGCAGCCACTTCCTGGTTCATTGCGCTTCTGCCTGTTTTTGCTGTGGCTACAGACCCTTTACTTAGTTCTGTATTTGGCGGTGTGCTTATTGGAATGGGTACTGGCGTTTCCTTCCGAGTCGGCGGCTCCACAGGAGGACTCGACATTGTTGGGTCCATTTTCACGCGTAAACGTGACTTTCCGATTGGTACAGTGATGGCCGGCATGAACGGTACGATCATTATGCTTGCAGGATACCTGAGTGACAATTGGAATACAGCCTTGGCCTCGATGGTATCCATCTACATTACAGGCAAAGTGCTTGATCTGATCCATATCAGTCACGTCAAAGTAACACTGTACATTATTACAAACGAAACCGAAGCCATGTTAAAGAAATTACTTGTTCGGCCTCGTGGAGTTACCAAAATTAAGACTCAGGGAGCATACACGGATATTGAGAAGGACATGCTCATGACCGTTACCACCCGCTACGAGTTGGTTGAAATTAAACGTATTATCAAGGATACAGATCCAAACGCTTTTGTTAACATTGTGGAAACGGTTGGTGTTATGGGTTCATTTCGCAGAAGTTGAGACACCTGTACGGTTAACAATTCACAACATTGTGGTATAATAACGGTGTACGGCTCCTAAATATGTTGTATAGCAGGTTCAACCCTTCAATTTCACAGGCCATATGCTTTCCCGAATCGCGCCGAATGACTTACCATTTTGGAATTCGAGTAGGAAAGGGTGATTATTGTGGATATGGAAACGGTAAAACTGTTTGAGATTGTCAACAGATGGTGCCCGGAAATGCTCCCTTTCTTGAAACCGAATGAACTCGACTCACTGATTGTCCTCCGGGATGGGCTGGGCATCCTGGAACAGGGAGACGCAATGGAAATCATTCAGTACAGTATTTGTGAGCATCAAAATGAGATTTACATTCAATAATTTTTTTCAGATTGATCACGCCGCTTCTTGCAGGGGATTTCCTCAGCAGGAAGCGGTTTTCATTTTTTCCATGTGTTTCATTACTTGATTAATATGGTTAAAAGCCCAGAGGCTTTAATGTATAATTCATACATGGAATGCACACATAAGGGAGTGGAAATGAATGAACATGTTTTGGGCTTTACTGGCTATGGCCTTTGGAAGCTTTGGAAGCTTTGGTGGTGCCCCCGCAGTGGCGGACCAGGGAAACCCTCAATTCCAATCGTTAACCAACAGTTTTAACACCGCAATTATCCAATCTCAAAAAGATCAGGTTGTTATTGATGCCGATAACCCACCTGCCAAAATTGATCCTCAACCTGATGCACCTGTGGTCAAAGGTATTTATGTGACGGCCTACAGCGCCGGCGGCGCACGTATGAAAGAATTGCTGGAACTGACCGATAGTACAGAACTGAATGCCATGGTCATTGATATCAAAGACGATCTCGGATACATAACTTATCCCACAGAAAACAAAGCGCTTCAGAAAATGGGTAAATCCCAACCTTTTATTCGAGATATCGATGCCTTAATGAAACGATTGCAAAAACATGAGGTCTACCCGATTGCACGTGTCGTTGTATTCAAAGATACGATTCTTGCCAAGAAAAATCCGGAGCTCTCCTTCCGTAACAAGGATGGATCTGTATGGGCAAATGGCAAAGGCGACAGCTTTGTGAATCCGTATAGCAAGGAAGTATGGGACTACAACATTGAGATTGCCAAGGAAGCTGCCAAGCTTGGATTCAAAGAGATTCAATTTGACTATGTTCGTTTCCCGGAAGGTTTCGAAACTCGAGCCGATGTACTGAAATATACCAAATCCGACAAGTCACGAGTGGATGTTGTGGCTGAATTCGTGCAATATGCACGCAAGGAATTGGCCCCGCTAGGTGTTCGGGTCTCGGTTGATATTTTCGGTTATGCCGCTTCTGTACCTGCGGCTGAGGGCATTGGACAGGATTTTGTTAAAATATCCGAAAATGTGGACGTAATCTCACCGATGGTATACCCTAGTCACTATTCTACTGGCTGGTATGGGGTCAAGGACCCTGACAAAGATCCTTACACAACCATCAAGGGTTCAATGGAAGACACGCACAAGAAACTGGACCCTACTAAAGAACTCAAACCCGTCATTCGTCCGTGGATCCAGGACTTCACAGCAAGCTGGCTGGGCAGTGGACACTATGTCAAGTATGGCAAGAAACAAGTGGAAGACCAGATTAGAGCGATGAAGGACATGGATGTGCATGAATATCTGCTCTGGAATGCGTCCAACCGTTATACATCAGGTGTACAATATCAGTAATCCGCACTCTTTCATACTTCTCATTTCATCCAACCTCGTTCTGCTTGAAGCGGAGCGAGGTTTTTTGGTGTTCATTTTTCTCTGCCTGCCCTACTCTGCTTCTGTCCCTATTCAAATTGAACAAAATCCACTACAATAAATAGCTGTCCAGATATGACACTTGGATGACATCTCTTTAGAATAGCGAGGCACTGCCAGTGAACATGAACACAACAAGTTTTTCCCAAAAAGTGAAGCAATTCCTGATTATATTTCTGCCCATCTTCACCACTCAAATCGCCCTCTCTGCCATGTCGTTCTTCGACACGAATATGTCAGGCAAGTTTTCTCCGGCCGACCTTGCAGGCGTCGCAATCGGCACAAGTCTGTGGATGCCAGTTCAAACTGGACTAAGCGGGATTCTGATCGGTATTACACCTGTCGTTTCCCATCTGTTAGGTTCCAAACGGAATGATCAGATCGGGTATAACGTCATCCAGGCGTTGTATCTCGGAATTGCAGTCAGTCTCGTCGTTATCGGAGCCGGGGCGTTGTTACTTGGCCCTATACTGAACGGAATGCCTCTGGAGCCCCGGGTTGCCCAAGTTGCCTTATATTTTTTGTGCGCACTTGCTTTTGGCATTATTCCGCTCTTCGGATATACCGTGCTGCGCAGCTTCATGGATGCACTAGGCCAGACGCGAACTACAATGTTCATTACGCTGGTCTCTCTGCCCGTTAATATCTTGCTGAATTATCTGCTAATATTCGGCCGCTGGGGCTTTCCACAATTGGGCGGTGTTGGTGCTGGTGTTGCTACAGCATGTACATACTGGCTGATCTTTCTTATTAGTCTCTTTTTTGTCCATCGGGTAGAACCTTTCGCCCAGTATGGCATTTTCCGTCAATGGACCCGTGTATCATTGTCCAAATGGAAAGAGTTACTCCAGATTGGAGTGCCCATCGGATTCGCGACTTTTTTCGAAACGTCCATCTTCGCTGCTGTGACTTTAATGATGAGCCGTTTCGATACCACAACCATTGCTGCCCACCAGGCGGCGCTGAATTTCGCTTCTACGCTCTACATGCTGCCTGTGAGTATATGTATGGCTCTTACGATCCTTGTGGGCTATGAGGCAGGTGCGGGGCGTCTGAGAGATGCCAGACAATACAGTCTGCTTGGAATTGGTGGAGCCATCGGACTCTCACTGCTGACAGCGATCGTGTTGATTGTGTTCGGCGAACAGATTGCAGGCGTGTATTCGAACGATCGAGAGGTCATTGCACTTACGCAGCATTTCCTCATCTACGCCATTTTCTTTCAGATCTCGGATGCGATTGCTACACCGACCCAAGGAGCACTACGTGGCTACAAAGATGTTAATCCGGCACTAATCATCACGTTCGTAGCCTATTGGATCATTGGCTTACCTGTAGGTTATCTAACTGCTACGTATACCTCACTCGGTGCCTTCGGATACTGGATCGGCCTCATTGCCGGACTTGCTGTAGGAGCAACAGCGCTTCTCTGGAGACTCTTCCTGGTACAAAAACAAGCCGCACTCCGCAAGGCTTAACATTGATATACTCACTCCGTGAAACAACAAAAAGAGCACAATCCACGTTAAAGCGGGATTGTGCTCTTTGCGTATGAATCGAATTATTGGGACAAACGTTGTGCAAGCTCGTAAGTCACCATATCGAAATCTTTTTTTGTGTTAACCACTTTATCAATATCCGTCAGGGTAAGCTCACCCTTGATAATGCCACAACCTTTGTCTGTCTCGCCTGCAATCAGACTGCGAACAGCGAAGTCTCCAAGACGGCTTGCCAAGTTACGGTCGAATGGAGTTGGCGTACCCCCACGCTGAATGTGACCCAGAACGGTTACACGCGGCTCATATGTCGGGCAACGTTCCATCAGTTCTTTTGCTACATCTTCACCCTTGCCTACGCCTTCTGCAACGATGATAATACTGTGACGTTTGCCATGTGCAAAGTTAGCTTTCATCCGATCTGCTACTTCGTCCATGTCAAACGGAACTTCTGGGACAAGAATCGTCTCAGCACCCGAAGCAAGTCCGGCATGCAGAGCGATATCCCCACAGTGACGACCCATAACTTCCACGATGGAAGAACGTTCGTGTGAAGACATCGTATCACGCAATTTGTTTACTGCATCAACCACTATGCTTACAGCTGTATCAAATCCGATGGTATAGTCGGTGAATGAAACATCGTTATCAATCGTTCCTGGCAGCCCCATGGTGTTAATGCCCAGCTTGCTCAGTTTATTCGCTCCGTTGTAGGAACCATCCCCACCGATAACAACCAGACCGTCAATGCCACGCGCACGCAGAATGTCCGCACCTTTTTGCTGGCCTTCAGCGGTATAGAACTCCTTGCAACGTGCCGATTGAAGAACCGTTCCCCCACGTTGGATGATATCCCCTACACTCCGCAAATCCATTGGGAAAATGTCATTATTTAAAAGACCCTGGTATCCACGTTGAACTCCAAATACTTCGAGACCGTGAAACAGTCCGCTGCGAACAACCGCACGCACAGCCGCGTTCATCCCCTGTGAATCACCACCGCTCGTTAATACTGCGATTTTCTTTACTGCTGTCATGATGTTTCTTCCTCCTCTAGTTTCACTTCAGGCTCCGCAATATCACACCTGACTTACATATTTTTCCGTATCCAGCGACTGAAAATGAAGAAAAATATTCTTGTGATCGGACTATTTTTCAGCAGACGTTTGGATACGACGCGAACTTCCTGTTGTTCGCTGACTTTGGGATCAGACAGGTAAATGGCAATCAGTCCTTCGATGATCATCCGGTGAAAGGAGCTTCCCGGAATCTTCTGTACATCACTGCGTGCCATCTCCACAATAAAAGCAATTCGGTCCAGCATTGTCTCCACATTCTCATAATAGTTGCAGAAGTTGAGATCTCCCCCGATGCGGTCCTCATCCTGATCAATTAAATAATCGAGCATAATGTGCAATGCGCATACATGTGGGAAATAGGCCGTGTGGATCGAGGCCGCTTGCTCTTCAGTCAACTGATCGTCACTCGCAGCCAGAAACAGCATGAAAACGCCCAGTGTAGAGCCAGTTGCAGCAGCAAATTCGTTCCAACGAAACTGAGGTGTGCGATGACGATGCTCCGACCACCATTCGAGCAGTGCCGTTTCTCTCAGTTCCGGCTTGATATGCTTATATACCTGCAGGTCCGTGTATAGGCCTGCCAGATCCTGAATTTGGGGCTTGGCGGACGTATAGCCTGGTAACTGACGGGTCAGTTCCTGACATGTGGTCACCAGATTCCGCAGATATCCACCGTCATCCTGCTCCTCACGGAGGGCATAATAATTGACGGGAGTTGCTTCGGGATCTACCGCATCAAGCATGGATTGATGGAGAAGACGAAAGTCATCCGGGTCCATCGAAGTGCTGCGGTCGCACAGATTGTCCAAATAATCACTAATAGTTTGATATGAAACGATCAGCGGAATCAGAATGTGTCTGTTCGGCAAATCAGCTAATGCGTAGACGGTTCCGCCTTCACAGTGAAACTGTTTATCCTTCAGACTGGCAAGTGCCTGTGTACGCAACTCCTCATTCGGAATCGCATCAGCTTGGGAACGCCATCCATTCAGTGCCTTCCGTGTTTCCGGAATGGTGTATTTGTACACCCCTCTCATCAATGCCAGCGGTCCACGCGGATATTGATGACGTTTTCGATTTGATTGGCTCAAAATAAATGTGCCTCCACTTGGTTGAATACGTATTAGAGCGATTTTTAACCATTCCTATTATAATATGATCCCCTTAATTGTACAAATGATCTGCCGCATATTCCGCATAAAAAATCGCATCCGCGCCCAAAGCTTTGTGATATACTAGGCATATTTCATCCATCAAAGGAGTCGTTGACATGTCGTCAAGTGAATCACTTTCGTGGAGACGGTTATTTTCTTTTTTTGTGCCACTTGGCATTTCCGCCTCTCTCGTCACCATTTCTCACGTCATTATAAACAGCACATTAGCACGTTCCGCTCATCCCGAGACGGTTATTGCCAGCTATGCAATCGCCGGTAGCTTGTTAACCCTCACGGAACGCCCCTCCACCCTGCTGCGGCAAACCTGTTCCGCACTGGTTCGCGACCGCCTATCCTTTCAGGCCCTCACGTTTGTGACCAAAATATTTCTTGCCTGTGTGCTTCTCATTGGGTTTCTCATCGTATACTCTCCCGTTGGTACCGGGGTGTTCAAATACTTGTTTGGTGTAAGTCCGGATCTGCTGAACAAAGTCATCGATGTATATGAAATTCTCATGTATGTGAGTATCTTTTCAGTGATCCGAAACATCTATCAGGGGATCATCATTACGAATAACCGCACCAAGTGGTTAACCATCGGGATGGTATTCCGTTTAGCCGGTATGTACGGCCTATCCCTCTATTTCATATACACAGACAGCATTGACAGTGGACGTGTAGGCGCTATCATTTTTGCTACTGGCATGATGATTGAAGCGCTCGTCAGCTTTCTGGAGGGAAACAGCATCAAGCGTAAGATGCCAGCCAAGCTTGAGGATCATCCCGTCGAGAGCAAGGGAGACGTATTTCGCTTTTATAAGCCACTGCTGTTATCCAGCTTTGTAGCGCTGTTCATAGGACCGGTTATTAACATTGTACTGGGCAAAACGACCGGGATCGCACTAGCCATTTCGTCCTTTGCCATAGCAAGCAGTCTGATGCAGTTGATGCTAAGCTTCTTTACATACATCCATCAGATCGTGCTGAATTTCTACCTTGTGGACGCCAAACTGGTACGAAAATTCGCACTTGTCACCGGATTTATTCCGTTTGCGATGATGGTGTCGATTGCCTATACCCCCTTGGGACCATGGGTACTCGAAAATGTCATGAGCGTTCAGGGCGAACTTTTGCAACAAAGTCTGTGGACGCTGCGTGCGTTCGTCTTATTTCCGCTGATCTTCCCTTTTCTGGATTTCAGCAATGGCCTCATTCTGCTTCGCGGTCAGACGAAAACGATGTTTCGTTCACAAACGGCGAATGCAATCTGCACGGTAATTGTGCTGCTTATACTGGTTAGTATTTTTCCTGCGTGGAACGGCATGATTGGCGCTGTAGCCCAATCCCTTGGCCTGCTCGCCGAACTTATCATTGTCTGGCTCGTCATCCGGCGCACGAAGCAAGAACCTACGATGTCCGTGCCCAAAGACCGTAAATCAACACCCCTGAAAGGGTAATAAAATCATTCAATTGTTATCAGGATTGGAGTCTCTCATCATGAAATTAAGTCACAACGCCCGCCCGGATCAGAACTGGCTGCGGGCTCTCATGTTCACCATCTTTGGTTCCACCGTTCTGGTGGTATCCTACTTCCAGCTTTACTTCAGTCATCTGGGCTTCAGTCGGGCTGAGATTGGATATCTCTACGGAATTGGCCCCCTCATCTCTGTGTTCTCCAATATGTTCTGGAGCATGGCCAGCGACCGCTACCAAACGGTACGCAAAGTAATGATCATTCTGCTTGGTGGTCAATTGATCACAGGGATCATGCTCGCCAATGCAACAACTTTCGGTCAGGTATTTGTACTCGTGACCCTGTTTTACTTTTTCTATTATCCGGTCTATCCTCTCTCCGATACGATGGCCATTACAACGGCCAGCAAGTACGGCCGAAATTTCACTTCCATTCGAGTCTTCGGATCGATCGGTTATGCCTTCTTTGCATTAAGTATCGGGTATTTCCTTGGATCTTTTGGTCCAGCATGGACGATTTGGGTCTGTGTTGGTCTTGCTGCCACTACACTATTAATCAGTTTTCAATTGAAGGATCAACCTTCTGGAAGCAGTAGCAAAATGGATCTATCGGGGTTATGGGCTATTTTGAAACGCAGAGATGTGCTCACCTTTTTTGGCTGTGTATTTTTGCTTGCTATGGGACATCGCATGAACGAAGCATTTCTTACCATCACGCTAAAAGATCTGGGTGCCAGTGAGGGGTTGATCGGCTGGTCTTTGCTGATCTCTTCCGTAAGTGAAATCCCCATATTTCTACTGCTCAGCAAGTATGGTAACCGTTATAAAGAACTGCCGCTAATTGCTTTTGCTGCACTGATGTATACGGTTCGTTTGCTTCTCATGTCCATATCTGATACACCTGCAGCTGTCGTTGCGATTCAGACGATGCACAGTGTTACCTTTGGTATTTTCTACGTTACGGCGGTCCGCTATATCATTCGCCTAGTTCCGGACGGCTACAGAGCTACGGGTATGGCTTTGTTCACCATTGTCTGGTCCAGTGCTTCGGGACTTCTTAGTGGAACGTTGGGCGGACTGCTGCTGGAACATGCAGGCAGACAAACCTTCTATCTCACCGCTATGGCTTTCTCCCTGGCTGCACTGATTGGTTTCGGATTGAAGTTATGGTCCAGCATGACCAATCGTGTCTCCTGAACACACAGGGAAACTTACACCGTATACAACCGTTATTTACACTGAAAAATTTTAGAATCAAAAAAAGCACAGCCTCCCATAGGGGACTGTGCTTAGGTTCTTAATATTCAGCTATAAATTTATAATATATAAGAAGTCCGTTAGCCGGATAAATTCTTACAGTTTGTTTACGTTAGCTGCTTGAGGACCACGGTTTCCATCAGTGATTTCGAATTCTACCGCTTGACCTTCTTCCAATGTTTTGAAGCCATCTCCTTGGATTGCGGAGAAATGTACGAATACGTCCTCGCCGCCTTCAACTGAAATAAAGCCATAGCCTTTTTCTGCGTTAAACCATTTAACTGTACCTTTCAAATGAAAAACCTCCTAAAAATATCGCCATCTATGGCGAATACCCTTATTATACTGTATGGGCTTCCATTTTGCAATTTATCTTTCCATAAATGTCGAAAAAATTTGCTTTGAATCGTAGGGTACGGTATCATTTTACCAAAACCGTTAGTTTGGAGACTACCTATGATAAAAAAACATGAAATATACAAAACAGACAAGTGGAATATGATGACCGTAGAAGTTCAAGGCAAATATCTCGTACTGCGAGAAATTTCGGAAGAGTGGGGCGAAGAATGCCATACTTTCCTAAGTCGTCCTGCATTAATGCACTGGGCTGAACGCCGTTTTCCAAAAGCAGATTTTGAGAACCGTGAGGATGAATGGCGTCAATTGATGGCTGCCTTCAAAGGGGTCTAACCCATGCAGCTTGACTCAAGCAATGTCGTCATCTTTATTATCCTTGCCTTCTCCCTTGGTATTGTGCTTATTCTGGGACGCAATTCCATCCCGGATCGATTAAGACGGGGAATGGCGCTTATTGCTACCCTGCTCATTTGTTTCGCCTTTTTCCTAATCGTTTATTTTCTGTATAACATGGGAGCCTAATCACGGGAACCCAGATGCTCAAATATTTCAACGTGCCTAAGGTCATACTATACGAGATTATTCGTATCGTAAGGAGGAAGGCCGTTGAAATACCAGAAATCGCTATCTGTTATACTGGTACTTAGTCTGATTCCTTCGTCTCTCTCCGCACAGGCAAGCGAGACGAAGGCAGCTTCGTCCAACCATTCATCAGATCATCAAAGGAGGATTTCCATGAGTCAATTATTGAAACGTTCCGAGGTGCCGGCTGAGCATAGCTGGAAACTGGAAGATTTATTTGCCGCTCAGAAAGCCTGGGATCAGGAATATGAAGAAGTATCATCTTTGACCAAGAAGGCCTCCGAATTCCAAGGCAAACTGAATCAACCTGATGTACTCAAATCTTGCTTCGAATTCGAAGATGAGATCAGCCTCAAAATAGAACGCCTCTTTGTGTACGCACGTATGCATCAAGATGAAGACACAGCTAATCCTACATATCAAAACCTGTCCCAAAAAGCCCAGAAATTAGGCGTACGGGTTGGTGAAGCACTTTCTTTTGTCACACCGGAGATTCTTTCCCTTCCGGATGATGAGTTGGACGCATTCATTGCGAACAAAAAACTATCTGCTTATACATTTACGCTGGAAGAGATGAAACGTGAAAAGGCTCATGTTCTAAGTCAAGCGGAGGAAGCTCTGCTTGCACAAGTGGGTAACCTTTCACAGGCACCACAGACCATCTTTAGCATGTTGAATAACGCCGATCTTAAGTTTCCCAGAATCAAGGATGAGCACGGTAACGAAGTCGAGCTGACACACGGCAGCTACATTCAGTTCCTGGAGAACCCTAACCGTGAAGTTCGCGAACGTGCCTTCAAAGCGGTATACGAAACCTATGCCAAACAGAAGAACACTATTGCGGCTGCCTTGAATGCAAATGTAACCAAAAATATGTTCTATGCTAATGTTCGGAAGTACCCTTCCGTGATGGAAATGTCCCTATATGGAGATAACATCCCAACGGATGTGTATACCAATCTGGTAGACACCATTCATGAGAGCCTTCCGTTATTGCATCGTTATATGGACTTACGCAAAAAGTTGCTGGGTGTAGATCAATTGCACATGTACGATCTGTTCGCTCCACTCGTAGACGAATACAAAATGGATATTACCTATGAGGAAGCGAAACAAACGGTCAAAGATGGTCTGAAACCACTCGGCAAGGATTATGCAGATGCATTGCAGACTGGATATGATAACCGCTGGATCGATATATATGAGAATGAAAATAAACGTTCAGGCGCATATGCCTGGGGCGCTTACGGCACTCACCCGTATGTCTTGTTGAATCACAAAGATAACCTGAACAGCATGTTCACACTTGCACATGAAATGGGTCACGCTCTGCATTCACATTACTCGGATACAACACTTCCGTATCGTGATGCCCAGTACACCATCTTCCTGGCAGAGGTTGCATCCACAACAAATGAAGCGTTGCTGATGGATTATCTGCTTAACAAATCAACAGATCCAAAGGAAAAATTGTATCTGTTGACCTATTATGCCGACCAATTCCGAACAACGGTATTCCGTCAGACCATGTTTGCTGAATTCGAGAAAATCATTCATGAACGTGCGGAACAAGGTGACGCATTAACACCACAATTGTTATCCGAGATCTATTATGATCTGAACGTTAAATATCACGGAGAAGGCATGGCTGTTGACAAAGAAATTGAAATGGAATGGGCTCGTATTCCCCACTTCTATAACAGCTTCTACGTTTACAAATATGCTACAGGCTTCTCCGCAGCGACAAGCTTCTCCAAGCAAATCCTGGAAGAAGGCCAACCGGCTGTTGACCGTTATCTTGGCTTCCTGAAGAGTGGTGGCAGTGATTACTCCATCAATATTCTGAAAAAAGCAGGTGTGGATATGTCTACACCACAGCCAATTCGTGAAGCTATGAGTGTCTTCAAGGAACTGATTGAACAGATGGAGCAACTAACCAAATAAGGTTGTCTTTCCATGTGACCTGCATCCCTTGCCCGTTTGGGCAGGGGATTTTATCATCAATGCAAGATGCAACCTACCCGAATATGGGTAATGCATATCTAGTTCTCAATTGTTCAACAAGGAGGCAACACCATGAAAATGCAATGGGCACTCATAGCAGGTCTTGTTTTTGCACTGCTCACGGGAATCTTTGCGGTTATTAATGTGGATTCCGTACAAGTCAACCTGTTATTTAACACGGTACAAATCCCGCTGATCTTGCTGATTCTCGGCTGTACCCTGATCGGTGGAATTATTGTAGGGTCATATGGCATCTATCGCCAATACAGACTGCAACGTGAGAATAAACAATTGAAATTGCGTGTATCTGAATTGGAAAGTTCCGCGACAAGCAAATCTACGTTGGATTCTTTCAAATCGATGGATTCGCTTGACTCAAATGAATCCGACAGCCTATTGGAGAATGATTCGATCCAGAGTCAGCGCAAAGGAAACCCTACGGGAACACTGTAACCAATCAGAGACAGCCTGCTGGCGAGTCAGGAATGGTAGTATCACATTCTCTCCCCCAGACAGGCTGTATTTTGTTTCACACCATACCCATGATCCGAGGAGGAAATTACACAATGAGTTTTACAATTGATGAATCATACGTTCTGTCTTTCCTGAAAAAATTGTTGGATACACCAAGCCCAAGTGGTTACACACATCATATTATCGAGATGATCCGGAAGGAAGCAGCAGCACTGGGCATTGCCTGTGAGCTGAATAACAAGGGCGGTGCGGTGCTTACATTGCCCGGACAGGACTCTTCCAAGACAATTGCTTTAAGCGCTCACGTGGATACGCTAGGGGCCATGGTACGCTCGGTTACATCATATGGCACATTGAAGCTTACCTCTGTCGGTGGCTTTTCGATGCAAAGTATTGAAAACGAATATTGCAGCATCCATACTCGGGATGGAAAGACATACACAGGCACCATTCTCTCCCTTCATCCATCTGTCCACGTTTATCCGGATGCACGTACCTTTGAACGGTCCGAGAGCCATATGGAAGTTCGAATCGATGAGGTCGTCTCCTCCAAGGAAGATGTGTTGAAACTTGGGATCTCTGTCGGCGACTTTATCTCCTTCGATGCTCGCGCAGTCATCACGCCGAGTGGTTATATCAAATCACGTCATCTGGACGACAAAGCCAGCGTGGCTGCCCTCTTTGGCATCCTTGAGTCTGCACATCGTGAAGGCTGGAAACCATTACATAACGTCTCTCTGCTGATCTCGAACTATGAAGAAGTTGGACATGGCGCATCGTATATCCCTGCGGAAATCAGTGAAATGATCGCTGTAGACATGGGAGCCATGGGTGATGACCTCAGTTGTAAAGAAACCGACGTTTCCATATGTGCCAAAGATTCTTCCGGCCCGTATGACTACGATATGACCAGTCGTCTCATTGAACTGGCCAAACAAGATGGAATGGATTACGTCGTCGACATTTATCCCCACTATGGCTCAGATGGCAGTGCAGCATTACGCGGAGGAAACAATATCCGAGCAGCACTGATTGGTCCTGGAGTTCACGCATCTCATTCCATGGAGCGCACACATAAGGATGCTGTCCTGAATACGGCACGATTGCTCGCAGCTTACATTACAACCAAGTAAAAAAGAATCATTGATCGACGAAATTATCATGGATAACATCCACATGTTCGTCTAAGCAGAAGGCCCCTTCCAAGCACACAATTCGGTGCGTTTGGAAGGGGCCTTTGTTGTCATATCTTTTAATCTGCCTGTTCGACATATGCATGATACTTACGATCCAGTATCTCTAACTCTGCCTTATGGTCACGCATTTCATTTCTTAGCACATGGATAGTCTTCCGAACCGCACTCAGTCCATCCTTCACCTGACGTTCGGCTTTGCGAATTTTGTCCTGAACCATCCAGTCCACGAAGAGGTTATCGAAGAAATAGTCTGCGAATGAAAGCAGACCTCCCAGATGCAGATCGGCGTGTACTGCCATCTCTACATCCTCCAGTTCCTTCTGAAAACGTCGTAGACGCTTACCTGCATCCATGATGGCGACCTGAGCGTCATCCATTCGTCCTCGCTTGATATGTGTGGAGATGACCCCACCGCCCATCATGTCATATACACCCCAATTGCCTGCCGAAGCCAAAGCCTTCTCGGCACGTTCAAGGGCATAGAGCAGGTATTCCCCCTCCCGGAAAGCTTCATCCAGTTCCTGAAGCTCACTCGCCAGATGTTCCCGATTCTCAGCCATGTGTTGTAATTCCGCATCCTGGTCCAGCAGACGACCTTCTTTCTTCCCCCACAGCGCGTTGTAGTCGCTCTGCCAGTACTGATACTGCCGCCCGCCCTCCAACTCCTGCTCCACATGAATTCGTTGCTCCTGTACGTCTTGTAACATGCGACAAGCGGTGTCGTATGCAGCCTTGCTCTCCATGAGTTCCAGCTCTTCCTTCTCCAGACGCTCTGTCTTCTTGCCAATCAGTTGATAGAAAAATGCCGACAATGTCATACTGTTCAGTCGATCAACGTCCTTCTGCTCCTTCTGGAGATGCTCCAGACGACGTTTTACCTTTGCTTCCCATTCGCTTTCCTCCGTTTGAAGCTTCTCCAGACGTTTGGTCCATTTCTCGTAAATTCTCCCCTTTTCCTTGAGCGCTGCCAACTGTTGATTAATTTCTTTATACATAAGTGTGGTGTTCTCTCCCTTCTATGGAATTCTTTACTTATAAAACGTAATGAACATACAGAACGTTTCACTTTAATGCGCAAATTCACAGACAAAAAATCGCCCTTTTCTCCAATGCGACATAAAGTCACTATAGAAGAAAGGGCGATGTTTAGTTATAAATCAAGACTTGCTCTGTTCAATCTGCTCTGCAAGTTCATTCAGAACGGTCCAGCGTTCCATCAATTCATCCAGATGACGTTCAGCCTCAACCTGCTCCGCCATCAACTCCTGCAGACGGGCAGAATCACTAAATGACTCTTCCATCTCTTTGTTAATCCGGACAAGATTGGCTTCAGCCTTCTCAATATTTTCATCAATCTGGTCGTATTCACGTTGCTCCTTAAAGCTGAATTTCAACTTCGGTTTAGCCGCTGACACAGCAGGTGTCGTTTTCTCCGATGACTGCTTCACCTTCGCCGCTCCTGTGTCACTATCTTGAGTAGCTCCGGGTATATTTTTCAGCATCCATTCCGCATACTCACTGTAGTCGCCGACGTGTACACGTACAGCACCGTTGCCCTCAAAAGACAGCACTTTATCCACAGTACGATCAAGGAAATAGCGATCATGGGATACCGCAAAGACAACACCCGGAAAATCATCCAGATAGTCTTCAAGTACAGCGAGTGTCTGGATGTCCAGATCATTCGTCGGCTCATCCAGGAGCAATACATTCGGCGCAGCCATCAGCACACGCAGCAGATACAGGCGACGCTTCTCTCCACCAGACAGACGTGAGATTGGCGTCCACTGGGATGCCGGAGTAAACAGGAACCGCTCCAGCATCTGGGATGCTGTAATCAGAGAGCCATCAGCTGTTTTCACATTCTCGGCCACTTCCTTGATGTACTCAATCACACGAAGAGATTCGTCCATCTCCTGATGTTCCTGTGTGAAATAACCCAGATTGACCGTAGGACCGACGTCAACCACGCCTGCATCGGGTTCCAACTTGCCAGATATCATCTGTAGCAACGTGGACTTACCACTACCATTCGGTCCGACAATCCCTACCCGATCTCCAGGTACGGCAATATAACTCAGATCTTCAATCAGCGTGCGGCCACCTACGGATTTGGAAAGATGCTCGATCTCCAGAATCTTTTTACCCAAACGAGTGGAGCCAACCGATACTTCCAATGAACCCGAGCGCTGGATTCCTTGTTGGTCTTTGAGTTGTTCGAAGCGATCAATTCTCGCTTTTTGTTTCGTCGTCCGTGCCTTGGCGCCACGACGAATCCACGCAAGCTCTGTCCGAAGCAAGTTCTTACGCTTCTGTTCAGAAGAGGCTTCCCGTTCTTCACGCTCCGCTTTCAGTTCCAGAAAGCGTGTATAGTTGGCTTCATACCGGAACAAACGTCCATGATCCAATTCGAGCATGACATTCGCCACACGATCCAGGAAATACCGATCATGCGTAATCATAAGCAGTGCGCCGCGGCGCTTCTGCAAGTACTGCTCGAGCCATACGACCGAATCATTATCAATATGGTTCGTCGGCTCATCCAGAATGAGCAGTTCGCAAGGGTGAATCAGAGCAGCAGCGAGCGCTACCCTTTTGCGTTGTCCACCAGACAATGTGCCCATCAGTGCATCGAATTGACGAATACCCAGTTTGGACAAAATGCTCTTCGCTTCACTCTCCATCTGCCAGAGCTGCAGCTGCTCCATTTGCTGATTCAAACGTAATAATCGCTCTTGCAACGCTGGATCGGACGAATTCAGTTCCAATAATTCCATCGTTTCCGTATATTCACGCACGGTTTTCATTTCCATGCTGTCACCTTCGAATACTTGTTGCAGTACCGTATTATCCGGATTGAAGTCCGGATTTTGTGCCAGGAACTGAATACGTACGTCATTACCGATCGAGATCTGTCCCGCGTCTGCAGGTTCCATACCGGATATTACACGCAAAAACGTGGATTTTCCGGTTCCATTTACCCCAACGACACCAATCTTGTCCTGATCAGCCATACCAAATGAAGCATCCTTGAACAATATTTTTTCGCCATAACTTTTTGCAATTTGCTCTACCGTCATTATGTTCATTGCTCGTACCCACTTCTCTGTAAATTAAAATTCAATATTACGTACATCCGCGCACTTACTTTAAACTTGTAAAAAAGAACGGCATCCATCCAGAAACAATGCTGCTGCAAAAGCAATTCGTTTGTTCAGATGTTCCTCATTAAACTCCGGATTCAACATGATATCCATCTTCAGCCGGTCCAGAATTCCAATATAAGCTTCAGCGAGCAATACAGGCTCAGGTACACTTGCACTTTCCAATACCTCACACACCATACTCATGTATTGATTCATGAATGCCTTCATGAATTTCATCAGATCCGGATCATTATTGGGTGCCATAAAAAAGAGCTTGGTATGATTGCGGCGCTCATAATAATACGTAAGGTGGGTCTTGGCTATTGCTCCAAGTTTATCACCTGTGTTCTCATACGAGTTCAAAGCATATTCAAGACGGCTGATAAAACTGTTACAATCCCGCTTGGATACTGCGATAAATAATTGTTCCTTGCTTTTAAAATATAAATAAATGGTGCCTTTTGCGATGCCGGCTTCGTCTGCAATATCAGACATTTTGGTCTCATAAAAACCTTTCGAGCCAAAAATACCATAGGCCGCATCCAAAATAGCCTCCGATTTGTCTCCCTGTACAGTGCTCAAAATGTACTCCCCCCTACAACGCCAAAATGTTACCTAAACCAATCGCCACACATCCGCCGATCACCGAGCTAAGCACGTTCACCAGGTCGTTACTCATCCATGCCCAGCCACGAGCCCGAACCGTTGGATGCCCGCAATGTTCATGTACCTCAACTTCACGGCCACAAACCGTACAACGATACATCATCTGCACCGTTGCGCCCAGATAGGAATCGGCAAAAGCCCCTGCCAACCCGCCTGCAAGACCGACAAAAGTCCAACTAAACAGACTAAGCCCTTCTATCCCGGCGATCCAGGAAAACAAGAATGCTCCCGCACCAATCAGAGCCCCGCCTACGGCTGCAGCCACGGTGCCGAGAAGTGAGACACCCCCTGAAGCACCTGGCGTAAGTACCTTCCACGTGAGAACAGAGCGAGGCGGCTTGCGACTGAGACTCCCAATTTCGGTTGCCCATGTATCCGATGTAACGGTAGCCATTACACCAATGAAAGCATACACCCATGCCGGATGTGGAAATATCCAGTATCCCAGACATAGGAACATGCCCATTCCACCATTAGCCATCACTTGTCCGGCATCCCGATTTCCTGACTTGGCATAGGATTTCTCCAGCTCCTGCTTCCGATCTTTACGAAACCTGGAGAGCAACGTTGAAGTAATGAAAAACAACAATAACGTGCCAAACCAGAACAGGTTACCCGCTCCGTAATATATCGTTCCCATCATGATGGCTGCCAGGCAACCAGACAAGGTTAGCGACTTTTTCGCATAGGCAGCACCTGCCACCATAGAAGCGCATACGGCGCCAATAATCCAATCCATAATGTCTCCTGCATGCAGCGTATGTACAGCCAGCATGACGTTTATTGTATTTTTGAAATTCAATTATACCACGGTTTGATCCCAATGCCGAAACTCCTTACGCCAGCACACAAAAAACCTGTTTTGGCCTCGTGTAGAAGTACCAAAACAGGTTATTGATCAAACGTTAAAACAAGATAACTCCCCTTTTCAAATAACGTCTGTAATTCAATGTTCCTATGTCCTAATTTAGACCCGCTTCGCTCCGCCAATGACCCCATATCGGTAGAGTACTCTGCGACCAAACCAGTTGAACAATCGATCCGTCAGGAATCCCATAAAACCCAGGGAAATCAGTCCGACAAAGATCCAATCTGTTCGGAAAAAGAGTCTGGAGTTCCAGATTAAGTAACCCACTCCCTCATTCGAGGCAATCATCTCAGCACCGATTATCGCCATATAAGAAGTCCCCATCGCCAGTCGCACACCCGTGAAGATATACGGGGTTGTTGCCGGAACAATTACATGTAACAGAATCTGCCGTTCATTGGCTCCCATACTGCGGGCCGACCGGATTTTATCTTCTTCAACGGAGAGAACACCTGTCAGTGTATTCAGCACAACAATGAAGAAGGTTGCGTACATAATAAGCGCGATCTTGGATTGCTCTCCAATTCCGAACCACACCAGGAATAAGGTGATAAAAGCAATTGGCGGGATAAAACGTATAAAGTTAAGGAATGGCTCGGCGAACAGCCGGATGATATGCACTTTGCCAATAATCAATCCTACCGGAATAGCAATGATGCTTCCGAGTACCCAGCCTGCCAGTACACGAGTGAAGCTGATTCCGATATACTCCATCAGCGTACCGTCAGCAATCAGTTCGCGTGCTCCCAGGATCGTGTGCCACGGACCAGGGATTACGTCAGGCCCATAGATGAGGGCACCGAGCTGCCAGATTAAGATGACCGTTACCCATAGAAGCGGGATAGACACCCATTTTTTCTCCAACCATTTCATCTTGTATATCACCTCAATTATTCTTCAAAGTGGCCTTGAATTCGGTCATACAAAGTGTTGAACTCAGACGAGGCGATGTTCCTCGGATAAGGTAAGTTGTTATTGTAAATATCCGTTATATTTGAAGACGGACCTACAGACATAATGCCTATGCGCTCACCAAGCAATAACGCCTCCTGAATATCGTGTGTGACAAAGATAACGGTTTTATGGGTTTCTTTCCAAATATTCACCAGTTCCTTCTGCATGGTCCGTCTCGTCATCGCGTCCAGCGCACCGAATGGCTCATCCATTAACAAGATCGCCGAGTCATTCGCAAGTACCCGAGCCAATTGAACCCGCTGCTTCATGCCACCCGAGAGCTCTTTCGGAAATTTCCCCTCATGAGCACTCAGTCCCACAAGCTGGATGTAACGATCAGAGATCTCACGTCGTTGTGTCTTAGGCACCTTGGACATTCGAAGTCCGAATTCAACATTTTCCCTCACAGTTAACCATGGAAAGAGAGAAGAATCCGCCTGCTGGAATACCATTGCCCGATCCCTGCCCGGTCTATCGATCTCCTTGTTGTCTACCTTGAGCTGTCCGCCCGACTTGGAGATAAAACCCGCGATCATGTTCAGCAGCGTTGACTTCCCACACCCACTGGGACCAAGCAGGACAAAGAACTCTCCTCCCTTGATAACCAGATCGACATCCTTAATGATATAATGCACATCCCCATTGGTCGGGGCATGATACGTTTTCCGCAGCTGTTCAATATGAATGGTATGCTGAGTTGCAGGTAAGGACATAACGGACACCTCCCATTTCAATAAGAATTATTTACTATATGTCACTTTTTCCGGCAGACCCTGCTGGAGAGAAGTCAGATCGAGTTTGGTGTCGAGATCAAAATCCCGTTCGATGATTCCGGTGTCCACCATATATTGCTTCTGACCTGCCAAACTATCATAAGCAGCCTGCGTAAATCCAACGTTCCATGGATTGATCGGAAGGTCTTTCAACGTGGCATCTTTAGGCTGTTTGGTCTCTTGATACATCAGATCTGCAACCTCTTCAGGATGTGCTTGGGCATACGTGGATGCCTCATCAAGCGCCGCAAGGAAATCACTTATCTTTTCGGGGTTTGTATGGATGAATTCATTACTCGATATCAGCCCCATACCAAGGCGGATAGGCGTCTGAGACATATCCGTCAGTTGATGTACTCCTTCGAGTGCATCGAATTTATCGGTTAACGCTGAACCTATGACCCAAGCGGCATCAAGGTCTCCCTGTTTCAGTGCGATGTAGGCTTCATCAAAAGCACCCTGACCAATTTGCGTCACATCACTCAGCGCCACCCCCTGATCTTTCAAATATTCATCCCATAGATATGGAATAAATGTGCCTCGAATGAAACTCACTTTCTTGCCCTTCAAATCCGCTCCACTCTGAATATTTTCCCTTGCATACAGCTTCCAGGCGGCTGCCGCTTCATCCGTAGTCTGGCCTGCAGAAGCGATGACTGAATATTCCCCTTTAGACAAAGCATTTAATACAGGGAAGTCCGCACCGTAAGCAATATCAACCTGTTTGATAAATAGTGCATTTACACCTTCAGCCGGTGAGCCAAACGTAATACTCTCTGCATCAATGCCCCTGTTTTCAAAAAAACCTTTGGCAATGGCTACCCTGAACGTTGGGTTCGTACTTGTATCTGCGATTCGAATTTTTACAATATCGGTATTGTTGCCGGTAGCGTCTTTTGCTCCAGATCCTGCTGCGTTTGAACTGCATCCGGATAATAGGAGTGCCGTAGCCAGAAATAATATCAATATGCCAGTTACTATGGATGGTTTTCTCACAATATACACCCCATTCGATCTAGTCATGATTCTTGAAGCCTAACCGCCCGACTTGCCTTCATCCGACGTTGCCACACAGGCTGCACCCTCCACAAATGGAAGAGTTGTCTCAACGCTCACGATGGATGCAGAACCTTTGGGTGCTGCTCCCGGGACCCTGTAGGTGGAGACATCAATGGCTTCGATCGCAACTTCCTGCGGTTTCTCCAACTGTGGAACCCACTGATAAGGAACTCGATATGAGCGATAGACCATATTGGTATTCCGCCCATCAGTGTAAGGAGAAACATACTCCCATACCAGCTCATGCTCCGTTGTGACTTCAAACAATCTGCCATTGGAACCCTCGGTTATTAGGGTGTTGCCGTTAGGTAAACGCTGGGCGGAACTGATGTATGGGCTATAAAATTTATAAGAATCCGTCGGAACCGAGAAACCTGCTTCTGCCGATGTATACTGCCAGACAATCTCCAGAGTGACCGGGTTAATCTCCAGTACACGGGAGTGATCCCGAATCGCATGTTTCAATCCAAATGGAGAAGCCGGATTCGGAAGGCCGTAACCTGCCCAGCCGCCATTGTCGAATACGAGCAAGTTGCCTTCACCCGGTAGACCTTGGGGAATGATATGTGCATGATGCTGCCCGATAATTGTGCCGATGTGTTTCACTTCAGGTGAAGTATAGTCTGGCCCTAATCTCCACACGATCTTTCCACTCTGTCTGTCTGTAATGGCAATAATGTTGGCCTCTCTGGCATCCCAGATAATATTGTCGGGGTGGAACCGTTCGTCTCCCTCTTCATAGAAACGGTTGGGTCCGACATAAGAAGCAGAATTAATATGTAACCAGTCACCAACGCCACCACCCAGATGACCGAAAGAACGTGTATTTGGATCACGGAACAGGACATTTCGAGCAGCTTCATCAAAACCTAATTCTTCAAAATGTTCGTTAGGCAGCCACTCCCAGAGTACCTTCCCCTCCCAATCGACTTCGATAATGGCATCATCAAGCAATGGCTTATCTGAAATTTGCGGGTTACTCACATTTTTGTGAGCCAGAATAAGGGTTTTGCCACTCTTCGTCTTTGGCGCAAGGCCAGGTGCATAATAACCTACCGGATTCCCCTCACGCTGATAATCATGATGCTGGCGGGCATACCATAGTGGCTCATATCCCGGATCTTCGATGTGTTCGTAGCTATTGTATTTCCATACAATGTTGCCGTCCCAATCCACTTGGACCAAATCGACATTGTCCTGAATACCGAACTTTGGATCTCTCCGACCCGTGCTGCCCAGCACGTAGCCGCCAGGTAATATTTTGGCCGGAAAACCTAACAATCCTTTCCACAGGTGAACCTCCTTGCCATTCATATCGATCAATACTACGCCTTCTTCACCTGCCTGATAGACGGTATAACCGCCCCAAGCCTTATCCGGATTGTATAACGTCGCTCCAGTTGGATATATTGTTGAGTGTCCCATTGATCATCTCTCCCCTAGAATGTTTGTGTATATCAAATGTCCTTACTTTGACCCAACCTCAATAACTGAGATAGTTACTCTTCCCGGTATTTTCCCGTTGCTTCTGCTCAAGGTCACTTGTGGAGGACTGATCATGTTCTTGTATCCCGTTGCTCTCCACCAATTCCAGCACCGTGTCCGAGAACCCCTCCAGATTCGCTACTACCCGCTCGTAGAATTGACTTTGCTGCTCCAGTTCCTCACTCGTAAAACCCTCAAACAGAAGCGTGATACATCGGGCACCGATGTTGCTGTTTCTCGCATACATCTCCCGCCCGCTCGATGTGATGTCTAGTAAAACCGTCCGGCGGTCGTCTTCCTTTCGTCTGCGGATGGTGAGTCCCTTTTTCTCCAACTTATCGGTCAGAGCTGTAATGGCACCCGATGTGAAGTCCAATTGTTCTGCCAGATCTCCAAGCCGCTGTTCTCCCTCACGAATGATTTTGTGCAGGATAAGCATGCCTGGCAGGCTGATACCTTCTACAGAGATGCGATCCCGCTCTTTGACAAATCGTCTGACCATTTTGCGAAATAACCAATCCGTCCGCTCCAATGCTTCCCAGTCTCTATCACTCATTTCATAACCTCCTTGATCGTTTGAAGCTTCAATAAAGATACGAAAAAAGGCCCCCGAGGACATTCCTTAGAGGAGTAGTCCCGGGAGCCTTTGGTGGTCCAATCAGCTCAATGCAGTTTTCAGTTCAAATTAGTTCACTGTTCATTTAATGAGTATTAAAATAATTGAGATTATCATATAACCAACTAACCCAACCTGTCAAGTGCGAATTGTATTAGTGATCTTTTCTTGTTGCGGTCGTTCTCCGCTAGGTTGAAATTACTTATCCTGTTTTAAGTTTCACTTCAGGTTTCCCGTTTACACTATTCTCAGATCGAAACATCTACAACTACATCAACGACAAGCTACGATTCAGTTCGTACTCAACTACAGAAATGAGGATTATCCATATGAATATGAAAAGAGTCATTATTATAGGCACAATGATTGTCACTATGTCCTTCGCTGGAACAGCCTGGGGCCAGTCTGCCATCTCTCCCATACCTACTGCTAAATGGTCCATCGTTGACTTGGACACTCGTGAGGGAAGCAGTGATGAGCTGCTCGACGCTCTGAATCAGGCTTCAGAAGTGGATCTGTACCAGGAACTGTACAACGGCAAATCACTGAGGACGATTACGGAAGAAAACAACGGGAATTTGGATGAGGTCATTGCTATACAAGTAAGGCAGCTCAAGGAACAGTTGGATGAACGGCTCGCAAGTGGAAGTATCAGCTCGGAGCAACATGCTGCACAACAAGCTGAACTGGAAGAGTTGGTCACACAGAGCGCAAACACAGCGTATAATTTGGCCTAAATTAGTAGCGTATCCGTACGATGAAGATATAAACATATATCCACGATAGCACAGCAAAAAGGAGCGTATTCACGCCCCTTTCTTGTACCCTATTCATCTCAAGCAGGTATGATGTGTAATCCTTATTGCGCTGCCCCAATCGTGCAGGCACCCAGGGATTCGCCGTCCCATGCCAGTTCGAGCACATCTCCTGCTTGTGTTGGTCCAACACCTTCAGGTGTTCCTGTAAAAATGACATCGCCCGGCCCCAGGCCATAATGATGACCTACATAATCCACAATATCCTGTAAACTGAAGATCATGTTACGAATGTTACCACGCTGGACTTCCTCACCATTTTTGGTCAATGTAAAGTCTTTCTCAAGTAAAGCTGCCGCACCCGGGAATGCCTGAAATGCAGTAACCGGAGCGGAATTTTTGAACCCTTTGGCCGCTGTCCACGGGTGGCCTTTTTTCTTAATCACGGTCTGTACGTCACGTAACGTAAAATCAATACCAAATGCATACGCCTCCACCAGCTCATCTACCGCCATACCTGGCTCATAACTCTGGCTGATTTGCACGACCAGCTCAGCTTCATAGTGAACTTCACCCTTGCTAGCAGGCAATTCAAGCGTTTCACCATTCAGGGGCACGACTGCATGAGAAGGTTTCATAAAGATCATTGGCTCATCCGGAACCGCGTTACCCAATTCTTCCGCATGAAGTTTATAATTGCGTCCTACACAGTATACATTGCGAATGTTAGTCAACATGGGTATATTACCACCTTTATCGGATTCATTAGTGCATATAGTAAAGTTAAGGTCTGAAAAATCGGCTACTTGTCTCCTGAAATGCCAGCTCCCACACGTCAGGACGGTTCGTACATAACATCAGTTCTGGATCAACTGCCGCCAGTTTCTTCATAATGGTCTTGTCATCCACTGTCCAAGCCATCACCCGAATGCCTGCACTCCGCATCTCGTTCATTAAGGATTTGTCTACATTGGTGTATTCAATCGAGAGGAATGTACAATTCATCTGCCGCAGCGCGGTTAACAGGTCACCTGGTCGTGCATCGATAATTAGCCCCGTCTGGATCTCCGGTGCAAGTTTCTTCACTTCGATCAGTGCGGCTGGTTCAAATGAGGTGATCACAACATCATTTTGCATATGTCTTTTTCTCACTTCATGTATAACAGCCGCAGGCAGACCCGGGTACATGTCTCCCTGCGTTTTCAGTTCAATGTTCAAACGCACTCTGCCGCACGAGCGATCTAACAATTCACTTAGCGCCGGAATCCGTTCTCCTTTGTAAGACCTGTTTTTCCATGCTCCGGCATCCAGACGTTGCAGATCAGCCCAATCAGTTTCCCGAACCAGGCCCTTGCCATTCGTCGTGCGATCCACTGTAAAATCATGAATAACCACGGGCACACCATCACGCGACAACTGCACATCCAACTCCATCCACTGAACTTCAGGCCGCTCCATGGCCATCAGGAAAGCAGCCATCGTATTCTCTGGTGCAATAGAAGAAAATCCACGGTGTGCTACACAAAGGTTGTTCATTCGATTCCCTCCTCAAAAAGGTTTTTAATTAGGTGAAGCGACTCCATTCCCATCATATCGAATACCCAGGGAGAGCTTTGCCATCTGTTCCAACAGCAGTTTGTTCGCCTCATCAATCATTGGAATGGCCTGACCTAGCCCGGCCTCATAAGGGATAACTTTCATGCTGCAAGCTGCATCTTGACTACAGCGAGCCTGAAATACCGCCGTTTTCCACGTCTCTTCGGTTGTTGATCTAGAGAAAATGAAATTTCCCGTACTGTATGCAATCCACTTCCCCTTATAGTACTCCAACCCTTGCAACACATGAGGATGACCACCTATGACCAGATCAGCGCCAGCATCTACAAACTCATGAGCCAATCGGGTCTGGTCACTATTCGGAGTACTTACACGTTCCTCTCCCCAGTGTGCAACCACGATCACCAGATCAGCCTTCTTACGGGCCTCCTGGATCGCTTTGACTGCTCCTGTGGAATCATAGGCTTCAGCCACGCCAGCCCGATTGCCTTCAGCCTTCCAACTCGTTTCCGGTACAACTCGGGAGAACCCAAGCAATGCAATCTTCATGCCTTTGCGTTCCAGATATGCTGGTGCGTAGGCCTCATCCCTGTTCATACCTGCCCCGGTGTGAGCTATGCCATATTCCTTGAGATAGGTTAACGTATCCACCAAACCCTCTACGCCCTGATCCAAAATATGATTGTTAGCCAAATTCACAGCATCAAAACCAGCTGAAGCCATTGCAGCCAATGCTTTGGGCGATGATTTGTAGACATAGGTTTTATCAGCTGCACTGGTACCACCCAGGGTTATTGGTGTCTCCAGGTTACCGATGGTAAGATCATCATCCTTGAATAACCTGCCGAGTTTGGCAAAGGGATAATCATAACCGTTTTTATCCAGCAGTTCAGCAACTTTGCCCGAAAATTGAATATCACCAACAAAGTTAATTGTGACATCCTTCGCTGAATTGGAAGGTCTTGACACCCCTGATTCGGTATCCGCACCTGCATTTCCCTTAGTGCCGGATGGTGTCAAAGTTGTGCCAGGTTTTTTCGTTCCAGAATCGGCTTTCCCACTATTGGTG
This sequence comes from Paenibacillus xylanexedens, assembly GCF_017874615.1. Lineage (GTDB taxonomy): Bacteria > Bacillota > Bacilli > Paenibacillales > Paenibacillaceae > Paenibacillus > Paenibacillus xylanexedens. The sequence goes on from NZ_JAGIKV010000004.1 coordinate 331,676, forward strand.
CTGCCTGAAGAGTCAGATGTCGCTACGCCGGATGTCTTTTCTACATCCTCTGTTGTCTCTTCATCCGTAGCTTTAGGATCTTCTTCCGAAGTCTCATCGGATTCCGAGTCTGGAGAAGTTACTTGATCCCCGCCTTTGGCATCCTCACTAATGGAAGACTCATCCTGATCGACGATTTCTTGCTTCACCGGCTGGTCTGCCTGTTGCTGACGTGAATTAATGACATAAAAAATGCCCACCAAACCAATTGCAATGATCAATACAATATTAACTGTCCAGATGATTGTGATTGTATTGCGGGTGCGTTTACTACCTTTTTTCTTCTTTACACTTCGCTCTGATCTTGGGGGATACATAAGCAACTCCTCTTCTTCTTCACAGCCATACATACCATTATATCAGGCATATTCTGGATTTCCATCATTCCTTGGAACTGTATCGATTGAAAGGGTATGAACTCAGTTAGCTTCCAGATCTTCACATAAAAAAAGCCATCTCTCCAGTAGATAATTCTACGTTTGAGACAGCTCTCTTGCTGTACTTAATCTGCTGTAAGCTCTTGTGTAGCCTGAACAGACATTTCCTTCGCTTGTCTGATGCAATCAGGCAAGCCTACGCCCTCATAACCTGCACCTGCAATGTAAACACCCGGTAATTTGCTGCCAAGCTCCTCACGGAGGGCGGCAATATGTTGAAGGTGTCCCACCGGATACTGTGGCATGGATTTACGTAGCCTTGTAATCTCGGAGAAGATCGGCACTGCTTCAATACCCATCGTCTCTCTCAGATCCTTGAGAACGAGATTCGTCAGCGCTTCATCCGGAAGCTCTACGTTCTGTTCGTCACCGGAGCGACCAACATAACAGCGGAGCAGTACTTTATCATCCGGGCTCGTATGCAGCCATTTCGTCGATGTCCACGTGCAAGCAGTAATATTCCGCCCCTCTTTCCGCGGAACGAGGAAACCCGACCCGTCGAATACATGCTCCACCTCTTTTTTCTCAAAAGCGAGCACTACATTGGCTACAGACACATAGTTAATCGCATCCAGTGCCGCTGTATCAACGTGAGGCTTCAGCAGCTCCGACGCAACATATGTTGGCACAGTAACCACTACATCATCCGCTTCTAGCTGTTCACCATTCTCCAGTTCAACACGGTATCTGGTCTGCGCTCCATCAAGGCGTTGCAGCGACTTCACAGCAGTGTTCAGACGTTGATCCACATCCTGCAGCTCATGGACGAGTGCATGAACAAGGCTCTGAAGTCCCTGGCGAAAGTTCAGAAAGGCACTTCGTTTTGTTCCGGTATGCGTCTCAGCCGGTTTGCGACCCGTCATCATGCCCCGGATCAAGCTGCCGTAATCGCGCTCTACTTCTCCGAACTGCGGGAAGGTAGCCTGGAGGCTCAATCGCCGCATATCACCTGCATAGATTCCTGCGAGCAGTGGTTCCGTCAAGTTCTCCAGCACTTCTGCTCCAAGACGACGTTCAATCATATAACTGAGCGATTCATCCTCTGTTGTACGACGCGGCGGGATGACAAAATCCATCAACGCCCGCAGTTTGCCTGCCGGAGAGACCAGACCACTTCTCAGGAATGGTCTTAGTTCTGTCGGGATACCGAGAACAAGTCCTGCTGGCATAGGATGAAGCTTGCCACGCTGCATGATATACGTTTTCTTCGACTCCGGATTCTGACTGACCAATTCATGATCAATCTCCAATTCTTTGGCAAGATCAATCATTGCTGTTTTGCGAGCCAGGAAAGAATCGGGCCCTTTTTCAATCACAAATCCATCCCGGTGCAGTGTTTCAATCATGCCTCCCATGGACGAGCTTTTCTCGACCAAAGTAATCACAGGTTCAACTCCTGCTTCCCGGTAATGCTTGCGGATATAAAATGCCGCGCTGAGGCCGGTAAGGCCACCGCCGACAACAACAACACGGCGTTTCTTATCACCCATTACTCATCCGACCCTTGCTGCCATCGGCTTATAATAACGTCGCTTAACGTCTCCATGTATAGAGGATCGCTATTGAGAGAATCAATACGCATCAGGCGCATGTCGATCTCTTTGGCAATCGATTTGGCCTCAATATCAAGATCATAGAGCACTTCGAGATGATCCGAGACAAACCCGATTGGTGCCACAAGCACATCCTCTACCTGTTCACGAGAAAGCTCCTGTAACGTATCCAGAATATCCGGTCCAAGCCAAGGCTCAGCTGTTCGTCCGGCACTCTGCCACGTAAATTGCCAATTGGTTATTCCTACACGTGATGCAATCACTTCCGAAGTCTCCAGCAATTGTTGCGGGTATGGATCACCCATCTCCACAATACGTGCCGGCAGACTGTGCGCACTAAACAACACCTTCACATCTCCGCGTTTTGCTCCAGCTTCTTCGAACGCATCCAACTTGGCACTGACACGTGTGGACAACGCCTGAATTAACTTCGGATGCAGATGATAACTCTCAATAAAGGACATATGAACGCCCATCTCTTCTGCTTTTTCACGCGCACGTTTGATATAACTGCCTACACTCATCGTGGAAAAATGAGGAGCCAGTACAATACCAATCGCTGTCTGAATTCCATCCTTCGCCATCTGCTCCACGCCATCCTCAATAAACGGATAGGCATGCTTCAGACCTTGATAACAACGGAATTCCACATCAGTGCCACGCTCATCGCGATTTAATGTCTCTTGTAGGGCCTTGACCTGATTGTCTGTGTTCTCCCGAAGTGGGAAAACACCGCCAACAATGGCTTCATAACGATCCGTCAGTTCTTTCAATTGCTCTGGTTCAGGCGGACGTCCTCTGCGGATATGTGTGTAATACGCTTCAACACTCTCCATATTTTCTGGTGTGCCATACGACATCACCAGTACACCTATCGTATTAGTCATTAGATACCGTCACCCCAGTCTTCAATGCTTCGGCAGAATATTCATGAATATAAGCCGTTAGTTCTCTGAGCTTCTCTAGCGATGCTTCAGGAAATAATCCGTGTCCGAGGTTGAAAATATAACCCGGCTCCTTGATTCCTTCGTCAATAATCACTTTGGCTTGCTCTTTAATCAGTTCCATCGGGGCAGTCAGCAAATATGGGTCCAGGTTACCCTGTACTGCAAATTTGCCGCCAAGACGTTGACGCCCTTCCGAAATGGATACTCTCCAGTCCAATCCAATCACATCGGCTTGCAAATTATGCAGCGCTGGCAACAATTCGCCTGATGCAACACCAGGGAAATAAATCTTCGGTACATTCAAATCGGATAATTCGGTAAAGATACGGGTAATCGTAGGCAACACATATGTTCTGAAGTCTTTGGGAGAAAGTGCTCCAACCCAGCTGTCAAACAACTGGAATGCCTTACCGCCATTCGCAATATGCGCACGGACATATGTAATAACCATATCACCAAGCTTCTGCATCAGCTTATGCCACACCTCAGGCTCGCTGTACATCATCGTTTTGGTGCGGATATAACCTTTCGAAGGTCGGCCTTCAATCAGATAACTCGCAATCGTGAATGGTGCGCCCGCAAACGTAATAAGAGGCACATCAAGCTCCTTATCCAGAATTCGAATGGTTTCCAGAATATGTGACAGATCTCCTTCTACGTCGATGGGACGCAGCCGATCCACATCTGCAGCCGAACGAATAGGATTATCAATAACTGGACCAATATTTTTTACAATGTCAAAATCAATGCCCAGAGAGGCAACCGGATTCATAATATCGGAATACAAAATAGCCGCATCTACACCAAGTTTGCGTACCGGCATGAGTGTAACTTCAGCCGCCAGCTCGGGTTGTTTGCAGATCTCTAGCAAGGAGTACTTTTCTTTAATTTTGCGATATTCAGGATCGTAACGTCCAGCTTGACGCATGTACCATACCGGGACACGGTCTACCTGTTGTTTGAAACTTGCCCGAATCAGTCGATCATTATAGCTCATGTAAGAAGCCTCCAATAGTTTTTGGACTCATAATTACCATTATGCCCTTTTTAAACAGCCGTAACAACCACATGCAGATGCGTTCTACGTGACAATACTATGACATTCCTTACACCCATCCCTCATATGCCAATTATGTTATAATGAAAGAATGGTGTTTTTTTGAGAATTACAGAAATATCTTTGAAAGGAAGTGAAAGCACTTTGAAAACGTGGAAAGTAAACCTCATTGTGCTTTGGTTCGGACAATTTTTGGTCAATTCGGGCATGACCATGATTACCCCATTTTTGTCTCTTTATCTCGCAAGAGATCTGGGCGTTGTTGGCGAACATGAAATTGGCATTTGGGCGGGATTTATTTTTGCAGCCAATTTCCTCACCTCATTTTTGTTCCAACCACTCTGGGGAAAGTTATCGGACAAGTACGGCCGTAAAGTTATGCTGCTGCGTTCGGGATTCGGGATGGCCATCGTAATTGCCCTTATGGGTCTGGCACAGAATCCTTGGCAGCTTCTCTTATTACGTTTGCTTAACGGTACCATCTCCGGTTTCAATCCAGCGGCTGTTGCGCTGATATCAGGTACCACTCCGAAAGACCGCATGGGTTTTGCCATGGGAATCAGTCAGTCCGGGCAGGTTGCCGGCACCATCCTGGGTCCACTCATTGGTGGCTTGTTAGCGGATGCGGTAGGCTTCCGCCCCATTTTCTACATTACAGGTGGACTGATTTTTGTTGCTTCCATGCTCGCCATGTTCCTGGTGAGAGAGAAATTTGACCGTCAAGAAGCAGCCAAACTGCCGGCACAATCCGTATTATCCGGTCTGAAGGAATTGAACAAGTCACCTCAACTGCCCGCACTGTTTGCTGTGACATTTCTGTTGCAGTTTGCGATGATTAGCCCCATGTCACTCTTGCCGCTGTATGTGCAAAAATTGCATGCTTCGGATGTAAACGTGGCCTTCTGGGCAGGACTTGTCGGTGCAGTTACGGGACTATCCAATATGGCTATGTCTCCGATTCTCGGGAAGCTGAGTGACCGGATTGGTCCTCACAAGGTGCTGACGTTCTCCCTCATAGGAACAGGACTCATGCTTATCCCGCAGGCATTTGTTCAGACCGTGTGGCAGCTCATTATAGTTCGTTTCATGATGGGTGTGTTCATGGGTGGCCTGCTTCCAAGCGTTAATGCCCTGATCCGTTCCTATACATCCGATAGCATGATCAGCCGTGCATTCAGTTTTAATACGAGTACTCTGGCGCTGGGCAACATGCTTGGAGCGATCATTGGAGGATTTATGGCAGGATTCATCGGGATCGAAGGTCTATTTATCGTATCTGGCGGACTGCTGCTGCTTAATATGGTTTGGGTCCGATTCAAATTGTATAACAAACCTGCTTCTATTCGGGAATCCTGATTCCCTATCCATTTCTTAATGAGTCGATATAAACGTTTTATCAGAAAAAGCCGCTTCCAGCGCCTAATGGGCCTGAAAGCGGCTTTTGTCATTCATGTGCCATTCATTTAATTATTTATCTATTTATTAGATTGAATTGTATAGGATAATGCTTCACACCAAACACAAAGGCACTTTGTATCGGTTGCAGAGCCGTTCCCGGCATAAGCTGAATGTTTCCCATGTGCTGAAGCAATGTATGAAGAACTACCCTTGCCTCCAAACGAGCGAGTGGTGCACCCAAACAAAAATGAATGCCAAAACCAAAGCCCATATGCCTGTTCGGCTTGCGATCAGAGATGAAATCTTCCGGGTGTTCAAATTGTGTACTGTCCCGATTGGCTGCTCCAACCCAGGAAATCACCTGCTCTCCAGCTTGAATCGTCTGACCATTCAACTCTACAGTTTCCTTGGCGACCCGTCCAATCGCGACAATTGGCGGATAATATCTCAGCGTCTCTTCAATCGCAGAAGTAATCCGCTCAGGATGTTCGCGCAACTCCTGTTGTAGCTCGGGTTGTTCAGACAGAATACGAACCGCATTGGTAATCAGGTTGGTTGTTGTTTCATTACCGGCAGCAAGTAATAGAATACAGAAGCCTACCACTTCATCTGAAGTCAATTGCTGACCATCAATCTCCGCAGCAAGCAGTAATGAGATCAGATCATCCTTTGGCTGCAACCGACGTTCTTCCATAATGTCAGTAAAATAGATATGCAACTCCTGCATATTTCTTTTTTTCTCCTCCAATAACTCCTGGAAGGCCTGTTCACTATCATCACGTGCGCCTTTCACCAATACATCAGACCAGTCTTTGAACTTTTGACGATCCGCCGCAGGGACTCCGATCAATTCCGCAATGACAATGACAGGCAATGGTGTTGCGAGATCATCAATAAGTTCCATATGTCCTTCTGAAAGGTGTGGAGCAATTAACTCATCTGTGATTTCCTGAATACGCGGAGCCAATGCTTCAATTGCCTTGGGTGTAAACGCCTGGTTCACCAGATCACGCAGCTGTTTGTGTTTGGGAGGGTCTGTTGTCAACATGCTCGTATTGGCACGATCACGTGCAGAAGAGAACAGTTTCGGATTTTTCAGAACGTACTTCACATCTTCATAACCAAAAACATCCCAACATTCTCGATGCTCATCATAGCGGACTGGAGTGTTATCACGAAGTTCTGCATACACCTTGAAGGGAGATAACCTCTCTTCCAAAGTCTCCAGTTCCCGAATCGGAATGTAATTTGCATACTTTCTCGGTGCCTGTTTCATCGTTTCTCCTCCAATCAATATTATATATTTATTTACATATGTTGATCACCCCTATTATAAACATAACTCTATAACGAAACCACTCTTTAGACCGTAATTGAGCCCCATTACCTAATATGCGTTACTATCATCCTCTCATTCTGTTACCTACTTCTGATATGAGTCCCAATTCGACATTTTTTTATTAAAACACTTCTTTTTATCAGGACAAAAGACTCAATATGTAATATTAACTAACATTATAAAGACTTATTTTTCTTGAAAACTCCTAAAACCAGCTCTTATATATCTATATCAGAATGAATATTCTTTCATAATTCCTTATAAACAATCATTTTACTCTCATTATCTATGAATGTAACCGATTACTCTATGCTTATCTACGTTTGTCATATTACTTAACATGAAATACAATCAATTTGAAATGGTATACATATTCTTCTTAACAAACTTAACATCACACTTACTTGAAGGAGAGTGCTATTCATGAGTAAAACATCCAATCTTCGTCCCTGGGCCGTATGGAGTACCGCAGCTTTAACAGCATTGACCATCTCGTTGTCCCCCATTGGAACCTACGCTGCGCACGCAGCTACGGTAGAGGTGAAAGGCACAACAGGCGCTGTTCAGACAACAACAACAACTACCCCGGCTCGTAATACTTCCATCCCTGCAATACCGGACTCTTCCAAACAATCTGCACTTCCTAATGTATTGGTGATTGGAACTGGCGGAACGATTGCCGGTCAATCCGAGGACGCCACCAGCTTCCAGAATTACAAGGCAGGTACACTTCCCATTGGAGAGATGGTAGACGCCTTACCGGATAAACAGAAGATTGCTGATGTTAGCACACTCCAATTCGGAAACTCAGGTTCAGGTTCCTATAGCATGACCGACCTCTATGACTTGTCGCAGACGGTAGACAAAGCTCTAGCAACGTATGACAGTGTTGTCGTTACCACGGGTACAGATACAATGGAAGAAATCGCTTATTTCCTCGATATGACGGTTCAGAGTGACAAACCTGTCGTGATCACAGGCTCCATGCGTCCATGGACCGTCATCGGTTCTGACGCTCAAGCCAATCTGTACAATGCCATCAAACTTGCAGGCAGTGGTCGTACCACTTCATTTGGCACAGTACTCATGTTGAATGACACAATCCAGCTTGCTCGCGGTGTAACCAAGACGAATGATTATCGGACAGATACGTTTGAAACACCGATGCTCGGAGCTGTAGGATATATTGATGAAGAAAACATTCGAATCTACCGTGCTCCTGCACGTGCCTTGAAACCTGAAGGGACAGCGAAGCCCGTATTTGATCTAAGTAAAATCACAAAGGCAGATCTGGCCAAAGTAGAAATTGCGATCTCGTACCAAGAAGCTGGCGGCGGAGCCATTGAAGGATTCGTGAGCAGCGGTGCCAAAGGAATCGTGACTTCCGGTACCGGAGCTGGCGGTATATCCAGAGCTATGGGACAAGCTCGTACCAAAGCCATTGAAGAAGGTGTCATCTTTGTGACCACCACTCGGACGGGTTCAGGAAGTGTGTATGGCGGCGGCAAAGGTATCATTGCAGGCGACAACCTGAGTCCACAACAAGCTCGTGTATTATTGATGTTGGGCTTGTCCTTCAGTGACGATTTTGACACCATCAAAAAATGGTTTGAAACGTACGGAACACCTGAAGTATAAATCGAACTACTACAACGATATCTGTAAATACAAAGAAAGAGACGATACTCCCTGTGATTCAAGGTGTGTCGTCTCTTCTTTGTGTGTTTTCAGATTTTATGATTATTTTTTTAGTTAAATAAAACCTGAACAGATAAACAACAAAGAAAACTAGGGTTGCAATATGTAAAATATAAACTGGCAGTATTAAAAAGGGCGTGTATACGTTAAGAAAATGAAATACGAAACCTGAGATCAGAAGCAAAGAAAGAAAAATAAATAAAGGTCTCAATTCAACACCTCCATATATAGAAATTTATAACTTTTTATATACAATGTTACCATAAAATTACCTGAAAGTTAGTTATGATCTCTTCTTCACTAAAAAATCAATTCATTTTTAGATAAACCTCAATAAAAACTCATTCTCAACAATCAATATTTTTCACACTAAAAAAACTCCGTACAGAATCACGATCCACCTCACAAATATAAGAGCGTGAGATCGTGTTTCATCGGAGTTTTATCTTTAGGAAATATCCACTTTTACTTCACCCAGGCAAGTACCAGCCCATCGTAATCGGGCAACATGGTCGTCACCAGGCGCGGGTCACTTGCCATCTGTTCATTGAAACGGCGAACAGCAAGCACGGCCGGGCCCTGCTTGTCAGGATTCAGTGTACGACCACGCAGGAAACAATTATCACCTACAATGACAGCACCTGGCCGGGCCAGCTTAATGGCATAATCGAGATATACCGGATAATTCTCCTTGTCTGCATCAATAAAGAAGAAATCAAATGTGCGACCTTCCTGCTCCAATTGCTCCAGGCTATCTGCCGCCGGGCCAATGCGGTACTCCACCGTTTCGCCAAAACCGCCTTCTTCCAGATGACCACGCGCCATTGCTGCATATTCCTCTTTCAGTTCCAGCGAAGTCAGGGTTCCATTCTCACGCAAACCACGCGCAATGCAGATCCCACTGTAACCGCCCAGCACGCCGATTTCGAGCGCAGCTTCTGCTTTGGATGTCTTCGCTAGAAACGTGAGCAATCGTCCATACGCCGCAGCAACCGAAACTTCCGGCATACCGTTCGAACGGATGGCCTCTTTCACTTTCAGCAAAAGCTCATCTTCTTGAAATAATTGATTTACATATTCATCAGGGGTCAGATTCACCACTAAAATCCTCCTTGGACACTTGGACTGCTTTCCATATGGATGCCAATGTTCTATAATAAATGTTTGTTATCAACACAGGCGGTTGACTGATGCATCACTTCGAAAGAGGAGTGCATACGTTCACCGCATTTCTCATTGTAAGTTTTTTCACGGAAAGCGGCAAGGCCGCACCGTTACTATACAGCAGAGAGAAGGATATTCCTTCTCCAGCTTGAAATGGAGTTGAAATGAATCACATGGCTCAATTGCAATTGATTGCAACCTCGGCGATGGGACTCGAGGCTGTTGTTGCCCGGGAACTGAAGCAACTGGGGTATGAAGATGTTACGATCGACAATGGACGGGTTTTCTTCACAGGAGATTATATTGATATTTGCCGTTGTAACCTGTGGCTGAGAAGTTCGGATCGCGTATTGGTGAAAATGGGTGAATTCCCTGCCACGACTTTCGACGAATTGTTTGAAGGCACCAAAGCACTACCTTGGGAAGAGTGGATTCCAGCCGATGGCGAATTCCCTGTAGAGGGTCGTTCTCAAAAATCCCAGTTAAGCAGTGTGCCTGCATCACAAGGGATCGTGAAAAAAGCAATCGTAGAGAAACTGAAGCTGACTTATGACACGGAGTGGTTCCCAGAGGATGGGTCTCGTTATGTGATTGAGGTCATTCTGCTGAACGATCGCGCCCTGCTTACTTTAGATACAACGGGACCAGGTCTGCATAAACGGGGTTATCGTAAACTCGTTACCGAAGCGCCACTCAAAGAAACACTTGCTGCCGCTCTTATTCAGCTCAGTCGCTGGAATGTATCCCGTCCATTCTATGACCCATGCTGTGGATCAGGCACAATGCTGATCGAAGCCGCTATGATCGGCTGGAACATTGCACCAGGACTTCGTCGGACCTTCAACTCTGAGGACTGGGCTGTCATTCCTGAAGAATTATGGGAACAGGCGCGCGAAGAAGCATTTGATGCTGTTCGTGACGATATCCCGTTACAGATTTCAGGTAGCGATATTGATCCGGAAGCGATTGAAGTTGCTATGGCAGCGATCAAAAGTGCTGGGTTCGCCAAAGATATTGAAGTCAGCGTCCTGCCCGCTCATCGCGCAAGACCACAGGGTGAATATGGTGTCATCATTACCAATCCCCCATATGGTGAACGTTTGAGTGAAGAAAAAGAAGTTCAGAAGTTGCTCCGCTCATTAGGGCGCAGTTACCTCGACATGCCAACATGGTCCTTTTTTGCCATCACGTCGACCAAAGCTTTCGAGGAGTATTTCGGTCATAAGGCAGACAAACGTCGCAAGTTGTTCAACGGACGAATTGAAACCCAGTACTATCAGTATTTGGGCCCACTGCCCCCACGAAATAAAACACCACAATCTTCATAGTTGTTTCGAATACAAAGTGCTCCTGCCATCCATGGCCGGGGCGCTTTTTTTTGTGCACTTTTCCGATCATATGAATTCTCCGTCATCGGCCTTCGTCTGGACCGGATTCGATTCTCCCTGAGGCATAGTTGAAAACGCTTGAGGCCACGCTATAATGAATGGAGCCCTATTTTACATTCCGATAACAAAACAACAAAAGCAAGGAGGACATACATATGGTTGTCACTCGGCCTAAGCGCAGCTCCATGCCACGCGGGCTTTTAAATCATCCATTAACGTTATATCTTATTTTTCTTGTGCTCATGCTGCTCAAACTCATGTGGCTCCATCACAATCTTCACGCTTATAACATTACGATGGGACTGCTGGATAAAGTCATTGCCATTGGATCTTTACTACTCCTGTCCTTTTGGACCTGGTTGTTGCCACGTAGAGGCATGATCTTGTCTCTCGCCATGCTTAACCTGCTGCTTACCGCACTAATCTACGCCGATATGGTGTATTATCGCTATTTCCAGGATTTCTTGACCATCCCGGTATTGTTGCAAGCCAGACAAGTAGACGCATTGGGTGACAGCATCGCTACATTGATCTACACAAGCGATCTCTGGTTCTTTGCTGATTGGCTTGTCGTCATTCCATTCACAGCTATTGTACTATTCAGCAGACGTTACCGTTCGAAGCACACCAGTCCGTCTGTTCATGGCTATGGGAGTTATTCGTACAACGGTGGCAAGGCGCGGATGCACCGCCGTCTCACTGCTGGCAGCATTGCCCTTGTGCTGGGACTTGGCCTCGCGGTTGGCCCGATTTATTTCTACAGTAAAACATGGGCCAAAGGCCTGTTCGATAACAACTGGTGGAATGTATCCATGTATAACGTAACCGGACTGCTCGCTTTTCACGGTTATGATCTGTACAACTATGCCAAAGACCACATCGGCTCCGGGCCGCAGGCTGAACCCGCTGATGTTGAGCAAGCAAAGGCATTCTTCGCTGAAAGGCAAAGAACTGCCCCGCAGAATGATGCCTTGTTTGGCAAATATAAAGACAGCAATGTCATCATTGTTCAGGGTGAGGCTTTTATGAACTTCATGATTGGTCAGAGCATTGGCGGTCAGGAGATCACACCCCATTTTAATGAACTGATGAAGGAAAGTCAGTATTATAGTCACTTTTACCACCAGACCGGGCAGGGCAGAACGTCAGATGCCGATTTTGGCGCAAACATTTCCCTGCATCCACTTCCGGTTGGATCAGCGTTTGTACGCTATGCAGACCATACGTATGATTCCCTTCCTTCCATTCTGAAGGATAACGGGTACAGCACCAACGTATTTCACGCTTATGAGAGTGGCTTCTGGAATCGGTATACGATGTATCAGAATATGAAGTACGACAAGTTTTATAGTAAAAATGATTTTGCACAGGATGACCCACTTGGTTGGTCCCTGTCTGACGAATCCTTTTTCCGTCAATCCGTTGAGAAAATGAGTAGTGAGGTGACCGAACCGTTCTATTCCTTCCTCATTACACTCAGCAGTCACCATCCATACGCCTTACCTAAAGAGAAACAGCAACTGGATGTAGGCGAGTTCCAGGGGACCATGTTCGGAAACTATCTGCAATCCGTTCATTACGTGGATTCGGCACTCGGCAAGATGGTCGAGGATCTGAAAAATCGGGGATTATGGGAAAATACCATTTTTATGTTTTACGGAGACCACGACAACTCAATTAAGGAACAATCACAATACGAACAGTTCCTGGGACGTTCGCTGAACGAACTGGATATGACACAGATCATGAACGAGGTTCCTCTGCTCGTGCATTTACCGGACGGAGCAGCTGCCGGAACCATCGACGAACCTTCGGGACAACTGGACATCACGCCATCCGTATTGCATCTGCTCGGCGTGTCCGACCAGTCCTATTATCATATGGGTAACGACGTATACGACGGGTCTTCACGTACGGTTGTGCTGCGTAATGGCACATTCTCGGATGGTTCTGTATTCTATATTCCATCGGATGATTATATCTATGAGAGCGGTGCTTGTTATGACCTGTCCACACGCGACAAAACGGACAGCAATGCTTGCCGCCCCGGTCATGATGAAGCAACCAAACGATTGCATGTCTCGGACACGGTCATTACTTATGATTTGATTCAGCGCTTTCGAGAGGAAGACAGTTCAACAGCAACATCGCAATGAGCAGATCGTAATGACAAACTAAACAAATACACGAAATGAATTGAATTGCATTCAATCAGATTTTAAAAAGGGGAACTCTCATTACATGACATCACACACTGAACCACTCAATATTGAACAGCTATTGTTCGATGCAGCCGCAAACTTTGTGAAGCAACGTTATCCTCAGGGATGGGGCGGTGCGGGTGCCGTCTATACCGAAGCTGGCTCCCTGCTGATTAGTATAGCTCCAGAGGTCATCACGATGCCACGCATCTATGTATGGAAACAGGGGCTTATCTGGAAGCCCACAAATTGAACGAACGCGTCACCCACTCCCTCTGTATCGCTCGTGATGACGAGCATTCAGAATTCAAGGTCCTTACACCTTGTGGTGTATGCCAGGAACGATTATTTTACTGGGGCGAAGAAGTCAAAGCTGCCGTATACGATCCTTCTGGTCAGTTGATCTTCAAAAGATTGGACGAGATTCAACCTTACCATTGGTCCAAGGCATATCGGGATAAAAAGTAATCTCCTTGCGAATTATAGAAAGTGGCTTTATAATTGTAACCATATAAGTTTCAACTAAAAGGATGATGGAGGTTTTAATAAAATGAATATTGAGATATGGTCTGATTTTCTGTGCCCTTTCTGTTATATCGGTAAACGCCGCCTGGAGAATGTACTGGAACAGTTCCCACACCGTGATGAAGTGAAGCTGCAATTCAAAAGCTTCGAGCTTGATCCAAACGCTGCATTGAACCCAGGCAAAACCAATTCGGAATATTTGGCTGCCAAATATAATATGAGCGTGGAACAAGCCAAAGGTATGAATGCCCAGATGAATGCCAATGCTCGTACGGCAGGACTGGAATACAATATCGATGCCATGATTCCTACGAACTCCTTCTCAGCTCACCGCTTGACACACTGGGCAGATACACAAGGCAAAGCACTTGAACTGAGTGAACGGATATTCCAAGCTGTATTTATTGAAGGTAAACACTCCGGCGACACTGAAGTGTTGGCTCAGTTAGCAGTAGAAGTAGGTCTGGATCGTGACGCAGCTACGGCAGTGCTGTCCAGTGATCAATTCACCGACAATGTCCGCGCTGACCAAGCGGAAGGCGAGCAACTCGGCATCCGCGGTGTACCATTCTTCGTATTCGACCGCAAGTTCGCCGTATCGGGCGCTCAGCCGGACGAGGTATTCCTGGATGCCATTCAAAAAGCCTGGGACGACCGTTCCCCTTTCACCATGGTTGAATCCAACACAACAGAAACAGACGGCAGTGGCATCTGCACAGATGACGGCTGCGAAGTCCCGAAAAAAATTTAAGCCAATTCACACACAAAAAGCAGCAGGATCAGGGAGTATCCCCTGACCCTGCTGCTTTTTTATATGCTACACACCACTCAAGCTCATTGTATATATTTGTGTTTGATGAACAGTTACTGTGGAGGGGACGGAATCGATTCTGAAGAAGCGAAGCGTTCGCCTTTGTCTTCAAATTTTATCCTCTGAAAAGAGGAATCAAAAAAAATTTGGAGACAACAGCGATCGAAAGAACGATCCGTAACCGGAACAACCACCAGTAGTTCATCAAACAATTATATTCAATTAGCGCCACCCACTTAATCCCAGAACAGTTGATCTGGATGTGGACCCGTCCGCTTATCCGAATCCAGTGCATCAATCTGTTTCAACTCATCGGGTGACAATTCAAAGTCAAAGATGTCCGCATTCTCACGAATACGCTCCGGGGTAACCGACTTCGGAATCGTCACAATCTGATTCTGAATGTCCCAACGCAGAATAATCTGTGCCGGTGTTTTCCCATATTTCTGTGCCAGTGCTTTGAGGGTGGACTCCTGGTTCAGCTTGCCCTTCATAATAGGACTCCATGCCTCCAGCTGAATCCCCTGCGCTCCGCAGAAATCCTGAAGTTCCTGCTGGATCAGATCCGGATGCAGCTCTACCTGATTTACCGCAGGCACCGTTCCGCCCTCATCTATGATATCTTGCAAATGGTGAACTTGAAAGTTACTCACACCAATCGCACGAATGCTTCCTTCGCTATATAGACGTTCGAATGCTCTCCACGTCTCCTTATACTGGTCTCTGCCAGGCCAGTGAATTAAATAAAGATCAATCACATTCAATCCAAGCGCCTTCTGGCTGGCTTCAAATGCTCTCAATGTTGAATCAAATCCCTGATCCTCGTTCCAGAGTTTGGTCGTCACAAACAGTTCGCTACGGGCAACACCACTGCTTGCAATAGCTTGTCCCACTTCTACCTCATTGCCATAGATGGACGCGGTATCAATACTGCGATATCCAACCTCCAAAGCGGTCTCAACCGCCTGTTGCACTTCCTTACCTTTTGCTTTATATGTTCCAAATCCTAGCCATGGCATCGTTACTCCGTTGTTCAGAATCGTACAATCTGTAATATGTTTTGTCATTCTGTACCTCCCGTATGGAATTTTGCCTGCTCTTATTCTATTAACCTCCTCACAGAATTTTAAGCGACCATTCGACATACTGTCGGAGTAAACCCATGGATCGAGAGTCTTTGCAAAAGATATGAAAAACCCGAAAAGCATTACTGCGCTGCGGGTTCTGGTGTGACAGGAACATTATAAATTCTCTTGACCGTGCTGATTCTGGATTGAATTCAATCGTCTCTTCTTCTTTTGTGTTTTTATCGTAACTTTAGTTGATTACGCTACGTTAATTAGATAATCATGCCGAATCAGGAGGAATTCATTTGAAGAAAATATTACTGACACTTTGCATGTTGCCCTTGCTCATTTGGGTACAAGGCTGCGCTCCAGCTACATATGAGATTGCAGGTTACACTGGCTCATCCATTAACCCAGACATCCCGGTTCCAACCAATGCAAAGCTTATTGAAAACATAGCTTATTCCGATGATCCCAACCTTAAAAAGGGCGTTAAGTATGAGCTTGAACATATTGGGGGTGAGCAAGGACTATACCCACCAATGGATTATTTTCAGAAGTTAGCGGATACAGGTTGGCTAGAATTGGAGGAAAAACGACTGGGAAGTGTACATTTTCTGAAAAAGGATAATACCGTCATCGCCATTGAAATTCAAGAAAACACCTTCCAAATTACTGAAATGATAGAGGATGCCGCATTTTAAAACATCCTATCACTGCTACCTAAACGCAAAAAAGGAGAGGCACATAGCCCCTCCTTGCGGATGTTTGAACTTTTCGTTCACTCACCTTGTTATATCCTATTACTTCACGAACTTTGCGACTTTGGCGAGCACTTCTTCTTCTGTCGGTGCACTGATATACCGACCATTAATAAAGACAAATGCACGTTTCGCGCAAGGACCGCAATAGGATTTGCACCCAATCTTGATCTCCGTGTCTGGAGCCATTTTTTGCAACTTGGGTACAATCGATTTCAGTCGGACATGATTACACTTTTCGCATACGCGGATATCGTTAGCCATGAGTTCCCCTTCTTCGCGCCCTTAGTGGTCGCCGTGATTACCTTGGGACGGATTCGTAATAACAAATCCCTCTTCCGGGAAGTAGAGGTAGTCAATTTTAACACCGTTCAACAAAGGCTGATCATTCGCAAGAATGACATCAATCTCTTTATCGGTAGATACAACCGTATCATTTTCTTTTGGTGTGTCGATATCAAGCCCGTAGTGAGCATGGTCACCATGTGCATGGGTGATAACAACGCGCAGGTTTTTTCCTTCGTTCTCCGGCTTGTCCAATTCAAGCTTCAATACTTTAGCAGCATTACGCGTAATTTTGCAGTTCATTCTCTTCATCTCCTATATTGTAATTGCAAGTTTCAACAATTTCAGCATTCTTAAACTACAGCATCTATTGTAAAGAAAGTTACCGCTCTTCGCAATAACATTGATGCGAATTCAATGTTAAAATGATCCATTGGGCCGCAAATTAAGAAGGTGCCCCCTCCTGAAGCACAGGATATTTACGTTCTGCCCGGCTTACAAACCAGTTCATCAGAATCAAAGTGACCCCGATATCATCGATGGGCATAAACGGCATTACGTCAGGAAGTACCCAGTACAACAGCGCTGGAATAATAAACAACAGCTTTTCTCCCAAAGGAATCTGCGGAGCCCGGAGCAGCCGGGGGAGCCTTTTGAAAACTTGTGTCCATCGTTTGAACGACAGTAGTCTTCTCCACTTCATTTAAATCCCTCCGTATAATTGTATATGTCGCCGAAACGGCACATCCATCATTACCCGTTCGAAAACCATTCAGAACGAATGACGTAACATGCCATTATCAAAAATAATAAAAACGGAACGTCGCTCATAGCGTCCGTTCCTGTTATACGAATGATCTACTGTTAAGTTTCACACCTTTGTAATCCGGGGTCTTGCCTCATTGTCCATTGGATAACAGTTCAGCCAGCAACATTCCCACTTCTATACAAATATCATCAAACTGTTCTACAGGAAGCGGATTAACACCCAATCCAACTTCTACCGTGAAGCCCGGTCTACCGAAATCTTGAATAAACCAGTCCTTGTATCCGGCATCACTGCCACCGAGCTTCACCGCCTTGTAGCCGGAAGCTTTGGCGAGTCTACGCGACAGCGGTCCGCTCTCCCTGGGTTCCAGATCACGGTAGTTCCAATAGATCTCCTGTCCCTGACTATGCAGTGATACAACCGCATCGAATGTGTGTTGCCGCGTCCACTGCGCAAGCGCCTGTGCCTCCGGTTCTGTCAATGGCGCTGTCCCCGCATAATCCCTGGGGCCAGGTGAGGTCATACCTCTTCTCGCTGCTTCTTCATCCCAATGGGCTGGAAATTGATCATTCAGATCCACCCCTCTGATATTGGCCTTCCAATGGGTAAAATGTGATCTGTCCGCATTCCAGGCTAACAACTGCTGTGCATGTGGATGCTGATTGACCACACCTTCCTGAACCAGTTCGACCCCGTCCGGATTAACCATCGGCACGGCCCAGAGTGTCGTCTCTTGCATCCAGCGTTCTGTCTGGTATTGATGCCATGCCCTATGCGCACCATACGCCTCGGCATACTCTTCGATAAACTTCATCAGAACTGCTGTTGTCAACCACTCATTCGCATGAACGGAAGCGTTAACATGGATATGTCTCGACCCTTGCCCAATACGCAAATAAGGCAGCGACTTCCCCATGACACTTGTTCCAATGGACCCCGTTTCAATAAACGAGTATTGATTCTCCAGCTTGTCTATATCCCTGATTAATTCTCGATAACCATACTCTCCCTGAATCTTTACAATAGTTTTTCCATTCGAAGCCGGAATATGAATACAGCGACCAACCCAGTCGGTTATATTGGTAATTTCGGGATTGGCCTGGCGCAACACCTCTTCGTCCAGACCAAATCTCCCCGCAATCTCCCCTACACTTTCTCCAGGCGGTACAGCGTATCTGCGACCTGTCCCGGGGACAATACGCAGCATCTGACCTGCCAGCAAGTATGGCTGGGAAGCCACTTCCGGGTTCAGTGCAGCAAGTAACTCTTTGGTCATATGGTGTGCTGACGCAATTCGCGGCAATGTATCTCCCCGCTGAACAATAATCCACTGTAGATCCATGTTGTTCTCCTTTCCACAGGAAAAGACAGGTCTCCTGTCCAGTTCTGACCAATTTCATGTCTGTAACATATGTATGCAGGTCAGGTTGTCCGTCATGTGACAAGAATCATGTTTATCTCCTGCTAATGCATAATGACGACAAAAAATCCCGGAACTTCACAGTTCCGGGATAGTCCACAACCAAAATACATTAATTAAAAGTCTTATTCATGCATAATTTGAGTATAACTATGATAATTGCGTTACCTGCCAGACAACAGGGGTCTTGGAGATCTGCTCCCCCAACCATCGACGGGTGATATTCTGGAACATACGCGGGTCACCCGTGCAGAAAAATTGATGCACCGGAGTCTCATCCCCACTGGCCAACTTTCGTTTATCATATAAAATCGTACTGATTTCACGTGCCGTTTCATCTGCTGAACTGATTAACTTCACTTCCTGCCCCATAACTTCCTGAATCGTGTCCATGAGAAAGGGATAATGCGTACAACCCAGAATAAGACAATCGATTGGCTGTTGTTTGATCTCGCCCAATGATTGTTCCACCGTATGTGTCGTGTGCTCGGAACGAAATTCACCTTGTTCCACCAACGGCACCAGCGCCGGACAAGCCTGACTGACCACATCAATATAGGGGGACAACTGCTTGAGTGCCGATGTATAAGCCCCACTACCTATGGTACCCGTGGTACCAATCACACCAATACGTCCTGTACGTGTCGCTGTGATTGCGGCCCGCGCACCCGGATGTATAACACCAATGACAGGCATATTCACCTTGCCACGGATATACTCCAACGCGGCTGCTGTTGCTGTGTTACAGGCGATAACGATAACCTTCGGATCGAATTGGATCAAGAAATCAACGATTTGTTCCGTAAATTGTTTTACTTGTTCGGACGAACGGGGTCCGTACGGTGTCCGGGCAGTATCCCCAAAATAAATGATCTTTTCCCGCGGGAGCTGACGCATCACTTCCTTGGCGACGGTCAATCCCCCCACACCGGAGTCTAATATAGCGATTGCTTGCTGCACGAACACACCGCTTCCTTCTTCATTGAATTGGTTCTCAAAACGATTGTTTCTCAGAGCTTTCTTCCTACCGTATGAACATTCCGGCAAAAAGGTACCTACATCTTACCCGATTTCATCGTAGGGTTCAAATTAAATCCACGCGCTACCTCATTTATGTGTGGACACGCAACAAAGCAGACTCTCCTCTAAATAGAGGAAAGCCTGCTTATCCCAAGCTTTGCTTAGTTGTCGTCCTTGGACTCATCCGAAGGAAGCTTCGCTACGATGTCAATTCCGGGTTCATCCACTGTTTTATCGATATCATTATCAACAATGGCTGCCGATATGCGAATTTCTTTCCCTTCAGCGCAATTGCGCCAGGATTGAATATCCTGAATCACGACATCTGCGGTCTCTTTAACTTTGGATACGATCTGCGAACTTTGTTCTCCCACGATACCAGCCAGTTCCTGACCTTTCTCCGATACCTGACGAGCACCTTCTGTAATATCCTGACGAAGTTCACGCCCTGATTTTGGTGCCAGCAATAATGCCGTTACTGAACCAACCACGGAGCCAATAAGAGCTCCCCACAACAAACTTTTGTTAGAATCCTTCACGTCACATCTCTCCCTTTACTATTGTTTAAGTACCGGATCAGAAGCAACGGTCTGTCGCTCAGCCATCCGGGCGAATGCCTACTCTGTTGATGCATTATAAGCAGCACAGGCTTGACTTGACACTCCAGATGTTAAAAATAATCTGAACGCCCTTTTTGAATGGATGCAAATGACGGCTTAAACTCAGTTCTGACGAGCCGGCTCGAGATCAGCCGCGGCATGCTCATCCCCCGGGTCCAAATCAATCACATATCGTCCAGGTGCAATTAATGCCGCCTGATGTTCACAACGCCAGCGACGTCCACCTGAAGAACCCAGCGTCTGTCCATCTTGCAGAACATCCCCCTGATCAAATATGTAATACGCTGCACCCAGTAAGGTCTGAGCCACCGTATCCGGATCAAGACCGACGAAGTGACACTGGACATCAGGTACACCCAGCGCAGATAATCCCACGGTATCCATGACCAACCCGCGCTGTTCCTCTGTACCTCCGGCTTGATACATTCGAACGTTCATAGCTGCATACAGATGTTCCTCACGTTCCTGAGCTTGCGTATATGCTTCCGGTTCAACCAGCTTGTCACTGCCATACCAATACAGCGCATCACAGGTCAAACTCTCCATGATTGCCAGTACAGTCTTCTGAAACAGCTCCAGGCGCTGTTTACGAGGCATGGCAGCCGTGAACATATCATGTATCCGAATGGAGTAACGCGCAGCTTCCACAGCTTGTCCCACTTCCGGCCAATGCCATGCTTGTTGCAGAGCACCGCCAAAGCGAGCACGATCTGCGATTTCATTCACAGGAAGCATACAAGTCTGAGCAGGGATATCCCCTTCCTGGAAGGATACCTTGTGGTCCAGATGATAGAAGACAAGCATCTCATGCTTTTGCCCTCCGCTCTCTTGTTTCACATCCAGTCGGACTTGTCCTGTATGACGGATCATAGCTTCCTGCAAACGCAGGCGATCCACCTCTGGACGTTCCCGGAACAAAAGTTCAACCATATACACCGGATGGAATCCGGAAGGTGTTTCATTTGTTTCGTTACTTTCAGTATTTGCTTCATTGAATTCTTTTGATTCATTTGTCATGCGATTTCCCTCATTCCTTACGCTGTCCCTCGGCCTGTGCCGTATTGAAAGGACCAAGTTCTTTTTCCACGTAGGCGCTAACCTGAGTAGTAAAATGTTTAAGTATACTCGGCAACTCTACGCTAAGCGGATGGAGCTCAGACCGCTCCCAAGTGTAATAATCCTGCACCAGTGGTTTGCGTAACGTGACAAGCTGACGCAATATCTCATAGGTCGGATTATCAAAAACCTTTTCTTCATAATTAATCTGAATAATATCATCATAGCTGCTTGCATCTCTCATGATGAAGCCGTCGATCAGATAACTTCCCACATCGGTAACAATTTCGATCGCCAGGTGAAGACAACGTTCCTGTACCATCCCGAGCATGAGACTGCCATCCCAAGCCTCTGCTGCCCCGCGAAGCCCTTCAGCTACTTCCGGTACAGCAGCAAGCCGGCGGGCAATCTGTTCTCTGTTCACATAATACATTCGTTCACTTCCCGTTCAATGAGTTATCGGTTCCGTTTCCCTCTTCGCTTAAGCCAGAATATCATCACAGGACAAGCGATTAGAAACACAACAAAAATATATAGAAATTCCATAACGTCTCTTAAATCGCTCATGCAGAGTCCCCTTTATCTCAACGTAGTTTGAATGACAGATCAGATTTCGTAGTCTACTGCAATTGACTGTTCTCTGACTTCGTTCATGTACTTGATAACTTCCTGATGAAGCGGGTGTACCTGATACGCCTGGAGATCCTCCAGTGACGCAAACTCCGCCGTGAGTGAAATGTCGAACGATCTCTCCGAGCGAAGCACATCAATCCCGATTTCGAGTGAAACCAGGACATCAATTTTTCCTTCCAGATTACGAAGCACCTGGGCTGCAGCTTCAATACTTTCTGCTGAGCGATCTTTCATTTTGAACAGGACAATATGTTTTATCATCTGGGCAGACACCTCGTTTAATATAATAGTAGAAATGAATGAATTTTCATGTATCCAAAATATATCATAACGTTCTCTATTACGAAAGGATACTTGGAAACGTTCTCTTGATAAGAAAAAGGAATCCGAACCGTTTTATTTCGATTCGGATTCCTTTTGAGATCCATCCTCCTTCTGTTTCGCGGATTCATCCTGCAGAGTTTGTCCTGTTTCAGCCTGCTGCTTGATGTTGTCCGGGGTCTGCTGCGGTTTGGACCATTCACGATTCATAAGATACTCCTGATCTTCCTGTTTCTTCAACACTGCAATGGCCTGTCTGAGCTTTGCAGGCAATGGAAGACCGATTCTGGCATAATTCTCAGTAATCGAAATGAGTTCATTCACCAGATAGAAATAAATAGCTCCACCTTTGATAAAATCGGTTCCCATGATCAGATCAATTCGGTGAGCAAGCAAAACAACTGTCAGCATGAGCCCTTTGCGAGCAATCCCCCAGAATCCAATGTTGCTATTTAACCCCGTACCCGTTCTTACCGCCGCCGCCAAACCTGTGATATAATCCACAGCCATCGCGACCGCGAGCAGGCTCAGCAATTGATCCCATCCGCCAAAAGCAAACGTAACAAACGCTCCCGAGATGACAGCAAAGGTATTCACAGATAGATTCACGTTCCTCACCTCTCCCTTACACTTGAGTATCATACAATATATGTAAAAGTAAGAGATTTGACAGGTCACATGTCATGCTGAACATGCGGATTTATCATTTCAGATTTGTGCACATCCTCTTCGCAACAGGGGAACGAAAATTACATGATTTTGGGGAATTCAGGGAAATAAACCGCATCATATCAACAAAAAACAGATAAAAGTTCTTTAGACCTAATAATGGGTAATTAGAACTATATTATTTATATTCCTGTTCAATTTCTCCCCTCATTTTTAGTGAAACATTGTAATCTAGGAATATACTAGGATGTGAATTGCGCATGGTCTAGTTCGTAATTCCCTCTTTATCGTGAATTGACGCATTGACGTATTTGTAACCAGTAAACCCGGCACTTGAAAGTACCCCGTTGTTTATTGTAGTATTTGGTTAAAAAAAATCGGAGGAAATATGCCTAATCAACCAGAACAACATTCCATCCAGGCGTGGTCTCTGATCAACCGTAAATACTTGGGAAAAGGCGTCCGTGTTAAACGATTCCGAAAACCGACACGCTGTCAAATCCGTAATCGTGTTCTTCTTGCCGTACTGATGGCCAATGATATCAAGTTGTCCCAGCTCGCTGAAGACCTCTCCATCTCTTCACGCAGTGTCAGTGCGTGGGTATATGAAGGACGGATACCCGGCAGTACCAATTTGGACAAGACTTGCCAATTACTCGGCTACCCGCGTCATATTCTTTTCAATGAAGAAGTTGTGCGTAATAGCCCTGTCATATGTCAACCCGAGTCATCTCGCTTCATGAAGCGTACGGTGACCCGTTCTCCGGTGAGTAACCGTATTTTGACAGGCTTGTGTATGGTCCATGATCTGTCGGTGACAGATGTCAGCCACTGGATCGGGGTTCATCCCGGCACTTTCCGCAAATGGCTGCATCAGGGAACACTGCCTTCTGCTGCGTTTCAGGAACAAGCGGAGCAATTTTTCCGTATCCCGAAAACTATTTTGTTCGCAGATGTCATCTTGAAAGATCGTCGCAACAACTAAATAAGCGAACAGCCAAAAGGCTCTGATCTCCCCATAGGGAGGCCAGAGCCTTTTTTAAAATAAATGCATGCCTTCTCTCTCGGACTTGAAGCACTGTTCTGGCCATTCCATCAGAAATGTCAGATAACCTACCCTTTTTCGCCTTTTGCTCCCAAGGAGAGCCATCACAGCCCGCTACATGCTAAGTTAATGCATTTCATCATGACCATTCTCTCTAAAAGGTCATCCTAACCTTGTGTTCAACACTTCATTGATATATCTCAATCCGGTATATCGAGGACGGAGCGTATGCGCTGTGTTGAATGCATGTTCCACCATCTCCGGGGTTACACCGAGTTGCTCAGTAGTCACAGGTCCACCTACTTGTTCCAACCATGCGATGAGCTGAGAAGCCTCCGGCAATTGGTCATATATCCCAAACACCTGTTCACCCGATGTCTGTGCAAGTTCTTTATATTTCACCGTAATCAATGCACAAGCTACGCCAACTTTGGCACCATGCAGAACCGGCCTTTCTCCCGCTTGCATCAGATCCATCTCCAAAATGTGGGACAGATGATGCTCACCTCCGGATGCCGGACGGGAATGGTCAATGATCAGCATGGAGATACCGGAAACAATTAAGGCGTCCATTAATACAGCTACTCCCTCTGCTCGCCCCTCCGCAATCGCTTGTACATGATCTATGCAGGTATGCAGCGCTTCTTCTGTCATCCGATAAGCAACCGGACAGAACGGTTCCCCGCCCAGATCACGAGAAACAATCCAGTCTGCAAGGGAAGTATATTTGCCAAGCATATCTCCGAATCCGGCAGCTGTCATCACTTGGGGAGCTTGCTCCAGGATATTCATATCGGCAAAAATAGCTTCAGGCGGAACAGCCTGAAATGTCTGTTTGATTCCGCTTACAATTAAGGGTGCACCCGCAGAGGTAAAGCCATCTACTGAAGCCGCTGTCGGTATCGATAGAAAGGGCTTATTCATTTTGGAACAAACAAATCTCACCAGATCATGAATGGTACCTGAACCCACCGCAATTACAGCCTGACTTTCGAGTCTCACACCCAACATAACCTGCACAATAGCTGCTTCATCCGCAATGATATCCCCCGTGCGATTCTCCGGCAAAGCGATCTCATCCACATGCATTCCCGCTTCGCGAATACTACTCAGCACATCAGATCCGGCGGCCCGAAACGTATGTCGATCATAAACAACCGTCACCTGACGATATCCTTGCTCAGACAAATAACCCGGTAACCTCTGAATGGCCCCAGCTTCCAGATGTATCAGCATATCCACCACTCGATGTTGATGACCGCAAGCACACTGCTGTGCTTCCTCATTCCATGCTGCAATTCGTTCGTTCATATTCATTCGCTCTTACCCTCCCATATGAGATATCATGCATAATTAACGGGTTAAAACCACAAGATAAAAAAGGAAATAAAATGTGATGATTTTCCTGATCACACTTTACTGCCTGTACCCAATATTTGCAAATCCATATCTCACATTTCCAAGTAGGTGAAGCAATGAAATTAACGAAAGAATTAGGAATTTCGCTCGGATTTCTCGCCGGAACCACTTTTGGCAGCGGTATCGCTTTTTTGTTTCGTCTCCAGTCGGTTGAAGTGGTTGCCAGTGTATCGCTATTTGGTATTGCAGGAGCCATTGCCGGGATCATCACGGCAGTCATTCTGCGCCAGCGGCAACATTAGCATTAGCATGCTGGTAGCAAAATGTAGGCTTCACACGAATGATCCACAAAATAAAAAAAGGTTCGTGAATTGCCCTAGAGCAACTCACGAACCTTTTTTGTTAGATGCGGTCGAGAGGACTCGAACCTCCACGGGGGTTAGCCCACACGGACCTGAACCGTGCGCGTCTGCCAATTCCGCCACGACCGCATAATATGTATCTCCTCATCCATCGATGAAAAGCGTTCCGGTGAAACAATTCCTTGTTTTACCGTAATTCAGAGTATACATGCTCCAAAATAAAAATGCAACTTCTTTTTTATTCTTTCAAGAATAGGACATATGTCCTTTTTTCTCAACTTCAAACACCCTATCGTAGCATTAAACAACAAATATACCATCCATACGAATGCAAAAATGAAGGAGAGATCCACCTTGAAAACAACCCATCTGTGCTTTATCGGTGCCGGGTTTCATGCATCCACGAATATTTACCCTTCTGTTGTTGAAGCCGGAGCGGAGATCCAGGCCATTGCCACACGCAGTATGGAACGCTCTGAAGCAGCTCTGCTGCGATTTGGCAGCAACGGACAAGCGTATGACAATGCTCAGCTTATGTTGCAGCAGGAAATCTGTGACGGAGTCGTTGTGGTCGCCCAGCCTGTAGATCAGACCGCTCTTGTTCTCGAATGCATTCGGGCTAGCAAGAATGTATACGTGGATAAGCCGCTCGGATGGAACGCAGCGGAAGCCGCCACTGTAGCAAAAGCTGCCGAGCAGGCTGGCGTCGTTGTCATGGTCGGTTTTATGAAACGTTATGCCCCCATATACATGAAGTTGAAGGAGCTAATTGATAGTGGTTCGCTAGGTAAGGTACGTTCATTCCAGATGAAATTCGCTGTAGACAGTACCCCATTTTGCAAGGATGAGGAACAGTTCATGAAGCTCGCTGCCATTCATATGGTCGATCTGATGCGTTACTTATTCGGAGAAGCAATACGAGTTACAGGCACAACCGTGAAGGATGGGGAACACATTAATCAAAGCATTTCCCTTGTATTTGAAAATAACGTAGTAGGCAGCGCTTATTTTACCGGCATGAGTGCTTGGTCACGGGAGAGTGAAAGTGTACTCGTCACCTTTGACAACGGATTTGCGTCAGCTGAAGAGATCAACACACTTACTGTTCATCAATCCCGAAGCTCGACCAGCCTTCCCTGGAAATCTCTCGAGGAGCAAGATACTATATATACACCTTCCGGATCCCCCATGTCAGGAGCTTACCGTGACCTTTATCTACGCGGGTTTGTTGGTGAAATGGCACACTTCATCGCGTGTTGCCAGAATCAGACTGTCCCACATTCCAGCGCCAAGGATAATATTGCAACGATGGCTCTATGTGACTCCATTCTATCGTCACTGAAGTAGCGTATATACGCTCATCATCATATTTTATTCATCCAGAGAAGAGCCTGAAACCGGGGCTCTTTTTTATATTATAGACATCAACACATCTGCCTTCGCCTAGAATTAGGGTTTATAATCTGCATCATAAGTGATATGCTCATTCATGAACTATACGTACTTTATATAATATAACCACCCAAATAGATACTATAGAAAATCACCGTAAAGTGGAGGTGTACTTATAATGAAAAAGGACGCAACCAAGCTATGTCCCGCGCCATACGGCTGTTCCGTGGAAGTTACCCTCAGTGTGATCGGAGGCAAATGGAAAGGTGCCATTTTGTATCATTTATTCTCCGGTCCTTTGAGATTTAACGAGATCCGAAAATTGTTTCCTGACATCACCCAGCGTATGCTCACCCTGCAACTTCGAGAGTTGGAAAGCAGCGGAATTGTTCATCGTGAAATATACCCCCAGATCCCACCTAAAGTGGAGTATTCCCTCACACCATTTGGTGAAACGTTACGGCCGATCATCTTCAGCATGCGAGATTGGGGAGAAACGTATACAAATGAGGTTCTGGCCAGATCCTCACAAGAGGTATAGTACACAAAAGAAGCTGTCCCTAGTTTTTAGGGAACAGCTTCTTTGCTTGCTTATTTAATAACCGATTGGATCGTAACCGTACGGTTACGTCCCTCTTCCTTCGCTTGATACAATGCATTATCCGCCAAGTGAAACAGTTCTGTGGATGTTGTGGAGTGCTTCGGATATTCAGCAATTCCAGCCGAGATGGTGACGGAACGATCTATAGGCAATATGCTTTCTTCGACCGTTATTCGGATACGTTCAGCAATCTCAAAAGCCACGTTAGACTCGGAATTTCTTAACAAGACTACAAATTCCTCTCCACCAAACCGGGCGCAGACATCTTCTGGTCGAACAGACAATTGAATGATATTGGCAATGTGTTTTAATACTTCATCCCCAGCATGATGCCCGAATGTATCATTAATGGACTTGAAGCGGTCGATATCCAGAACAATAATGGAGAATGGCGCCTCATCCTGAATCCATTCCTGAATGACTTCTTCGAAGGTTCTGCGATTGTTCATGCCTGTTAAAACATCTGTTCTGGCATCATAGACAAGCTGGTTTGTCTGTTTCCTAAAGTTCGCCAATGCGCCAACAACTGCTCTCGTTAGAAGGTCTGCCTCTCTATTCCAGTGAGGTTTTATCACCGGTAGATCCACTTGTCCCTTATCGACCTGATTCACCAAATCAGCCAGCATAGCAAAAGGACTGGCCAGCTTGCGTGCAACCCGCACCACAATAAGGGTCAGGATCAGGAAAGGCACTGAGGTGTACAGCAACAACATACGGATATGATGATTCAACTGATCGTACACCGTTTGGGTTGGAGACACGATTACGACGCCCCAATCTGTTGATGGAACTTTGTAATAACCTGCAAGCGAATCCACACCTGCCAGGTTTTTGTATTGTTCTTTACCGTTCTTGTTTGCTAGCAGCTTTTGCACCACTTCATTTTTACTGACATTTTCACCAATTCGATTGGTGTTTGGGTGAAATAACAAAGTGCCCTTCTTATCCACAATAAAAAAGTAGGAACCATTACTTGTCTTGAGCTGACTGCCAAAAGACAGACTCAATATATTATTTTCCTGCAAAAAGATATTTCCACCGATTGTTCCTTGATACTCCCCTGCCGAATCAAAGATCGGTTCACTGACAAATACAATTCTGCGTTTGGTTCTGGGTGTCTGGTACGCTTCGGAGATATACGAAGCCCTCAATTTAACCGCTTCTTTTGCTGCATTGGAACTAACATGGTGACCTACACTAGCCTGTGAGTAAGGTGAGGTAGACCTGATAACTCCCTCTTTATTTACCAAAGAAACGGAATTGAAAAAATTACTGCTATTGCGAACCAAATCCAATGTGGAATTCAACTCTTTTGTATTGGAGTTATCCATGTCCGGGAAATATGTGGCTGCATATTTCAAGCTCTCCTGCATGGAATAAAAAAGCGAATCCAGCGTTTGGCTCATTTGCACAGCGCTTGCATAGTTTAGGGACAGGGTGTTATCAATGAGTGACTGTTTCTGAGATGTATAAGATGAGATGACCATGAGGGTCAATGTCATTATAACTGAAATAGTGACCAACCCGCCGAGTAAAGCCGTAAGGCTGATCTTCTTGATGTTTTTTATTTTTCTTCGTAATCTAGATCTCTTGATCTGTCCAATCATCTTTTACTTCCCCCGGATTTTCATGAAAAAGCATATTCCTTCTATCTTATACGAAAGTTGTTAAGATCAAATAAAGAGACTGAGAAATCTTAACAATTACATCGTAAGATTGACGATTTAATGACATTTTACTTTCCCTGGAAGAATCACTGTTCAGGATCGCCCTAATCGACAATGATATATCCTTCTTCTGGCTCTTGTTCAACAAACCCTGCCATCTGACGAACCTGAAATTCGATCGGGTGATGACTACCCATTAAAATGCGATTTTGAACTTCATCCGCTGTTTCTGTAGGTAATGCGAATGCACGTGTATAGGCAAACTGTGCCTGAAGTGTCGTATAGATCGCATTGACAAGCTGATCGTTGCCCGCACGCCCGAACACATTAAGGATCACAGCTCCGTCCGAGTCCAGCTTGTCCTTGACCATGGCAAAAAAATCACTGGATATAAACTGCTCGGGTGTACCCGTTGCCGTAAAGGCATCAATAATAATATAATCATATGTCGCAGCGGGTTCCTGACCTAATAATTCACGACCATCCCCAATGAGCACAGGGCTTCCCTCATATCCAAAAAAGGTCTGGCTCAACTCCACGACCTCTGCGTCAAGCTCAGCCACTTTTACCTGACGATCAGACAAGTAGGTTGGCAATGTGCCAATACCATGTCCTACCACAAATACGGTATTAAACTCAGGATCATTCCGTTCCATTAGATGCACCATCGCTCTCGGATACTCCAACACCATCCGGTTAGGCTCATCCAGATCCATGGCTCCCTGCACAGCTGCGTTGGAGAATTCTAATACACGAAACTGGCCCTTCTCTCCATAAAGCTTTTTGGTATCATATACCGTCAGCTCATGCTGTTCACTTTTATTCCGATACAGAACTCTCACTAACCGTTCTCCCTTCGATCTCTTGCACACATTCGACATATACCTTCATTCTATTACACGGGATGACAACATACCACCCTATACTTTAAAGATCATAGTACAACAAAAAAAACCGTTCCGACTTATACGGAAACGGCCTTTTGATGAACCATTTAGCACTTCTAAGACCCTATGGCCTCATGCAAAGCCTGGACATATGCTACACCCAGATTAGAGAGAGAAGTGCTCTTGTGGCTTATCCACCCTACATTAATGGATTCCTCACATTCCAGCGGTACAGGAATTATTTCGTCTCCGTTCAGATCGGCGCTAAGTACGCCCGTAGAGATCGTATAACCATTCAGACCAATCAACAGGTTAAACAATGTTGCGCGGTCATTGACCTGTATGCTTTTGGGGTGAGATAACGTACTCAGGATTTCTTCGGAAAAATGAAAGGAATTGTACTCTCCCTGATCAAATGACAAGTACGGATAATCCTGCAGTTGCTCGATTGCAACCGACTCCTGCTTCGCCAGCGGGTTCTTCACACTGATAAAGATATGGGGCTTGGCTGTGAACAAACTCGTGAAAACCAATCCCGCATCTTTTAACAATTTGTTAATCACCTTGGCATTGAACTCATTCAAATACAGGATGCCAATTTCACTGCGCAGGCTTTTCACGTCCTGAATAATCTCGTAGGTCTTAGTCTCCCGAAGCGCCAACTCGTATTCATCCTGACCATACTGCTGTACCAGACGAACAAAGGCATTCACTGCAAACGCATAATGCTGCGTCGATACAGAGAAGTGCTGCGGGGATGGCTTGGCGTTCAGATAACGATTCTCCAGCAATTCAGCTTGTTCTACCACCTGACGTGCATAACTCAGAAACTCAACGCCTTCTTTAGACAGAGATATTCCCTTATTGGTACGTTCAAAAATAGTAATTCGCAACTCCTGCTCCAGATCCCGAATGGCATTCGAAAGGCTGGGTTGCGAGATAAACAACCTTTTGGCTGCTTCATTCATGGAACCGCGCGTGGCAACTTCGATCACATATTTTAGTTGTTGTAATGTCACTGCACTATTCCTCTTTTCGTATCAATTGAATCTATTATATACCAAAAGAGGATCCGAACTTAAGCCATGCTTGCTGTCGGTCTCACTACAATCTCATTTACGTCCACCTCTGCCGGCTGGCTAATGGCATACAAGATACTTTGCGCAATCGCCGAGGCGGGAATGGATATGCGCCGATACTCTTTCATGAGATCACGTGCTTCTTCATCAGAGATCGTATCCGCGAGTTCTGATTCCGTCACGCCCGGTGATACAAGGGTTACACGGATATCTCCGCCTACTTCCTGTCGTAACCCCTCCGAGATGGCGCGGACCGCGTATTTGGTTGCACAATACACCGCTGCCGTTGGTGACACGGCATAGGCTCCAATAGAGGCGATATTAATAAACTGGCCGAAACCCTGCTTTTTCATGACGGGTAGTCCAGCCGCAATGCCATGCAGAACACCACGAATGTTAACATCTATCATGCGATTCCACTCATCTACTTTTAACGATTCAAGGGGAGATAGCGGCATAACTCCAGCGTTATTTAAAATAACATCGATATGTCCATAGCGAGTTTGAGCGAGGTCAACGATGGTTTGCATCTCTTCCAATCTGGTAACATCCAGCGAATGATACTCCACCGATCCGCCTTCCAAACGAATGGAGGAGGCCAATGCCTCCAAACGTTCCATACGTCTAGCTCCAATAACTACATGTGCTCCATGCTGTGCAAGCAATCGAGCTGTTGACTCGCCAATTCCACTACTCGCACCGGTAATGACAACAACTTTCCCTTTTACATTGGACATATTAAATCGCTCCTTATTAGGTTGTTATTGTACATTTTCTCTATACAAAATCATGCCTGCATGGTACAAAACGCCGTCCCTGAAGTCTCCATCAGCTGTAAATCCCGTATCATCCACGTATTCTATATGTTTCCCATATACGGGTATTTTGGTTCTTGTTGGTCACCCATTGAATTGCGCTCCATTGTTTCTCCCCCCTCTCTGCTTCAAAAGATTCCGTTGCTTCTCTCCATTATGTAGAGGATCAGTCGTTGTACGATAGAAAAATCCCGCAGTATTCTTGCCTATTCCTCCAGAGCATTTTAAAATAATAGTAATAGTGGTTTACAAGGGGGGGCTGTAATTCATGCTTATCAAAACAAATGAAACGGATACAAGCATCACGGAGCAGCAGCAACAATTGGCTCAACTTATTGAGCATTTCACCCCAAATGATGGGATACACCAAACAAAAATTCCATCGCTTGCCTTAATCCGTGCCTCCGAGATCTCACAACCCATATATTCCGTTTATCAGCCTGCCCTCTGCATTGTCGCCCAAGGTTCCAAATTAGTTATACTCGGCCGCGAGAGCTACACCTACGACCTTTCACAATATTTGGTAGCTTCCGTAAACTTGCCTATTTCAGGGCAGGTTGTACAGGCTACAACCGAACATCCCTATCTATGTATTCGACTGGATTTTGATTCAGGGCAGATTTTCGATCTGATTCAGGATACGCCTTCTGCACAACCCAAACCTGACCATTTAACACAAAGAGGATTGTTTGTTAGCTCAACCAAACCTTCCCTTCTTGAAGCCGTGATCCGATTGGTTCGGCTGCTGGATACACCTGAAGACATTCCTGTCCTTGCCCCTCTGTTTATCCGCGAAATTCTATATCGTATTATCCAGGATGAACATGGACATTCCATCAAGCAGTTTGCTATTCAGGACAGTCATGCACAGCACATCGCCGAGGTGATCGAAGTCATCCAATCCGATTACGCTAAGCCACTTCGGATTGAACAACTTGCTGCCATGATCAACATGAGTTCTTCCTCATTACATCATCATTTCAAAGCGATTACCGCCATGAGCCCTTTACAATTCCAGAAACAGATTCGATTGCATGAAGCCCGGCGAATGCTGCTCGCAGGTTTAACCGATGTCGCCGACGCTGCGTTCCAGGTTGGCTATGAAAGTCCGTCTCAATTCAGCCGGGAGTATGCCCGCATGTATGGTCTCCCTCCCAAAAGCGATATCAAACGACTTCGTCATACACTCGATATTAAATACTAGAAACAGCAAAAAGACCCGCGTCATCATGACGTGGGTTCTCGGATTCAAATAGGCAGCAGCGCCATCAAGAGAATAGGTTCTGTTTTTCAAAAACAGACATCTGGTTCTCCCCGGTAATAGGACATTCATCAGGATACATACTTCGTTTCTCCAACTTCTCGTCGATAAAATCAACCACCTGCTGTAGCGAAGCAATCTGTGCTTTAACTTTCTTCCGGTGATTCACCAGCATCTCCCGTTCATTTGGGAAATCTGCGAGATCGGAATCCATGGACATTTGTAAATAAGGCTTCATTTCCTCCAGAGACATTCCTGTTTTTTTCAGGCAAGTGATCAACTTCATCGTATGGATATCCTCCGAGCGATATACCCGATGGCGATTGGCTTTGCGTTCCGCTCGAGGAAGCAGCCCAATCTTCTCATAATAACGAATTGTATCTTCTGATAATCCGGCCTGTTCTGACGTTTCTTTAATGGAGAACACTTCATTCTCACTCATCATATGGGCCTCCTCCACATTCATTTCTCTCCATATTACAACTTGGAGCTGACTCCAAGTCAAGCATGATCCGCTCCATCCCAACACCCCTTGACTTGGAGTCGACTCCAAGTTATAGAATGAGCGCAGCATACAGATTCGTTCTGTAATCCCATTCTTCTGGAGGTATATATGAATATACAAAATCAGCTTCGCACCGCTCTCATCACAGGGTCAACGTCAGGAATTGGTCTTGAACTGACACGCAAGTTACTGGCTGAAGGATGGCAGGTAATCGGTCTCAACCGTTCTGCTTTCCCATCCGAGGATACCGATATTCAGAACGCCTTACGTACAGGCCAGCTCCGTTGGGTTCAGGCTAATCTGACCAACTACGACAGTCTGAGAACTGCACTGGATCAGATTAAATCCGGTACTGATTCAATTGATGTTTTGTTTAACAATGCGGGGGGCAGCGCTTCGGAGCTTCGTTTCTCTGATCAGGGGCATGAACTACACTTTGAACTTCAGACGGTAGTCCCTTACATCATCTACATGGAATTAGTTGAGCTATTGCTTAAAGGACAGATGAAAACAGTTATTAATACTTCCACCACCTCGTTCAATATGGTCAGACAATTTGATATGAACATCCTGGAACGTCCAGCCGAATTCAAAAAGCTGTTTGGTCCTTATGCCACCTCGAAGCTCGGCTTATCCCTATGGACACACGAGGTTGCCAAGTCTGCCAGTGCGGATGGCATACAATTACTAAGCGTAGATCCCGGTGGAAATAACACGCTAAGGGGCAACAAAACATCCGGCCTGCCCTTCTATATCAAACCTATCATGAAATGGTTCTTTCCTCATCCAAGCCATGGCGCTTCGCTGCTCTACAATGCGGCCTTATCCCCAACCGGACACGAATCCGGTGCGTTCCTGGTTAAAAATAAATCGGCAGCACTTCGTTTCACAGAGCAAGGCCCTGCTGTTTTAAAGCGGGTAAACGAGATCTACGAGCAGCGTTTTCTTACAGTGTAGTCTGGAATAAAGACGTGACCGCATGCGGTCACGTCTTTTTTGGTCGTTTGTCCCTCATATTATCCAGGCCCTGATTCATAGGTGTAAACATAACGATACAATGTCGCGTGTGACATGTTACTGAATCTGGAGGGATCACTTCATGACCAAAGGACAGCAACCAAATGACAAACCATTTATCATCCCGCAACCCATTCGCAGTGATGGCGCTGGAGGACCTGATCTGGGACCCAGAGACGTCATGAGAGATATACAAAACCCAGATATGCTGGTACCTCCGGCAACCGATAACGGGTTATTGCCCAATCTGAAAATGTCTTTTTCCGATACCCATATGCAATTGAACCATGGGGGTTGGTCACGTGAAATCACCGTACGGGATCTCCCTATTGCCACTACACTGGCAGGTGTGAACATGAGCCTGACACCGGGAGGTATAAGGGAATTGCACTGGCATCAACAATCCGAGTGGGCCTATATGATCTGGGGAACAGCAAGAATTACTTCGGTAGATCAGAACGGACGTAATTTTATTGCGGATGTCGGGCCTGGCGATCTCTGGTTTTTCCCCAAAGGTCTACCCCATTCCATCCAGGGACTGGAGGAGGGTTGTGAATTTCTGCTTGTGTTTGATGACGGCTCCTTCTCCGATCTGAATACGTTATCCATATCCGATTGGTTTGCCCATACCCCACCAGAGGTATTGTCTGTCAATTTCGGCGTGCCCGAATCCGCTTTTCAGTCCATGCCGAAGGAACAGGTCTACATTTTCCAAGATACCGTCCCGGGTTCCATCGAGAGCCAGGAAGTTCAGTCGCCATATGGTACCATTCCTCTCACATTCAAACACCGATTGCTGGCCCAGGAACCACTCATTACACCGGGCGGAAGCGTCCGGATTGTCGACTCCACCAACTTCCCTATCTCAACTACCGTTGCAGCCGCACTCGTTGAGATCCGACCTGGCGCCATGCGTGAACTGCACTGGCATCCCAATGCAGATGAATGGCAATACTATCTGACAGGACAAGGGAGAATGACTGTCTTTGGAGGCAATGGCATTGCTCGTACCTTTGATTATCGGGCGGGAGATGTCGGATATGTTCCTGTCGCAATGGGACACTATGTACAGAATACCGGCACAGACACTTTATGGTTTTTGGAGATATTCCGAAGTGATCGATTCGAGGATGTATCGCTGAATCAGTGGATGGCGTTAACCCCGCGGGATCTGGTCCGTGACAATCTGAATGCGCCGCCAGAGTTGCTTGATTCCCTACGTAAAGTAAAATGGCCTGTCGTTTAATTTAAGAGGTTGTTCAAAAAGTCCACTTTTGATTACGAATCATGCCTAGCGGCATCATCGGCTTCGAAGATGAAATTCAGCCGAAATGCTACTCCATTTCTAGCTTCATCCCATCTTCTCGGTACTGAAAACCAGACTTTTTGAACACGCACTTTAAAGATGAACCTCTGTCATATGTGCTGAAAAGGGAGGTAACACGTGCGAAGAAGAGAGACCGTCTGAACCGTCGATTCGATCTTTAAACATGAGTCGGTTTAATCGCTTGGATATACACACTTTCCCCTTGGAAGCTGTCGAGCTTCCCGTGTTCTGTCACTTCGAAGTTGAAAAATTTTCGGATGATGGACGGTGCACTCAACATACTTGCTTCAAGTTCCCTTCTCTCCCGTTCCGGCAGTGCCGCACGGTTACACCACTCTTCAAACTTAAAGCGCTTCTGGAAGGAAACCATCGTTTCCATGCGGAAGCCGGCATACTCCAGCATATGAATCCATTCCGTCTTGCGCCATGCTCGAACATGGCTTGCATCTCGGCACTTCTCCACTTCATTGTAAAACTGGTCATTCTCATCACGTTCAGGTGCCACGTTGTCAATGAATAACAACCTTCCACCGGGCTTCATAACTCGTAATGCCTCATGAACAAACGAAGAAACGTCCGGAAAATGGTGAGCAGCGATTCGGCAGGTTACAAGGTCAAAGACATCATCATCGAATGGCAGCTTCTCTGCATCCCCGGCAACAAAATCTACATTACGGTGTCCATTGCCCTGGATAAATGCTTCAGCTACCTGAAGCATTTCTTCCGTTAGATCGAGGGCTGTCACCCGCTGAACAAGTGGAGCCAATGCATTAGCGACATGCCCTCCTCCAGTGGCGATATCCAGCACGTTCATATCCGGAGTGGCTTGAGATGAAGCCACGAGCAACGCGAGATCCCCACCTTTGGCATGCCCCGCACTCGTCACGTATTTTCCTGCATTTTTCGCAAACTGCTTCTGCACCTGACTTTTGATTACATCAGACATTCCAATTCCTCCTGCATAAGTTTCATTAGACGAAACATAGTTTCAAAATATAATTATATTTATTTTACCACACATGAATGTAAAAGCTAAATAAGCATTTTACACAAATCCGGAGGCAACTTTCCACTACCTGACAAAAAAGCTGAAATAAAAAAACATCCCCCAAGTGAATTTCACCCAGGAGATGTTACTTATATTTGTTACTTTACAAGCGTTGGTGACTTCTTCCACAAGCCTAGAATCAGACCAGAGATCACAGAACCAATCGCAACAGCGAGCAGGAACAATAGTGCGTGGTTCGCCAGTGCTGCAACAAAGATCCCGCCATGCGGAGCTGGTACATTAATGCTCCACAGTTGTGTCAATCCGCCAGCAACAGCGGAACCCAGAATACAAGAAGTCAATACACGTAATGGATCAGCCGCAGCAAATGGAATTGCACCTTCTGTAATGAAGGAGAATCCAAGTACATAGTTAGTCAAACCTGATTTGCGTTCTTGCTCTGTAAATTTGGATTTGAAGAACGTTGTTGCAAGTGCAATCGCCAGAGGAGGCACCATACCGCCTGCCATAACCGCTGCCATCCATGCACCGTCTGTGTTACCACTGGATGTGAATACGCCGATAGCGAACGTGTAAGCCGCTTTGTTGAACGGCCCACCCATATCGATGGACATCATACCGCCAAGCAACAAGCCTAACAATACCGCATTACCTGTACCCAAGTTACCAAGTGCATCTACAAGCCAGGTGTTCAGGGAACCAAAGATTGGATCAAAGACATAGAAACTGATGGCACCCACGATCAGCAAACCAAATACCGGATACAGCAAGATTGGTTTCAAGCCATCAATCGCTTTTGGCAATCCTTTGAACAACTTACGAAGACCAATAACTACATAACCCGCCAGGAAACCGGCAGCCAAACCACCAAGGAAACCGGCGTTTGAGTTAACCGCCATCAATCCACCAACCATACCAGGCATCAGGGCCGGACGATCACCAATACTCATCGCGATAAATCCGGCAAGTACCGGAATCAGGAAGTGGAACGCCCCTGTTCCGCCACCGATCGTTTGAAGCAGTTGCACAATCGGATTCTCAGGGCTAGCAAGCTGTTCGAACAAGAAGGAGATTGCTAGCAGAATACCGCCACCTACAACAAACGGCAGCATATGCGAGATACCATTCATCAGATCTTTATAGATTTTGCTACCTACACTGATTTTGCCAGCGCTTGCGCCCTCTTCTTTGGCATTTCCGCCTTGGCTGCGATAGATCGGTGCATCTCCGTTAACGGCCTTGCGAATCAGCTCTTCGGATTTACGGATTCCATCACTCACCGGTCTTTGCAATACCGGTTTGCCATCGAAACGTGCCATCTCCACATTTTTGTCTGCGGCAACGATAACCCCTTTAGCACGAGCGATCTCATCAGCAGTGAGAACATTCTGCGCTCCTTCAGAGCCGTTTGTCTCTACGCGAATATTAATGCCCATTTCCTGAGCTTTCTTTTTAAGTGCATCTTCAGCCATAAACGTATGAGCTATACCGGTTGGACAGGCTGTAACCGCAACAACAAAATCCTCCGAATTGGTATTACCTACAATCACACCAGAAGTGTTTTGTTGCTGATTGCTAGTGGAGACTGATGCGGCATTTGCTGCTTTTTCAGCTTTTTCTTTTTCTTTGGCTGCTTCCTTCTCAGCTGCTTCTGCCTGTTTGGCATCAAACAATGCACTAACTTCCGCAGGTGTATCTGTACTCATCAATTGTGAGATGAAATCGCTATCAATCAACAACCTGGAAAGAGCTGCAAGCGTACGCAGATGGGTATTACCTGCGCCTTCTGGAGCCGCAATCATGAAGAACACATGAGCTGGCTGATCATCCAACGCTTCAAAATCAAGTCCTTTTCTACTCTTGGCAAATACAACTGTTGGTTCGTTCACCGCTGTTGTTTTGGCATGTGGCATTGCAATTCCGCCACCGATACCTGTGCTGGATTCAGCTTCTCTTTTATAGATCATTTCCTTGAACAGGACCGGATCATTGATTCGTCCGCTTCGGTTCAGGCTTGCAATTAGTTCATCAATAGCCTCATCTTTGGTTGTGGCTTGCAGGTCCATGATCATCGTTTCCTGGATCATCAAGTCTGTTATTCTCATCTTGGTACACTCCCTTAAGTTCAGTCGGCCTGCATAGGCAGGCCTCACTACATTACAATTACAGTAAAAACCTTTTATAAGGCCGTTAGGCTAAATCGTCGTAATGGCTACTTGATTACGCAATTCATCAATCAATTCACGTGTTGCAAGATCATCCGAGAACGCAGTGGCGCTTCCAGATGCAACCCCTGTGCGGAAAGCTTCCAGCAAATCTCCGCTCTGTACATAGGTACCTACGAATCCGCCAATCATGGAGTCACCGGCACCAACCGAGTTTTTCACAGTGCCTTTTGGCACATTCGCATGATGAACTTCCGCTTTGGTAATGAATAGTGCACCCTCACCTGCCATGGAGATCAACACATGTTTAGCACCGGCTTCCAGCAACTTACGCCCGTATAACACCAGTTCCTCGCGAGTATCAATCGTTACACCGAACAGTTCAGCCAATTCATGATGATTTGGCTTCACCAGCAATGGTGCATGTTCAAGAGCTTCCATTAACGCAGGGCCCGTTGTATCAATCACAAATTCGGCACCCGTTTGCTTGCATACTTTAATGAGACGATCATAAAAATCCGTTCCAAGTGAAGGCGGTACACTTCCGGAGAGAATGACAATATCTCCTTTTTCCAACGAAGACAATTTATGAAGCAACTGCTCCGCCTCTTCGGCACTGATTGCAGGTCCAAGACCATTAATCTCTGTCTCTTCTCCATGCTTCAGCTTGATGTTAATGCGAGTATCGTCTGCAATCGTAACAAAGTCTGTCCGAATGTAATCTTCTTGCAACTTGTCATTAATGAAACGTCCAGTAAATCCACCAAGGAAACCAATAGCCGTGTTATCTGCTCCAAGTTGATTCAGTATGCGAGAGACATTAATGCCTTTGCCGCCAGGGAGCTTCAAATCCCGATTCATTCGATTCAATCCGCCAAGCTTCAGCTCATCCACTTCCACGATGTAATCAATGGACGGGTTAAGTGTTATCGTATATATCATCGTTATCCCTCAATTATTTTAGTTTTCTGGGCGATTCCAGGCCGCCAATGTTCTGGCATCTGCTCGGTAATCAAATCGGCCTCCTCCAAATCAAACAATTTGGCAAAAGTAATTTCCCCTATTTTGCTGGAATCAGCCAGCACATAAGATTTTCCCGACAATTGATGTGCACGCCTTTTAATCAAGGCTTCCTCCGGATCCGGTGTTGTATACCCCATTTCGGGATCAACTCCATTGCTTCCAAGAAAACATTTATCAAAACGGAAATTATCCATGTTCTGTAATGCGATACTGCCAATGACTGCTTTTGTATGAATTTTCATCATACCTCCGAGCAAATAACTGCGAATACGCTTGCTTACCAAAGCCTCAACATGTGAAAGTCCGTTGGTAACTACCGTTACGTCTTTAGCTTCAATAAAAGGAATCATGGCTAACGTTGTCGTTCCTGCATCCAGATAAATGCATTCGCCATTTTCGATCTCCTGTGCAGCCAAACGGGCAATCGTCGTTTTTTGTTGAATGTTTTTGAACGTTTTTTCTTCCATGCCCGGTTCCAGCGTTTTTTCATTCACCAGTGCGGCACCACCGTGGATGCGTTTGAGCATCTGACGACTCTCCAGATCGATCAAGTCACGCCTAATCGTTGATTCAGAAGCACCCAACACATCAACAAGCTCTTGCAATTTCACAATTCCCTGTAAATGTAAGCGCTCTATAATTGCAGCATATCGTTCTTCAGTCAGCATCTTCATTCCTCCAACTGCTTCTATAGTATCATAATCCACTCAAAAAACAACCACTTTCATTCAAAATAATTTAAAAACATTCAAAAACCCGCATCTTTCGACTTATTTTCTTGTCCAATTGTCCCTTTCTCTGACTCCTGAACGCGCATCTGATAATCTAGTCCCTATTTTATCGAAGGTGGTGACCTGATGACAGACCGCCCACACAAACGTCGCAAACCTTGTGCCCTGCATCAGAAAAAGAAAGTTTCCTCTCGCTCTGGATGGATCTCCTCCAATTGGAGCGGCTATGCTCGCACAGGAACACAGAACCAATACCGTCGCATCTCGGCGGAATGGACTGTCCCCTACGTTCTACCTAGTACACGTAACACATATTCATCCGCATGGATTGGAATTGATGGCTTCGAGAATAGCAGTCTCATTCAGACCGGAACAGGTCACGACTGGATTCAAGGCAAGCCCAGCTATTATGCCTGGTGGGAGATCCTTCCTGACGCAGAGACCATCATTCCACATCCCGTTTCCCCTGGTCATCGCATTCGAGCAGTCATCGCCAAATTAACGCGTAAAACCTGGTGCATCACCCTTACTAATCTAACGCTAGGCTGGACTTTCCGCACCATTCAGTATTATTCGGGTCCGCAGTCCTCTGCGGAGTGGATTGTTGAAGCGCCCACTGTAGGGAGCTCCATCGCCTCCATGGCACGGCTTACCCCCGTAACCTTCAACTTGTGCCGACTGAACGGACAGTCTCCTGCTTTTTGCACCTCTCAAAAAGGGATCATGGTCCAAGGACAAGGTATCGTCTCAATCCCTGGCGCCCCTAATCGGTGTAAAGATGGATTTACGGTTCGCCGCAAAACTTGAGTATTTAACGATCGAATGAAGTTACTTACTTCATGTTCTTAATGTTGGAATTCCGCGCGCTTCGTATCTCCAATAAAAATCCTGCAGCCTCCAGCGCTTGATGCGCGGCGTTGCAGGATTTGCTTTTCATGGGAACTTCATGAGGTCTATGACTCTACAACCATTGCTTCCGGTTTGGGTTTAAGCCATTTGCCATCCTCATTAATAAAAGCCCCCTTGAAGCGACCCATCTCCAATTGTTCAATTAGCCTCTCCTCGTCCATGACCAGAATCTCAGCGAGTTGCCCCGAGGTGTAAAAATGAGCGGGATTGTAATCGAGCAGCACAGGAACAGACGTATCATATAGTTCTTTGATCAGATTCTCAAAGGAATGCCGACCCAGGTTCTCCATATCTCTATAAAACTGCAAATGTTGGGACACCATATTACGGAAAGATTTATTCTCCAGATGCATCCACAACGTATTGCAAGCCCGAACACTCATATGATTTTGTTCCACATCGTAAAATTGAACTTCTTCAATCTTCATGTATTTCTCTTGAAATGCAACGATCTTAATCAAAGGTACATTTCGTTTACGCGACGCTTTCTTCAAATGGGCTCTAAATTGTTCATAGTTCATTTCATTCATCTATTATCCCTGCCTTTAACATGTTCCAACCGACATTTTACAACAAATTAAAGGCAAGTGTAACCTTCATCATATGAAAAACGAAAAAACGTGCAGCATCAGATGCCACACGTTCACAATCTTATGGAGTGCGTTTACTCAGCGAGAGCAGCACTTTTCACCCAAGTAGCCGTAAATTCCTGTTCTTCATACGCATAGAATTGCTGCAAAATAATCTCCCGATCATCGAGGAACAATTGATCCGCTATGGCAGAGACCAGTTTCGGAACTGCGCTCTTGGTTCCCGATATGGCCGATGCCGACAGACCACAGCTGGCAAGTGCAGAGTAGTTGAATACAAACAGTCCGTGCAACGGTTTCTCACCCTGTTCACTCCTGCTTGTCATTGCAAACCCGGAACTCAGGTATGGATGTGCGTCCAGCAATGCATTGCGATGCTCTGGTGGAGCCTGGTAACAGTCCTTCCAGCGCGCGATGTATGGCTCCACAAGCTTCAGCTCAGGACGGAGTGCCGGATCACTGAGAAGACCTGTGCTAATAATTAGAAAATCAAACGTAAATGCTCCCTGTGCCGTATGCACAATCGCTCCCTGATCCGATGCTTCTACACTCAGCCAGGGAGAGTTCAAATGCAGTTCGAATCCAGGCCAAGCTGCCGCACGATTAAACGTATCATTGGTTGGGGGTTGATTGAATTTGAAGAAATGAGAGATCACTTCATATTTATCAGCAACCGGAAGAGCATGGTATCGCTCGATCATACCGGATTGTTCCATCTGACGAATGGGATTAATACTTGGCAGTTGTTCCCGCCGTACAAATACATGAGCCTCCGCCACACCGGTGGAAAGGGCATAACTGGCATTATCGAATGCAGAAGCGCCGCCGCCAAGTACAGCAACCCTTTTACCTTTTAACCGATCAAAATCAATGGCTTCAGACGTGTGGGCATACAACTCCCGAGGTAATCTATCAGCAATCATGGACGGCATATGCCACTCTCCACCACCTTGTATTCCCGTAGCAAACACTACTTTGCGAGCAAGTATAACATCCATCTGAGCTCCTGCCTTGTTCACATGAAGTCGATGTATTCCGTTCTCTATTGGCTCAACCAGCGTCATTTCTACCTCATTAAGCACAGGCAGATTCAGCACTTTCCGATACCAGCGTAAATAATTCATCCAGTCCCCACGCGGGATCTTATCTACCTCTTCCCAACCTTCGGGCCCAACCTGTGCTTCCCACCATGAGCGAAAGGTTAACGAGGGGATCCCCAGATCGATGGAGGTCAGATGCTTGGGTGTGCGCAAAGTTACCATACGTGCATAAGTCTCCCAAGGTCCTTCAAGCCCCGATGCATTCTCGTCAATGACCACAATATTGGAGATCCGTTCACGAAGAAGTCCAAATGCCGCTCCTAATCCACTCTGGCCTCCACCCACAATGACGACATCATAGACATGACCATCCGCATGTTCTCTTGGACGTACCCAGTTCGCGCCACCAAATGACAAATAAGCCAGATCATTCTTCACACGTTCATTCAAAGCTTCCAGGCTCATGATTCATCAACCCTTTCGAGATACATATATGAACTAATCTTTCTTTGATTATTTGATGTAAGTTTGTTGTTAGTTATATTGAGGAGAATTGTGATTTCATCTTGTATTCCTGAAATATATTAGCGTTATTATATGAGTTATCGAGGATGAATTGAAGCTGGAGGCAGATTTATTGTCATCAACACTAAAAATAACTGACACGCTTGTTAATATGCACGAAATACCTAATTAGATGGTACCTTCCTCTTTTGATGTGCTTCCTTTTAGACGGAAGATTTGCAGAAAACGAAAAAAAGACAGACCAAGATGTAACCTTGGTCTGTCTTTTTTAAAGGAATGCTATTGGCCGGCCTGTTCCCGACGCTGCAATTTTTCATTGATTAATTTCTCAGGGGTCACATCATGACCCAGTGGGTCCACAACGGATACTGCCAGCATGGTTGTCAGTACCTGACCTCGAATAGCCTGCAAATATTGTTTTCTAAGCTCCTGCTGCTCGCTTTGTTCTGCTTTTGTCAAGCCGATGCTGCTGCGTTGTTTT
The DNA here is from genome assembly GCF_017874615.1 of Paenibacillus xylanexedens. GTDB lineage: Bacteria > Bacillota > Bacilli > Paenibacillales > Paenibacillaceae > Paenibacillus > Paenibacillus xylanexedens. The sequence continues at coordinate 376,644 of NZ_JAGIKV010000004.1, forward strand.
CGACTTAATTCGTTAATGCGTCCCAAAATAGGAATCATGCAATCCACCTCACTTGTTAGTCCAAATTTCGAAAGATACTTCGAATATCTTCAAACTAACTTATTACAACTTTACGAATTTGTCCATAGGCGCAATTCGTTGAGAAGTTTTTAGGTGATCTCATGCACAGACCACACAATGCCATTTGTAGCACCACTGCCCAGGTTCAACGTAATCGTCAGCCCGTTTGCAGCATAGAACAATCCAATCACATCTCCTGCATTCAATGCGACTTCTACCGCCAAAGTCACCGAACCGCTTCCCAGCACTGCCCGCAGTGTAAGTAGTGTAACGGCTATATTCAGTACGGGCAATAAACCACTAACCAGAGTTGTAACTGTGGGTGATGTCCTCTGGACAAGAAAGGCAGGGTTAACTCCAGCACCCAGTGATAGGGCGATCGCTGCGGTTGTTGCATAATTTATTGTGGCCACAATGGAATATCTTCCGGTTACCGGGACGGTATAGTTTCCTGTGGTTGCATTGAAGTTGGCATTACCGTAATAAGGAGCCGTGGTCGTCCAGTTGGTTAACTGAGTGCTGGTTGCTGTCGAAAGTGTAGCCAGGAATGCCGAGAACCCTTGTGTTGCAAAATTGGGGCCGGTTGGGCCCGTGGCTCCTGTCAGCCCCGTTGCCCCAGTCGCACCTGTAGTTCCTGTGATGCCTGTTGCTCCAGTGGCTCCCGTAGCTCCGGTTGCACTCGTTACACCAGTTATGCCGGTAGCTCCTGTAAATCCGGTAGCACCAGTTGGGCCAGTTGGACCTGTGATGCCTGTAACCCCAGTAGTTCCAGTAGCTCCCGTTAGTCCTGTTTCTCCAGTTGCTCCGGTCGCGCCAGTTATACCTGTAACTCCTGCTGAACCAGTACTTCCTGTCGCTCCTGTTACACCCGTTGTACCTGTAGCACCGGTCACACCCGTGATACCCGCAATTCCTGTTGCGCCTGTGGCTCCTGATACACCTGTGAACCCAGTGGCTCCTGTTATTCCAGTAATCCCAGTTACTCCTGTTGAACCGGTACTTCCTGTCGTTCCTGTAGGACCAGTTGGACCTGCAATCCCGGTACTACCCGTAACTCCTGTTACACCCGTTGTTCCTGTTGCTCCTGTAAGTCCGTTAGCACCAGTAACTCCAGTTATACCGGTACTTCCTGTGGCTCCTGTCACGCCCGTGATACCCGTAACTCCCGTTGTGCCTGTTACTCCTGATACACCTGTGAAGCCGGTAGCCCCAGTTGCTCCGGTTGCGCCCGTGATACCTGTTGATCCCGTTATGCCCGTAACTCCGGTTGAACCGGTGCTGCCTGTGGCTCCTGTTACACCTGTTGTTCCTGTTGTTCCTGTTGTTCCTGTTGTTCCTGTTGCTCCTGTTGCTCCTGTAAGTCCGTTAGTGCCTGTAACCCCCGTTGCCCCAGTACTTCCTGTCGTACCTGTAACTCCTGATACACCTGTTAACCCAGTGGCTCCTGTTAATCCAGTAATTCCCGTTGCTCCGGTCGCGCCCGTGATACCTGTTGTTCCTGTAGGACCTGTCGCTCCTGTAAGTCCGTTAGTGCCTGTAACTCCCGTTGCACCCGTACTTCCTGTTGTTCCTGTTGCTCCTGATACACCTGTGGACCCGGTGGCTCCTGTTAATCCAGTAATCCCAGTTGCTCCAGTCGCGCCAGTGATACCCGTAACCCCTGTTACACCCGTTGTTCCTGTTGCTCCAGTTGCACCTGTACTTCCTGTGGCTCCTGTAGCCCCAGTCGTTCCCGCAACTCCGGTTGTTCCCGTGGTGCCAGTTGCACCCGTAGTACCTGTATTACCTGTATTACCTGTATTACCTGTATTACCTGTAGTACCTGTATTACCTGTAGTACCTGTAGTTCCTGTTGCTCCTGATACTCCCGTTGCACCCGTACTTCCTGTCGTGCCTGTAGCTCCTGATACACCTGTGAAGCCGGTGGCTCCTGTTAATCCAGTAATCCCAGTTGCTCCAGTAGCACCCGTGATACCCGTTGTTCCCGTTATGCCCGTAACTCCGGTTGAACCGGTACTTCCTGTGGCTCCGGTCACGCCTGTGATACCCGTAACTCCAGTTACACCAGTTAGTCCCGTAGCTCCCGTTGTGCCTGTTACTCCTGATACACCTGTGAAGCCGGTGGCTCCTGTTAATCCAGTAATCCCAGTTGCTCCAGTAGCACCCGTGATACCCGTTGTTCCCGTTATGCCC
>NZ_JAGIKV010000005.1 GCF_017874615.1 Paenibacillus xylanexedens
CACTTCCATTTTACCAAGGAAAGGCTTCTTTTTGTTTTACAATTTGGAAAACAGGTCTGTCCCTAGCCATTTTTATGACTTATGGGACAGCCCCTTCACTTCGCTCGAAGTTGATCGTCCAGGAACAGGTTCCTGGGGACCCGGGGCTGGATGCACATTGCCCTTCTGATTCACAAATCTCTTCAGATCACCCGTTAATTGTTCCTTCAGCTTGTCCACCAGCTGCGTTTCACTAATGCCTTTTGCCTGAGCAATCTCAGCCAGGGATTTCCCTCCCTGAAGCTGCTCGTGCAGTTGAGCAGGGGTGACTCCAATAAACCGGGCAATTTCGCCCTTATCTACCATGGAACGTTTGCCATGGTGGGCAAATTCACGCCGCAAATCACGCAGCGGTGTATTAATGACCTTTTTCAACTTGGTATCCATGTCTGCCTTCGTGGCTGCAGCTTGTTCCTTGGTGAGACAACCTTCTTCTACAGCTTGATCCAGACGCTGTGCAAGTGTAGGCTTCAACTTCTGCAATAACTGCTCCTCACTTAGTCCCTTACGCTCTTTCGCAATCTGGGACAACGTCTTGCCAAGTTCCATCTGTTCTTTCAGATCCCGAAGTCCAATCCCAAGCAAGTCTGCCGTCTCACCAATCATGAACAGACCGTGTCCTGCCTGCATGCATGGCTTCGCTGGTTTGCCGGAGGAAGAAGCTTTTGACGCATCATCATATTCCTCAGCACGAACGGCTGGGTCAGCAAATACCACATGTCCTGTTGCTGCTGTTATAACTACGGCTGCCAATCCGGCTGCCATCCATGTTTTCCATTTCAAATTCATTTTTTCTGCCGCCTTTCCGATGTCGAAATCCTGTGCCTTCCTAGTTTGAGCCTAAAATCCACTTTTTTATGCCATAAAATACAAAAAGTCATCATTTTTCTCACAATTGATCACAAAAAATCCTATTTTTTTCAGTTTATTTCCGCTATACTGAAAGTAACTTCATGATCTAGTCGAACAGTCCTTAGTCACCTTATCGCAGGAAGGACGAGATGTAACGATGCGGAGAGATTGGTTAGATCCGTTTAGATCCGATCTGGAGGTCGTGTTTGCTTCAGCGGAGCAACTCGTACGGGAATATCCCGAGCCCTTGTCAGGACATGCATTAGAGCAGCTTCGTTCGGTTAATCCGCTGTTACGAGATTCGGGACACAGCTACATCGGGTACATCACTCCACTTTGGATTCAACACTCAGATAAACTACCCCCAGAGAAAGCACACCAATTAAGTACAGCCTGTCTCATTCACATGTTATATTTTCTGAATCAGGACGACGTGATGGATGAACAACCGGAGAATGCCACATTGAAGTTATCCCTGGGTAATCTTTATTACATGGATGCACTTCAATCTTACGCGGTATTATTCAATCCTTCCTCCACGTTCTGGGTCTATTTCAGACAATATGTAGTGGATTGGGCCGTGAGTGTTACGGGTGAGCATTCCATTGATTATTTCCAACAGAATCCCTTGTTGATTGCGCAAAAGGCTGCCCCTCTCCTCATTGGAGCTACTGGTGCACTGCTTCTGCTGAATCAGTCCGACCGGATCATCCCGGTGTGTTCTGCCATCAACATCACACTCATGACACTCCAGATGACCGATGACTTCACAGACACGCAACAAGATGCTGTGCATGGAAACTACAACAGCTACCTCTCCCACATATCCGCAGCACTGAATCATAACTATCCAGTTCATCCTCTAAGCGACCGTATACATGACAATGTATACAATACACAACTCATGAACTCTTACGTAGACATTGCTTATCACTATAATCGTACACTAACATCGTCTAACTTAGGAATATCGCATCTCGAGGCGTTTAATTCTTACTTATGCAGCACTTTAGTACAAGCTGTTCAGGACATTACACAACGGAAGAAACAGCTCCTCCAAGGCGGGTTTCATCACTGGATTAGCGAGCAACAGTTGGGATTCTGAACATAAGGACTAAGCTGGTTCAGTTTAATTTTAAATATGAAGGGAATGTTGACGATGATGGTATCAGAGAAAACGTTGCATGAGGATATTATTGAAAAGGCTTGGACTGACGAGCACTTCAGACAACAATTGCACTCCAATCCGAAGCAGGCGCTTCGTGAAGCGTTCGGCATCGTAATTCCGGAGAACATTCAGGTACGCACTGTTGAGGAGCAGCAGAATGACTATGTGCTTGTCATACCTCCCAACCCTTCCAAAGTAAATTATGATGTGAATTGTGGGCCTTGGAGAAGTTAATTCGGGTGAGCTAATCTTGTAGTGTAAGAAATTAGGGGTAGGAACAAAAAAAGCCGCTGTATCCTTCTGTGAGTTCGTCAATCGACGAACTCGACAAAAGATACAACCGCTTCTGTTCCTACCCCTTTGGTGCTTGTAAAGCTAATCTGTCCTTGCATCGCTTCAACAATTCGGAATGTCACCATCATGCCGAGGCCTGTGCCTTTGATTTTATTGGAGAAATAAGGCTCGCCCAACCGGGAGAGTGCTTCCTCGTCCATTCCTTCTCCGTTATCCCTAACATGCACCTTAATCATTCCATCCTGCTTGTACGCCCAGATATCAATCTGGCCTTGTCCCTGCAGAGCTTCAATACTGTTCTTGATAATATTGATAAAAGCCTGCTTAAACTTCGAGGAATTGCCTCGAATATATAGATCTGGCGGAATGTCGGTGGTGATTTTACCACCTTCCAGATTAGCCATCGGTACAAGAATGCCTTCAATATGATTGAACTCATCCGAGATATTGAGCGAGATAATATGGTCAAACTCAGGTTTGGCAAAGGTAAGAAAATCCGTTATGATGCCCGAAGCCCGATCAAGTTCTTCCAGTGCAATACGCACATACCCCTTATTTTTGTTGTCTTCCTGTTCCGTCATAAGTTGCAAGAACCCTCTTGTCACCTGAAGTGGATTACGTACTTCATGGGCAACGGAAGCGGCCAGTTCGCTAATAATCTCCATCTTTTCGGATCGCTGCAACTCATTGTTGAACAGCTCCAGTTCCTTGGAATACTCTAGAACTTTAGTATGTTTTTCGGCAAAACGACTTCCGAGAATGGCAATCAACGAGATCACAAATGCAACCATGGACCATTTCCACCATAACAGATGATACGTCCCACTCCGCTGATAATACCACAACAGTTCAGCCACACTGATCAAGGCAAATGTACCGAATCCCGTTGCAAGCAGCATAGCTTCCCGATTTCGTTGCAGCGCTTTGGCGATGGTACCAACCAACAGGATTGTCAGCAGAATGACCAGCACAATGCCAACCACACGCTGTACGAGCAGATTGTAGAGGATCTCCCATTGCCCACCTGAAGTAACATAGATAAATAGAGAGAACACAGCGATAACTGAATATATGAATAGTATTTTTCGCAGTTTGGTGAAGATTCCATGCAGTCCTGGCCCGATAATCTGTTCGAAAAAATAACATAGCGCTGGCATACCCAGCAGCATCGCCAGATCAAAGACTACGGAATACAGGTCACCATATACCTGATAGAACGTATACAAAAATTGCGAGTACGTGATGATCATCGTGCCGATGGAACCCATCACAATGCATAGCGAGATCCATAATCCCTTATGGAATTTGCCAAGGAAGAACGTACAACTCAGCATCGTAATCGCTGTGAACACAAAGGTCGCGCCCAGAATTACATCAATAAGTCCGTTATGAATATATTTCTCCTGTAACGCGGCATAAGGTCCAACCTGAACAGTACCTTGTATCCCCAGACGGCCTTTTTCATTTTGCGACCATACATAGAGCGTGTCACCTGAATTTCCGCTGGATAAGGGCAGCAACACCGCATTATTATCATAATTGTAATGATAGTTCTCGTAGACCTTGCGGTCTTCCAGATAGACAACAATATGATTGCCTTTAATGTTCTCAAATCGAATGGCTGAACTTTCCTCACTCAACTCAGGGATGGTCAGGCGAGTCCATAAAGAATTCGATCGATCCGTATTGCTATACTCTAACTTATCGCTGCCCTGCTTTTCCCATATCTCGTCTGCTCCCTTAACCTCACTGATGAATCCTTGGTCGTCAACGTTCCCCCATTTTACTTCCCATCCTGTAATGGATACAGGTTGCTGAACCGCTCCTGTAGTTGCAAAGACTATCCCATGTGGCATGCCTAGAATAATCAATACACTCATCCATAAGATGACGATAGCTTTGGGCACATTTTTCATTCACAGCACCTCAAAGTTCTAATTTTCACTATCTTAGATTCTCTCATTTATCATTCGCCACCGTTTGTCACGTCACCTTCTTGAGATAAAATGAAATTTCACATTTAAGTCGATTTATAGTCTTATTTCCATTTTATTGTTAAAGTTATCCGATTAATCACGCAAGTCTTCGAACTGGTTCACTATCATTTCCCGTTCTTTCTGTTCAACTTGACTGCGAAATTCAAGCCACTGCTCTGTCTCCTCATCATCATAGATGGTCCATATGTCGGAAAAAAGGAAATCCCGTAACTGGACAACTTGCCCGGACCATATACCGCCTACCCAAAACAAACCATCCGGACGACGGATGACGGTACGGGAGAACCCGGGTGTGGACGCCTTTTGCCCGATACGGATGCGTGTGATCATATTACCCAGTGTATACCAGTCCACATGAATCCCTCCCTTACATATTCAAGCTTCATCATAACATAGGCAAAACAGGAAAAGCTGTAAAAACGGTGGCTGCGATTCAATCCTTGGCTCCGGGTGTAATGGTTTCTCAAAGCAAACAAACACGCTAAGGAGATGATTACAATGAATGAGCCCCATCGTACGGTTGAGGTGGAACATAAGGATGTTCAGCATAAATCGGATTCAAGTATGGTCGCTTCCACATTTATTAAATATGCCGCATATATCATTATCTTTTTCGGATTCTTATACTTCTTGGTTAAATATGTATTCCCCAAATTCTAAGGCATTCATATCGTAGCGAACACCCGGAGATAATAACCTGTGCAAGATTACAATACTAGCGCTTTGGGTAACTACGGGGTAAGAAGCATTTGGACAACCGACAATGAAAGGAAGTGTTACTCATGTCTGACAAACCAATTAGTAACGAAGAGAGCGACCGCTATTATGACCGTTATCAGAGGTCCCGCGATATTCCACCAGAGACGGAAGTCCCGGAAGGCGATATGGATACCTTTGATGAAGTTTCCGGCAGACGGATTGTAACGGAAGATTCGGATCTGGCACCCGTAGCCGCAACCGCTGTGGATGAGCCGGAATTGGATTCACGTTTGGCTGAGACACCGCTGGAATCTGTACCTGATGCAGATCTTCTGCAACCGAACAGTCCGGTTGATCCTGCTGCACCCGATCCGGATGCGCTGCATGGTACCGACTTGCTTAATGGTGCTGGTGCGGATGCCAAACCGGAGAACGACATTCCACCACGACATTAACAGCTGTTATGACATCCTGAATGAGGAGGTGCATACACGATGAAGGAAGATCGCCAGAAGCATGTGCATGAACCGGATAATCTCGTGACCGAACGAGATATTGACCCGGACTTCGGACTTTTCACTGAGGACTCCTTCCCCGAAGCACTTGAGGATGAGGATCAACGTGATGCGGTCGAGCATGCCATTCCCAAAGAGAAGGCTTCTCGTAAGCCCTCTTCGGATGACTAACTTATATAGATCCGTAGTAGACTTAAAAAAGATGACGTCTGTAATTTCACAGCGTCATCTTTTTTGTTACCTGTAAGTTCACTTACACTCAGTGATTTAGCATCATCGCTTAGCGGAAACCTTACTTGCCACGGGCAGTTTGTGATCCAATCCTGACCACTTTGCTACCATCGCAGTGATGATCAATGCAACTCCATTAATAATAAAAATCCAGCGTATCGGCAGCCAGCCACCAAGTACACCACCAATAATCGGTCCCGCCATCGTCCCGATCTGGGCAGCCGATTGATTCAGACTAAAAGCCCTGCCCCGGAAACTCGATGCGGTAGCCTGCACAATCATGGCGTTAATTGCCGGAAATACAGCCGCAAAGAATAAACCATACACAAATCGTAAAATGCCGAATGCGATATAACCTGTTGTAAAGAACTGCAGAAGATTCCCTACAGCCCCACCAACCAGTCCAATGATCAACACTTTACCGTATCCAATCCTTGAACCAATCCTGCCCCAACGCGGCGCCATAATAACTGTTGCTACCCCCACCGCTGAGAAAATAATACCCGAGCTCAGTGAGGCACGATCCGGCTGAACGCCCATCTCCATCACATAGACCGTCAATAGTGGCTCCAGAATCATGACGGAGAATGTACATATACCCATCATGCCAAGCACCGTCATAAACAAACGATTCGCTCTTGCTTCACGAATGTCATCCATGACGTGGGAACGCGCTTTGTTCCGGTTGAAGTTCTCTTCTTTTACCCAGAAGGTTGCGATGATTGCTGAGACTAACACAACAATAGCCGAAAATAAAAATGCATTCCGGTTGCCATAATAATGACTCACCACGCCACCAATTAACGGTCCAATAATACCACCAGTGGCTCCTGCAGTGGACATAATACCAAGTGCATAACCAGTCTTCTCTTCAGGTGTATTTGTGCCTACCAGAGCAATCGCTGCTGGAACAAACCCTGCAAGCAGACCCTGAAACAATCGAACAACAATCAGAGAATACGGGTCCTGCACGAAATAATTGATTAAATACAAGACGGCAAGGCTGTATCCCGACCGGATCAGCATGGGCTTGCGTCCGTATTTATCAGCCAGTGATCCCCAGAACGGAGACACGAGTGCACTCGCGAGAAACGTAATGCCAAATGCCAGTCCTGACCATAACTCCAGGTGATCACGAACCCCCAAGTCAGCACTTAGAAACAGGGGCAGAAATGGAATTGAGATCGAATAGGCGGTGCTGCAAAAAAATACACCAATCCACAATATGACCAGATTGCGCTTCCACGAGAAGTTCATATACCCGCACGCCCTTTCCGTTACTGACGCCGGGACTGCCGTGTATTGGAGCGGACGGAACAGACCCGTACGTCCCCGATGCGGAAGCATTTTCCTTATTTTACACCCATCATTCCATGAAGGCCATCCCTTGTTCACCACAAACACATGTATTACATTGCCATCCTGTCCACAAAAACGGTATGATAGTTGGGTAAATATCCAAATATGATTTGGAGAAAATATATAATGCAGAGATGCAAGGAGGAACGTTTTCATGTCTTTACGGTGGAAAAAAACAACCGCAGTATCGCTCGTTCTTGCGATGCTGCTTATCGTCATTAGTGGTTGCGGACGCCCTTCAACCAGTGCCGAACAAACGCCGGTCCCGGCCGCACCTGAAGGTCCAAACCCGGTAGCTACCATTGAGATGCAGGATGGTCAAAAGATCGTTATTGAGCTCTATCCCGAGATTGCGCCCAACACGGTGTATAATTTCATCTCCCTTGCGAATAAAGGGTTCTATGACGGCCTGATCTTTCACCGGGTCATTCCGGGCTTTATGGTTCAAAGTGGTGACCCAAATGGTAACGGTTCGGGCGGCCCGGGATACACGATTAAGGGCGAATTTACATCCAATGGCCACAAGAATCACCTAAATCATACTCGGGGAATTATTTCGATGGCACGTAAATCGGATAATCTTGATTCAGCAGGCTCCCAATTCTTCATCATGTTAGCAGATGCTGATTATTTGGATAATGCATATGCTACTTTTGGAAAAGTGACCGAAGGTATGGAAGTTGTGGATAACATTGCAGCTCAGGAAATAGGTGAAAATGACAAACCGGTTACTGATCAAGTCATGAAAAAGGTTACGGTAGATACCCGCGGTCTGGAATATCCAGAGCCGGTAAAAATGCCTTAATTAACTTCCTTGCCAAATGGATGATAATCCATGGTTATGACTTGTAATGAACTCTAAACAAACAAAAGCTCTGTCCTGTGCGTATCTCGCAAGGCAGAGCTTTATTTATTGATTTTAATGATAACGGTTACATATATGACTTTATAAAAAATGACCTCTTCCGGCATCATCCTCAATACATCCATCCCATCAAACGTAACCAGCCGATAATCGCAATCCATAACGGGCAGCTAAAGGCAACGCCCCATGCAAGCCCTTTCAGTAAACCACGGTTTACTTCCACGAACAACGACTCCTTTCTCCAGGGAATAGTCGCAGTATCGGTAATAGTATATGATTTTATACCCGTTTTCATTCGTCACGCAACCCTCGTTTTCCTGCTTTTGTTCCGCAGATTCATGGAATGCTTTACGGGAACCTGATATACTATGACTACTGTACGATAAATGGAACCTGATTCATGTTTGGAAAGGAGATTTTCCTATGGCAAAATCCAAAAAACGCACTCCTGCTCCCAAAACAGCAGTAGCACAGGATAAACCCACAACACTGAAGGATTTGCTTAGCAGTGATGTGCTGGAGAAGCTGAAAGCTCAGGCGGATGAAGCCAAGGCTGCCGAAGCGGCTCTTAAAGAGCAGGAACGTCAACAGGCAGAAGAAGCTCGCCAAGCGGAGCAGAAGCGCCGGGATAACGATTTCGAATATCTGCTCAATAACAGTGCAATGGACTGGAAGAAACATAAGTAAGTATCGGACATGACTTGAATGAGTTTCCAACCATTCACATGCCAAAATAATATTAGAGCAGACAGATCATGATCTGCTCACAGAACAGGGCCGCATTGCGGTCCTGTTCTTTTTGATATATACACATATGATTCACGCGTCTTGAGCCGGGTATGTTAGAAGTAGAGCGTACAACGATAATCTAACTCATGGAGGGATCAGAGATGACAGAACAACGTTTGGAAGGCAAAGTGGCGATTGTAACCGGAGGTGGATCCGGTATTGGTCAGGCTACTGCTATTCGATTCGCCGAACATGGGGCCAAAGTGTACATGCTGGATCGCACACCCGAAAATGCGGAGGAAACCAAGCAGACGATTGAAAAGGCTGGCGGAGAAGCGTATGTGATCGAATGTGATATCTCCAAACCGGATAATGTGCAGAAGGCAATCAATCAGGCCGCGGCTGAAGCGGGTAAACTGGATATCATATTTGCGAATGCCGGCATTAACGGAACGATGGCCCCGATTGAAACGATGGAAATTGAGGACTGGGACCAAACGATGGAGATCAATATGCGCGGAACCTTCGCAACCGTCAAATATGCTATTCCTCATCTGAAAGAACATGGCGGCAGCATCATTATTACCAGTTCCATCAACGGTAACCGGGTCTTCTCAGGGATCGGTTTCTCTGCATACGCTTCCAGCAAAGCGGGACAAACTGCGTTTACGAAGATGGCTGCACTGGAGTTGGCTCGTTATAAGATCCGTGTTAACGCCGTCTGCCCAGGAGCCATCGATACCAACATTGATGATAACACCTACCCGTCGGATGATCTGGAAGAAGTACAGATTCCTGTTGAATTCCCTGAGGGTCACGAACATCCGCTCAAGGGCGAACCTGGAACGTCGAAGCAAGTGGCGAACCTCGTTCTGTTCCTCGCTTCCGATGAAGCCTCTCATGTTACAGGTACACGAATCTATGTGGATGGTGCGGAATCTCTGCTCCGTGGATAAAAATATAATATAAGTTGGCCCTGCCTCATTCAGGGACAACGCCCGAATATCCCGCAAGCGATCTGATCCGGTCAGATTACTGCGGGATGTTTTATTTATAAGAAGTTTATAATCCTGCGCAGTTGCAACTACAAGGATTATCACTACACCGCGGAACTTTTACCTTTTTTCACACGATGCTTCAACCGGTCTGGAATGGCAAAGAGCAAAATGTACATTAGCGAGAACAAAACAAGCGCAAGTATCTCTTCCCCAAGGATGTACATGGGATACGGACCTAACATATCAAGCACCGAGGGTGTACTCGGCTTGTGTCTCAAGAACATGTAATTCGCGTCAAGCATGACATCTACAACGTATACGATTAGTGCTGCCACATTCACAAATATCATCGAACCTGCTACAGATCTCCAGCTAGGTCGCAGCTGTTCTACCCAGGTCATGTAGAGTAAAGCCAGAATGATACAAGCATGAGCAACGAAAAATTGAATGAATCGAAAATGTGCATAACCATAACCCAGATTAGGAGTCAGGATCGCCATAAGGGCTCCAGCAATGCCTGCAAACAGCAGTGCAGAATGTAACAGTCGACTGCGTGTTAGCAGTAACAACGCCGATAACAGCAGCGACAGACTGCATAGTTCGAGTGGCAGGGACGTCTGCAGGCTCCATATCCCTCCATATACATACCAGAGTTGCAGCACGATTTCGCAGGCAAACATGATGCAGGCCAGAACAATCCGCAGTATGCGGCGTGCCCTCTCTGACCATGATCGAAGATGGTGTCGAAGCAAAAACATCAGTACAATTAATGCTGTAATTACGCTAATCGAAACGATATGTGAAGTGGAGAACAGGATAAACGGCTCTGCATCATAAGGGTCCAGCCATGGTGGATACGCCATGCATCTCTTCTCTCCTTTACAAGGATCTCACCAACAGTATCTCTCTTTAATGTTAACTTTTTCATTTTGCCATTGAATGAAAGTACTGTCCAGTTGGAATTCTAAATAAGCATTGTAATTTAAATATCTTTATGTTAAGATAAATTTAGAACCAAAACAAACGAAAAGTTAGTAACTTTCTTAATAAAGAATAAATTAAAATAAACTCAAAAAATGTTCAACTGAACTTTCACACGATAACGGAGAGGACAGAAATAACCGGAAGAAGCAGAGCGTTCGCCTTTATCCCCGGATTTTCCCTTTCAAAAAAGGAATCAAAAAATCTGGGGATAACAGCGATCGGAAGGTTGTTCTGTCATCGGAGTGCCAGTGTAAATAATCCTTAGTTGAACGTATAACCTAAATTAGGAGGAATTATTATGCAAATCAAAGGACTTCACCACGTATCAGCTCTAACAGCACATGCCGATCAGAACTATCGTTTCTACACCAACATCATGGGTCTGCGCCTCATTAAAAAAACGGTCAACCAGGACGACGTATCCGTCTACCATCTCTTCTATGGCGATGAGAAAGGTAATCCGGGTACCGAACTTACCTTCTTCGAGATTCCGATGGCCGGACAGACTCGTGAAGGGGTGAACAGCATATCTGGAACGTCACTTCGCGTTCCAAGTGATGCGGCACTTACGTACTGGCAGCAGCGTTTTGACGAATTCGAAGTTCCACATGGAGAGATTGTTGAACGGGGTGGTCGTGCGACGCTCTCATTCACAGACTTTGAAGGACAACGTCTGATTCTGGTCTCGGATGAAAACAACACAGGTGTCGCTGGTGGTAAACCATGGGATCAGAGCCCTGTGCCTGCCGAGTATGGCATTGTAGGCCTAGGCCCTATCCATCTTACGGTAAAAGACGCCTCCCTTACCTCTCCGGTTCTTACCGAACTGCTCGGTTTCAGAGCTAAAGGAAGTTACCCTGCCTTTACTCCAGGTCAACCTGATGTACTCGTTTTTGAATCCGGTGAAGGTGGCAGCGGCTCCGAGGTGCATGTTGAGGAACGGAATGACCTTGCCCAAGAGCGTCCTGGACGTGGCAGCGTACACCACGTTGCGTTCCGAGTGGATAACGAAGAAGAACTGAAACAGTGGGTGGAACGGGTTCGTAACTTCCAATTCCCTAACTCCGGTTTTGTAGATCGCTTCTACTTCCGCTCCCTGTATTTCCGTGAAGCAAACGGTATTCTGTTCGAACTTGCAACCGATGGTCCGGGATTTGATACAGACGAAGAATTGGAGCATCTGGGTGAATCGCTTGCTTTGCCTCCATTCCTTGAAGGTCGCCGCGCCGAGATCGAAGCGAACCTGAAACCACTGGATACCATTATCCGCTAATATTCGTAACAAAAAGAAAATAAAAACGATGTTCACCAGGCAACTCTGAATACCGGATACGGTTCAGGAATCGCCTAGTGAATCATCGTTTTTTTATGTTTATGCTTGCCTTGCCCCTTCTGTAAGGTCGCAAACTTGCAGATTGTGTTTTACTTCGTCAGATACGATGTTGTGAGCGGTACAAACAGAGCCGAATCCGGATCTTCAGATACAATCTCTACATAGACAGCGTCTGTACCTTTAACATCCACATCTAGACTCATCATACCGCTTTCTGGAGTGATATTGAACTTTTTGAGTGTCGCGAGATCCTGATCATAGATATGAATCTCCTGATTTCCTTTCAGCGCGGCAAGTTCCAAGTGCAGAGAAGAATACTTTTTACCCGTATTAATCTGGATATCATCCCCCTGTTTCGTAGGATCATTATGCAGATAAACATTCTTGTAATCCTTGCCTTTATATGTGGTATCCTTAGGATCTTTGGTGTGCCAAGCGGTAGATCCCAGTACGGATGTTCCAAGTGCACTCAGCGTTACTTTTCCGTTGGTTACGGGCGCAGATCCATTCGTTCCGCCAATCAGGACGGATGAAGTTGCACTGTCATAAGTGATCTCTGTCCCAAGCAAGGATCCCACAGCACGCACAGGCAAATAAGTTGTTCCGTTGTAAGTGATAGGCAACACTGTTTTACCATTGGCATCTTTGGCTGTCACCGTGGCACCATTCATTTTTAGCGTAATCTTGCTGTTCAGATAGGCTTTAATCTGTTCCAGTCCTGTTGCTGCGAGTGCACCTGTTCCGATCCCAAGCGTTAATGTGCCTACCATCAAACCCAGTACAACCTTTTTCTTCATCAAAATCCCTCCTGAATGTTAAAATGATTTGTCCTTTATACATTTAAACGACTAAAGTGATAATGTCAATTGTTTCTCACTTTTTTAGGACACAGTGCCTATTTCCGGGCAGCACAAAACGAGGCTGTATGTCCCCATTTTTTTCAGCCTCGCCCAGTTTCCCACTGTCCATATACGGAGTAAGGAAGATATTCTTGTCAGATGTTCACTTAACTCCACACATGAGAACTTTCAATTCCCGCTGCACTACGATATCAACAGGATGATATCAATCAAAAGTTTCATAATATTCTTCTTCATACACTTCCATGCTGTACTTCAAATCTACGGCCTTCCACTCGCCATCTTGATACTCATAAGTGAATGTCAGATCACCCGCATACAAAGCCGCACCGTAAGATCCTGCTGCTGATACAACAAGCTGGCCATCCTCTACACTGTAATAGGTAACTCCACCGAATCCCAACTCTTCGTTATATACGCCGCCACTCGTATCTTCCTCGATCCGTAAAGGTTCTGCTTGAACGCCATCAACGGCGACATCAACATCCACACGGTCTGATCTAACCGTAACTTTCGACTTCACATGTTGTTTCGCAATCTCATCCAGAGATTGCATCTTCATTTCTTCCAGCGTTACCGGATTAATGATACGTGCTTGTCCCAAATAAATACCTGTTCCATGACCTTCCGTGTACAGAACAATAATTTCTTTCTGGCCGTCTCCATTCAGATCCAACTCGTGCACTTCGGGTTTGTAAGACCCGCCTTCTCCCTGCCAATCACTAAATTCTTGCACTTTGCCGTCCACTTCCAAAATCATTCCGTTATATATATATCCTGAACCCTCAACTTTCATAGGGTATAATCTGACCTTCTCATTCTCTGGAGCTACCGAAACGTATTCCTCTTTCACGGGAATGGATTCCTGTGTTGCCTTCGCTGTGTCATGCAGTTTATCTATATTGGAAGCCTCGCCCACTGCGGTCTGGCTGGATTGATCATCTATATTAAGCTGTTTTTGCGATTCATTCATGGTTCTGGCAGCCGAAGTTGTACTAATCGTAGCTACCGCCAAAATAATCATCAGCAGGATACCTGTCCAAGTTTTCAATATACTGGGCTCCTTTATCTGTTGTGATAATCCTATTATATCTTCATTTATCGCCTGCAAGTTGCGAATTTGTTAATCTTTCATAAAATAATCTTTACAAATTTTCGTTTTCACGAAAGAACGTTCGGCTTTAACCAGAATAAGCAAATTCTCATGCCAAAACTGTTCTCCAAAAACAAAAAAAATCCCGAACACAGCTTAAGGCTGCATCCGGAATGCTTTGGTTTTGTCCAATAACCGATCGG
The DNA here is from genome assembly GCF_017874615.1 of Paenibacillus xylanexedens. Lineage (GTDB taxonomy): Bacteria > Bacillota > Bacilli > Paenibacillales > Paenibacillaceae > Paenibacillus > Paenibacillus xylanexedens. Next base: position 14,220 of record NZ_JAGIKV010000005.1, read on the forward strand.
TTAATTGTCTCAGTTCTTCAGCCGAGGATGAAATCTCCTCCATGATGGCTGTCTCTTCGTGTGCGGCATCCATAATTCGTCTCGCCTCATCTGAGAACGATCCGGCTTTCCCCTGGATTTTCTTCACATGACCGTGCGTTTGCTCCACGCGACCGGTCTGTTCTGCAATCTTGGAGCCGATATCATGCGCACCCTTCATAAATACTTCCACTGTGCCTGTCAGTTCATGCAACGTCTGATCCACAGAGACGGTCCGCTCCGATTCATTAACCACGAGACCATGCTGCTCATGAGACAGTTGGGCTGTCTCCCTGATCCGCTCTTGCACACGACTAATCAGCTCATTAATACGGTGTACCGATTCCTTACTTTCGTCTGCCAGCTTGCGGATCTGCTGCGCCACGACTGCAAAACCAGAACCCTCTTCGCCAGCTCGTGCAGCCTCAATGGAAGCATTCAGGGCAAGTAACCCTGTTTCCTCTGCGATGTTTTTGACAGACTGGGTAATTACCTCGATATCGGAGGCTTCCTTCTCCAGCAACAACATAATATCGCGGGAACGATTGTGCGACTCGGCCAGCTCGTCCATCCCTTTCATCAACGATGAGAAAGTCTGTTTGGTATGATCCACCGATCGTTCCATCTGACCGGACATCTCTGTCATGTCCATGGACTGGCTATGCATACGTTGGAAATCGTTCAGCATCTCATCCGCAGTGATCAGAGATTGATGGGAAGTGACCTTCTGCTCTTCTACGCCTACTGCAATATGATCTACCGCATCTGACATCATCTCGATCTGTTCAGCGGCCTGGGTAATCGCTTCACTAAGAGACTGTGCGTTCTGTGAGGTCGTTCTTGTACTGTCAGCAATATCATTTACAATGCTTCGAAGGTTAGAAACCATTGCGCGAAAAGCATCATATAATACAGTAAGTTCATCCTGCGTGCGTCGCTGCGGAATTTCGGTTGTCAGATCCCCCGCTGACACTTGCTGTGCAGCCCGGGACAGGTGAACGATTGGACGAGTCAGCCAGCGTGAGGCAAACCATCCCAGAATCCCGTTCCAGCATACTCCCATGATCAGGATAATCGATATGTATACCCAATTCGGAATATCTAATGTAATCCAGTCTTTGACAAAAAATATAAAAAAGCCGCTAGTTCCGTAGGTAATAATCGAAATCAGTACCAAACCTGCGACAGTCTTTGCTCCTAAAGTCCATTTCATGTGCACACCCCGTAGTCCTTTTTTCCTATTTTACCAATCAAGTACCAAATTTCATGTGATATACATCACTGAAAACGTTCTATTCCCCCTCATACTTGCCGTTCATGCATGACTTCTCTACCATATAGCGCATAATGTATAAGACAAGCTTGGCCACCCCTCCCTTTCTTAAAAATTGAATAATATTCCATTTAATATCCCTAATTTTATTTATTATCGGCACAAGAGGCCAAATGATTTAGATTGGCATCCATTTTGCTTAAATGATATACTGAGTGCGCTTCAGCAACGCTGGAGCCGAACTATTTTTATTGATGCCACTGGAGGCGAACGAGATGTCTACTATGTCCACACGGACGGAGAAAGATTTTATCGGTGAAAAAGAAATCCCGGCTTATGCTTATTACGGAATTCAGACGGTACGGGCCGTGGAAAACTTCCCGATTACCGGCGTTCCGGTACACCGGGAGCTGATCACGGCTCTGGCTGCGGTGAAGAAGGCAGCAGCGATTACCAACATGGAGTTGAAGATGCTGCCGAGCAAGATTGGCGATGTGATCGTCATGGCAGCTGAAGAAATGATGAAAGGCCATCATCTGGATCATTTTATTGTAGACTCCATTCAGGGCGGTGCAGGCACCTCCATGAATATGAATATGAACGAAATTTTGGCCAACCGCGGGCTGGAACTGTTAACCAAAAGCAAGGGAGACTACTTCCATTGCAATCCCAATAATCATGTGAACATGTCCCAGTCCACCAATGACGTGGTACCTACAGCACTGCGCATTGCGGCGTACCGACTATCGGAGACGTTACTCGCTACCATGAAGAGACTACAGGATGCGTTCCGTAAAAAAGAAGTGGAATTTAACGATGTGGTCAAGGTTGGCCGTACCCATCTTCAGGATGCCGTACCTATTCGCCTTGGACAAGAATTCGGAGCTTATGCCCGTGTAATCGGACGGGATATTGAGCGTCTTGAATTCGCCAATCGCCGCTTGCTTACCATTAACATGGGTGCAACTGCGGTAGGTACAGGTCTCAATGCCAAACCCGAATATATCGTCAAGGTTACAGAGCACCTGTCTGATGTTACCGGACTTCCACTACAAACAGCTGAGGATCTCGTGGATGCAACGCAGAACACAGATGCCTATCTGGAACTTTCAGCGGCGCTGAAGGTATGTGCGGTTAGCCTTTCCAAAATTTGTAATGATATTCGCTTGATGGCTTCAGGCCCGCGTGCAGGATTCAATGAATTGCGCCTGCCACCGCGTCAGCCAGGTTCGTCCATTATGCCGGGCAAAGTCAACCCCGTTATGGCAGAAGTCATTAACCAGGTATCCTTCCAGGTGATGGGGAACGACCATACGATCTGTATGGCGTGTGAAGCCGGTCAATTCGAGCTGAATGTCATGGGCCCAGTTATTGCGTTCAACTTGCTGCAATCGCTGAAAATTATGAATAACGGCATCGATGTGTTCACGCGTTATGCAGTTGAAGAGATGGAAGCTAACCGTGAGCGCTGCGAATTAATCATGAAGCAAAGTTTCAGTGTGGTTACGGCGTTGAACCCACACTTAGGTTATAATGTGGCAGCTTCCATTGTGAAGGAAGCACTCAAGACTGGACTTTCCTTGCAAGAGATTATTCTCGAACGCGGATTGCTGACACCGGAAGAACTGGAAGAGATTCTTCATCCGGAACAGATGACTACACCAGGGATTGCCGGAGAACACTTCCTGCGTAATATGGAACGTTTGTAGGTAATCAGGAAAACTGGTTTAGCAACCCAAACTCAAATAATTAACAAGAACCCCCGCAGACCGTTTATCCGGTTTGCGGGGGTTCTTATATTCAGAGATGATAAGACGCCAGCTATTCGATTAAGCCCACCGTTTACGCTCAAGGGAAGGCAGAATTTGAAGTTCCTCCCTGTACTTGGCAACCGTTCTGCGGGAGATGACAATCCCCTCCTTGGCGAGCAGTGTGGCCAAATGATTATCCGAGTATGGACGCTGAGCCTGTTCCGTGCGAATGATTTCTTTTAATCTACGTTTCACTGCTGATGCTGATGTTTTATCCCCTGACGTTGTACTGATTCCCGAGGCAAAAAAAGCCCTGAGTTCATATACACCATGTGGGGTCTCAATGTATTTACCGTTCACCGCACGACTTACCGTTGATTCATGCATGCCAATCTTCTCTGCAATAACAGCCAGATTAAGTGGTTTTAGCGCGGATGGGCCTTTGACCAAAAAGTGCTTCTGCTCTTCCATCACTGCCGCCAGCACACGCACTAAAGTCCTGCGCCGCAAGTGTACACTCCGAATGATAGCCCTCGCCTCTGCCACACGGGTAGACCAGATTGTGTCCGGAGCCTCTTCCCTGATCCAGCGGAAGCACGCTTCATTCATCGATACCCGAGGGTTACCTGCTGCATGCAAACTATAATGGACCTCACCGTTACGCAACCCAACAATGGCATCCGGAATAATGTAATGTGGCCGTTCTGTACATCCGATGGATCGACAGGGCTTGGGGTCCAGACGTGTAATATAGTCATAGGCAGTCTGAGCTTCCCGTGAAGTCATGCCTAATCGTCTCCCTGTTCTACCTGGGTGAAAAGGAACCAGTGCTTCCAATCCCGCTTCCACCATCCACTCCGCATTCAGCGCTGCTGATGGATCACGTCTAATCTGGAGCAACAGACATTCTTGCAGATTCCGCGCCCCTACACCAGCAGGTTCCAGTGATTGGAGAAGCTCCAGTCCCGCTGCAATCTTGCTCATCGGAAGCCCAAGTGTTGCTTGCACCTCTGCCAGTTCAACCGTCAGATAACCATCATCATTAACGCACCCTGCCAAATATACGGCCATATTTTCCAATTCGTCTGGAATTGTCATCACTCGAATTTGCGCAATCAGCAATTGTTCCAGAGTAGGTTCGGCACCTTTGGCCTGAAGCAACGGATCATAGGAATCATACCTGCGCTGATCCATTCGCCGCGGAATCCGGGCGAGGAGCGCGGCTTGTTCTTCCAGTTCGAGTACTGGATTTTCCTCCGCCGCATCCAGCAAGTAACGGGTCAGATCCTGGCCAGACATGGTTAGCAATTGAAAGGATTGTTTCATCTCCGGCGTGATGGACAGCCGAATACGTTGTTCCTGTACCAACTGAACACCTAACATCCGTTTCCCTCCTTATGCGTTGCAGGGATAATAGCATAATATTCAAGTGAATGTAAGAAGTTTTTAGTTGGATCATGGGTTTCTGTCTAATATTTCTCCGATACCAGCTTCGCCTGTGTAAACAACAGCAGATAGTCTCTTCCACCTGCCTTGGAATCCGTGCCTGACATGTTAAATCCGCCAAATGGATGTGTGCCTACCAGTGCTCCGGTACATTTCCGGTTGAAATACAGATTACCCGCAAAGTATTCACGTCTTGCCTGTTCCAGATGTTCACGATTACGTGAGATCACCGCGCCGGTCAGACCATAATCTGTATTATTGGCGATATCCAAAGCATCCTGGAAAGATTCTGCTTTGATGAACGCAAGCACAGGTCCAAAAATCTCATCCTGAGCAATCCGGGCTTTGGGATCCACATCGGCAATTATAGTTGGTTCAATGAAATAACCTTCAACGTTCCCTGTACCGCCACCGTGCACAAGACGCCCCTCACCCTTGCCGATTTCAATATATTCCGTGATCTTTGCATATGCCTTGTCATCGATAACGGGCCCAACCTGACTGCCAACTTCAAGCGGACTACCCATCGTCAGTTTCTGTGTCCGTTCAATCACTTTTTGTAATACTTCATCATATACATCCTTATGAATAATGGCACGGGAACACGCCGAACATTTCTGTCCTGAGAAACCAAATGCCGAAGCGGTAATGGACTCTGCCGCGAGTTCCAGATCACTGTCACTGTCTACTACGATGGAATCCTTGCCGCCCATCTCTGCAATAACCCGTTTGATCCACTTCTGACCTGGAGCTGTACGTGCTGCACGTTCATTAATTCTCAGCCCTACATCTCTGGAACCGGTGAAACTGATAAACCGGGTGAGCGCATGATCCACGAGATAATCACCCACTTCACTGCCTGGTCCTGGTAAAAAGTTCACGACGCCATCCGGCAGGCCAACTTCTGCAAGCAGCTCCATAAACTTCGCGGCAATCACCGGAGTTGTACTGGCGGGTTTTAACACCACTGTGTTGCCGGATACCAGTGCAGCAGAGGTCATGCCTGCCATAATTGCCAGCGGGAAGTTCCAAGGTGGAATAACAACACCAACGCCCAACGGTATATAACTCAGTTCATTATCTTCTCCTGCAATCCGCACGAGGGGCTGCGGTTCACTCAGTCGCTGCATATCCCGTGCATAGTATTCCATAAAATCAATGGCTTCCGCTGTATCCGCATCCGCTTCAGGCCAAGTCTTGCCAGCTTCATAAACCATCCATGCGGAGAACTCATGCTTGCGACGGCGCATAATGGCAGCTGCTTTGTATAGATAACGAGCCCGTTCATTCGGGTCAGTATGTTTCCATGTGTGGAATGTCTGCGCCGCTGTCTGAATGGCCTTTTCGGCCAATTCCTGATCTGCCTGATGGATCGTTCCGACGACTTGATTCTTGGCTGCGGGATTCACGGAAGTTAACGTGCGGCTGCTTGTTATTTTTTTCCCACCAATAATAATCGGGTATTCCTGCCCAAGTTCAGCTTCTACCTGACGAAGTGCGTCTTCAAATGCTTCCTGGTTCGCCTGGACTGCAAAGGGTGTGAATGGTTCGTTAACAAAAGGGATATTCATCAATGATTCCTCCTTCAGGATGTGGGATTCGCTGGCTGCTCGCCTGAATTATTTTGCATGTTACTCATCACCAAATATATGTAGCAAAATCCGTGCCAACTCCGGTTGAGATTGAAATATTTTTCTCGTTAAATTCAACTACTGAAAATTCACACGGGCCACTCCGATTACAGAATAACCTTCCGATCGCTGTTATCCCCAGATTTTTTGATTCCTTTTTATAGAGGGAAAATCCGGGGATAAAGGCGAGCGCGATAATTTTCATGAAAAATAGTAGACCATCGTCAAATCTGGCACGTTTCTTGCTTGAATTAAGGATGCACAATGCTGAAGGAGGAAACGAAAATGAGTGTAGGAACGGAAATATATCGCAAAACCTTATTAACCGTGGCAGGCAACAAAGCTGTAGAGAACCTGTCCATTAGATATGGTAAGAAGCTGGCAGGCAAATTTATTGCAGGAAACACCTTGGAAGAAGCTCTCGAAGAGATCCACATACTCAATAATAAAGGCATTATGGCTACGCTCGACCATCTTGGAGAAGGCATCACCCGACTGAGCGAAGCGGCATTGTACAGGGATGAGTATGTACGACTGGTAGAAGGCATTGCACGTGAGAAAGCAGACTCCAACGTCTCGCTGAAACCGACACAAATGGGCCTCGCACTTGACCCGGAAGAGGGCTATCGAAATATCCGTACCGTTGCCGCACAAGCCAAATTGCATGATCTGTTTGTCCGAATTGATATGGAGGATAGTCCATTTACTCAAGCGACGCTGGATATTGTCCGAAGACTGCACTCGGAAGGACTGCATAATACAGGCACAGTATTGCAAGCCTACCTGCATCGCACCGAAGAAGATACACGTGATATGATTCGGGAAGGCATTCGACTTCGGCTGGTTAAAGGTGCTTACAAAGAACCCGGATCAGTCGCCTATCAGAATACTTCTGAAGTCATTCATCAATTCAAAACGATGATTCGTAATCACCTCGATCAGGGTGTGTACACTGCGGTTGCCTCGCATGATGATCACATCATTAACTGGACGAAACAATACGCCAAGGATCGGGGAATCTCGCCGGATGCCTTTGAATTCCAGATGTTATATGGTCTGCGCATGAGCGAACAGGAACGTCTCGCCAAAGAAGGTTATCGCATTCGCTGTTACGTACCTTATGGCACCATGTGGTATCCGTACTATACCCGCCGTTTGGCCGAAAAACCGGCTAATCTCTGGATGGTCGTTAAGAATATGTTCCGATAATTATTCTCCAGCTGGATCAATATATATGAAAAAATACAAAAGAAAACCATGTTGCCTCTTTTTTTCTGGGCACATGGTTTTTTCTATAGGAACACTTTACGAGAGCATCCAACTTTCCTTTTCTCCGGTTCTTCTCTTAATGTCTAAAAAATTAGCATCCCCAATTTTAAATGTCTATTTTTCTGGACACACTCATTTATTAATTAAAATTACAAGCTCATTACGGATTTATCCCTATACCCAATGGTCCGGAGTTTACGGTAATTGTGTCTGTAACGGTATTGCTATTTCCATCAATTACAGAGATATTGCCACCCGTATTGTTCGCAACGTAAACTCCATTGGTTAAAGGGTTCACGCCGACACCGGATGGTGCAGATCCCACCGGGATGGTAGTAACAACAGTATTGCCACTTCCGTCAATGACAGAAACAGTATTATCGTTGTTGTTTGACACATAGACAAGGTTAGTGTTTGAATTTACCCCCACTCCAAATGGCCCTGTTCCCACCGGAATAGTAGCTATAATGTTATCGGAAAATCCACTAATAACCGAGACGGTGTTATCACCGTTATTTACCACATAAATCCTGTTATCTGTTAAATTCACCGCTACTCCCAATGGCTGTGCGCCTACATTAACAGTATCTACAACGATATTGGTATCTCCATTAATGACAGAAACTGTGCCGTCCCCTACATTAGTAACATAGATGAAGTTTGTGATTGGATTAACCGCCACACCGAATGGTTCAGTGCCCACTGGAATGGTTGCAACAACCGTATTCGTATTTCCGTTAATGACGGAAACTGTATTGTCGCTAAAATTATTAACATAAATCAGGTTCGTGTTTAGATTCACAGCTATCCCCTCTGGCTGAACACCCACCGGAATGGTTGTGACAATAGTGTTGGTATTTCCGTCAATGACCGAAACCGTATCGTCCCCAAAATTAGTCACATAAATGAGGTTCGTGATTGAATTCACTGCTATAAATTGAGGCCCGCTGCCTACGGGGATCGTGGTCACAATGGCATTGGTATTTCCGTTAATCACACTGACATTATTACTTCCAGAATTAGCTACGTAAATTAGATTCACGGAAGTAGGTATGGTTACACCAGTTGCTCCAGTAACTCCAGTGCTTCCTGTGGCACCGGTACTTCCAGTAACACCCGTTGCTCCTGTTGCTCCAGTAATCCCGGTAGCTCCTGTCAGTCCTGTCGCCCCGGTTACCCCGGTACTTCCAGTAACGCCCGTGGCTCCTGTCGCTCCGGTAATCCCGGTAGCTCCTGTCAGTCCTGTCGCCCCGGTTACCCCGGTACTTCCAGTAACGCCCGTTGCTCCTGTTGCTCCGGTAATGCCGGTAGCTCCTGTCAGTCCTGTCGCTCCGGTTACTCCGGTACTTCCAGTAACGCCCGTGGCTCCTGTCGCTCCGGTTACCCCGGTACTTCCAGTAACGCCCGTGGCTCCTGTTGCTCCGGTAATGCCGGTAGCTCCTGTCAGTCCTGTCGCTCCGGTTACTCCGGTACTTCCAGTGACGCCCGTTGCTCCTGTTGCTCCGGTAATACCGGTAGCTCCTGTCAGTCCTGTCGCTCCTGTTACCCCCGTAATACCGGTAACTCCTGTCAGTCCTGTCGCCCCTGTTACCCCCGTATTTCCAGTAACGCCCGTCGCTCCTGTCGCACCAGTGGCTCCGGTAGCACCTGTTATACCAAATGATTCACCCAACAGCTCCTGCGATACCAAACGATGAGCCGTCACCAACTCACCTTCGGCATCTTTGCCCCACACAGAAATTTGTGCTTCTGGAGCAGCTGTGTCTGCAGTAGAAAATATAAACTCGAACGCATCAAAATTAGCCACAAAGTCTTTGGTTACGACCTGATTAGGCAATACATTAAATAACTCTTCAACATATAACGTCCGAACTCCATCTAAGAAGTACCCTGACAGAAGTACACTATACACATCAGTCAAATTCCGGTTATCAATCTTAACAGTAATAAATTGAGTGGGGCGGGTGCCTGTTACACCTGAAATATTATTTTCAATAGGCCCAGTTGATAATATGGCCATTCAGTAACCCCCTTTGTAATTTGACTTTAAATCCTTCCATCGTGTAGCTCGATTCCCATTCTTCTTCAAAGCTCAAGCTTGAGTTAGCTGCTCAATTGTTGAATAAGAATAGAGGCATTGGCATTGATCTGTGTTCCGCCTGCCAGAGTTTGCAGATCAACTGCTGATGCACTGGAATGATTCCGTAATGTCAACACATCACCGGGAGCAGCGGTAATAATGACCATGCCTGGATTCGGTTGAGTGCCAGCTCCTGAACCATATACACTGCCACCTACAGGGGCTCCGTTTTGATAAAGGGTGAATTGGTTTGCCTGCACACCTGCAACGATAAAGAACACCGCATAGTCCCCAGCATTACCAATAATAATCGCAGCGGTATTGGGCGTGTGAGTAATATTATTGAGATTTTGGTTGCTATCAAAGGTTATGTCTGTTTCGGTAGCTACAGTCTGGGCTGAAGTATTAAAAATATAGGCGTACGAGGACAACCCTTGCCCTGCTGTACCGGTTGCTCCAGTGGACCCTGTCACACCCGTAGTTCCCGTAACCCCCGTTGCTCCTGTTACTCCCGTAATGCCCGTGGCTCCTGTCACTCCGGTAACTCCAGTGCTTCCTGTTACTCCCGTAACGCCAGTGGCTCCTGTCACGCCAGTAGCTCCGGTGCTTCCCGTTGCTCCCGTAACGCCCGTGGCTCCTGTTATGCCAGTAGCTCCGGTGCTTCCCGTTGCTCCCGTAACGCCCGTGGCTCCTGTTACGCCAGTAGCTCCGGTGACACCTGTTACTCCCGTAACGCCCGTGGCTCCTGTTACGCCAGTAGCTCCGGTGCTTCCCGTTGCTCCCGTAATGCCCGTCGCTCCTGTCACTCCGGTGGCCCCGGTGCTTCCCGTTACTCCCGTAACGCCCGTGGCTCCTGTTATTCCGGTAGCTCCGGTACCTCCCGTTACTCCTGTAACCCCGGTGACACCTGTTACTCCAGTAGCCCCGGTGCTTCCCGTTACTCCAGAAATGCCCGTGGCACCTGTCACTCCAGTAGCCCCGGTGCCCCCTGTCACACCTGTAACTCCCGTGACGCCTGTTGCCCCAGTGACTCCTGTGGCTCCTGTGACGCCTGTTGTGCTCAGCGTTTCTCCCAATAACTCTTGGGATACCAATCGGTGAGCCGCGACTAATTCGCCTGCGGCACCTTTGCCCCATACGGATATTTGTGCTTCTGGAGCAGCCGTGTCTGAAGTTGAAAATACAAACTCAAAAGCATCAAAATTCCCATTATAAACTTTGGTTATGACCTGATTAGGTGATACATTGAGCAGTTCTTCTACATATAATGTTCTGACTCCATTAAGGTAATAGCCCCGAAGAAGCACGGTGAACATTTCTGTCGCATTCCGGTTATCGATTTTGACCGTAACGGATTGAGTTGGTCGAATCCCCGTTATTCCTGAAATTTTATTCTCAATGGGCCCAGTTGATAGAATGGCCATTTCATCACCCTCCTTTGGTTCTTCTTCATGCGGATGGCCTTCATATAGCATTATTCAGAAGTTTCATAATGGTGTGGACAATTCATGTTCTATACGAATAATCACTTCAACTGCCCGTGTAACATATTGAGAAATAACAGTTCTATCAGATAACCTGAATGTCATTTATAATAACTCAACCCTCACTTTAAATTACTGAAGGGCCCATACAAATTAGCATTAATTCCTTAAAATAATAGTAAAAGGAAATAAAAGAAATGAAAATTCAACATTGATCTCTTCTGTGCCGACAACATGTATGCTTCATGTCAAAAAATATATACACACCTCATTTGGAAAGTTATAATATGGGTAACCATCATTCTCCAGTCATTTCATATGTAGATCACTTGTAAGTAACTCGTGTGAAAGAAGTCGTTTCTAAAAGTTATGTTCTAACTGAGGTGATATCGATGAAACATTTACTTCCAGAATTAATGTCTTTATTACGTACGGATATGGATATTCTGGATACAGACCTCCCCACACTTACCATTCCGTCCTCAACATCGTTGGTAGATGCCTTCTGCTTATTCAACACATCTTCTTATTTATTCATTCAGGATGATGGCCCCCTATTGGGATATATCGCCGTATCCGATGTTTTGCATGCCATGATGCATGCGCATCGCCTAATAGAAGCTTATTTTGAGACCACACTGGAGACAGCGGGTTCAGCTCTGACATTAATTAATGAAGATGCCAAGGTGGCCTACTGGACAACTGGCGCGGAGCATGTTTTTTCGATCAGCAAAAAAGACATCATCGGACAACCCGCAGCGGACTTTTTCCCTCCAGATCGGCTACAGTCTCTCAAAACGTTGTATACCGGCGAAACGGTCTATCGCAAACAGCATCAGCCACGGCCCGACCTGTTCGCCCTGATTAATGCTCGTCCTGTCCAACTGGATGGACATATTGTGGGTGCAGTTGCTGCCGAAGTGGATATAACAACCGAAATCCGATTACATCAGGAACTATTACATATGACCTCCAAAGTCCAGCACCTGGAGAAAGCCGTTGCTCGCCTACGTCCCGAATTAGATCCATTTGCCAGAATCAAGGGCAGCAGCCCGGTCATCAAGCAGTGCATGGAGACCATTCGCAAGATCAGTACCACCTCAGCAACCGTACTTATTCTCGGGGAGAGCGGCACAGGCAAGGAGTTATTCGCCAAAGCCATTCATGATCTCCGTGAATTGCAGACTGCACCGTTCATCGCTATTAACTGCGGGGCAATCCCTGCTTCCTTGTTTGAAAGTGAGTTATTCGGCTACGAAAAAGGCGCCTTCTCCGGAGCGGATCCCAAAGGCAAAAAGGGCAAGATCGAGCTTGCCGAAGGGGGTACTCTTTTTCTGGATGAGATCGGTGAGATGCCATTGGAATTGCAAGTGAAACTGCTTCGGGTGTTGCAGGAGAAGAGTTACTTTCCTGTGGGGGGAACACGTATGAATCAGGCCAACTGCCGAATTATCGCAGCAACCAACCAAAATCTAATGAGTATGATTGCCCGCAATCAATTCCGAGAAGATCTCTACTATCGGCTGAATGTCATTAACCTTGTCATCCCTCCTCTGCGTATGCGCAAGGAAGATATATATGAATTAACCCAGACGTTCCTTCAAGAATTCTCATTGCTCTATAACCGTCATATTGAGTTGGTTCCACCTGAAGTGTTCAAGTTGCTGTTCCAATATGATTGGCCAGGCAATGTGCGTGAATTACGAAATGTGATCGAACGCCTGACCATTCTGACGACAGATGGTGAGGTGAAGCAGGAATATCTGCCCGATACCCTCACTTCCCTCACCATGCAAGAACAGTCCGAAATTCAACTGACATCCGGAATCCATTCACATGAGAGCAACGAATATCAGCAACGTCAGGATTCGGCGGGAGCAGGAGCAGAACAAGAACCTCGAACGGTTGCAAATGTGGACGAACTAGATACCTCGGATGATTCCGAACTTGTCTCCGGTGTTACCTACCAGCAAAAATTGGACACCTATGAGGCGCAACTTCTAATTCAATATCTGAAAGCAGCAGGTGGTAACAAACGAACACTCGCCAAGCATCTTGGCATCTCCAGGGCAACGCTCTATAATCGCATGAAGAGGCTTGGTCTATGACCAGCCTCTTCTTGTCGTTATTATCGGTATATGAATGAATCTAACCCTACAAAATCCGCGCCAAGCGAGTCAGCGCTGTTCTGAGATGGCGATAAAATGTCGCCCGACTCATGGAACACGTCTGGGCTGCGGCAGTTGGATTGCCAGCATGCGTCCAGTAGGCCGCGTATAACAGCATCTGATCCTGTGGAGATAGGCCATGTACTCTGCCTTCCAACAGATCCATGACATACAGCTGTAACTGGATTCCATCCCTTACTCCTCTAACCCTGCCAGCATATTCATGCAATTCTCCCGGGGAACGAAGATTCCCCAACATCTTGCGAACATCCTGTTCAGTCCAGATTACACCATCCACTTCCGTTGTTTCCGGCTGTATCCGATCCTCTGTTGATTCCGGATCAAGCAGAGACATGACCCACTCTCCGAATTGCCCACTACGCAAATCCAAATCAAGTATATCCGCCTGGTCCTCGAATCTATCACAGACACGGGTGCGGGTTCTTCGCATCTGGAATCCAATGCTCTGCAAAAACAGTTTCAGGTGAGGATTCGTTGCAACGAGCATCGCTCGCGCACCATCACCAAGCAGAGACAGTCGATCCAGTGCCATGTATCCCACCAGTTCTTCTCGTGTATAACCAGGCACGTCATCTCTTGCCGCAGCCAACAAAGCAAAGTGAGTATCACTCTGATCCGGGTCATTTTCAAGTTCCTGTGGTGTAAAGCATTCATACATTTCATTTGGAAAATATTTTAGTAACAACTCACTACTCTCCCTATGTACAAGGATGGTAATGAACATGGCGATTGTCTCCCCAAGCTTGTCACGCATTAATACAATTCCTTCGGGATAACGATGTGCCAGTTCATCCAGAAAGGGGCCATAGGATACCGCCTGCCATGGTTCCACGCTGTACTCGCACCATTGCTGTAACAGGCTGTGCAGAACGGGCAGATCCTCGCTTCTCATCGTTTCGAGAGGTGAGAACAAGGAATCACGGGACACATCCGCGTACTTGCGGTATTGAAGCATAGATTCCTGACACAGCAACAGCATCTTCCGGGCGATCTGGCGACGCTCATGTGGACCCGCCTGTTCATGCAGCGGTTTCAGCAACTTCACGATCTTGATACGCATGGTCTGCAACCGATGAGGCTCACGCTGGCGAAAATCTCGTAGTAGATGCACTCTGGCCATATCATGCAAGGCAAGACCATCCGGGCCGGAACGGATAAACGACATCTGTCTCAGCATGTGGTACTCTTCTTTTGTCACGGTCATATCCAGTACTGATGATAATAATTCCTGATTGGCTGTCTCAAGCAGTGTGAGTACCTCCACTACAGGATGCAGACGAGGTGTCGTAAGTTCCAATAATAATCGAGCACTGATCATATGAGACAGTTCAGCCCATTCGGACTGTGGGAGATTCCTCCTCTGATCTGCAGCTTCTACAGCAAGCGCCAGCCCCAGCGGATGTCCATCGGTCATTCTCGTAATGGTACCTGCCATCCCCTGATTCAGAAAGCCTGCCACCGTGATATATTCCGTAATCTCATCAACTGTGAAATGTTGAAGCTGCATCTGTATAAACCTCTGATGTAATCGGGGATGTGTCCGCCAGGTGGACGCCAGTTCCGGGCGTGATGCAAGAATGACAAGTATCCCTCTTAACGGAAGTTTGGATACAAAGACTTCCATGAACCAGCTTTCTAACAGAGCAAGCTCTTCATAATTATCCACGGCCAGGACCATTCTCTTCTCGATCGATGTGTCTCTCAGCAGACTCAATGGTCGCGGGTATGCTTCACTATCCATTGTTTCCAAGCCTAATGTAGAGGACAAATAATCCATAAAAACGGAAGGAGTCGCCCCACATGATCGACCATCCATCCAGATTGCCCTCGCACCTCGATCCCGAGAGACAGATAACATCTCTGAAAGCAAGGAAGATTTACCAATGCCTCCCATGCCCGTAATTGAAAATATGGTTAATGGGGCTTCCGGATGATTGAACCACCGCTCCAGTGTCGTCAGTTCCTTGGTTCGACCAATGAACCGTTTGCCATCCTCAACATATTTGTCGTATTGAGCCTCACTACTGTTTCCCATATATGTCCTCCGTACTAGATACTGGTACTTTTAATATACTTTATTTTCTCACAAAATTGAGACTATATTGAGACGCGCAATTGCATGTGAAGTGATAGAATCTTGTTGAAAGCCAATTTATAGAAAATATTCAAACCAGCGGACATGGAAACGTCTAACACGGTATATAGACAACTCCACGCTTTTTCTTAACTTAATGAATCATTCCGCCGATCAAGCACAGCCAACATGCATATGAGCATTTACTGATCTCGAATTCATGCTTCCCTTTCATACCCTACTACCAGCCGATATTCCAGGAAAGGCGGATTTGTGTGAGAATAAACCTCGATATCTGTAATCTGAGCGGACAACTTGGAATCAATCCCAAACGACTTAATGAATGGCTGCACCAAAGTGGCATTTCAATGGAGGACAATGAAGCAGAACAGGAAGGACGTCACGACCGGTCGTCACCCCCGTATCGGCTGGCTGCTCCTTCTTCATTATCACTGGCACCTTCCTCCGGTCAAACGAAGCTTTATCGGGGCCGACGCTCCACTTCCACTCTGCAACGCCTGCCTGTTTCATTACGACATACCCGGCGGATTAGTAAAAACTGCTAGACTGTGCTCAAGGTAGTGTAAGATCGATGCACAGTCTGTGTTGCATCCCTTTCACCTCATCAAGAGGATTGCCACTGTCCATTCTCAATCATCGCGTGCGCGAGCAGCGCCATCTCCAGACAGATTCTTCTCCCTTGATCCATGTAACCTGGACCCATCAGTTCTTCCAGCTTCTCCAGTCTGTTGTACAACGTTTGCCGATGAATAAATAACTGAGCGGCCGCATCCCGTTTGGAACCAAAATTCTGCAGGTAAGCATCCAACGTCTCTACCAATCGCAGGTGATGCGTTTGGTCATGTGCAATCAACATACCCAAGTGATCCTGGACAAAGGGTTGCAGGAAGGAGTGGGGTAATGCCTTTAACATTTGATATATACCCATACGTTCGTAAAAGTGAACATGTTCCATCGAATCTACCGATCTCGAAACTTCGATCACCTGATAGGCCTCCTGAAGGCTCTCCGGCAGGCTGGTCAAACGGCTGCGTAACTTGCCAAATCCCACATGAATCATAACCTGTTTCAAGTTACGACTGGCAAACCGTTTCACGTCCTGGGCAATCCCTTCCAGCAATCGCAGCAGTTGATGACGTGCAGCGGCCGTTACCGCTTCCTTCGCACAGCACAGATATACCTGGTTGTTCTTCAGCATAATCAGGCTAGGCAGATTGTTCTTCTTGAGCAGGGAACGCAGCAGGACAAGAACATCCTGATGATTCGCTTCCATTCGCTCCCGGCCTGTACCCTTCAATCGATGCTCAATCTCGATGACTCCTCCTGCAAACCAGTACTGTCCCTTCACCAGCAAACGAAGCCCCATTCGAGTCTGAGCCTGTTCCTCCTGATGGATGTTGCCATTCATCAGATCCTGGATCAGTTCATTCTGATTGCGGACCATCTTCTCTTCAAGAAACTGGGAACGAAGCGTGAGCGCTGCCGCCGCCTTCGCCGTATAATCGAGCAACAGCTTGAGATATTCCACTGGAGCAGCGGGATGCACAATCATGCCCACAGCCGAAAATACCTGGCCAAAACAGACGACCGGATGACACAGCAGAGCCTTCTCTTCGTCCATGTGGAACCATAATTCGGTATCTGAATCATTCAAATCCAGATGTTCTACCTCTTGCTCATACCAGGTATAGATGGCCTGTTCCATCTCCGGAACAAGTTCGGGCACAAAACTGCCCGGCTCCATGGACGAAATGTACACCACCGGTTTGGCAGCGTACTCATGCAGCAGGTTCAGCACAGCAGACATATCTGTACTCTGTAATGTTCGTTGCTGAAGCTGACGGGAGTATGCTTCGAGACTTTTCAGCAGTTGGTGTTGATGATTAATGAGCAGAGAGTGAATATCCTGTGTGATCTCGACAAAACGGACCGGTTGCTCAAATACGATCAGCGGAAACTGGTGTCTGTCCGCCAGTTCAATCAGTTCTTCCGGGATTCCGTATATGCTGGTACCAAACTCCACACATAACCCCGCTGCCTCACTGCCAATGAGCTGAAGCAGATACTCTTCGCGCCCTTCTTCCGATTGAAGCCACAGTCCAGTGGATAAAATAAGATCATGGGGGCTTACGAATGGAGATACATTGGTAATCTCCAATACATGAACCCAGCCAACCTGACGGTTCACTCCATCCTTCCCTGCCGCTAGTCGCGCTCGGGCAAATACCGGACGTGCAAGGATATCTTTGATCGTAAACACGCGGTCATTTCGCAATGGCGATCCCTCTTTGTGTTATTTTTTCTTACATTATAATCCATGGACAAATGTCCTGAACAGTCTTTTTCGACAATATGTTGAGTTCAATTCCTAAAGATTAGACATCAAGTAAGGTGCAAAACGATTATCCAAGTCATAAACTTGTAGTATAAGCTAACAACCAATAAATGGACGAGGTGCATGGTGATGAGAATCGGAATTCCCAAAGAAATCAAGAATAATGAGAATCGTGTAGCAATGACTCCGGCCGGGGCTGCTGATTTCATAAGAGCCGGTCACCAGGTACTGATTGAACAAGGCGCGGGGATCGGCAGTGGATTCACGGATCATGAATATCAAACTGCGGGCGCCGAGATTCGGATGGATGCCAAGTCCGTGTGGACCGAAGCCGATATGATCATCAAGGTGAAAGAACCGCTTGCCAGTGAATATGGATATTTTCGTCCGGGACTGATTCTGTTCACATACCTGCACCTCGCAGCGGAACCGGAGCTTGCCAAAGCGCTTATTAAAAGTCGGGTAACGGCTATTGCGTATGAGACGTTGGAGGTCAACAGCGCTCTCCCCCTGCTAACCCCTATGAGTGAAGTTGCAGGCCGCATGGCCTCCCAGATCGGAGCACAGTTATTGGAGAAGACGGAAGGTGGCAAGGGCATTCTGTTGTCCGGTGTACCCGGCGTCAGTCGGGGGAAAGTGGTCATTATTGGTGGCGGAACGGTGGGAACAAATGCAGCCAAAATTGCTATTGGTCTTGGCGCCGATGTGACCATCCTTGACCTGAATCTGAATCGTCTGCGCCAGTTGGATGATATCTTTGGCAATCAGATCCACACGTTGGTATCCAGCCCGTCCAACATTGCAACAGCTGTTGCGGCGGCAGATCTGTTGATCTGTGCGGTGCTGATTCCGGGCGCCAAGGCGCCAACGCTTGTCAGCGAGCAGGTGGTGAAGACGATGGCACCGGGTTCGGTCATTGTGGATGTGGCGATTGATCAGGGCGGGATCGTTGAGACCATTGATCATATCACAACCCACGATGAACCTACCTATGTGAAACATGGTGTCGTGCACTACGCGGTGGCGAACATGCCGGGCGCCGTACCGCGTACGTCCACGGTGGCGCTGACCAACGCCACCATGCCTTATGCGCTGCAGCTGGCTAACCACGGTGCAGCCGCCGCGATTCGCGGCAGTTCGTCCATTCGCAGCGCGGTTAACGTGCTGAATGGACATATCACGTATGAGGCGGTTGCCCGGGATCTCGGGCATGCCTATGTTCCTGCGGGTCAGGCGCTGGAGAATACCGCCGCTGTCCAGTAATCTTGATATGATCGTTCCACCCGGCGCCTTGTCGCCAGGCCTGTGGAACGCAATAGAAGCGCACGTCGGGCAGAAGATGTTCCCGGCTTGCGCTTCTTGTTTTTTTTCACATATTGGATAGCTCGTTTAGTTGGTATAAGGCCTTTTGGTTCCTCCGGTTTTGGCGCTTCAAACTGCTCGCTCACTGCAAACTTCGCGGAAGTTGCAATCCCGGCAGGACCGGTGGGAAGGCATTGCCGTGAAGTAGGTGACGTCCTTTGGACGGTTATAGTACTCATCCTCAACACAGGATCGCATCTCCTCGATGTAACGACCCACGTTCTCCTCCACCTTCCGGATATCCTCTTCTGTCGCTGTAAACTCTCGGTGCTTCCCGGTTAACAGGTACTCCACTCGCAGCTCAATCTGCTCCAAGGGAACCCGGTAGTGCTCTCTCACATAGGATGCGTACAACATTAGCTGATCCGAAAAGTCATCTTCCTTGCCCGTCTTCCAGTCCACAATGACAATATTGCCGTTACTGCGCCGATACAATAAGTCCATCTTCACATACACACGCGTATCGTGCAGCATCATGGTATCCCATTTCTCGATCTCCAGAATGTCCGTACTTGCCCGGGACAAGTCCTCCCACGTAAGCGTCTGGTACAGGTTACCGACACAGGCTGAAGCCCGTTCCTTAATCGTGGCGATCCGGTCATTCAACGTGTCATCCCCGTAATAGATCTCGGACAACATCGTGCGATTCTTGGGGTTCAGCCGCCACTGATCCGTGTCCATTGATTCCACATACGCCTGATTCAGCAACTTGCGTATCGTCTGTTCCAGGAAGTGTTCACGCGGTTTATCTTTGCCCTCTTCCCTGCTGCGTACCGCCGACTCACACATCCGATGCGCGAGATCCCCGAAGACAAGATACAGATTGCTGAGCTGCTTCAGACGGTACAGACGAACCTGCATCTCATCAGCAGAGTCTGTCTTCCAGCCGTTATGGGCACCGTAATAATGATAATAATATTTGCGCAGGCACTCATCGAACATACTCGCCCGCGACTGCGAATAAGACCACTGCGGGTATTGTGCCATAAGTAATCTGCCTTTCTGTATGCCGGATCTGCATAAGATCCCTTAATGCTCACAGTATAAAGCCCGGGCAACCTTGCCGCAAGCGCGCTTCCGTTATTTTCTTCTAACGCAACCGTTTCCGATTCGATCCGTATCGTTTATATAGTAACATCACCAAAAGATGAAATTGCGGAGCAGAACGCATAATATACTCTATAGAGGGCAGCGAATCCAAGACCGGGATGTTAGTACGGGTCTAGCCTGGAGCCAGTGCGGGGCCAGTGCGGGCCCGGCGCTAACGAATCTCACACACCTTATCACGTGGATCATGAGGTTTTACGGAATCTAACGAACCCCAGACAAGCTAATTAGTCGTATTTCGGTTGTAGAACGTGTTTATTGCAAGCAAATGAGTCAATAGCGTGTCTCTGATTCGTTACATTTTCAGATCTGGCGATTTACGTGAAATAAGACTTACTCGGTTCGTTAGAAAAAGATTATATGAAAAAAAATTGTACAGGCATATCCTAAAAGGAGGCACCACCCATGAATCGACCGGATTGGTTCCAGGCGGAAGAAGCATTACAACAGATCCAAGTCATCGGAAGCGACCGGAATGAGCTCGTAAACATCATCGGCGATGTAGAAGGATTAAATTGCATTGGCACAGGTACAGACGCGGCTGTATTTACGTATGACGGCTTGCCGCAGTATGCCTTCAAGATGTACTCGGATCATGCCTTGGACAAACTCGAAAATGAAAAACAGGTATACGAGCAGCTCAAAGGTCTGCCATACTTCCCTACCTATTACGGCAGCGGCCGGAATGTACTCGTGATCAGTTTTGAACCCGGGGATACACTGCTGGAATGTTTGGAAAAGGGAATCCCCGTCCCCGAGCAGGTGATGCTCGATGTGGACGCAGCGCGAGAAGCCGTTCGCAGCCGCGGGCTGAACCCTCGCGACATTCATCTGAAAAATGTAATTCTTCAGGATGGACGCGGGAAAGTGATTGACGTATCCGAGTATATTCAGGACGGCAATGACAATCGCTGGGAACATCTGGTTTGGGCTTATCACAACATCTATCCACGGATCAAAGGAACGCCCATATCTCCACGCATGCTGCAAACGATCAAATGGGGATACAATCAGTTCGATCATGCCAACGTCAAAATGGACGACCTCGCCAAGAAAGCCAATCGTCTGTTCTCCAGGTTTATGAAATGAGCACGTTGTACACATAGATGATTGTCTTGTTATTATTCAATCAAAACAACCCGGATGAATGCCTTGAATCGGCCTTTATCCGGGTTATTCTTTGTAGATGTGAGTATGAGTATGGTTATTAGTACGGCAATCACTGTCGTGTGTTCTGCTTCTGCTTCTGTTTCTGCTCACAGTTGTGATTGCGAGTTGCATATAGTTACAATCATCGTTATGGACATTTTATTCGTGACTACTGCTAAACTGGTCGTGCTCAACCTTCTTTTCTCCCCCGTCCCTGCGAGGGGGTCATGCCCTTGTACTGTTTGTATAACTTCGTAAAATAATTGGCGTTGTCGCAGCCGACTCTGGC
Organism: Paenibacillus xylanexedens; assembly: GCF_017874615.1. Taxonomy (GTDB): domain Bacteria; phylum Bacillota; class Bacilli; order Paenibacillales; family Paenibacillaceae; genus Paenibacillus; species Paenibacillus xylanexedens. The sequence continues at coordinate 35,698 of NZ_JAGIKV010000005.1, forward strand.
GGCAATCTCCGTAATGGTCAGACTACTGCCTTGCAGCAGTTGCTCTGCCTCACTCATCCTGCACCCGTTTACGTATTCCACAAAGGTGCGTCCGGTCAGCTTTTTAAACATTTTGCAGAAGTGATACGCATTCAATCCCACATGACTTGCCGCTTCCGTAACAGACATCTTACCTGTGGGGTCCGCTTCAATCTGTGCAATTAACTGTTTGAAACGTTCGCGGTTTGGAAAATACGATCCGACCGATTTTTCCGGTAGCTGCTGCGGCATAAAGGTTCGCGCAAGCAGGGTGAACAAGGCATGCAGTTTGGACTTCACCACGAGCTGATAAGCCGGGGGCTGTAACGCCATTTCCTCCACAGCTTCATTCAGCAAAGAATAATAGCCTGTGCAGGTTGTGTTTTCCTCTGCCGGTTTGACCGGAAATCTCACTCTTCCTTCCAGATACGGCGCGACATATTGCTCATGCACAGGATCATGAGTGAAATCATGGAACAGTGCACGGTTGACCACAACGGAATCATAATGCACATCCCCCTCATCCAGAGCATATCCGACATGCAATGTACCTCCAGGAATGATGATGACCTCACCTGCTCCAACCACATAAGGTTTGCTATCAATATGAAACAGCGCACTGCCCTTGCGCATGATAATCAGCTCAAAATGTTCATGCCAATGCAAATACAAAATGCATTCTTCAGCTTTCATATCTGAACACCGATTTTGGAACAGCTGAAATGGATGTGATTTATGGTCAATTCGGGTATTTTCGTGAAGCGCTTTCAGATCCAGCACGACTTCTTCCCCCTCTACACAAGATCCGACTATTATTACACAAGATTGTTTAGAGCCATCCCTTTAATCCACGGCTATAATGAGTGTGTCACGAAGTACTATAAGCCAATATTGGAGTGAAATACAACCATGAATAAATCATTACGCATCGGTACCCTTGTAGGCGGGCAGGACGCCGTCCGCGTTATCCCGCAGATCATGCAACACGGCTTTGAATCATTTAACCTGACCTTCTGGCAAACGACTGGTGATCTGGACCTGGCAGAGACAGCCAAACGTGTCCGTGAAATCGTGGACGAACAAGGTATTGTCATCTCCGCGGTGAGTGTATTTGGTAATCCGCTAACGGGAGCCGGAGACAACGCCGATACATTGGCGAGCTGGGAGCGAGTGATCGATCATGCACAACTCTTTGGTGCAGATATCGTCTCCGGGTTCACTGGAAGATTGACCGATCAACCCATTAACGAGTCCATCCCCCGGTTCAAGGAAGTATTTGGTGAACTGGCACGTCGGGCAGCAGACCGGGGTGTACGCATTGCTTTTGAAAACTGTGATATGGGTGGCACCTGGCAGACAGGCGACTGGAACATTGCCCATAACCCGACGGCTTGGGAGATGATGTTCGATGCTGTTCCGGATGAAAATGTCGGGCTGGAATGGGAGCCTTGCCATCAAATGTCCAGCCTGATCGATCCTATTCCACAGCTACGCAAATGGGCTCATAAAGTCTTCCACGTACATGGCAAAGATGCCACGATTGCTTGGGATATTGTCAAGGAATATGGCGTGCACGGCCCACGTGAATTTGTCTGGCACCGCACACCCGGCTTCGGGGATAACAACTGGGCAGACATTATCACCATTCTGCGTCAGAACGGTTATCAGGGCACGATTGATATTGAAGGCTGGCATGATCCCGTCTACAAAGACGAACTTGAAATGACCGGACAGGTGCATGCATTGCGATATTTGAAACAATGCCGTGGTGGCGATTTTGTGCCCAATCCGGTATAGGAAACCATGCGAGCTGTATAACACAATCCACATGCGAAGGAGATGAGAACATGACTCATCCTTATCGGGTAATTATTGCTGGCTGCGGTGCTATGGCAAACACATGGGCGGACTATGCCTTGCAAAGGCCAGATACAGAAATCGTGGGACTGGTCGATCTGTATGAACAGACAGCCCTTGCTTTTGCTACAAGACATGGCCTCACCTGCCCCACGTTCACCGATATCCGTGAAGCCATTCAAACGACTGGTCCAAATATCGTATTTGATGTCACGATTCCGGCGAGTCACTACGGCATTGCCATGACAGCGCTGAAGGAAGGATGTCACGTATTTGGCGAGAAACCACTGGCAGAGTCCTTCTCAGACTGCACAGATATTGTGCAAACCGCTCGCAGCACAGGACACATTCAAGCCGTCATGCAGAATCGCCGTTTTGATCCGCGTATCCGCGCCTACCAGCACCTCATTTCCGGCGGAGCTATAGGGCAGGTAGGTTACGCAGGAGCCGACTTTTTCATCGGGCCACACTTCGGCGGATTCCGTGATCTGATGGATAGTCCGCTGCTGCTCGATATGGCGATACATACGTTTGATCAGGCACGGTATATTCTCGGAGCCAACCCAGTATCGGTGTACTGCCATGAGTTCAACCCTCCAGGTTCCTGGTATCAGGGCAATGCGATGGCGTTATGTATATTTGAGATGTCTGACGGGTCCGTATTCAACTATCGCGGATCCTGGTGCGCAGAAGGTGTACCCACATCATGGGAAGCAAGCTGGCGAGTAATCGGTGAAAAAGGTACCGCCATCTGGGATGGTCATGATGACATCTATGCTGAAGTAGTTACTGCGCAAAGCCTGGATGCTGACGGCAAACCATCCTTTTTCCAGCCAAGTGAGCGGATTGAAGCGGAACTGCCTGTCATGGACAAAACAGGACATCACGGTTGTCTCGAAGACATGTTCGCCGCACTGGAATCAGGACGACTGCCTGAGACCGATTGCAGCGATAACCAGTTCAGTATGGCCATGGTCCTCGCTTCCCTGGAAAGCGCCCGCACAGGCCAGAAAGTGTTCATCGCCGATCTACTGAAAAACACATAGCGAAGCGCCTGTGTTTTTCTTATTAAACAAAGCCCAACTGCAAAGTTTAGCAGTTTGGGCTTTCTTGTTTTTTTTGCCTACTTCCCTCTCCTATACAAGGTACAAAAAAGTTTCTGACAAACACGAAGTAGTGTAGGGGACGAAATCGATTCTGAAGAAGCAAAGCGTTCGCCTTTATCACCGGATTTCGACTTTACAAAAGTCGATCAGGAAATCCGGGGATAACAGCGATCAAAAGAACGATTCGTAACCGGAACGGCTGCTTCACGAGCAGTAAGAACTCTTTTTTTATAATGTATCTTTTATAGAATTCCTTTTTTCATTGCCTTATACACCAACTGCGAGAACAGGCTGTTGGACCAGGCAAACCATGGTCTGGTGAACGTGTTGGGATCATCGGCGTGGAAGCCTTCATGCATATATCCAGTACCCGCATCTGTGTTCTCCAGTAATTCAATCATCGCCAGTATTTCCTCGTCATTGTCTGCGGTCAGACCCTGCATGGATAGCGCCATGTGCCAGATGTATCCCGGAGGAGTATGGGGGCTGCCAATACCTTTGGCTACCTTCCCTTCATAATAGAACGGATTTTCCTTACTCAGAATAAATCGACGTGTGTTCTGATACACCTTGTCTTCAATTGAAGCATACTCCATATACGGTATGGACATCAGTCCAGGTGTGCCCGCATCATCCATCAGACAAAAGTTGCCGTAACCGTCCGTCTCATAGGCATAAATCTGCCCATACTCTGGATGACGGTAAGTACCGTACAAGGAAATGCCATGTCGTATTTCTTCTTCCAAACGAGCCATCCGGCTTACCAGTTGTTCATCCCTGAACACCCACTTCGCGATTTCCCCCATTTGGCGCAAGGTTACCGCAGCAAACATGTTCGCCGGAATATTATAATTAAAATCACAGGCATCATCACTCGGACGAAATCCGGACCAGATCATCCCCGTATAATTCACCGGCATGCCCAATCCTTCATTACGCAGCGTATCATGGGCTGGACAATTACGGCGCATGAACCGGTAAGATGAACGTTCTGCATGATGCTGTTCTATCTCCCACAGGTGTACGATACTCTCCATCACTTTCTTGAAGCGCTCATCGAATATATCCGTAAGTTCCGTCTCCCGCCAATATGTATAAGCTAGCTTCATGGAGAAACAAAGAGAATCCAGCTCAAACTTCCGTTCCCACACCCAAGGTGACATCTCCGTCTCATCATTGGCATCCCAATGCCATCCATTCGCTGTTTCATTGAACGCATTGGCATAGATATCCATATCAGCGTAGAACGTATGACGTTTGATCAGCCCTCCGATGATACGCTGCAACTTCTCGTCATCCTTCGCAAGTGGAACATAATGCATGACTTGCTCTACGGAATCTCTTAACCACATGGCGGGAATATCTCCTGTAATCACAAAGGTTGTCCCATCCTCCAGTAGCTTCGTGGTCGTTTCCAGCGTATTCGGAAAACAATTGCGAAACTGATTCAGCAATCTCGGTCGATGTTGCAAACGCTCGTCCGCCTCAGTCAGAATATCCTGCACAGCTTGCGGTAATTCCAGTTGCGGCATAGGGATTTTCGGTAATCTGAACTGTTCCATGGATGTCGTCTCCTTATAACTATATTGTTATTTTTGTTATGATAATTTATAATAACATTATTATTTGTAAGTGTACTGTGTCAGAAGATGATCGTCAAATGAAGGAGTAATGATATGTCACGCAAAGTATCCATTCAGACGCTGGCTGACCAGCTCGGATTATCCAAATATGCCGTCTCCCGCGCACTCAGTGGCAAGACGGGTGTCAGTGAAGCAACACGCGCACGGGTTCTGGAACTCGCTCGGGCACTGGGGTATCGCCAAAGTACTCCAGGTACTAGCAATAGTTCTGCTACTGCAAACCATGCAGATCCGTCCGATCCACCGTTTGTTCTCATTTGCATGAATCAGCTCAACCGCGGTGAACCCCACTACTGGCAACGTGTTCTGTCAGGCATGATCTCCGCCTGTAATGAGCGTGGTTGGCATCATGCCATTGTATCTCCCTCACTCGGAGTGACGGACGAGAACACCTCTCCCGAAAAAGCTATTGCTCCTCACTTGGACTGGGAACGTTGTGCCGGGATTATTGTCATGGGGGCTTTCCCGCATACGGTTCTACAACGACTCTCTCAGACGGGTCGGCCTATTATTTTGGTAGATCATCAGGAGCCCCTGCTGAATTGTGATACAATCAGCCATGATAATCTGGAAGCTGGCATCACCGTGGCTAGATATCTAATGTCTATGAATTGCCGAAGGATCGGCCTCATCACAGATGATGGTCGTGCTGCGAGCTTCGCCCAGCGGAAGATCGGGATTGAGTTGGCCCTGAACCATTTCCATGTGGACACCAGTCATACGACCAGCTTCAGAGAATGGAATATTCCGTATGAGAACGAGGAATGGGTTAACCAGTTGGCTACCACCATTCAAAACATGCCAGATGACAAACGTCCCGATGCCTGGATTGGTGTTAATGATGATATTGCTTTGCAATGGATGCACAAATTACAGGAGATGGGTATCTCCACGCCTAAAGATTGCCTTGTCATCGGTATCGACAATGTACACTCTGCGGTTACGTCCTCCCCGCCCCTGACCACAGTTAATCTGTGTAAAGAGGAACTTGGACAGCGTGCCGTTGAAGCTTTACAACGCCGGATCGAACGCCCGGGGACGCCGAAGGAAACCGTTATGTTATCGACCACGTTGATTCCAAGGGAATCGGCATAATTCGGAAAAGGTAACCGCTCTTTTCTGAAGATGAATTCTTTAGGTACTTGCTGTCCCCGTAAGTCTAGTGCAAACGAAAGAGGCCCCGCATATTATGCAGGGCCTTTTTCGTATATTAGGCTTATATCCTTATATTCCTGTACATTCACACTTAAATCTACTGATTCATCCACCCATCCTTATATCATCCATTCGAAGCTTCATTTACTTCATGTCTTGAATTGTACTACTGGTTATTTCAGCCAAGGCAGGCTATCGTACGACGGAAGATCCACTTCCCAATTCACATCGCGATACTCACGATGAACAACCGATCGTTTCAAGGTGAATTTTGTACCTTTTTCTTCGTTAAAACCACGAATTTTTAATTGCAGATCATCTTCAACGTATTCACCGTTATTATTAGGTTGATCCGGATAACCGTTCACTTCAACAGGATACTCTTTTCCATCCGAATCTACTGCAACCCAGCGATCACCCATGAAAGCATTTCGGAACGTCCCACTCCCCTTCAGAACTAGTGAATACCCTTCCTTTACATCAATCTTCGGAGGATCATACGATTCCATCAGTGGCTCGTACTCAAAATCATAAAACAATATTTCATCTCCAAGCTGTTCAAAATGTACAAAAGTATAAAAATTAACGTCCTTACGCATCCTCTTCAGATCAACTTCCACTGATTTCTCTTCCTTCACCGGGAGGGTGTAACCATCCAAAACAAAGCGAATGTTCTTCGCATCTACCGTAACAAATGCAGGGTCCCATGTCTCCGACAACTTCAACGGCCCACCATTTCTTAAGTCACTCAGATCTTGGAGTCGAAACTTGGCTTGACGCGAATCTGGTCTTATCCCATTGAAAATTCGGTATTCATTTGTTTCAGGGATTTCAAGATGATAGATGATGCTCATATAGTTCGCCCAATCCTCATTAACTTTGGCACGAAGTTCATCATCCAGACTCACATTCAGGTCAAGCCGGGTTCCGTTTGGCGTGCGTACAAGCTGTGTCATATCAAGCTTTAGTCCTTCTGGCGTCGTATATGTGTTATCCATAGAATTTTCAACAGCCAATGATTTGGCTTTGGTCATATCGATATTGAATTGGAAGCTCCAATCCACCGTAACATCTCTATCTTCGTAGGATTTCTTCTCGTAATCATAATATCTGCCCACATTTAGATTACGCAGTTCACCCCGCACGACCACCTGATCCGGAATTTCATCATGAAACTGGAATAACAATCGTTCAGTTACGGAACCCTTAGTTCTGGTATCTCTTGCAAGAGTGGCAATCTGTCGTCCCTCTTCATCCGTAACATGAATTCTCCCCATCGCAGACAGTGACCGTGATAACCCTAATCCATCAGGTGTTGTTTGTTGCATGGTCATTACCATATGAGATCGGTCTACAAGCACGTCTTCAATTTTAAGCGTGTAGCCCTGGTCATTGATATTGATATCCGGATTAAACACAAGTCCGAGAGGTTTAAGACGTTTGTAATCATCCGCAAAATAGGAATATTTCAATTCTTCAGGCACAGGGATGTTCTGTAGTGGCGGGCGATCCACAGCACTCACTGAGGGGTAGGGCGGCTCTGCTGTTCGGTCAAAAGCCAACCAGGCCCCTCCCGCAAGGATCAAAACTGCCGCTGCGGCGATTCCAGTCCGGCGCATCCAAAACGTTCTCATGGATTTTTTCGCGAATGGATACTGATCTTCTCCATTTTCCATGGACACCCCATCCAGCTTCTGCATGACCTTAAGCGTAAAATCCGCATCCGGCTCCTCACGGTATAGGTGCTCCTCCCACAACCGATCCTCATCCTTTGAAATAGGCTTCATACGTAGCTAAACCTCCTTTGCGTTCCATTTGCTTCCTCAGCGTTTTTTTCCCGCGATAAAGGGCGTTGCGCACTTTGGTTGAACTCATGCCTGTAATGTCTGCAATCTCTTCATAGCTCAACTCGTTTGTGTACTTCAGTAATAACACCAGGCGATACGATTCAGGTAACTGTTCGAGTTGGCGATATATTTCACGTTGCATCTCTTTATGTAGCACACGCTTTTCCGGTGTTTCATTACTGACAGGTTCGATCCCCTGATCGACCGGAGACATGACGGGTTTCTTTTCCCGTATAAAATCCCTCATCCGATTCACCGCAATGGTGTACACCCACGACGAGAAACTGCTTCCCTCCCGCCGCGACGGGAGATAACGATAGATGCGAATGAACGTATCCTGAGCGAGATCCTGTGCATCCGGATGACTCGCGCCCATTCCGCGCATGATGCCGTAGACTTTATTTTTATATCGATCCACAAGCACGGAGAACAACTGCTTATCCCCTGCAACAATGCGCTGAATAAGCTCCTCCTCCGGTATCTGTTGAGTCATGTAATCCCCCTTCTCTACAGCTTCCATGCATGGTTCTGTACTATATAGACGGAAGCCGTTCCCGAAACCTCTCACTTTATCCAAAAAAAAGAATTCGCCCTTTTCGGCGAAGCCGATTGGGTGAACTCTGCTTACCAACATTCTGTAATTGCCGCTGCACATTCTCTACAGGTTTGGTGGTGAACTTTATGGCAACCCGAATCACACATTCCGTGGTAGCCTCTTCCTGCTATCTTTCTCTCCTGTCTTACTTGCCTCTTAATCTTCCCTGTTCTTCTCCGCAACAAAATCAGCAAGCTGGGAATAGATCGCCACAATCTCATCCATCGACATGCGAACGAGTCCACTGGACGATGGAGCGACGAACTCCTGAATTTCCTTGACGACCGGGTCGTCCTGGAATCCCCATTGTACTTTGGCACGTTTGCTGTACTGGGTGTATACACCTTTTCCGACAAAACAAGCGATGTCCGGTCGGTATTTCTCCAGCTTTTGGCGTAAAATCTGTCGTCCTTCAGCGTACTCTTCCTTCGTAATATCCTCCATACCTCTGGTGGGACGGGCCACAATATTCGTGAATCCATATCCCAGCTTCAGCAACTCTCCATCCTCCTGTGCATCATATAAACGCGGGGTTAATCCCGACCGTTCAAGAATGCGCCAGAACCGGTTTCCTTTGTAAGCATAATGATGACCTGTCTCTCCAGACGTAATGCTCGGATTGAAACCAATAAACAATATCGATAAACCAACATCCAGATGATCTGGAATCATGATGCAACACCTCCTGATGTTTTTTAGCCAATTCACACGTTCGGTTGTGTATAAAATGATATAATAAGCAAAGCATTTTCGAAATCGGATTGAAATTTTCATGAAAAAGGAAGCTGAACTAATGATTGCAGACATCATGCTTGAAGTCGTCCTGCCCGTCTTTCTCCTGATTGCCGTCGGGTCCTGGATGCAAAAGGTGTTCAAGTTGGACTTGTACACGCTCGCCAAAATCAATTTCTATTGTATTACCCCCGCAGCCGTCTTTATGAGCATGTATCACTCGGATATGTCGGGCGAACTGCTCGGGACCGTGACACTCTTTTACGGGATATATGTATTGATTCTCTATATTGTAGGTTCTGTATTTGCGCGCTCGCTTCGGATGAATAAAGGCATGAAGGCTGCCTTCAACAACAGTATTATGCTGGATAACGCAGGCAACTATGGACTGCCTATCAATGCACTGGTATTCCGCGGCGATCCACTCGCCTCTTCCATTCAGGCACTGGTCATGTCTTTGCAGGCATTACTGACATTTACCTATGGCGTGTTGTCCATCCAGGGCGCGAAGCTCAAAGGTAATTACCGTGCGGTGATTATTGGATTTCTTAAAATGCCTGTTCCATATGCGCTCTTGCTGGGGATTCTGTTACACATGTGGAAGGTTCCCTTGCCTACGTTCCTGTCCATGCCGCTGACCTATGCGCAGCAAAGTATGGTTGCCGTGGCGCTTCTGACACTCGGGGCACAGATTGTAAAATATCCAATTCAACTGTACCGTCTTGATGTGTATATTAGCACATTTTTGCGTCTTCTGATTGGCCCGGCTATCGGAATTTCAATTGTGCTTCTGCTTGGGTTGGAAGGTATCGCTGCACAGGCACTTATTATCGCTTCCGGTATGCCGACGGGTGTCAACTCATCCATTCTCGCAGAAGAATACGATAACGAACCCGATTTTGCAGCCCAGACGGTGCTGATCTCAACGTTGCTTAATATCATCACAATTACGGCACTGATCTCTTATGCCAAAACGTTCTGAAATGAAAAATAAGTCCATGACCCATGAGCAGGGTTGTGGACTTATTTTTGCGGTGCTGAAATTATGATTCAAACGTCGTTCGTTCCGGGAACTTGCCGCCTTCCCTGAATAAACATCGTGCCAGTCGCTGCGCAGCTCGGTTAAAGAAAAAACTCGGGCTTACCCCATCCACCTGGACAGGTTCCAGTTCCTTCACACTTTCCTTGATCTTATTCATCTCAATGAGACCCATCTTTCGCTCATTCGGTCCGAATCGATAAATAACCTTCTCATCGTCCTCCGTCTGTTTCACCAGCAGAATCATGGATGCCATACAGGTTACCCCCTATCGTTACGTTATGAGATTCCATTAATCACTTGCCTACTATAATTATTACCCAGATTCTAAGGGAAGGATATAGGACTTAAGTTAGTTATACCTAAATTAAATATCCTGATATAAAGATTCTCTGAAATGAGTCGTTAGGCTCACAAACACCGTGTTTACACTATCCCAATGGATAGTCACTGTCATGAAAGTGCGTACTGCCCAAGTCGTTTTTCTCCGTTTATACTTGCCCTAACCTTATCTTGAATTCCAAAGGAGAGAAACTTATGACTACAGCTCAAATATATAGCCACGGGGTCCCGTGGGAAGAGGCATTAGGTTCAAAAAAAGGACAAAGCGGAGGTTCATTCTGCTTTGTCCTTTTTGCGTTTTTCTGTCATTGAGGCTTTTTTAAGCAAATTATGGGCAAGGCAAAGCCACCCGACCTCCAGGCTTACTTTTTGTAAGCCGCGAAGCAGGAATCTTCGGAATCCCCGGTTGTTCTTGATTTGCCCAAACACGCTTTCTGGCTCCGTCATGCGCCGGACCGAAAGGGTGTATCCTTCCTCGCTACGCAGTCGTTCCCGCATCTCGTTTTTTTGCCGCATATAGGTCAGGCTGATCGCGATCTCCCGATTACCTTTGGCTTTGGTGCAGGTTGCTTTCAGAGGACATGCACTACAATCTTCACTTCGATAATGGCGGGTACGTATCGAGTAACCACTTTCCGTGACCGTCTCGCTTTCATACCGAAAACGTAACGTCTTCCCAGCCGCACAAGTCCATGTATCTTCCGTTTCGTTGTAGCTCCAGTTGTCCACTTTGCCAATCGCTTGCTGAAAGGCCCTCGTTTTCTCCTTGTGGTACGTCCCGTATTTGACGATCGCCTGAATGTTTTGCTCTTCGAAATAGCTGTAATTTTCTTCGCTTCCATATCCTGCATCGGCAATGACGGTCTTCGGTCTTTTGCCGAGCGTTTCTTCTACATGATCGAGATGAGGCTTCAGACATTTCGTGTCTGTGGGTCGCTGGTGCACCGTGTAACCCAAAATAAATTGGTTTTCCGTTCCAATCTGCACATTGTATCCTGGCTTCAATTGACCATTTCGCATATGATCTTCTTTCATTCGCATGAACGTGGCGTCCGGATCGGTTTTGCTATAGCTATTGCGCTCCCCTGCGGTTTGGATCTGGTGCTCATACTTTTGTAGCCGCGGCAGCAAATCTTTGCGTAACTGTCGCACGGCTTTCTTTACGATTTTGTTTTTCGGTTTTTCTTGTAAAGATTTCTCCAGTTGCTGAACGGCTTTTTCCAGCTTTTCTGCCGTGAGTGCGGAAGCTTCCCCGAGCTCAGGGAGGTCTGTACCCGCGTGGAGTGCATCTTCTTCACTTTCGGCCGCTTCGATGGCTTGGAACAGGGTATGTACTTTGTCTTGCAGCTTGGCCTGGTATTTGACGACAGCCTTTTTCCAGACGAAGGTGTACCGATTCGCATTGGCTTCAAGCTTGGTTCCATCCAAAAAGTAGTGATCCAAGGACACGTATTGCTCCTGAACCAGCAACTCCAGCACATGGGTAAACACGGTTTCCAGCACTTCTTTCATCCGCTCCGAACGGAAACGGTTGATGGTACGGAAATCCGGTTGTTGCCGCCCGGCGAGCCACATGAACATGATATTTTCGCGAACGGCCTTGGCGATTTGCCGGGAAGAATAGATGCGTTGAGTGTAGGCGTAGATGATGATTTTGGTGAGCATTTTGGGATGATAACTATGGCGTCCGCCGCCAGGGTAAGCGGCGTCGAAAATGGAATCGCTTAGGCGGTTTACTGCGTCATTCACCACACGAACGAAGTGATTTTCGGGGATATCTGTCTCCAAATCCATTGGCAAGAAAAGTTGATCCATGGTATATTGAATGTACAAAGAAACCGTCTCCTTTCAAATGGTGGGTCGCACTTCCATTTTACCAAGGAACGGTTTCTTTTTGTTTTACAATTTGGAAAACAAGACTGTCCCTAGCCATTTTTATGACTTATGGGACAGCCCCTTCTTTATGAATTCTTATTCTTATTATTTGACTTTCACCGTCAGCGTATTACCAGATGAAGTGAGGGATGCCCCAAGCCCTTCTACCAAAACTCTGAGGGGAATGTACGTCGTTCCCTTAATTTCTTTGGGTGCTGCCTGTAGGGTGACTTCTTTCCCGTTCACCTTCACCTTTTTACTGCCCAAGGTAAAGATTAGCTTGTACTTGTCTTTTGTAACGGTAATGGTTTGAGTCTTACTATCCCAAGACGTTTTGGCTTGCATTACTTTGGCCATCTCACGTAGTGGTACGAGATTCGTGTTATTCATTACAATAGGAGATTCAGTGAAAATAACCTTAGAACCATTCACCTTCACCTGAACAGCAGACTTGATATATTCTGGTTTAGGAGTAGCTTTCTTTTGGGTTGCAGTTGAAGACTTGTTACTTTTCTTGGTACTTCCTGAACTGGATGAACTTGAAGAGGAAGATTTGGAATTCGAAGAAGAACCTCCGTTGTGATAATGATATTCCCCTTGTTTCAGCCCCCATTTTGCACAGTTGGTACGACAGGTGTGCCCTCCACTCGAATCTGTTCTTCCTGGGTGAGCAGACGCCACGGTAGCAAAAATCATGAAAATGGCAAGTAAACTGCTTATTACTTTGATACGCATACGGATAACCTCCAGCAATTAGTTTGGCCAGAGTATCATACCATAATAACCCATACAATATAGGTTAATAACATAATTTATTTTCATATAACAGTTCACAAACGCGGGTCTACTCGCTCTGACTCCAGCGAAAGCGTCGCCAGCACACAACTTTCTTCCTCTTATTCCCCTTCGCCCCACACCTCTTGCAATGCAAAACGGAAAATCCGGTCCAATTCTTCAAATTGAATAATCTGCTCATTCTCCATCTGTCCCGCCAGTCTGTCAAAATGCTCGATCTTCTCCGCCAAAAAAGCGTGTATTGCTGGCAACTGCGGCTCCAGATCCAGTTCCTCGCCCGCCTTTTTCCGGCGTAGTAACTCATGAATCTCCGTATATAGCGGTGTAGTCGCAGGTACAAGTTCTTGCACCAACTCTTCAAATGCCATCGGTGGCATTGCATCATAACGTTCGATCCAGCCACAAGCGAGCAATGGACGAAGAACATAGAAATACTTTTTAATCCTCACTCGTTCCCCTTGTAAATAATCCCGGAAGTTGCCCTTTGCCATGTTCAGATAATGATACATGCAGGACTTGGGCGAGAAGGTTAACGGCGACAATGCACGAATATGCTGTGCAACGTTATACTGTTCATCATACTGAATGGGGGATTGCAGCCACTCCAGCAGTGGTGGATTGGATTTGCGAAACAGCTTCAACGCCTTGCGCAGATCCCAACCATTGATATCGAGCTGGTCACTGATCGGGCGTTCAATAACATCCCTTTTCTCCTCAATCGACAAGTACCATTCCAGCGGTCTTACATACAGAAAACGCACATCATAATCACTATCCTGTGAAGGAAACCCCCACGCCCGACTGCCAGATTCACAGGCATAAATGATCCGTACCTGCTCCTCCTGTTCAATCTGCTTCAGCTGTTGTCTGATCGTATCTTTCATTTCTTCATGAACATAGGTCATGTCCGTCGCCTCCAATTTCCCCAAATTAAATATCCATCGCTCTCACCCGGTTCGCGAGTGTATCATATCCTGCCACAGTCTCGGCAATATACGTCAGTACCGTTTCACTCCACCCGTAGATGTAAAAGGTTTTGCCATCCCGTGGCGGTACCATGGCCTGCTGATAAGGTGCTATATCCACAATAAATGCCTTCAACTCCGGATTCATCATCCGGCGATATCGCTCAAGCTCGGCATATAAAGGGCTGCCTTCATTCTGCTGTTCATCGGTGATCATAATGATCTGATCCACTTTCTCTCCGATATCCCGAAGTTCCCGCACTGGTCGACCCGTGTCTGTTCCACCTTGTGCGCGAATACGGTGAGCTTGGGAAAGAATGCTCTCATCCATCTTGGGACGAGCATCCTCAACCATATGGTCGAATAACCAGAACAGGGCGTTACCTCGTGTTTGTTTATAAAGCGCCAGTGCCAGCACCGAACCAATCCGCAAATAATCCCCTTGCATGGAACCGGAACGATCCAGAAAAATAGCCGTTCTTCCCGGCAGCGTTGGCAAGTTGTCAATGGAGAGCTCCACCGCTTGCCGCAAAGCATCCCGCAACTCTTCCCTCGCAATCGTTTCATATGCACTGGCGAATCGGAAAGGCAATATGCGCGACTTACGCAGGGCTTCTGCATCCGTTAGACGACCTGTTACGTAATCGATATTTTTCGATTTTTCAAAAACACCTGCCCGATCCATTGCATTCAGGTGACGCAACAATGCAAAGGTCGGCATCTGTGACATTAACGCCTCCCACACCGTACGTGTCGGTTGCATGATCGAGGTGACCACCGAATACGGGAGTTTACCTTTCTCGATCAGATGCATCCGACTTGCCGGGTTTGGGGTAGCTTTCAGCTTTTCCAGCGCCTGCAACTGCGGAAGTTCCGTAAGATCCACCTCATGCCCGCGCAAATAACGGAATAAGGCTTGCTGCTTCAGATCTATCGGCTTGGGATGTGCTGTAGCGATCATATCACCCAGACTGTATCCACGCCCACGCCCGTTGTATTTGATCGCCCAATATTCAGTAATGCCGTTCAAAAATTGACTCACCTGACGCTTCACCGCTCGACCACCCTGTCCCCGACCTGTTCCTCTTAGAATCGTCAGAAAATCGGCCAAGTCAGCCGGTGTCTGTACGACCTTGGAGAACACCTTTGCAAACTGATCCGCGTCCACTTCGGACAGCAGTGCCAGCCCGTATAGAGGCTGTAACCGCATCAAACCTTCATTACGAGCATAGACCAGCGCCCGCGCCATAAACCCTGCATCGACCTCAGCCATCTCCTGATGACTAACCATTGCATCGTCCATCAGTTGCTGTGTGTCTGCATAGAACGTATTGTTCAATGTATTGGTCATCAACATCTGTATATATTGTTCCTCCACCAATCGCTCATAGGAACCGTAGCCCCCATGATTACGTGTCGTTGGCTGAGGTTGATTGAATAATTGTTTCGCTCTGCTCATCACTCATGACCTCCTGGTGTGAGTCTATTTGCTGTTCTTTCATAATAAAATGTTCCGAGGAAAAAGGTGGGAAGGTATAATACCCGCTCTACCGCTGAGCTACACCGCCATGTACGGCGGCGATTGGATTCGAACCAACGACCTGGTCGATTAACAGTCGAAGTAACCCTCCCTGGCGCCTCGGAACCTTGATCCGCAGAGTTTATTGCTGCCCCGCTTCACAACCTCATTATGCCTCACACATCTACACGCGAACATGGTAAAAGTATGACGACCTTCATAACTTTAAAATGAAACCTGCCACTCATCCTGCTACAATGAAGGGATAACAAGGAGTGAATGTTCATGGCAAGAGAGAGTTTTGACAAAGAAATTCAGTTCTTACGCATGTTATCCCTAACAAGCGGTGCGTATAACCGTAAACAGTATGCCGAGCGGCTTGGCATATCCGTACATACCTTTGATAAAACCAATCGCAGATTAAAAGAAATCATGCAGACCGTCGCTGACCAGCGGTCAGGTGCCGAAGAAAGCCGGGAAATGGCAGATCTCGTCCGCTTCCAATACGGGGAGTCGGCAGAGCCTATGCTGCTCTTCCTCTTCCGCGCCAAGTCGATGAAAGAGACTGAAGTTCAGCGGCTTTCTGTCCTTTTGCATACCTTACAACATAAAACTTTGACCGCGATGGAACTGCTGGATGCCTGCTGTGCTGATCTGCCGGAGGATCTGGCGTTACCTGACGAGAAAACCATTCGCTCTGATCTGAAGTATCTGGAAGAGGTTGGGGTTATTCGAAAAGAGCCAGGTGGCAGGCCATATCAATATGCTTTACAACAGGACGTCCTTACCGAATTAACAGTGGAGGAACAGCTGGAGTTGTATGATTTTGTGGATATGATGGCGAATACCCAGGTTCCTTCCGTTCAGGGATATTTATTGCGGGACAGTTTAAAAAAAGCCATTACGGCAAGTTTCCCGCAAGAAGAAGCTACCGAGCCCTATATCTATAAGTATCACTATTATTCTCGTATCCTGGACGAAGCTCATCTCTACACGCTGCTTAGTGCGATTCGTCAGCGCAAACGTGTGCAGTTCCTATACTATTCACCGAAAAAACCATCCAGCTACAGTTCACAGAATACGAATCCACGTTTTGAACGGGAAGCAGGCGGACGATCCAACCGGATCGTGCCCCTTGAAGTGATTTATGACCATCAGTATGGTCGTTGGTATGTAATTGGATATCAGGGCCGTCGTGGCTTTGTGAAATTCCGGATGGAAGGCATAACCCAACTGGAAGAACAGGATTCAGTAGAAGAGGAATACATGATCGAGTTGAAGCAGCAGTGGACCGACATTAGTCGCTACAGTTGGCTCGTCGATACGGGGAATACCGTGACGGTTCAATCACGCTTTTTCCACCCGGAGCGTGGTCAGCGCAACTTCATTCTGGATCGGGTTCGTCTGCAAGGTCAATGGGGCAAAATCATCCCCGAAACGGATCATACGTTTCTCTACGAAATCCAGGTCAACGGTACCACCGAGATCAAACCGTGGTTACGGAGTTTTGGCTCAAGCTGCGAGATAATTGCACCTCAGAGACTACGCCAGGAGATGATCAAGGAATGGAAGGAGATTGCGGAATATTATGAACCTGTTCGAGAAGATGTTCAATTACCAGATGATGACGCGATTGAATGAAACCGGACTGTTCACCTGGACCTCACAGGAACGAGCCTGGCTTCGCATGATGCTGAATCACCCTGCTGCAAGAGAAGCGTTGAGCCCTGTAACGTTGGATAAAATGCACAACATGCTGAATAGTGAGCAGGACCTGAACCTTCAGGATTACCTGACCGAAAAAGCCAAAAGTGAAGAAAACAGTGTCTCTCATCCACTTCTTAGACAATTACGGCTAATCATTCTGCATCATCAGGGATTTCGCATGACAGGTCGCGTCCGCAATGGACGCACGAGCCATGATGAATTTGGTTTCCCGTACAAACTGGAGTATTCCATGGTCAAAAAAGAATGGTACGTGCTCTGGTATGCGCCTCGCTTCGACAAACTCATGTCAACCAAGCTGCACAGCATCGTTACCGTGGAAGCCGAACCGGTTGAACCGGATACCGCTTCGGGTTACACTGCCCGAATTGCTGCGATAACAGAGAAGCGCAAAACGACCATCACTATCGAAGTACTGCCCGAGTTCAATCAGGAGCTGTCCCGAATCCTCTACGCCTTCTCCTGCTTCGAGAAACAAGTAGAGTATCTTGAAGCCGAGCAGACATATCGGATCGAGCTGACCGTTCCGCGCAATGAGATGGATTACGTCTTATCTAAAATGCGTTTTCTCGGCAAACGGGTTCGAATTGCTGATCACACAGTGCTGCGGGAGCGAATGTCCGAAACAGCTGGGAAGGCATTGGCCCGTTATGCGGAAAAAGATCCTGATATGCATTCCGGACGCGCAAATGAAGTTCAGCACCGCCAACGTGAGGAAGGCTCTCTTGCAAAAGCCGATGGCCAATGATTTTGTAAGATTGGGTTAACCATAACTATTGCTCAAAAGCCAAATCCAATATATCCATATACGAAAAAAGGTCTGGATCATCTCATCCAAACCTTTTTTTGCGATACTTGCTTGCTCATAAAAATGTCATAAACTTATCAGCGGAAGTAACTCTATTCGTTCCACTTACGTCGCTCCACCACTGCTAGCTGCCGAGTTCCGTCTTTTGTTAATCGCGTGCACGCCCATGACCACTGCAATTAATTCATACGTGTCCAGTTGTTCCGACTGGTTATCTAATACAAATGCCCCTGAACTAAACCAGCCGCTGGTGCGACGGAAACTGGCCACGATGCGGCCACCACTGCCACTTATATCATATTCCTGCGAAAATGCTGGGGCAGACACATCATATGTACCTCGTGATCCTGCGTCATATTCATACTTTTTACTAAAAAAACTAAATCTGGCCCGAAGCACACCCAGATGTCTCCCATCTGCTGCAGTGATATCCCAACGATTCGTTAACATGCGAAATTTACCGCTGCAGACCAATCCACTGTTATCCGATACATCGAGCGAAGAACCAAAGACACTTTTCAAATCCAGATGCCCTGCCTGTTCCTGATTTGGATTCATAATCTCGGTGTAACCTGCGTTAAAAAAGTTATCCCTGAAGTATAATTCCATAACGCTTCCTCCTTTCGCTTACATATCCTTTTGTTTTCTTTAAACTAATCTCGCATCGAGCACACAATATATCTATATATACGTATAATTAATGGTAATGGATTCAAAAAGTGGATTATTATTGAATGTAAAAAACGAGCAACCCTGGTTGCTCGCATCACCTTCAAGTTATCCTGTCATCAGACTTCGACTTTTTTGTTGTTCAGGTAAATGGTAGCCCATACCAGGATGACCGCCACAATGACTTCAAAAACAATGCTTCCCCACATGCCGTCCGACCATAATACGCCATTGGCTGTGATTGCAATACCTGTACTTTCTTCCGTATACCGGAACAGCTCATTTGGACTGAAGCGTCCTGTCGTAATGATATTTTCCAACCAGCCAAGCAGATTAACGAGGACAAAGAATGCAACGATTCCAATCCATGGCCCCGTTCTCCAACGGAAGCTGCCTGCAATCGAGATCGAAAGGAAGATAATGACGGTCATGAATACCATAACCCATGCGCTAAACAGCAACAAACTAATATAATCCGAAACATGCAGACCCGAAAGATCAATATTGCTAGCCATGTTCATTCTGAGCTTCATTGAAATATAGATGTAGGCATGAGTCGCGAATATAATGACTAACCCCAACCCGCAAAGAGCTCCAAAGATCAAAGGAGACAACACATGTGACAGGCCCGTTACGGGTAACAGACGGCGATTATAAGAGCGGATATTGGACGTGTATGTTTTGATCATTTTCACATAAATAGCCACACCTACTCCAACATAACCCATAATACCAATTACAACCCCTGTGACCTCAGACATGAAAAGGGAAAGCCCCACTTGCGCGATAATCAAAATAACTAGCCCCGCCAACAGTGTATTCCAGTTCCTTCTAAAGTCATACTTCAATAATGTTATCATTCCGCATAGACCTCCTTGAACATCTCATCCACACTTTTCCCATATTTCAGACGGAGCGTTTCCACTTCTTCCCGCATCACCAGCTCGCCCTCGCGAATAAAGACAACTTCATCAAAAATCCGTTCGATATCATTCACAAGATGCGTTGAGATGATGAGACTGCTGTCTTCATCATAGAACTTGACGATCGCATCCAGAATCTTGCCTCGTGCAACCGGATCCACTCCGCCAATCGGTTCATCCAGCAGATACAGACGAGCCTTACGAGAAAGTGCCAGTGTTAGTTGTAGTCGTTCATTCATCCCTTTCGACAGATGCCGTACCCGGTCACTCTCGACAAGGTTCATGAAGTCCAGCATCTCCCGTGCCTTCTCCTCATCAAAATCAACATAGAAATCGCGATAGTACGCAATCGCATCCCGGACTCTCATCCACTTTTCGGTTAATGGGCGATCCGGCATAAATGAAACCAGCGCCTTCGTCTCCAGCCCAACAGGCTTACCTGTAACTTGAATCGTTCCGCTGCTCGGATGCAACAAACCTGCAACCAGCTTCATGAGCGTACTTTTTCCACTACCGTTGCTACCCAGCAGACCTACGATTCGTCCTGGAGCAATATCCAATGTAATATTACTGAGCGCTTTCTTATTGCCATATGTCTTATTGATCTGGTTCAGTTCAAGGATGTTACTCATGCGTTGTTCCTCCCTTTCCTTCCGCAACGGCATCGGCTACGATGGATAAGATATCCTGCTCTTCGATCCCCAGTTCCTGCATTCCGGTCAGAAAGCGTTCCAGCAGTTCACCGGCCATCTCTTTTTTGATCGTCATAATCTTCCGCTCCTCACTGGTCACATATCTGCCCAAGCCCCGTTTGGTTTCGACCACTTCTTCCCGCTCAAGCTCCTGAAATGTCCGTTGTACTGTATTTGGATTGATCTGTAGTTCAGCCGCCAGTTCACGAACCGAAGGAATTTTGTCCCCTGCCTGAAGTGTCCCGGTTACAATCTGTCTCTTGATGTACTGCATGATCTGCAGATAGATTGGTAAATTGTTATCAAATTCCATAGTCACAAAGCTCTCGCTCCTCTCTGTACTGGTGTGTTAGTTACATAGTACACTAGTTAAATAGTGTTGTAAAGCCCATTTGTTAAAATATATATTCTCTCAATTGATGGGCCAGCTTCGACTATTGATATCCATACAAAAAAAGAGCAGATCGTGAAGATCTGCTCTGCATAACTTTATTAATCGTATTGTTATCTATTTTACACGATATCTAAAGGTACCTTACCTTTAGGCGCAGGGAATGCCTCATCCAAACGAGTGAGTTCCTCTGGTGTCAAAACGATATTCACTGCTGCTGCATTGTCTGCCACATGATTCAGCTGCACCGCCTTGGGAATCGCCAGCACATCTCCATCCCTGATCACCCAGGCTAATGCGATCTGCGAAGTCGTAACTCCTCGACCCTGTGCAATCTCCTGAATGACTGGATGCTCCAACAATTCAATTCGAAGTCTGCCACCCTGTGCCAGTGGACAATACGCCATTACAGGAACGCTCCGTTCCCGCATCCAGGGAAGCAGATCATGTTCAATACCACGCGAAGCTGCATGGTAGAGCACCTGATTCACCATGCACTGAGCACCCTCCGGCAGGCTCCATAACTCCTGCATATCCCTTGTATCCAGGTTTGATACACCCCAGCGAATGATTTTACCGGATTGCTTTAATTGCTCCAAAGCCTCAACCGTCTCTTCGAGCGGTACTCCTCCACGCCAGTGAAGCAAATACAGATCCAGACGATCTGTACCAAGACGCGTGAGACTACGCTCACAAGCGGTAATCATCTGTTTGTGATCCGCATGATGGGGATACACTTTGGATACGAGAAAAACTTCATCACGATAGCCCGCGATGGCCTTTCCCGTAACAACTTCTGCCCCGCCTTCTGCATACATCTCCGCCGTATCAATCACGGTCATTCCCAGTTCAATACCGGAACGCAGTGCGCGTACTTCTTCTTGCTGGCTGGATTGCTTCTCTCCCATGTTCCATGTGCCTTGTCCTATCGCAGGCAGGGCAGTTCCATCCGGAAGCAGAATCGTGCGTGTTTGATTACCATGCATCATCTATATTCCTCCATTCTGAAGACTCTATGGACATTCTGACCTCTCTAACGACGACTATACGAATCATAAATCATATTATCACTCACATGTCTCCAGTGGCTCATCATCATGATATACAATTGATCCAGCGGCACTGTGAGGCTACTTTGGGCAACGCTGATGGTTGCATCGACCATATTGCTGTTGACCGTCATCAATTTGCGTTTCATCCCGTTCTGGCGATCCAGAAAGGCTTTCTCGTCCCGCAACTTGACCCCGATCATTTTCTGTCCCATTAATTCATACATAAAAATATTCTCAACGTCTCTCCAGGCCACGGCTCCTCCTGCGGTATAAGAAGATGCATCCACAAACCCATCCTCATCGATTACAAAAGAAGGTTCCTTCTTAATCATCTTTACCAGACTGTAGCAGAAACATAGCCCGAAAAACAAAATGGAAAGGAAACCAATCACACCCGAAAGGATGGAATCATTCGTAACTGAAGAACGATCAAAAATCAAAAAAAATCCGGCTGCCACAAAAAGTGCTGCCCCTGCCGTGAGCAACGCCATTCGTTTCCGGTTTGGATATTCCACATGCTGCTCATAGGATGTGCTCAACGTGACGTTCCTCCTCCATTGCGACTGAATCATACAAGTTCTATATAAACGAATGGCTATGAACCAATTACCTGAATGTAGAACAGGAATTGCATTGTACATTAAACCAAATTAACCAATGTTAAACATTGAATTAAGACCATTTTTCGTCATTTCTGCGCTTATTCAACATTAGGATTCGTCATCCTTCGAGCAAATCCTTTAACACACCTATATGAATTGAACAAAGAATATTTACATGGGTCACTCCGATGACAGAACAACCTTCCGATCGCTGTTATAAAACTCCCCTTCCATCCTTAGTCATATTGTCCTGTCACTAGCTTTCCGTTAATATAAATGGAAAGGTTAGGAAATTAACCGATTCTAATTCATGGTGGGAGGACAAACAATGATGAGTCAGCGCGGCATAACATCGGAAGATCTTTATCAGATTACATGGGTTAATGATCCAACTCCGTCCCCTCAAGGTGGACAACTGGTATATGTAAGCCGGAAAACGAATGAAGCACGTGACGGTTATTGTTCTCACCTGAGACTGCTGCATCTGGGGAGTCAGAAGGACAGGCCCTTTACCTCTGGTGAGAAGGATCATTCCCCTGCCTGGTCGCCCGATGGGTCTCAGCTTGCCTTTTTAAGAGAGGTTGATGGGAAATCCCAAGTGTGGATTATCGCATCAGATGGCGGAGAAGCACAGCAAATCAGTCACCTGAAACATGGCGTCAGTTCTCTGCTCTGGTCACCGGATGGTCATACCATACTTGCGAAATCATCCGTGGATATGAGCGGAAATGAAGAATCAGAACATACAGATCCTATAGACGATAAACCCAAACTGCTGCAAGAACATGTCGTAGACCGGATTCGCATGAAGTCAGATGCCAGTGGATT
Source organism: Paenibacillus xylanexedens (assembly GCF_017874615.1). Taxonomy (GTDB): domain Bacteria; phylum Bacillota; class Bacilli; order Paenibacillales; family Paenibacillaceae; genus Paenibacillus; species Paenibacillus xylanexedens. The sequence goes on from NZ_JAGIKV010000005.1 coordinate 58,876, forward strand.
GTGGAACGGTCGACGTTCCCACCTTTTCGCTCTCGCACCGATCGATGCGGAAGCAATTCCTGTAACTACAGGTCATTATGACGTCGGAGACTACGCCTGGTCCCCGGACGGAACATCCATCGCTTGGATTGCGCAGATGCCTGAAGAAGGCGAGGACCATCATGATTACACCCTGACTAATCATGTGTACCTTGCCAAAGCAGACGGATCGGATGTGCAACAGTTGACCCCGGAAGGGTATACGTTCAGCCGAATGGCCTTTGCACCGGATGGACAATCCATTGCACTGCTCGCCAGTGACCGTTCCTATGGAAATGCCACGCTTGTGAAGTTGTACACCCTTCAGATATCAGGTGGTGAACTCGTATGTCTGAGCACGGATTGGGACGTACAGTTGAATCACAGCATTGTTGGCGACATGCGTTCACATCTGACAACCACGGGGCCAGTATTCAGCAGGGATGGTTCTTCAATCTTCTGTCTGGCGACCATCCATGGTAGTGTACGCATCGCCAAATTCGCTCGAGACGGCAGCAGCGCTAACTATATATGGCCTAACGAACGAGAGATTTATCAATTTGCCGAGTTGGAAAACGGGCAGATCGTTGCCGCTGTAGCCGATACACTAAATCCTGGTGATCTATATATATATGAACAACCAGAAGATCCTGAGGTAGAACCGATTCAGCTCACCCGCAGCAATCCACAGCTTGAGGATGAGATCCACCTTAGTACACCGGAAACCTTCTGGTTTAATTCCTCAGATGGCCTGCGGCTGCAAGGATGGATCATAAAACCTCATGGCATGGTTGACGGGGTCAAAATCCCGACCATTCTGGAGATTCATGGCGGCCCGCACATGATGTATGGTTTTACATTTATGCACGAGTTCCAAATTCTCGCCGCACAAGGCTACGCTGTTGTGTATATCAATCCACGCGGTGGCCTCGGATACGGGCAGCAGTTTGTAGACGCCTGTCGCGGAGATTATGGCGGTGGCGATTATCGCGATCTCATGGAGAGTGTGGATTATGCCCTGTCCCAGTATGAGTTTATCGATGAATCACGATTGGGCGTAACCGGGGGCAGTTATGGTGGCTTCATGACCAACTGGATTGTTGGACACACGGACCGCTTTAAGGCCGCTGTTACCCAGCGTTCCATCTCCAATTGGCTATCCTTCTACGGTGTAAGTGACATTGGATATTTCTTCACGGAAGACCAGATTGGCGGTAACGCGTGGGATGACACGGAAAAGCTGTGGAAACATTCCCCACTCGCTTATGTGGGCAACGTGAGTACTCCCCTGCTCATTTTGCATGGCGAACAGGATCTGCGGTGTCCAATTGAACAAGCCGAGCAGTTGTTCATTGCATTAAAACGGCGCAAGCAGACCACAAGACTTGTTCGTTTCCCAGGGGCAAACCACGAGTTGTCCCGTGGAGGTCACCCTCACTTGAGGGTACGCCGTTTGGAGCATATTGCCGGATGGTTCAACGAGTACCTGTAACGGACTAATATTTAGACTATTAATTCAGAGTATAGAACCAGATATGGATTCAACCCTAAAAGCCGTCCAATGAAATCTGTTATGATTTCAACGGGCGGCTTTTGCTGTTCACCTTTTATAGAAGGAAGGATTACTCTTCGCCCCACACTACGGTGATTTCATTCAGATCCTTATTGGTTGCAGACACCGAACCTGTGATTGTCACGGCATATTTGCCATCTTCACGACCCACGATGCTGAAGCCGTCTGCCTGGATATCCTGAGTGTTCTGACTCAAATTTTTGGTCTGGTAGTAGTCTTTGTAGGATGTTCCAACGGCTAGCAACGTTTCTTTGGTTGTGTACGTGAGCAATACTTTTTTGTCGTTGCCGCCTACATTACTCTCAATTAAGCTCGTTGCCTTGGCATCTTTTGGTAATGGGAAATCTGCTGGCAGATACTTGGATTTCACGCCTGCAGCCTGTGTGTTCGTGCCTGTAGATGGTGATGTCGATCCGCTGTTGCCGCTGGATGTTGACCCACCAGAGGAGCTTGAGGAGCCGATGCTTACTTTATTGTTCTGGGAATCATACTTCACTTCGGTCTTCAACGCATCGGCAATTGAACGAACGGGAAGATATGTACTGCCTTGATATGTAATTGGCGCAAGCTTTTTGCCCTGGTCACCTGTCGGTGTAAATTTCTGTCCGTTCACTTCGATGGCGAGCCCATGGTTCAGATAAGCTTTGATTGTCTCCAGTTGTGTACCTGCATATACACCTGCCGATCCGGTTAACACCATGCCAAACACACCCGCAGCAATCAACCACTTTTTGCTTTTCATCCTTAAACGCCTCCTGAGTTCAATGTCAGCCTTATGCATAATACGATTCAAGACGATCGCTCGATGTACGCGAAAGACTCATGTAGTTATGCTCATCATGTATGGGTACGAGCTTATTCGGATAACAGCCCGTTGTTCCACCAAATGTTAGCAATATAATAGCATCTGACGAGAGGTTGTAAACGATAAATGGACAAAACAGGACCAGGGGCGTACAAAAATAGTCTTTGTTGTATCTCCACTGTTCTTTGTCTCGTTAAGTTGTTCTTATATGAATAAAGTCACAAATTCCGGACCATACACTTGATTTCACCCATGCACATCATAGGGCTTGACCTGTACAGTTCGTTGAAAACAAAAGAGGGTGCTCCCATAGTCATGTCCATGATTTTTGTTCATGTTAGACTACCGAGACACCCTTTATCTCTTCATTAAACTATGTTGTTAGCATCGGTGTAATTCTGTCGCACAACCTGTCCAGCAAATCCCGGTCATGGCTTATGACCAGCATTCCAAGATCACGCTGGCGAGCCACTTCCATCACGGTATGCCAGATCTGTGCCTGAGTGATGGCATCCAGCATCGTTGTCATCTCATCTGCGATCACATAACGTGTCGCTGCACCGAGCGCTCGCGCTACACAGAAACGTTGCAGTTCTCCACCAGATAATTCACTCGGCCTACGATCCAACCAGGTTTGCTGAATACCCAAAGCTTCGAGCAACTGTTTATCCTGCACAGACGCCTCCTGCAACACGCGGCGCATTCGCCAGCGTGGATTCACAGCTTTCTCCGGATGCTGGAATACCAGCTGAACCGGACATACTCCTGTACGAGGGAGTGGTTTCCCATCCAAAAGGACTTGCCCTGCCACAGGTTCTGCATATCCTGCAAGGATGCGTCCAAGGCTTGTTTTTCCACAGCCACTTGGTCCCCACAAGCCAATGACTTCGCCTTGTTGCACCTGCATATTCATCTGTTGGAATACCCATGATTTCTGATCATAACGGTAACTCACGTCCCGTGCTTCAAGTGACATAGAAACACCTCACTTCTCCGCCCCGTACCTTACGAAGCTCTGGACGTTCGCGGGTACATACAGCGGTTGCTGCATTACATCGGGGAGCAAATGAACATCCTGTCGTAATCTCTTGACCCGCCAACGGCTGGGAGCCCGGAAGTGGCTGAAATCCGTTCTGTGGCAACGCATTCCAGAGTGCTTTCGTATACGGATGGCGCAGACGTTCCCCCGTTCCCGTAAAATCATCCACCTGCGCCGTCTCAACATTGGCACCCGCGTAAAATACAGCGACGCGATCAGCAGCCGTCAGGGCTGTCGTGACATCATGGGTGATCCACAGGATACCTACACCTTCATTAGCAAGTTCGCGAAATTGCTTCATCGTCTCGGCCAGTACTTCGGGATGAATGCCTGGTGTCGGCTCATCTGCAATGATCAGCTTGGGCTGACCTGAGGTCGCTGTAGCCATCAACACCCGCCTTGCCATACCTCCGGACAACTCAAACGGGTATTTTCCAGCTGTTCCTTGAGGAAGATGATAACGCTCCATTAGCTCCTGCTCCGTCTTTTTCATATGAGATCGAGTTATGAAGCCTCGTTTCCGTCCGGAATCTCGGGTTACCGGCTGAACTTGCCTTCCCACCCTCATCAGCGGGTCCAAATAACTAACGGATTGCGGAATCAACACCAGTTCGTCTCCACGCAGATGAACCTGCCGCTCTGGAGTCAAAGGCTCGCCATTATAGCTAATTCTACCTTCCAACTTGGCATTGGCAGGCAGAATGCCCATAATGGCTTGCGCCAGCACACTTTTACCCGATCCACTTGCGCCTACAACAGCCATGATCTCGCCCTCGTTTATGGAAAGATCCAGATTCTGAATGACATAAGTCTGTTCGTGCCCAAACCAACCGCGAGCGCGCCGAAATGACACCGACACTCCCTCAATATCAAGAAGAGCCATATTACCTCACCTCCCTTGAACTACCTGTACCCGTCAATGTCTTCAGACTGTTGCCCAATACATCAAACGCACGAACAACCACCAACAATGCCAGTCCCGGGAAAAAGGCGAGCCACCACATGCCAGCAGATAAATATCTCATCGACTCGGACAAAATAATTCCAATTGCCGGTTGTTGCGGGGACAACCCCAGCCCTAGAAACGTAATGGCTGCCTCATGCAGAATGGCATGGGGAAAGATTAGCAGTACGCCAACGAACAGCTGCGGGACCAGATGTGGCAGCATATGCTGCACCGCAATCTGTAACCGCGATTGACCCAACTTGTGTGAAATCTGAATGTACTCTGCGGATTTCAGTTGGATCATCTCCGCTCGTACAATCCGGGCCAGATTCGGCCAGTGTGTCAGCGCAATCGCTGCCGCAACTCCTGCCAAACCTCCACCGAATACAAAGGCCAACATAACCAGCGATACCAGATGAGGTACACTGAGGAACAAGTCGATAATCCATGAGATTACCCGGTCAGCAGCCTTGCTTGAAGCGGCAGCCAAACCCAATAGCAGTGCGATCAATCCGCCACCACATGCAGCAAGCAATCCCACTTGAATGCTGGTTGCCAATCCTTTTAACGTACGCATGAACATATCTCTTCCGAGCCAATCTGTGCCAAATGGGTGCGCCCAGGTTGGAGCCAAATTCCGATCCATTAGTGAAGTCAGCGTAGAACCAGCCGGAAGCAGCCTGCCCGTCAACCACACAACGGCAATCCAGATTACCGCGAGGCTTCCCCAGATCACCGCTCTTTGGCGAGGATTTCGGAAACGTTGATTGCTGGCAGCCGTATAATCTTTTCTCGTTGGGGGTGTTGTTCCTGTTCCTGTTCCAGTCTCAGCTTGTAGAGACCCCGTATTAACGTTGTACCGTACCTTTTGAGTCGCAGTTTTCACTTTCTGTACTTCGGCTATTTCTGCCGTCTGCTCGGAGGAGCGTTCTACCGTCTGCTTCATGACATCAGCTCCTCCTTCATCCGTGGATCGATCATACGATACAGAATGTCTGCAACCATATTACCTGTAAAAACAAAGATTGCACTGCACATCACAAGTCCGAGCAGCAGTGGAACATCTCCACGCAACCCCGCCTGAACCGTTGCCTGACCAAGGCCGGGGTATGAAAATACCTGTTCTGCAAGCACAGCCCCACCAAACAGTTCACTGAACGAAGCAAACTGCAGTGTTATGGCTGGCAAAACAACATGTCTGAACCCATGTCGACGGAACAGCTGAAATCCACGCTCACCCCGCGCTCTCGCAAACAGAATATAATCTGACTCAAGCACATCCGTGAGCTTCTGCCGGGTATGCAAAGCGATTGAAGCTACCCCAGTCAAACTGAGGGTCAACGCTGGCAGAATCATATGAATAGCCCGATCTCCCCAGGTCACCTGATCAGCTGACATTCCTGCGGGTACCCCAAGGCCAACTGGAAGCCATCCGAGCCACACCCCAAATACCATCAGCAGCAACAGCGCAATCCAGAATACCGGCGTGGAGGCCAGCGTATAACAATACCAACAGATCAGGCGATCCAGCTTCGAATTCCGTCTCATGGCAGCAACTACACCAAGAGTGAAACCAATGATGCCGGATAATATCCAAGCTACAGCCATAAGTGCGACAGAATTCATGAATCGTTCCTGGATAATATCCGCTACAGGTTGTCTGTAGATCATTGATGTCCCCAGATCTCCCTGAATCAGCGCTTGTCCCCAGGTCAGTAATCGTTCCACGGGAGATTCATTCAATCCCCAACGTTCTTCGATTAAACTGCGCTGTTCAGCGCTTACCCTGATCATGTCTCCACCAATGTAGGCTTCGATCGGATCAACAGGAGAGAATTGCATTAATATAAAAGACAACACACTGACTCCAACCAATAGAGATACAAGTCGCAACATTTTAAAACCAACAAATCTGGCCCATCCATTCCTGCCTGTCATCCAATCTCTCCCCAATTCAGGCTAAAGCTACCGGTACGTTTCCTACTTTGTACTGTTATCCCAGGACCATTCCTCCAGATTGGTTGTCACCGGCCAGCCGTGACCATGAGGATGGATCTGCTGCTCACCAATGTTCAGTCCATTCGTAACCAGATACAGATGATCTATATTTACGAGCCATGCCCATGGCGCATCACCCTGATAACTGAAACCTGTTGTTCCATCCCATTCCGCTTTCTGCCAGAACGGCAATGCCTCTTCTTCACTTGTTGCCTTAAGGGCTTTGTCCATCCAAGAATCCACGACAGGATTACTATACAGCCCCACATTGTAATACCCTTCTCCTTTGTGAGTACTGCTATAGAGGTTATAGGTTTCCAAAGGGTCATGACTGCCCCAACCAAATAATACAGCGTTGGAGTAAGCCATCTTTTTTGTCTCTTCACGGCTTTTGCCTTCAACATTGATTTTGATTCCCGCCTGGGCTACCATATCCGCAGCAGCCAGTGCCAGAGATTGTCTTGTTAAATCACCTGCAAAATAAAGCAGATTGAACTCGGCCTTAACGCCGTTTTTCTCGACGATACCATCACCATCCGCATCCACCCAGCCACCAGACGCTAGAATGCGCTTCGCTTCTTCTAGATTGGCATCTGTAAATACAGCTTCTGCATTGCTCCAAGGCAGATCATCACTGACGGAATACGCTGGACGACCGTATCCTTCCAGTACACCCTCAACCAAAGCCTCACGATCAATCACAACATTCACCGCTTGGCGAATCGCCAGATCAGATGTCACATCATTCCCTGCGGGAAGACCAGCGCCCGACTTGGCACCAGCAGGTTGCATGGGGAACATGATGCCCCGGTTATCTACGGTTTTCACGGCCTCTAATGTCATGCCATTCACCTGTTGTTTGCTAAACGCTGCCGGGATAGCAGCGATATCCACCGTACCTGCCTGCGCAGCGGCGTAGGCTGCATCTTCATCCAGATAGAGGAAGGTGAGTTTGTGGAAGGCAGACTTGTTACCATAATATTCTTCATTCGCTTCCACGATGGCCTGTTGTCCTTTGTCCCACTGAACCAGCTTGTACGGTCCCGAACCGACCGGATGTTCTGCATAATCGGCACCATAGGCGTGTTCAGGCACAATGCCAAGTGTCGTCAGCAGACTGATGAATGTAGACTGCGGCGACTTCAATGTGAATACAACCGTGCTATCATCAGGTGCCTGTACATCAGCCATATTGGTCAGATCAATCACGGACCCACTCTTGGCAGCTGTTTCAAACGTAAATTTTACATCCTCAGCCGTCAGGGGTTCCCCATCAGAGAATTTCACATCGTTCCGAAGCGTAACCGTCCAGGTCAGGCCATCTTCACTAACTGAGTATGCCGTAGCCAGATCGTTAACTAGTTGTAACTTGGCATCCCGCTTCAGCAAGGTACTCTGGAAAAGTGGTGACCCATATTGCCCCCATCCGGTTGTTGGATCAAACCCGCCTTCCGGCTCGGTGCCAACCGCCAGCACCAATTCGTCTTTGGTTGACGTTGTAACTGACTGTCCATTCTCTGCTGATGAAGCTATTGGCGCTGTGCTCTGTGCACAACCAGATAAACCAATGGAACATACAAGCAAAATGCCTAATCCTGTTCTACCTTTTCGTTTTCCCCATCTCCATGAAAATCTGCCCATTCTGGTCGTTCCCCCTCTAAATATGTGCTGCACTCCCTTTTATCGTGTTACTTTTTAGAGAAATTGTAGCACAAAACACAAATCATATGTCAACAAAGTTAACTTCATAATCCATATTTTTTCATATTTCAGAATTAATAAATAAAAAATTGTATAACCGAGCATTTGTAGCGCTCTATAAAGTCAGGTATTATAACAAACAAAAAAAACAGACGGTTGGCATCTAACCAATGGTCTGTTTTTTTAGATTTGCTATATTTTTTGGAAGATTACACTCTTATTTCATCTTAATCCGCAGAGCGATGATGATGGCTGTGACCATGCTGACCCGCACTGTGATTATGATCTGGACTTTGATCTGGATTGTGATCCTGACCGCTACTCTGAGCATGAGCCAGTTTGTTGAGTTCATCTACATAAGTCACGGAGAGCTCCGCATACAATACCCCTTTTTGCACCTGGATCTGTTGATGCAAATGACGCAATCGTCCCAGGTTACCCCGTACGGCAATTACCTCCAGGCATTGGTCATGGTTCAGGTGCACGTGCATATTGGAAATGATGTCATGATGCGCCTCATGCTGCAGCTCCATCAAACGAATGGGAAGATCACTGATATGGTGATCGTAGACCATCACAATGGTACCAGCCACATCCTGGTCGGATTGCAATGCAGAAGGTTGCAGTAATGTTTTGCGAACAAGATCACGGAAAGCCTCAGATCGGTTTTTGTATCCCTGTTCCTCAATATACTGGTCAAACTGCTCAATCAGAGGTGTAGGAAACGCCACCCCGAACCGGGTCAAATCTTCTTTGTCTGCCATACTTCTCCTCCTGCGCCCTCATTTGCTTCGAGTGTACCACAGACTTGTCTGCTCATCGACTATACTGTTGCATGAATCGTACTGCCGAATGTATCGCCTGTTGTCCAGCGTCACTCTCCAGATCAAATTGATAATCATGACCCAGCTTCTCTGACGAGTTCGAGAAAAACAAGGTTTCCACCTCAACATCAAGGCGCTTCAAGACTTGTGCCAGCTCAATCGATTGACTGGTCAACGGGTCATCATTGCCTGAGGTAATAAATGCAGGCGGGTACGCTGCTGTGGCCTGAAGCACGGTCGACATTTCATCCAGTCGTGGATAGTCTTCAAATGTTTTGACTCCCGTATATGACCAGAGAAATGTCCGTATGAGTGGAAAACCTGTATTGGCTACCGTACTTAGATTGTAAGGACCACAGAATAGAAGAACCCCACGCAGCTCTTCCGGCTGGGCGGCTGGTGTTATATTCATCAGTTTAGCCAGAGATGGATTGGTCACCACTGCCGCAGTCTGACTTGCAATCTGGGCACCTGCCGAATTGCCTGCGAGAAATATGTTTTCCGGGTCACCCTGATACTCACTGACATGGTTCTTCACGTAGGTCAAGGCCTTATTCGTCTGGATCACGGGAATGGGATATTTCGTATCCGGTGCAAGCGCATAATTCATACTGACGACAACGTAACCCTTTTTGACTAATTGTACGGCATAATCTGTGATGTCCTCTTTGTCACCCAAAACCCATCCACCACCATGAACCCACAGCACCACAGGCAAAGGTTCCGATGTTACGGAAGGATAATAGATATCCAGCGTACTGTCATTACGCCCTTCGTCTGCATAGGGTACATCCGCAACACGAGTTACGCCTTCCGAGATCATGCTGTCCTTGCTGTTCGTGTCTGGATTAGCAATCTCAATAAATGATTTTAATAAAAATACCGTTATTTTTGGTGTCCATTGTGTACCAATCCCAATAACACCTATGATCAAAATTAGTACAACGCTGGGAATCCAGTAACGTTTACGTTTAGAACCTTTTGCCCCCGTACGTTTCGTTTCCAACTTGGACTGCAATAGTTCCACCTCGTTCCATCATCATCGAAGTGTCTTTACATCTAAAGTTGTGTACGTTGCGAAGAGGACCAGGTTTCCTCTTATTTGAATCTTTTGGCAATTTCCTGTCTGACTTTCACATATGTAGTGGACACTTTTTGCTCCAGTGTATGAATATTTTGTTTTGAACCTGCCCACTTCTCTGCTGCAGAAGCCAAGGTGCTCAATGAGCTGAGTACACGTGACGTTTGGCCTTGCTTTGTATTCTGTTTGAACTGTTGTAGAGCGTTGGAATATCGTTCTTTTGCCAGACTCGCCTGTTTTTTAGCCGTTTGAATCTGTTTCTTCGCGGAGTCGGCCCCTGCTAGCATGGCTCGTAAACGTTTTACTTCCGTCGTCTTCCGTTTACGCGCTTCGGCAAGTTCCTTTTTCTTGATCCGGATGTCTTCTCTGGCAAGTTTCACAACGGGTCTCAACGTCTCTGCCTGAGTGCGGATCGCTGCACTCCATTCCTTATTTTTGATGGCTTTGGCTGCATCCAACTGTCTATTGACTGAACTGTATAGGGCAAATAGCGGTTCATATCGTGCTTGTGTTTGCTTCACCTTTTCAGCTAGAGCTGCGACCTTCGCATCATCGATTTGTCTTATTTCTACACGTAATCGCTCCAATTCCGCGGTATTGGCGGCATGAAGTGTCTTTATCTTTTGTTCCCAAGCCTGCTCTTGTGTCTTCCAGTTCCCCACTTTCTCGTACGCTTGCTTCAACGTTAACTTGGTTTGTGCGTCGGCTTTGTTCAAAACGGAATCCCATGCTTTTTGCGCGGTTACGCCAAGATCTACGCCCGCAGCCTCGACTGAAGAAGCAAAATAGATCGTGCCTGCACTGAACAGAATCACAAGCCCTATAAGCAGGCGTGATCCGAAAATAAGATGAGTCATCAATGGCAATTGACGATGCCGTACGTTACTTTGTTCCATCATGTGACTATGGCTACCTACTATTGGAGAAGGGAATAGAATGTCACTCGTCTCCATTAAAGCTATATCTTCTGTAGCTGTATCTTCGCTATGCTGTCGCCCCTTCTTTCCTTCTAATAAACCGTGATGTTCTATGAAGTTATGAGAGCTTGATCGTTCCAATAGGAAACAACACTCCATTGTCTCCTGTTCACTTACCGTTTCCTTCCATGCTTCTGTTTGCATCCGTCTCTACACCCTTTCTTCTAAAATATTTAGCAGAATAGCCAACGAAATCAGCGAACGACAAAAAAGCACCCGCAAGTCAGGCATTTGCCTGCTCTTACGGGTGCTTCCCTCATAAGCCGTTCCATATGAGATTCGATTGAACGAGTCGCTCGAACCTTTCCTTTTTCTAATATATTCCATTCACTGTGTCTGGTCAAGTAAATCTGGTTTCACTGGTTGAATAGAACTTTCAATCAACGGGAGAACCCTTCCCGCATATAGTTAACAACTGATACAACTCAGCTTATTGATTGACCAAAATAGCTTTCATTTCCTCGGTCAGATCCTCTTCTTTCAACATCATATAGATGTTCGGTCCCCTTACCGAGTTAAGCTTAATTTGGTAGACCGTATCCTGATCGGTGTAAAAACCGGTTCTTTGTCGCAGTAGCAGATCGCTGATTATTTTTTTATTTTTGGTAGCGACCTGTCTGTTACCATCGATATTTACATCCACAAAATTAGGCTCAGGATACACCATTCTGTATTTACCTGGATTATCAATCTCCTGTTTAACAAATTGGGCAGAAGCCATATCCTCAGCCGATACCGTAAGTTGATCATAGAGATTGTTCTGTTTGAGCCATTCCATCAAGCGGCCATAGCTTGCCTTGAACTGATAACTCACACTGTGGCTCGGTCGATCCAGATTTTCTTTGGAAGATGCTTCATCAAGATAATCCTGATAGACTTCTATCGAAGCGAACGATTCCCATGAGGATAGCTGGTCCTCATATGTCTGATTGAGTATTTCAGACTTCAAAAGTTCCTTGAATTCACGAATCAGCTTAGGATCGCTAATGAATACTTTACGCTCCGAGTTGAGACTGGATCGAATACCAATACTGCGAACATCTTCATCCAGTGCATAGGTGTCATAAGTCGTTGATTTATAATCTTCCCACTGTTTCACCTCTGCTAATTCCTGCCTGAATTCTTCTTCGGGAATCTGATACCTACGTGTCATCGTTTTCCCATTATTGAGTTGGTAGTCGATCAATACATATTCATCGTTGCTTCTGTTCTGACCGCTGTTCTGATTACGTACTCTTTCGAGCAAAGGCAGATCAGAGTGTACAATTTTCTGATGCAGTGCAAGCACAGCATCCACATAACCCGGGGTATCTGAATAAAATGGGCTATCATCCAGTTTTACACTTTTATCATTCACATAGATGTAATGGTCTCCTCCCAGTCGTACCATTTGTACATTTTCCTTTGAGGGCACATTATTAGCGTAACCGTTCCAATCGGCTACAGGGATATACAAAATTAATCCTACCACGATACCATATACTGCAAACCGGGGGAGTAACCTGCTGCTCCAGATGAGCCATGTTTTACGTATAATCATCTCAGCACCAATATAACCAACCACACCACCTAGCAGATAACCAAAGATACCCCATACACCTGATCCTTCAGGAGCAATTCTGGTAAAGTAGGCACCTCCTAATAATACCAATGTGAACATGAATCCAAAACGGAAGATGGGTTTGACGATCCTGAACGTAATTGCTTGTGTCGCCGACTCTACATGTCTTCTCGCATACAGCACATAACACAACACGAAGAGTATACAAGTTATAGCCGCATAAATTCCCAATTCCCCCCATTCTGGAGGATAATAACCCATAGAGCTCATTCGGAAGAGCAGGGATGTTTTTTCCATGTTAAAGTTACTCGAATTATTGTACGTAAAGCCAAGCAAATAACGTTGTAAATGAAGCTCATAAACTCCCCAAAAGATCACCGGAATTAATATTAGACCAAAAACTGTAAGTCCTTGCAGAATAGATTGGCCTATACACATTCCCACGGCAACCGTCAGGGTAAACATAAACAATGAGAAGATGCTCATCGTCACGCCCCACATCCAGATATCATGACCACTGAAAATATAGGATGGTTGATCGAGCACCGCCCATACCCACCCGGTAATCCCGGTGGTTATCCAGATCGGAAGCAGAATCATGACATATCCAGTCAACAGATTCATCGTTAACAGATGTTTACGCTGTAATGGCAGACTGTGGTATAAGTCCGCAGGTGCACCAGTTTGAATATAGCGGAAGAGTAGCAGAGCTATGGCGACAGGAAAGGTCAGCGCAAATACCAGATGAATTTCATTGGCCTGAAACAGACTGGTGATTTCCAGAGGCACTTCTATATATTGTGTTCCAATATATAAAGGTAACGAGAACAACAATGTGACGAGAAATAAAATGCCTATCCATCCATGCTGTCTGAAATTTTGGATCAGGATGCCCCGGTTACAGAACAATCGGTTGAATATCATACCCTGCGTCCTCCATTTCGTAAATAAAGATTTCTTCGAGCGTCAAAGGCAGTACATCCAGCAGATACGGATCATGTACACGGAATTGATCCGTTACCTGTTGTCGGTTGCCTTTGACAATGTACAGGGATACACTTCCCCGTTTCTCTTCATGCAAAATATCAATCTGCTCATCCATGGCTTTGGCATGGTCCGGGTGGCGGAATGCGACTTGGATTTTATGCGTATCGGCCTTCAGATCATCAAGATCCTTCTCTACAATAATTCGGCCTTTGTGCATAATCGCTACATGGTCACACAGATCTTCGATCTCACGTAAATTGTGAGACGAGATAACAATAGTTACTTGACGCTCAGCTGCTTCCTGGAAAAGCAAGTTTTTGATCTGCTGGCGCATGACCGGGTCAAGGCCGTCAATCGGCTCATCCATCAGCAGCACTTCAGGCATACAGCTAAGTCCCAGCCATACGGCTGCCTGACGGCGCATGCCTTTGGACATGCGATGTAACTTGCGTTTCACATCCAGTTTGAACACAGTAGCCAGTTGCTTGAATCGTTCCTCATTCCAGCGCGGATATACCGAACGATAAAATGCAGCCATCTGAGTTATTGAAGATTGCGGGAAAAAGTAGGGTGAATCTGCCATAAAAATTGTGCGGCCTTTGAGATCCATATTTTCATAAATCTCATTATCTTCGATACGAACAGTCCCGCTGTCCTGACGGTAAATACCAGCCATCATTTTGAGCAGCGATGTCTTGCCTGCCCCGTTGGAACCGAGCAAACCATAGATCGACCCCTTATGTATGTGCATCGTTACGCCATCCACTGCCTTTTCCTGTTCAAATGCTTTGACGACTTGATTCAGCTCAATCATGAGGCTCCTCCTTCTCTATACGGGCCATCGCTTCCTCAAACAAAAGCGTCATATCCGCTTTGGTCAAACCGGAATACGAAGCCTCTGCAATCAACTTCACCAGAGACTCTCTGATCTCATCTCTCATGGCTTCATTCGGATGTTCCACTGACGATGATACGAAGCTCCCTTTTCCCTGCAAAGAATAAATGTAACCTTCACGTTCAAGCTCACGATACGCTTTCTGAATCGTATTTGGATTCACGGTCAGCTGCGTGGATAATGCACGAACGGAAGGAAGCTGCTCGTCGGGCTTTAGAATACCGTATACGATCATTTCTTTGACTTTGTCCACTAGTTGCTCGTAGATCGCCTTACGGCTGCGTACATCTAATTCGAACATCCCGCACCTCCTTTCTGTAAATGTGTGAAATAACCCATGGGTTTTAAATGACTGTATCTGAGGTGTATGTGTAGTTATCTAAGTGTAAAAAGGTATTACCTAAGCTGTACAGCTGTACGTATTCAACTCTTAGGTGTATTAACTGTACTACTATTATTAATACAGTTAAAACGAATTGTCAACCGTTGACTTTGACTTCTTGTTTTATTGAGAGTACGTTAATAAAGATAGGTTATATGGTTTAAATGACATATATAATTTGGGAAGCAGGTCCATTCCGGCTTAGGACGGGGCACGATCAGGGTGGCGTTCACATGAAGTGAAGCAAAACGACTATCTGAAGCGATGTGGCTAGATGTGGCTACTCGAAGTGATACGGCTACCCGCAACCTTTGCTTGATTGCTTTTGACAGAATTACATGCAAAGGTTGTTCAGGTCTTTCCCCTTCCGTTATGATGGAGATGAAATATTGTTCAATAATCACTATATCTTTGTTACTTTTTGTGCGCGTTTAACCTGATTGATTGTTAGGTCTGTTATGCGTTAGTTGTGTTGTGTTGTGTTGTGTTGTGTTGTGTTGTCTCGCGTTATAGATCTATTGTCTGCACAAACGGTAGGCCGTACAGTAGCAGCTAAATTAGAGTTAGCGAGACTTTGTATTTGCTTTAAATTCGGGTTTGCACAAATAAGCTACTATGCAGTGGTCGAGTGTAGACTGGGCCCGTTATTCATTTGGCTTGTTGGTCTAAAATTCTAAGGCTATATATGATTCGCGTTGGATGGGTCGGGCAGACTCCAGCCTTTTTAATCGTTTATCTGTTCGTTTGGAGGGCCAACTCGTGCTGTCCGCACTGAGCATACATATTGTAGATATGTCTTTCAAAGGGTGGACACGGACATGAGAAAGCACTTCGGAATTGATATTCTACATATAGATCATTTTTAATTTTATATCCAAAAACATCTATATGTAGTGTTTCATATTCCTGGATGGATATAGTATCTTTTTAGAAAAAGTGTCCACTCTTTGAAAGACAAAATGAAGATAAATGTCCTTTTGTAGTGGACAAATATATCCCCGAATTCCATTTATATAAGCTGAACTATACATTTACAAGGAAATATAAAAGTCAGTAATAACCCTAAGAAGTGTAACTAGAAGCTTGCTGTAAGAAAGATACTATGGAAGCATATGTTACACTGCTAATACCTCACAAGGAGAATCCGAGATGAATGAACATAGACAGGATGAAGATCAGAATAATAAACCAAACGCATCATTCGAAAATAGTGGACACCACGGGGATTTAACTGGGGAAATAAACACTTCAGATACTAGTCCGGTACAAGCAAATTTATCACAACGTGTGTTAATTGTAACCGCGGTTGATGCGGAAAAAGATGCGGTCCTCCGTGGTTTGGGAGACATGGCCGCGGAACGATTTGACGTCATCGCTGCGGGCGTTGGCCCAGCCTCGGCCGCAGCAGGAACAGCCGCTACATTGGCATATGCCGTAGCGGCTGCGAGCACTAGGGCGTTGGCGCAGGGTTCCACTGCGCCAAGCCCATCCGATGTGGCACAGGCATCTGCCACATCTTCAAGGCCGGGGCCCCTTGCCGGGACCGGTAGTTCACCAGCCTACATGCTGGTGATCAGTGCCGGCATCGGCGGCGGGTTCCCCGGCCGGGCAGACGTCGGCTCCCTCGTGGTAGCCGACGCCATGGTTGCTGCCGATCTGGGCTCGCAGACGCCAGACGGCTTCCTTAGTGTGGACGAGCTCGGATTCGGCTCGTCCATTGTGGCGGCGGACGCAGAGCTTGCCGCTCGCCTGCGCCATGAACTGCAGCGGGCTGGGCTCGCTGTCAGCGGAGGCACTGCGGTCACCGTGTCCACGGCGACCGGAACAGCGGAGACGGCCGCGGAGCTATTGCGCCGTGTGCCCGATGCCGCCGCCGAAGGTATGGAAGGCTTCGGCGTGGCAACAGCTGCCCAGCAGTTCGGCGTGCCAGCACTCGAACTGCGGGCCATATCCAACGCGGTCGGTCCACGCGACCGCGACGCTTGGCGCATCAAGGATGCCCTCGATGCGCTACAGGCTGCAAGTTCCATTTTACGGGAGGTTATTACATCATGAAAATTGCATTTTCCCCTTGTCCAAATGATACATTTATCTTTCACGCGTGGGTACACGGTTTGATCCCGGGTGCACCTGAGCTGGATGTCCGTTATGCTGATATTGATATTACCAATGGTCTGGCCGCAAATCCAGATGGACCCGACACACCTGAAGTGATGAAAATATCTTATGCAGCACTGCCATACGTGTTGTCTGACTATGCTCTGCTTCCTGCTGGAGGCGCACTTGGCAGAGGATGTGGTCCTTTGGTTCTGACCGCAAACGGCACGACCGATCCAGCATATCTGTCTGGACGACGGGTCGCTGTACCAAGCGAGCGCTCGACAGCATATATGTTATTCCGTCTGTGGGCAGCGCAAAATGTTCCTGGCGGTGTAGGCGAGATTGTTGTTATGCCATTCGACCAGATCATGCCTGCTGTTCGTGACGGCAAAATCGATGCCGGACTTGTCATCCATGAAGCACGCTTCACGTACCAGAACTATGATCTCAAACTAATGACAGATCTCGGGAACTGGTGGGAAAGCGACACAGGCCTTCCGATCCCGCTTGGAGCGATCATCGCACGTCGCAACATGGACGCTCATGCCCTCGCTGGATGGGCACGCGCCTCCGTTGAATATGCATGGGCGCACCCGGATGAGTCGAGAGCATACGTTATGGAACATGCCCAAGAAATGGACCCTGACGTAGCTGCACAGCATATCGGCCTGTACGTTAATGAGTTCAGCGCCAACCTGGGCGATGATGGTTACGGTGCAATCACTGCACTGCTTGGTCGTGCCATGAAAGAAGGACTCGTTCCCGAGTTCGACCTTGATCTGTTGCGGATATAACATCTATATCTCTTCGCTCTATATCTAAAGAACACAGCGCATCTTATTTAGCCGAATAACGTGGTATGAGAATTCTAAAGAATCTCAGACACCGTATTCGGCTAGAATTCGTTCATATCGTCAACAAACTCGCCTAATTCCACACAATAACGCTTCTACGATTCGTTAGAAATTGGTATGTGCAGATTTTCCTAGAATAGCGTGTGCTCGGTTCGTTAGAGTCCGTTCCAAGGCGTTCTGAGGAGCAAGCTTTGTAGAAGCCTATTCGGGGATTCGAAATTTAAGTGGTTTGTAAAAGTAGACTTAGGGTGCTACAAATTCGCAGTTTTTTTCTCTTACGAACCCAGCGCACCTTATTTAGCCGAATATCATGCTACGAAAATTCTAACGAATCCCAGACACTCTATTTAGCTAAAAAGCGGCCATATCACCAACAAACTCGCTTCATTCCACACAATAACGATCCTACGATTCGTTAGAAATTGGTATGTGCAGATTTTCGGCGAATAGCGTGTGCTTGGTTCGTTAGAGTCCGTTCCAAGGCGTTCTGAGGAGCAAGCTTCGTAGAAGCCTATTCGGGGGATTCGAAATTTATATGGTTTGTAAAAGTAGACTTAGGGTGCTACAAATTTCGCAGGTTTTCCTCTTACGAACCCAACACACCTTATTTAGCCGAAAATCATGCTTCGAAAATTCTAACGAATCCCAAACACTTTATTCAGCTAGAAATCGGTCATATCGCCAACAAACTCGCTTCATTCCACACAATAACGCTTCTACGATTCGTTAGAAATTGGTGTGTGCGGATTTTCGGCGAATAGCGTGTGCTCGGTTCGTTAGAGTCCGTTCCAAGGCGTTCTGATGAGCAAGCTTTGTAGAAGTCTATTCGGGGTTTTCGTGGATACAAACCACTTAGCTAGCCAGGGTGATGGTGGTGTCCTTGCGTCTTGTTTCTTAAGAGCTTAGTTACTTAGGGGTAGTAAAGGTCGCATCCAGGAGGGCAACGAATCGGAGTCTGTCCTTTGACTGCCCCGTACCTGTTTTGCTGAATTCCTACCTTCCAGCAACAGTTATATAAGCCTTACCGGGTTTCGGGTTTCGGGTTTCGGGTTTCGGGTTTCGGGTTTGCGATTTGCGGTTTGCGGTTTGCGGTTTGCGGTTTTAGAGTCTATTTTTTACCTAGGCAAAAAACTTTCATCAAGATACTTGCTGCAAACTAGTGACCTCACTAACCATGTTGGACTACACTACCCATGACACGAAATAGAAAGAGCTGTCCCCTAACGTCAGACTTAAGACGATGGGATAGCTCTTTTTTCACTCTATGTTCAACTTCATATCTATACTCATATCTATCACTCTGCTCAACCCAAGATCGAAGCAGACAAAAACCATGCAACTCCACGCTCTCCACGTCATCTTGAACCCTACTGTAACCCTTCCCAACCCAATGCTCTCCCTCTCACAACGGTGGTCTACGAATTCAACCGTCGCCTACGATCTGCTGCAACCGCAGCCGAACGATCGCAACCATCTCCTACGAATCAGCCACAACCGTGCGGATCATGATTCGC
The DNA here is from genome assembly GCF_017874615.1 of Paenibacillus xylanexedens. GTDB lineage: Bacteria > Bacillota > Bacilli > Paenibacillales > Paenibacillaceae > Paenibacillus > Paenibacillus xylanexedens. The sequence goes on from NZ_JAGIKV010000005.1 coordinate 78,131, forward strand.
AGAGCATCCAGCATCATGGGAATAGGCAGCGAAGGGACGGAAGGCTGCAACACCGCCATCTCTGTGGAGGCTGGAAAGTGTACAAATCCGGCACGGATCGGAAGCTGCCCTATACGAATATAATCCAGTACCCGGTACATCGTGTTGTTGCAGATATATGTACCTGCTGTATTGGACACGGCAGCGGAGATACCTGCTGCGGACATGTCATCCACCATGGCACGTATGGGCAAAGTGGAAAATAGGCCGTCTGGGCTGCCGTCTACAATTGGCTCGTCCACAGGACGTTGTCCTTGGTTATCCGCGTAGGAGCCTGGCGGAATGTCTTTGACATTCACGGCGATCCGCTCCGGTGTGATGCATGTTCTGCCCTTGGCCAGCCCACAGGCGATGACGACATCTGGCCGATAGGCTTCCATCTCTGCGATTAGCAGGTCTGCACATTCATCAAAGTGCACGGGCAACAGTACTGTTTTTAGCTCAGCACCCTCGATCACTTCGTTTGCAAGAGCCTCCATTAACGCCCCCGTCGGATTCACTGCATCCCCGCCAAAAGGTTCAAACCCGGATATCAGAATCTTCACCATCACACGTCAGCTCCTGTCTATTTACTCCGATTTGTAACGTAATCCCCACTGGCCCCGAATCGTGTCCATCAGCTTCATGATTTCCAAGGATTCGTCCAGTCTAATGGTGTTGCTCTCCGTCCGACCTTCGAGGATACAACGTCCCGCTTCTTCTGCCTCAAAAGCATAACCAATGCACGTTCGATCATCCGTGAACTTCTCAGGCTCGTCCTGACCATTCACATGCAGATAGGCTTCTTTGCCCGCCAGGAATAAAGGGAGACGAATCTTGCCTTCTGTACCGTATATGACCGCTTCATTGCTGAGGTTCAGACGAATGGCAGCACTCAGTGATGCAGAACGTCCCTCGGAATAGGACAACAATACGGAAAACTGCTCGTCCACACCCGTCTCACCGATATTGGCCGTACTCCATACATGCTGGGGCTGTTCGCCAAAGATCATCGACGCAAAGGAGATCGGGTACACCCCTGCATCCAGCAACGCTCCCCCACCCAGATCCGGATTAAGCAATCTTCCTTCCGGCTCCCAGCCGACACGGAATCCAAAATCTGCCTGAAGCAAACGCACTTCACCGATTCGTCCTTCTGCAATCCATGCTCTGGCTTGAGCGATCGGTGGCAAAAAGCGTGTCCACATTCCTTCCATCAGGAAAAGGTTGCGATCCCGTGCAGTCTCCACCAGTTGCTCCAACTGACGCGTATTCATGGTAAACGGCTTTTCACAGAGAACCGCCTTGCCTGCCTCCAGACAAGCCATTACATTCTCCTTATGTACAGGATGCGGTGTTGCCACATAGATAATATCTACCTCAGGATCTTGCAGCATCTCATCATACGAGCCGTAAGCGCGTGCAAAACCATATTCAGCTGCAAACTTCTCCGCGCTTCCCGCTGTCCGTGAACCTACTGCTGCTTTCACTGCGTTCCCGGCATGCTCCAAATCCCTTGCAAACTGGGATGCAATCCATCCCGTGCCCATAATGCCCCAGCGTACTTTGTCCCGTCCCACTACTTCTGTCATATTAAAGCCTCCCTACTGCAATTTGAGTTGAAAAGGTTCATGATTCAGATCAGGCCAACATGTTATCCCCTTTATTTTACCAAAAAGAAACGCTTGCGTCAGAAAACGATTTCGATTATGTGCTTTCAATAGACTTCAAGCTCATCAGGGCCTCGAACATATCTGTGTACATTTCAATTCTCCAGTAGATTTGCTAAGATTATCAGCAGACTAGGGCCAAGAAGTCTTGTCCGTAAACATACTTGTAACTAGCGACAATCTGGTTAAACTATCGATCACATCTGATAACGGGATCATATACCCTGTGCTATTCATAAAACATCTGACTTTACTGCAAACGCGCTTTTGACAAGACAGCCAGTAATCATAACATCATGCAAAACGCATCAATACACGTTCAAGAAAGACCTTCAGGTCCGAGAAAATATGGTACGTTCCAGATTCAATTATTACCTAAACTGTTCATAAGAGAGGAGGTCACATAGCAACATGACTACCATCCCCGGTACCGCCCACAGCAGCATGAATCCACACACGTTGCACCAGCAGACAAGTCCCAATTCAGAAAAGGAATCCTCCACCCGAGCAGACCTGGATGCATTCTTGAATGATACCCTGATCGAACTTCGTCAGGCAGAACATATTATAACCCGTGGGAAATGGCGCTGGTCCACAACTGAGCTAGCTCATCATACCTTCATATACATGCACAAATTCACAGGCCAACTGATCATAAATGGAACCAAATCTCACGTGGTTCGCAAATCAGCTTGTCTGTCCCTACCAGGAACTGCAATTGAACTGATTAGTGATGAAAACCATGATATTGAACTGTATATCATTCACTTTGATCTGTATCGGGCTACGGAGAAAACAAAAGCCAGACGAATCTACGAACGTGAGCTCAGTTCACCTGTTACAGGCTGGATTCAGGGCCCATTTTACGGTATACAACGCATTGCTGCACAGCTTACACAACTGACTAACGAAGGTTTGGAAACAGGCTTGAAGGCACAGCTCTTCCTGACGGAACTGTTACATATGCTCTGGCCTCAAGAAGACCAGACTGACGTAGGGGCTGGGCAGGATGAACCCGAACAGTGGCTCAGGTCCACCCTGCAATACATGCGCGAAAACTACATGCACGAGATCAAACTGGAAAAGCTGGCTGAACTGGCTGACATGCACCCGTCCTATTACTCACAGCTATTCAAGAGCCGCATGCAGAAAAATCCGATTGAATACATCACTCATCTGCGTATGAACCGAGCCAAGGAATTACTGCTTACTTCAGATCTGCGTATCCGTGATGTGGCTCGTGAAGTGGGTTACCGTGACGAATTTTATTTCAGCCGACGTTTCCGAAACCATGCCGGTTATGCGCCAACTTCCTATTCGAAGCAGGTCCACCGAAATATCGTGTCGCTCTCCTATCCATACACGGACCACCTGATGACACTTGGTATCACGCCATGCGCAGCTCAGATCCAAGGCCATCTTCCTCATATGCCCAAATCGCTGACGCTGCCCTTCCACGCCTATGAACCTTGGGAACAGGGACGTCAGGCTTTCCTTGATGTGAATCCTGAATTGATTCTGACCAAGGACAATGCAGCTGCCAAAGCGATGGAGCATATTGGCGATGTCGCCCCCATCATCACGATTCCCTGGAACCAGACAGACGTCTTTGGTCATCTGCATCAGATTGCATCCATTGTGGATCGTACCCAAGCAGCGACAGATTGGCTGGATCGACATGAACGCAAGGCAGAGCGTGCACGCAAAAAAATCAAGGAATTCGTCGGGGACATCACCGTTGCCGTTGGCACGTTAACGCCTAAAGGTCCACGGATGTACAGCCATCGGAACTTTGGACATGTCTTTTATCGAACCTTGCAATTGGCCGCTCCTCAGCGCATTCAGACCGAACTGGCTGGCAAATCTCCCGGCGTTGGATTCAACTGGCTGCCCTTCACACCAGGAGAATGGGACGGACTGGAGGCAGATGTGCTGGTACTGGCGATTAATTCTATGCATGAAAAGGCAACACTGTTGAAAGAGATGGCTTCGAATCCACTGTGGAACAGCCATCCTGCGGTAAAAAACGGACGTGTACATCTCATCGACTGGAACTCGTGGGTCGTATATGCTCCATATTCCATCAACATCCAGCTCGATGAAGCGCTCTCTATGTTGACGAACAAACCTTCACTTTTGTAATCTAAAAAATGTCCATCTCCAAAATCTTAATTTATGCCATGTACGGGCCTGAATTAAGATTCTATAATGATCACTAATTGATAATGATAATCAATAACAATGAAATACGTTGTTGGAACCAAAGGAGTGACCCGTATTCAACATCCGGGACTGCCACATCGTCCGTCTAATTCAAGAAAATCTGCAGTGACCGTTGGGCTGACGTTTTTGTCTGCCATAGCCATACTGCTGCTAAGTATGTTTGTCGCAATCTCTTTAGGTGCCAAAGGGTTAACGCTGGAAACCGTATGGGCTGCCATATTTCAGTACAACCCAGCTTTGACACCACATCAGATTATTCATGAGCTGCGGCTGCCTCGTGTCCTTGCCGCGGTGATCATCGGCGCTGCCTTTGCGGTTGCCGGAGCTTTAATGCAAGGCATTACGCGTAATCCGCTGGCAGACACGGGCATTCTGGGCATTAATGCTGGAGCCACTTTTGTCGTAGCACTGAGCTTTGCCTTTTGGCCCGGACTGCCATATGGCTGGATTATGTTTTTATCATTCGTGGGAGCTGTTCTGGGCACACTGCTTATCTTCCTGCTTGGAATGGCAGCACCTGGTGGTCTGAATTCCATCAGACTGACCGTTGCCGGGGCGGTTATTGCAGCCATGTTAACCTCGCTCAGCACAGGAGTTGCCATTTATTTTGACCTGAGTCAGGATCTGGCCTTCTGGTATGCGGGTGGTTTTGGCGGAATTGAATGGCGGCATCTGAAGTTAATTCTTCCCGTGCTGCTCGTGACGCTGGTGCTGATCATGCCACTCGCCCGGCGTGTATCGCTTATGTCACTCGGTGAAGAAGTAGCGATTAATCTCGGGATCAACTTGCGCTGGACGAGGTTTCTCGCCCTCGCAGCGGTTGTTGTGCTGGCTGGTGTGTCCGTGTCGGCAGTAGGCTCGATTGGATTTGTCGGACTTGTCATCCCTCATATCTCCCGCAAACTGGTGGGTGTGGATTATCGACTCATCATTCCGATGTCTTCTCTGCTTGGAGCGATTTTACTGGTGCTCGCCGATCTGGGCTCACGCATCGTGAACCCGCCCGAGGAGCTCGCGGTAGGCATTATGGTCGCTTTTGTCGGTGTACCGTTCTTCCTCTATCTGGCCCGCAAAGAAAGGAGGGCCTTGTAGCGATGAATTTTAATACACCTTCACGAGGTAAACGTTCGATAGTTGTCAGTATCACGCTGCTCTGCATCGCGATTGCCGTTATTGTGATCAGCCTGAACACGGGAACCATTCGTCTCTCCCCAGCGGCTGTGTTACAGACTTTGCTTGGTAATGGTAGTTCGGATGATCAGATTGTACTGTTTGATTACCGACTGCCTCGCATCCTGGTAACTGTACTGGCCGGAGCGGGACTTGGTATTGCCGGAGCAGCCTTGCAAGGGATCACCCGCAATCCATTGGCGGACCCGGGCATTCTGGGATTACATGCAGGGGCAGCATTTGGACTAATGGTGTTTGTTAGTCTCTCCTTTACGATGGATGGTTCTGTGGCCTTGCTGATTCCATTGTTTGCTTTTGCAGGCAGTGTGGCCGCCGCCCTGATCATCATGCTGTTATCTTACGATCGCCATAACGGCGTATCACCTATTAAGCTGATTCTGGTGGGAATCGCGGTAGCGGCCGGGTTCCATGCGTTAACACTCTATCTATCCCTGCGTCTGGATGAAGACACTTATTCCTTTGCCGCTCGCTGGCTGGCAGGAAGCGTCTGGGGCCGGGATTGGATTCATGTGCAAGCTTTGCTTCCTTGGGTGGTGTTATGTATCTCGTACATTTGGAGTCGATCCAAAACGCTCGATGCCTTCAATCTTGGAGATGCTGCCGCAACCAGTATCGGGACACCTGTCCGATCCCAGCGTATTATTTTGCTGCTCTGTGCCGTTTCTTTGTCTGCCGTTAGTGTATCGATGGCTGGTGGAATCGGCTTTATCGGTCTGGCGGCGCCGCATCTGGCGCGTAGACTTGTCGGTCCGATGCATCGGCATCTGATTCCAGCCGCCGGGCTTATCGGTATGGTTATTCTGGTGACCGCTGATACGATCGGGCGAACCATCTTTCAGCCTAATGCCATTCCGGCAGGCGTGGTGGTTGCTGCGATTGGTGCACCTTACTTTTTGTACCTTTTAGTACGAAGCAAGTGATCTTTTTTTCAAAAAACAATAAAGACATCCAAGAGATGTTCAAGGAGAATGTGACTACCCATGTTAAAGAAAAATCTTATGCTTGTCATGAGTATCTGTCTGGTGCTTGTGCTTGCAGCCTGTGGAACGGCCAATAATTCATCATCTGCTTCTGGTGGTTCGTCTACGGATACTTCAACCAAGAATCAAGACAACAGTGCAAATTCGGGAGAGCAACGCATTGCCTCCATGTCGATCCATCTGACCAATGATCTGCTGTCTCTCGGCATTACTCCGGTTGGTTCCGTTATCGGTGGCGAAGCCAAAGGCTTCCTGTCCCATGTTGCTGATCAACTTCAAAATACAACGCCACTTGGTCCGGTTAAAGACCCGGATATGGAAGCTTTGCTTGCCCTGAAACCCGATGTGATCTATCTGGACGAAGAATTTTCCGGTGGTGATATTGCCAAATTCGAAAAAATTGCTCCGGTGCATGTCTTCAATCTGGATGACGGTACATGGCGCGACCATCTGAAAGACATCGGCAAACTCGTGAATCGCGAGAAGGAAGCCGAGCAATATATTCAGGATTACGCGACCGAAACGGAAGAAGTGAAATCTCTGATTCATGACACGATTGGTGATGGTACTGTGATGGCGATCCGTGTTACTGCCAAAGAATTGCGTGTATTCAGTACACGCCGTCCCATGGGTCCCATTTTGTATGAGGATCTCGGTCTGACTCCTGCCAAAGGGATCACAGATATCGATTCGACTAAACCGTATCAAGTCGTCTCCCGTGAAATATTGCCGGACTATGATGCAGATGCGATCTTTGTAGTTGTGAATTCGGATGATGAAGCCCAGACCATGTTCAAGGAGCTGCAAAACAATCCGATCTGGCAAGGTCTGAAAGCCGTCAAAGCCGGCCACGTCTACCCGATTGGTGCACAACCTTGGCTCGATTACTCATCTATCGGTAATAAAATGGCCATGGATGAAGCCAAAGAAATGTTCTCCAAAAAATAATTTTCCTTACACTACACATAACGTGTCACAATACCAAAAAACCTCTCTTAGAGACCGGAACAGAGTTAGTTATCATACTCTCTTCCGCTCAAAGCAGAGGTTTTTGTTTTTTCTTATCTATTTTACTTGTTTACTTTCCAGCCAATCGACCTGGAAATACCTTTAATCCAAAATAAATGATCTTTATTCACTTGACGATATGTCAAATCGAACTTAAGATTTAGTTAGTCGACTAACTAAATCTGCGACTTCAAAAAGTCTGGTTTTAAGTACCGAGAAGATGGAATGAAGGTAGAAATGGAGTAGCGGAGCGTAGGCAAACTACGTGAGCAACGGACATTTCGGCTGAATTTTATATTCGATGCTGATGATGCCGCTAGGCATCATTCGTAATCAAAAGTGGACTTTTTGAACAACCTCTAAAAGGATACGAACGGAGCAGATGATATGAATCCAGTCCAAAACGATCGGTTAATGGGACAGCTATCCGAACTCGTGAAACTGAAACGTTACAAAGTTCATGAGAAACTTGTAAACCACCCAGAGTTATACCCGGGGCAACCCCCTTTGCTGTTCCAGCTTGAACGGGAAGATGGCCAATCCCAGAAAAACCTGGCCGAACAACTTCAGCGCAGTCCCGCAACGGTAACCGTCATGCTCAAGCGCATGGAATCATCCGGTTATGTGAGACGTGAAGCAGACCCGAAGGATCTGCGCAGTCTGCGGGTATACCTGACGGATCAGGGGCGCTCTGCGCTACAAGAATTGAGAGAAGTGATTCAGGAGTTGGAACAGCAGGCCCAGAAAGATTTTACACCAGAAGAATCCGAGATCATGTCTGCACTTGCACAGCGTATGCTCCAAAACCTGCGTGAATCCTGAGGTGATGCAGATTCGCGATTGAAGCAGCTAAAGGTATTATGAAATTGATTCACTTATGCTATGAAGATTGAGGTGATTCCCTATTGTGGACGTTAAAACGATTCTTGACCCCGTATAAGTCGGCGGCAATCGTCGCGCCGCTGCTCATGGTACTTGAGGTAACCATGGACCTGCTCCAGCCCAAGCTGATGTCCAGCATCGTGGATGATGGTGTACTTGCAGGGAATCTGCCCCATATCGTGACTACAGGTCTGATCATGCTACTTGTTGCGTTAATCGGCTGGGTTGGCGGCGCAGGCTGTACACTCTATTCAAGCAAAGCTGCCGTTGGATACGGCACGGATCTGCGCCAAGAACTGTTTGACCATATTCAAACCTTCTCTTTCCGCAATCTGGATACGTTTCAGGAAGGATCTCTGATCACTCGTCTGACCAGTGACATTACCCAGATGCAGACCTTTGTACAGATGCTGCTGCGGATGTTTATCCGTTCGCCGATGCTGATCATCGGTAGTATCATCATGGCGTTTACGATCAGTGTGAAGCTGGCTTTAATTCTTATTGCGACTGTACCGGTGCTGTTTATTATTTTATTTATTCTGATAAAAGCGTCCTATCCGCTGTTCGCCAGTGTGCAGAGCAAGCTTGATCAGGTCAACGCTGTGCTTCAGGAGAATCTTGCCGGCATTCGTGTCGTCAAGGCATTTGCACGTGCACGTCTGGAGAAAAAACGATTCAAGCAATCTAACGAAGATTACACTACAACCGCCGTCAAAGCATGGCGGATCGTCACACTGAATGCACCCGTGCTCAGCCTGATGTTGAACGCTACCATTGTAGCGGTGCTGTGGTTCGGGGGTTTCCAGGTAGTGGGAGGCGATATTGCTGCTGGAGATCTGATTGCTTTTATCAACTATGTCACGGTTGTACTCTCGTCCCTCACGTCCATCGGCATGATGATGATGAGTTTCTCCCGCGCCAAGGTATCTGCTGCACGGATCAACGAGGTGTTACATACACAGCCGGATATTCAATCGGGAACCGATAACTCCGGGAATGTACAGTCATCCCCGTCTACCCGTGATCAGAACTCATATCAACCATCTCTCCTTCCCTCCCACACAGGCGGTCAAGTGGAGTTCAGAGACGTATCTTTCCGTTATGACGGAGACCATGCACTCACTGACATTAACCTGAAGGCTCGCCCGGGTGAGAAAGTGGCCCTGATCGGTTCAACAGGTTCAGGCAAAACCTCGCTGGTGCAGCTGATTCCCCGTCTATACGATGCTTCGCAGGGTGAAGTGCTCGTGAATGGAGTGAACGTTCGCAACTGGGATCTTCAGGATCTTCGCAGCCGTGTATCCATTGTGCTACAGGAATCCATCCTGTTCAGCGGCAGCATCCGGGATAACATTTGCTTCGGCCGGCCCGGTGCAACGGATGCTGAATTGCGTGCTGCGGCACAAGCTGCGGCAGCGGATGATTTTATTATGAAATTGAAAGATGGGTATGACACGGAACTGGGTCAGCGCGGGGTCAATCTGTCCGGTGGACAGAAACAGCGTATATCCATTGCACGCGCCCTGCTCATGCGGCCAGAAGTGCTGATTCTGGATGATAGCACCAGTGCTGTGGATCTGCGTACGGAAGCGAGCATTCAGAAGGCTTTGCAATCTTTGATGAAAGACAGCACGACCTTTTTGATTGCACAGCGGATCTCCTCCGTGAAGGATGCAGACTGTATATATGTTATTGATGAAGGACAGATCGTTGCCAGGGGCACACATGATGACCTTATGGCTCATTCGTCTCACTATCAAGCCATCTATTATTCGCAGCAACGGAAGGAGGATGTTCAATTTGGTTAAACCTGCCTCTTCCTCCATACACCAAACCGTTGTGCCTCCCATCGGAAGACCCGGACCAGCAGGCAGAGGACCTGTTCCCAAAGTCAGAGCCAAAAATGCTCGCCATGCCCTGATTCGGGTATGGTCGTATATGGGACGTCATCGCAAAGGAGTTATCGCTGCATTGGTGCTGACGGCTCTTGGAACACTGCTTAATCTGGCAGGACCTTACCTTCTCGGCCGCGCCGTTAACGAACATATCGTCCCCAAAGTAACAGCGGGTTTGCTGAAGGAATGTCTTCTTTTGCTGAGTGTGTATGTCTTTGGCTCGCTCCTGATGTGGGCTCAATCCTATGTCATGATTGGTGTCTCCCAACTGACCGTTAAGGATCTGCGACATGCATTGTTCTCCCGACTGCAAGAGTTGCCTATCCATTTTTTTGATAAAAATCAAAGCGGGGACCTGATGAGCCGGGCCACCAATGATATTGATAACGTATCTACAACGCTGAATCAAAGCGTAACCCAATTGATGTCTAGTGCCATCCTGCTCGTTGGTTCCTTATCGATCATGTTTGCACTCGATGTCCGGCTTACCCTGCTCAGTCTGGTGACTGTACCGTTGATTACCATCGCCACTCGCCTGATCGCGTCAAGAACACGTAAACACTTCACCGCCCAGCAGAAATTACTTGGTGAGCTGAACGGTTATGCTCAAGAAACCATTGCTGGACAAAAAGTCGTAGCGGCTTATAACCGTCAGGATCAAGCACATCAACATTTTGAGAAATTGAACGAGAAACTGCGCACATCCAGCACACAGGCCCAGACCGTTTCGGGTTTGGTTGGACCTACGATGAACGTGATGAACAATATCGGGTTTGCCATACTGGCTTCTGTAGGTGGATGGATGGCTTATCATGAAATGACGTCCATTGGACTGATCGTCAGCTTTCTCGCTTACTCCCGCCAGATTGAGCGGCCACTCAACGATCTGGCCAATCAGTACAATCTGATTCAGGCTGCAATCGCGGGTGCTGAACGAGTGTTCCACATCATGGATACGCCTGGCGAATACGTGGAGGAACAGAAGAAACAACTGGACCAGATTCAAGGCAAAGTGGTATTTGAAGACGTCTCCTTCGGGTATAGTGCGGAGCGAGACATTTTGAAGAAGGTCAGTTTTACTGCAAAACCTGGTGAGATGATTGCACTTGTTGGACCCACCGGCGCAGGCAAAACGACCATTATCAACCTGTTGCCCCGTTTCTACGAGATTACAGGCGGACGGATTACCATTGATGGATGTGACATCTCGGAACTGGAGAAGGATCAACTCCGTCGACAACTCGGCATTGTACTTCAAGATGCCTACCTGTTCTCGGGTACCATTCGCGACAATCTCGCCTACGGCAAGCCAGACGCAACGGATGAACAGATTAGGCAAGCGGCTGAGCTGGCGAATGCACATTCGTTCATCCGCAAACTGCCACAGGGTTACCATACCCCCATCATTTCCGGGGGAAGCAACCTGAGTCAGGGACAACGACAACTGCTGACCATTGCCCGGGCAATTCTGGCTGATCCGGCCATTCTTATTCTGGATGAAGCAACGAGCAGCATTGATACGCGTACAGAGATGAAGATCCAGGAAGCGATGCGCACTTTAATGAAAGACCGCACCAGCTTTGTCATCGCCCACAGGCTGAGCACGATTCGTGAAGCCGATCAGATTCTCGTCATTGATGATGGACAGATTGCTGAACGGGGCAGCCATGACGAGTTGATGCAGCAACAAGGATTTTACTATCAGTTACATCAGGGGCAGCTCAATAAGTCGAACTAAAGCGTGTCTGCAAAGCTACTGCATGCCGAAGCGAACCTTAGCGCGTACGGAGCAAGCGAATGCGCTGTACCCTGAATGTGTGAGGACATGTCCTTCGCGTGCGAACAAGTGATCAATACGCCACAAAAGCGGGATTTTCTCCTTTCCAAATGAAAAGTTCCACTCCGTGCCGGGCGGGCTTTGAGGAGATCGTCCAGCCCTCGGTTGGAGCAGAGCAAGAGCGTAAGCTAACGAATCTGAGGCGTCTTATTCATGCTTTTAAAGCTCCCTCAGAAATCTAAAGAACCTGAGACACGTTATATCCAAATAAACAGCCATTTTCAGCGTTTTTTCATGGGATGTTGGGAAATAACGTGCCTGAAGTTTCTTACAAATTAAAGTAAGGACCTGAAGGCCAAATAAGACGTCCTATGTTCCTTAGAAAATCGACTACCCATTCGTCAGGATCAACCGGCTTGAGCTTCAGACTTTTATACGCTGACCTCCATCATCATATCGCTTACTTGAATTTGCAGACACACTCTTATATAGCTAAAATGATCTGAACCGATGTGGATTCTACACATTAGTTTAATCGAAATACTAAACGCCGCACGGGGTTCTTCAGGACCCATGCGGCGTTTTTATGTTTTTGTCTAATGACTATTTAATTGCTATCTCTGGGTCAGTTATATGATTTACGTCTCCATTGGCAGATGAAGCGTGAAGGTGGAACCAACCCCCATTTCGCTATGGACGGTAATTTTACCATTGTGATCCTGAACGATTTTCTGGCAGAGTGCAAGTCCAAGTCCCGTACCTTCTTCTTTGGTTGTATAAAATGGATTAAAGATGGTGGATAGCGAATTTTCCGGAATGCCGCTTCCTGTATCTGTAATTGAAATGAGTACTGCGTCTCCGTCCTGCAACAAATCCATATGGACCTCACCGGGGTCTGTCATTGCTTCAAAAGCGTTACGAATCAGATTGATCAATACCTGCACAATTTTATCTCGATCCATGATGATCACAACTGGCTCATTAGTCATTTCAAGCGTAATTTGATGCCCTCGGGATGCCGCATCTGACTCGGTCAAAGACATCACTCGTTCAAGGCAGTGACCCAAATGTTCAGGCTTCATGTGATTGGCATGTGGTTTGGAAAACTGCAAAAATTCAGCTGTCAGATCGGTTACTCTCGTTACCTCACCCATAATCACTTCATACCATGGCGCGATATTAAACGCTTGTCCACGGGACAGCTGCAGGAATCCCCGAATTGCAGTAAGCGGGTTCCGAATTTCGTGAGCCATACCCGCGGCCAGTTCACCTACGGCCCTTAGTCTTTCGGAACGAAATACTTCTTCTTCATTTTTCAGCCATTTGCTGCGCTGTTGTTGAAGCAGCCTATCCTCGGCTACCGTCATAAAGTGCTGCAACGAATCCGACATTTCCGGGTACAGAGAGATACTGTAGCTTACCTGGAGTCCTTGAAGCTCAACAGCTAGCAGTGACGACACTCGTTCTTCCACATCCTGTATCTCCGGCAAAACGACCGCAAATCGGTCTCCTGCATATCGGGATATGCCATAGGCCTCGGTGAAATGATTGCTGATCATCTGGCCTGTACCTGTGATTACCGTACACCAAGGATCTTCTGACTCTTTTTTAAAGCCGCTAAAGTTATTGACGTTCAAAAGAACAAGCAAAAAAGACCGTTGCTCTTCTACTGTCTTATGTAACACCTCCATGTAACCTTCGTAATTCAACAGTCCGGTAAGCGGATCATGCAGGGTCAGGAACCGATTTTTTTCCCGAAGCTTGCGCTTCTCGACCTCACTGTTGATTAAAGTATGGTACAAAAAAATGATAACAACCGAGGTTAACAGGTCAAATAACGAAACCAGCAAAGCATATGTATCTACAGGCACATAAGAAAGCCGAATCAACGTATATTGCAGCATAAGCAGCAACGAAATCGGCAAGGTCTGCGCCAACCTTGGTTTGTCCTGGATCATTGAAATAATGAGCATATAATACAGCATGTTGCACCAGTTCAGTTCACTGAAATAGTGGAATATCCCGAGAAAAATCCACTGAAATTTTCGCAGCGCAGGATATCGTCTCTCCCCATAAATACTTGCTACCAATAATGTCGCCGAAAGTGACATTATTGCCATATGAGGGGTAAGCCTGAGAACATAAGAGGACAGAATGACAAGCAGACAACCTAGCGGGAATATCACCATTTTCATCGTGTAACTAAGCAAACAGCCTCGCCCCCTTTGACATAAAACTCACATCATACAACTTATGTACATGTATTATATCGATTATGATTAGCTGATGTTGTCGATTAGTGGAGGCTCGTCAAATTCGCACGAATGTATAAATTATGAAGGCAATAGGACATATGATGTAATTGTAATCAACAAAAGTGAAACAATTCCTCTACGATGGTCATTATTATGTTACAATACATTAATGGATTAATTTAGGATAAATTCTGGGTATATGGAGGATGTCACATGACAACACAACGAAAACCACTGGGCTTCGGAACGCTATCTCTGCTCGTACTGACGATGGGTCTTGCCTTTAACTTTCCATGGGGCCAAGCAAATTTCATGATCAGTCATTACCTTTTTAACTTAATAAACATGCCTATTTATAGCAACGGAACTCAAGGACTTCACATTCCTTTTGTAGTAGCAGCCCTCTTCTGGATTCCAGCCTTCTTGATTGCCAAAAAATATCGTGCGCATTTCGGTACCAGTGTATCTTATAACGTCGCCGGATTTATGTTGCTCTTGTGCATGATGGGGCCATTTATCCCCGTTATCGATTGGATGGTCAATGGTTAAACAATTAAAGCCAGCTCTCTATATCCCGAGGGCTGGCTTCTTTGCTGCTTTTCCATATAAGATGAATGGAATTTTTACACCATAACGTAGAGTGCAGAACCAATCTGAAGAAGCGATAGCGTTCGCCTAAAGCTTTCTAGGAGAAAGCTACATCGGAAGCATACGCTTATCACCGGATTTTCCCCTATTAATATAGGGAATCAAGAAAATCAGGGGATAAGGGCGATCGGAAGATGGTACTGCACTCGGAGTACAACGGTGTAACCTTTTCACGTTAATCTTATTTTTTCGCCATATACTTACGGATATCAAAAGCCACCGCAGCAACAATGATCAATCCTTTGATAATCAACTGCCAGTATGGACTTACACCGATAAACGTCAGACCATAGTTAATAACCCCGAAGATCAGCACACCCGCCATAACCCCAGGTACCGTTCCAATACCACCCGCCGTTGATACGCCACCTACAACACATGCGGCAATTGCATCCAGCTCATACATGTTACCGTAATTGTTTGTTGCTCCACCTGTGCGTGCTGCCTCAAGTACACCACCCAGACCATACAGTGCACCGGCAATGGCATACAGGGCAACCAGGTTGCGTGCCACATGAATCCCGGATACATGCGCCGCCTGAATGTTGCCACCGATCGCGTACATGTTTTTGCCGAGACGTGTTTTGTTAAAGATTACCCAGCAGACTAATGCCACCGCAATAGCAATGAGGACAATATACGGGATGGAATAACCCCCGCCCAGATCAATGTATCCAGAGCCAATGACGGTAAAATCGGGTCGCAATCCTCCGATCGGCTGTGACTGGTTGGGTTCCGTATCAAAATAAATGGAGTTCAGTCCATACACGGCTACCATTGTACCCAGTGTTGCGATAAAAGGTGGCACATGTAATTTGGCGACAATGAGTCCATTCACCAATCCCACGAATAGACCCGCTGTAATCCCGACAAGGATCGGCAGACCCACCCATAACTGGGGCAGATCGGGGAAGAAGCGGTTCGCATACTCGTCAATTTGCAGCATCGATGCCGATACAACAGCCGTCAGACCAACCACCCGTCCAGCAGACAGATCAACCCCGCCCGTGACGAGGATAAAGGCTGCACCGAGCGCAATAATGGCCCGTGTGGAGGACTGCTGTAAGATGTCCCGCAGTGTGGAGAAGGCAAGAAAATTCGGATCGGCAATAGCAATACCAATGATGAGCAGGATCAGTACGATAAAGATGGCGCGTTGTGTTACATATTGTTTCACTTGATTGATCATCTGTGTGTTCATCTGTTTCCCTCCTGACTAAGCCATCCGCTGCTGCGCGGCCAGCCTCATAATATCCTGCTCGGTCGCCTCGGCTCCGTCCACGATTCCGGTGAGACGCCCTTCGCTCATCACCATAATGCGATCCGACATGCCCAGCAGTTCGGGCATCTCCGAGCTAATCATGATAATGCTTTTGCCCTGACGAGCCAGTTCCGTAATAATGGTGTAAATCTCGAACTTGGCCCCTACATCAATTCCACGTGTCGGTTCATCCAGCAGGAGTATCTCCGGGTCGGTCAATAACCAACGGGCCAGCAGAACCTTCTGTTGATTACCGCCAGACAGGTTTCGAATCAGCGTGTTAACTGAAGGCGTTTTGGTTCTGAACTTCTGCGTCTGCTCACGTGCCTCTTCCCGGCCCTTTTTCTCGTCCAGCAAGCCCACGCGATTTCG
This sequence comes from Paenibacillus xylanexedens, assembly GCF_017874615.1. Taxonomy (GTDB): domain Bacteria; phylum Bacillota; class Bacilli; order Paenibacillales; family Paenibacillaceae; genus Paenibacillus; species Paenibacillus xylanexedens. The sequence goes on from NZ_JAGIKV010000005.1 coordinate 94,311, forward strand.
GTAGCGCCCCAGACTGGCAATGATCGTGTTCTCATACACCGACAACACAGGGAATATCCCTGTAACCCTTCTTTCTTCTGTGAGCAACGCAATGTTGTGACGCTTCGCTGATGCGGGGGAGTTAATCTTCACCTTACGCCCATGAATCGAAATCGTACCTGAAGCGAGTCCGCGCAGCCCAAACAAGGACTCAATCAGTTCTGTCCGCTGTGCTCCAACCAGGCCGCCAATGCCAAGCACTTCACCTTTTCGCAGCTCAAAGGATACATCACAAAACGATTTGGACTGATTCGATGTCAGACCCTCGGCTTTTAATATCACTTCACCGGGTACGTTCGTCCGTTCTGGGAAACGTTCGTCCAGATCACGGCCAACCATACGTGTAATGATCAGATCTGTTGTTAGATCAGCAGCATCCCATGTCCCGACAACAAAGCCATCACGCATGATCGTCACTTCATCCGAGATCGTTAGGATCTCCTCCATCTTGTGTGAAATGTAGATAATAGATACGCCGCGACTGCTCAGTTCATTAATAATGGCGAAGAGTTGTTCCACTTCCCTGCCTGTCAGGGAAGAAGTTGGCTCATCCATGACGATGACTTTGGATTGAAAAGAGACCGCCTTGGCGATTTCCATGGATTGAATCTTGGAGACAGACAGTGTTCCCGCCTGAGCCTTCGGATCAATATCCAGGTTCAAGTCCTTGAACAGGGCCAGCGTATCGGTATACATCCGTTTCTCGTCCACCAGTATTCCCCTCATCGGAAAACGACCCAGCCAGATATTCTCCATCACCGGACGATGCGGGACCGGATTCAGCTCCTGATGAATCATGGATATGCCTTGCTGAAGTGCCGCTTTGGAATTCGGAATATCCACATCCTTTCCTTCGATACGTATCGTTCCTTCATCCGGGCGATACATGCCGAATAGACATTTCATAAGTGTGGATTTCCCCGCTCCATTCTCTCCCATCAAGGCGTGAACCGTACCCGGCTTCACTTTCAAAGTGACCTGACTTAGTGCCTGCACACCCGGAAATGCTTTGGAAACTCCATTCATCTCCAGCAGGTAAGGTGACTCCATCTTGGTTCCTCCCTTCCATATGACCGGCAAAAAAAGGGACGCTACCCGAATGTCGGACGTCCCTGTCTCGTACTGTTATTGGGCGTCGGCGATGTTGTCTTTTGTAATCTTTTTGTATGCAATCCAGACGTATTTACCATCTGTAATGTCGTATTTGGTATTTTCCTTCGTTGGTGTCTCACCTTTGGCAAGTACAGAAGCCAGTGCCACCGTGGCTGCACCCTGATTCTTGGCATCATTAAGCACCGTGCCCAGCATCGTGCCATCTTGTAGAGCTTGAATGGCTGGAGCCGTTGCATCCACACCTACAACCGGCATCGATTTGCCATCCTTGAAGTATCCGGCTGCTTTCAATGCCTCAATGGCTCCAAGCGCCATGTCATCATTGTTTGCGAGAACAGCTTCGATCTTGTCACCATGGGAAGCCAGGAACGCCTGCATTTTCTCCTGACCTTTCACCCGATCCCACATCGCTGTGTCTTCCGCCAGTGCTTCCACTTCGATACCGGCATCCTGGATCGCCTGAACCGAATATTTGGTCCGAAGCTCTGCATCCTGGTGACCCGGTTCCCCTTTCAGCATGACGTATTGCAGTTTGCCATCGCCGTTTTTGTCCGCTTCCGGATGTGCTTTCCAGTAATCCACAATCAACTGTCCGGAGATCGTACCAGACTCCTCTGCTTTCGCTCCTACGTAGTACACTTTATCCCACTTGTTCATGTCTTCCGCCACTGGCTCACGGTTGAGGAATACCACTGGAATATTCGCTGCCTTAGCCTTGTCAATGATGACACCTGCCGCCGTGCGGTCTACCGGATTCACAGCCATTGCATTGTATTTCTTGGATACAAACAAATCGACTTTCTCATTCTGGGTCGGCTGTGCATTCTGGCTGTCCACGATATCCAGAGTCGCAACGCCTTCGGCTGCTGTGTTCATCGCATTACGTACGCCCGTCATGAATGTATCATCGAATTTGTAGATGGCAACACCAATCTTGGGCGTTTCCGTACCGGCTGCTGTCTGGCCTCCTGTATCTGTTCCCGTACTTCCACCTGCGCTGTCTCCGCCGCTACTACACCCCGCCGCCACAACCATACATGCCGTAATCAACAGCGTCATCCATGTTTTCTTCATATCCTAATGACCTCCCCCAAGTTCATTCGGCTTCACCGATGTCTTTATTATGAAAGGGTTTACATTAAATTCGAATACAATATCTTCACCTGTTCTATCGAAATCTTCCTCAAGTTAACAAACACCTTAATTTCTTCATTCAGCATTCGTTCCGGCATTCGTTCCAGCATTGGTTCATTGTACAAAAGGAAACAACAGCTTCTGGTTATCCATCCAGAACATATTGTCGGTACTAACCAGCTTGGTCTCAAGTAACACTCTCGCTTGCACCTGTTGATTGTTCAGCCGCGCAACGGCTTGATTCAATCCCAGATAACCTGCACTGTATCCATTCTGAACGATGAGATGATCAAAGACCCCTTCTTGCAATTGCTCCAGTTGTTGTTGTTCACTGCCGAATCCAACAATCCTTACCTTGTCCGCAGATTTGCGTCGATTCAATTCATCGGCTGCTCCCAGAGAAGCCGGTTCTTGAAGAGAAATGAAGCCATCCACCTCCTGCTGGTCCAGCAATTGCTTTGCAGTCTGCCAACATCCATCCCGTGTATTACATATCGATTTGGGTTCCACTTGAATATTAGGATACTGTACCAAGGCTTCCATAACTCCCTGCTCTCTCTGAATCAGACCAGAATTAAGAGGATCGGGGCCCAATAAGGCCACATGCCCTTTCCCTTCCAGAAGCTCCGCCATAGCCTGGCCAGCCTGCCTTCCCGCCTCAACATTATCCATCGAGATGAAACTAGTGATGCCTTTCACGGGAAATTCATCGTTAAGCACAATGACAGGAACAATGGTTCCATCGGAATTTGTTGTCTGTGCCTCCTGAATGATGTCACTAAGGGCCTTCTCACTTAGGGGATCAACCAATAGAGCTGATGCCCCCTGCTTCAGAGCCGATGCGGCGGCCTTCACTTGAGCCTGCTCTCGCGCACTGCGAGACAACGTTCCACGGTCCGCATTGGCCTGCTTCACCTGTATCTGACTACCCACGGAGTCCAGAATGGCAGGCGTGTACACATCACTATCGGAAGGGTATGCTTCCACGGTAATCAGTTCGGCTCCGTTCTCTTTGGCAGCCGCTTCGGCGCCAAGCCGGATAGCTTCCGCAAGTTCTCCTGTCCCAGCTGGCGTAATTAGCGCGATACGTAGCGGTACTGCCGTAGCATCGGGACTCGATAAGCCACAGGCGCTACATATGAGCAGACAGCAGCTTGCAGCTGTCAAGGTTACTAACCGACGTTTCCGAATTCCAGGGAAGCTCGCAGCAACCTTTTTCCAAAACGTACGGATATTCAATCCTTTACCTCTATGGGCATCGTTCCTATTCACTTGGTTGTCTGTCATCAGGCTCGCCCTCCTTCTGCTGCGATTGAATGGGGATCCGAATCCAGACCGTGGTTCCTTCTTCCAACTCACTTGCAAATTCAAGTCCGTAGCCCTCCCCATAATAGAGCCGGATTCGGTCATGGACGTTGCGTACCGCTACGCCGGAGCCTGCACCGCTTTTGACCACAGGACGACCACTTAGTAATCCCGACATCTGTTCTTCCGTCATGCCGACCCCATTATCTGTAATGCGAAACACCAGCTTGTTGTCCTCACGATAAACATCAACCTCAATACTTCCTTCGTCCATGTGGTACTCGATGCCATGAACAATGGCGTTCTCAATCAGGGGCTGGAGCACCAGCTTCAATGTCAGGCAATCCAGGAGCGTCTCATCTGCATTAATGGTAAAGTTGAATTTGCGTTTGAACCTCATCTGTTGAATCGTCAGATAGTGCTGCGCATGCTCCAGCTCTTCCCTGATCGTAATGATCGTTTTACCTTGACTAAGGCTGATGCGGAACAGGCGCGAGAGTGATGTAATCATCGTAATCACTTCTTCATTGCGGCTCATGCCTACCATGCGCACCACGGAATTCAGCGTATTGTATAGGAAATGTGGATTGATCTGGGCCTGCAAGGCTTCCAGCTCCAGACGCCGCTTCTGTTCCTGTTCATGGATGATCTCATCCATCAAGGTTCGGATTTTATTGACCATCAGGTTGAAGCGACGGGATAGTCGTTCCACCTCCAGCGGCCCTTCAATAGGCAACTCCACGTTGAAATCCCCGCGCTCCACGGCCTTCATCTTGCGCTCCATTCGCCGGATTGGGCGAGTGAGACTGGAGGATAAGAACAGCGAGACAAGAATGACCAGCACCAGTACAACGACCAATACACGAATGAGATATCCGTTCACTTCCTGACGCGTTGTCATAATCTCATCCAGATAGGCAACACCGACGATTTTCCACCCGATATTGGCAACGGACTTTACGGTATTCAGCCTTTTCTGCCCATCCGCTTCATCTTCGTAACTGCCGGAAGCCACCAAAGCCTGTTCGATATTCTCGCTTTTGAGTCCCATATACATCAATTGTTGCTGCGGATGGTACACGATATTGCCCGCACTCTCATCGATGATATACACATATCCCCGTTGCCCCAGACTGACCCGACGGCTCAGTTCATCCATCTGTTTGAAATTGATATCGACCAGCAGAATAACCTGCCGATCCTGACCATTTTGCCGTATCGTTATGCCTTTGCTCATGGAAACGACCCATTTATATGGGCCTGTGTACATGTTCTGAATATGAGGTAACGAGAAACTCAGGTGATCCGGCACACGAAGCGCAGACTGAAACCACCCTTGCTGTGTCACATGGGCACTCGGTTTTAATTCGGCTGTAGGTCGGTTCTTGAGCAATTTCCCCGTGGAATCAAGCAGAGTAATCGAGATGATATCCTCACGACTGCTGAGCAGTGTGTCAAGCTGTTTGTCCACCAGTTCCCCTTCCCATGTCCCGTCACGCAGCATGTGTTCCTCAATGGCACGGTACAGATGTGACATACTGCGGATGTAATCCTCCAGATTATAACTAACCTGATCCACAATCTGTCTCGTCGTCAGTTCCGCACTTCGCTCGGCAGCCTGCGTGAACTTGTCATGCAGAAGCATCGCCATGATGGTCAGCACCAAGACGATGAAGACGGAAAAGGACCATGTAATAATAAACCGGATACTGCTGACTCTGGACGAACGCAGACGAGAGCGTAATTGATGTCCCATGGACTTCACCCATCTGGAAAAGAACTTCATCGGATTGAACCTTCACTTGCCGCCTGGGAAGCCTGTTTACGGTATTCTTTCGGCGAGACACCAATATGTTTTTTGAAACAAAAACTGAAGTAATTGGGTTCGGCAAAGCCAACCTGCTCCGCAATCTCAAATGACTTCAGCTCTGTCGAGCGAAGCAGTTCACGCGCTGCCTCCATTCGGATCTGCATCAGGTACTGCAGGAAGGTAAGTTGCACTTCTTTTTTGAAAATGCCACAAAAATAACCGGAGCTGATATGCAAATGCCCGCACACCTTCTGAATAGATAGGTCCGGGTCGGCATAATGCTCTTTCGTGAAGACTAACGCCTGCTCGACAATATCTTTGTATACATGCTGGCGACCGCTGGCAATGCGATGTTGCACGAGTAGACAGACCTCCTGTACCTTCTTCTGTGCCTCAGTAAGTCCCGGCAGTCGGAACAAATCCGCATACAACTGGAACCCTGCACCAAATATGTCTTCCATCGCTTCTCCTGATGCCTGTGCTGCCTTCCATACTGTTGTTAATACTTCAATTAAATAGAGCTGAATATCACTTCGCCCGTGTTCCACTGTAATTTCCCGGAAAATGATCGCCAGTGCTTCCTCCAGCTCTGCTTGTGTCCCCGCCTTCAGGCAACGTGTCAGCGTCTGCTGCTTCAATTCGTCAAACCGCAGCTTGCCCGCCGTCTGTCGCTCCACGTCCGCAATGTATATGATTGAATCTGTCCCGGGCACAAGCCGATAATCCAACGCCAGCAGGGCATCTTCATAGGCATGATTCACATCCGCAAGTGTATCGACAATCTGACCAGATCCCACCGTAGCCGGGATACGTAAATAGTGGTTGATGCTGCGCATCACATTTTCCAATGCCTCCTGTTGCCGCTTCGCTCCATCTGTACCGCCCGAGCGATCCACATAGAGCAGGACAATCGTCTCCTGATGCATAAAGGCATGACCAGCCCCATGCTCCGCCCAGACTTCTGCCGCAATGTTAAGTGCAGCAAAGCGTTTCAGCTCAGCATCTCCTTCCATATGCAGTGTCAACACGGACACACCATAGCGTTCTCCTGTCAGATCCAATCCGCATTGTTTGGCTTTACTATGAATATATGTCGAGGATTTCTGCCGATGGAGCAAGGTCGCCATCAGATCTGCCTGTAATAAAGGCAAACTGGTATGATAGTGCTCACGCAACTGCTGTACACCTTCACGCTCAGCCACTTCAGCCGCCATCTGGGCGCGCAGTCTTGTGAGAAGTTCGGTGAGATGCCCTGCCGAGAACGGCTTCAGTAGATATTCATCCACACTTAACGAGATGGCTTGCCTCGCATAATCAAATTCATCATATCCAGTCAAAATGACCACCTTCACGAGTGGATTACGCTTCCTCAATCTTTGCGCGAGTTCCAGACCATTCATGAATGGCATGCTGATATCGGTCACCACAATATCCGGCTCCACCCGCTCCGCCATCTCCAATGCTTCCCGCCCATTCTCAGCCAAACCGACAATCCGCAGATCGAGCGCTTCCCAATCGACCTCTACAACAAGTCCTTCACGCACATCTTCTTCATCATCCACCAGCAGTACCCGGTACACGTTTGGATTCCTCCCTTTTGATGACGGCCTTATGCCCTATCAACGAATATATATGTAGCATTGTGAATCATTTGATTTCTTATTGCTCACCGAATTGAAGCAAAATGCATAGGCTCATGTTGATCTGTTCCAAGGTTGCCATCATAATATACAATATTACCAGGGATATGTAATCGCTTTCTTTATTAGAGGTAAGGCAACCCTGTCGGGCAGTGCCTAAGTGTAATGTGAAGGATCGTATATGAATGCTAAAGGTAGGTTAAAGTAATACAAACACGGAAAATTTCGAAGTACTTCTAATAAGAGGTGTTTTGATCGTGATTATAATTCAGATTCTTCATTCTTGTTCTCTACGATGATTCGTACTTAATGCTTTAACATAAATCATTGTTGTATCTGGGTTGGTGTGTCCCATTATCTCGGCCAAACGGTGCAGTGGCGTATGCTCAGCCATGGCGTAGCCAAAACGATGACGCAGGTCGTGTGAACTCAGTCCTTCCAGCCCTGCTGTTATCATTACTTTTTTAATCAGGTGGCGCAATGCTCTCTCCGTTAAACGATCGTTTGTCTTCTCTGAAGGAAAAAGGTACGCACGATCGGTAGCAAGATCAGATAAGTACTGATTCAACATGACAACACACTGTATATTCAAAGGGATCTTACGTTGCACGTTGCGTTTATCGGCTCTCACTGTCAGGTGACCGCTTCGTCTACCAAGTTCGATATCATGAGGTTTGAGGTTGCATACCTCCATCGTTCGCAAGCCTGTGTGAAACATAACGGTCAGGATGGTCTGATCACGAAGGGAATTACCATACTCCACTGCCTCGAGGAATGCCTGCTCTTCTTCAAATGTCATTCGGCGTGGACTTACTTTGTCTTCCGGAATGAATTTTAATGGTTTGGAAGGGTCATGACTGAGCCTGGATTCCAAGACAGCCCACTTGAAAAAACGCTTCAGCGTAATCAACCTCCGGTTAATGGTGGCTGGTTTCAATAACATAACTTTGTGAGCATCTTCACGATAACTGACTAAAGTGGATGTATCCACATCTTCAATTCGCAGTGAGAACTCTTCGCTGAGCATGGTGCTTTCCTTGTACCATTCGATAAAGTGTTTCAGATCACTTGTATATTCCTTCACGGTTTTGGGATGCAATTCTCCCTCATTAGCAAGCATATGTATGAATTCCTCTATCGTCGGTTCCCGCTGCACCGAAATCCCTGATGACTGATTCATTAGAAAATACCTCCAAATCTTGACTTATATTAGCGGACATGGTATTATCATATTAATCGATACATTAGCGGACATCAAGTTCGTGGTTTAAATGCACCAGGTGAGTGTCAATTTTAATTTATACTCGTCATAATGATCGGCTAAAAACTTATTTTTTGGAGGAATCACATGCAAACAGGTACAGTGAAATGGTTCAACGCGGATAAAGGATTCGGCTTTATCGAAACTGAAGAAGGAACAGATGTATTCGTTCATTTCAGTGCAATTCAAGGTGAAGGTTACAAATCTTTGGACGAAGGTCAACGCGTTCAATTTGAAGTAACTCAAGGTAACCGTGGACCACAAGCTGAGAACGTTACTAAACTTTAATTATATGAAAGCTGCCTTATTAATAAGGCAGCTTTTTATTTACACATATGTTGCACAGTAAAGATTTCACATCCCAAGAATGAAAGCGAGGTATTCCCCATGGATAAAGAACAATTGATCACAGAAGTAGCTAAGGCTGGCGGTTTCTCCAAGAAGAATGCTGAAAAAGCTGTAACCGTTGTACTGGACTCGATTCTCGAAGCTCTCAAAGAAGGCAAAGAAGTTCAACTGGTCGGATTCGGGAAATTTGAAGTGCAGAAGCGTGAGGCAAGAACGGGAAGAAGCCGGAAAACAGGCAAAGAAATTCAACTACCTGCAGGTAAAGTTCCTGTATTCACAGCAGGCTTAAGCATGAAAGAAGCTTTAAATTAAACAACGTAACAACTTATTGAAAAGAGGTTTTTATTCAAACACACAATGATAATATGGATTTAAATGTCGTGTTTACTACCGTTGATGATATCATTAACTTTTATTCAGGCAAACAGACAAACTCGGATCATGCAGAAAATCACACTCATTTGAAGCCCCCATCAGTACAGTCTGATTGCAACCTACGACCACCCACCCGTTAAATTAACATTTCATCTTGGACAACAAGAGGCCCTGATCCGCTCAAAACGGTCCAGGGCCTGATTTGCTTGGAAGCCGGCTCCGTCAGGAACCAGCTTATTTGTCTTTTATGCACAATGCACAACCATCCTATTTGCTGTTCAGAAGTTCGCGCAAGATCTGTAGATCATATGTAGAGACAAGACGTTCCAAATGCATATCCAGCCATTCCTCATCCTGATCCCACCACTTCAATTCCAGCAGCAGTGCAATCGTCTCTTCGTCAAAACGCTTTTTAACAGTCTTGGCTGGATTACCACCAACAATCGTATAGGGTTCAATGTCCTTAACAACGGTTGAATTGGAGGCAACGATTGCCCCGTCTCCAATCGTGATACCAGGCATGATCGTCACATTTTGTCCAAGCCATACATCGTTCCCCAGTACCGTGTCACCCTTATATGGAAGTTGTTCCAGTGTAGGTGTCACACGCTCCCATCCTCCACCAAAAATGTTGAACGGATACGTGGTCATACCCTCCATCCGATGATTCGCGCCATTCATAATGAATGTCACACCTTCCGCAATTGCACAGAAATTGCCGATGACCAGGCGATCACCAATAAAGTCATAATGATGCTGTATCCGGTCATAGAATTGCTCTGGCGGATTCGTGTTATCGCTATAATACGTATAATCACCGATGTCCACGTTAGAACGCGGAGGCAGGTTTTGAATGTAACATACCGTACGGATATTCTCATTCGGGAAAAGTTTGGTTTTATCAGGGGCCATATTGTAGTCCCTCCTTTTCCCTATTGTAACAGATATTAAATCTTAAATGGACTAAGTGAGGCCAGACATGGACGAGGCCGGATTTTGCTGGATGTTCGCTCCGTCTAACCTGACAAAGCAGAGCAAAAAGGGATTCGATCTGACCATCGAATCCCTTTTCTTATTCTCCATACAACAACGTTGATCTGCAGGAGATATCTCTTATTTGGATGTAAGGCTTACTTGTGCAGCGGTTTGATCCCAGTCCACGGTAAGTCCCAGTCCTTCTGAGATGAAGCGTACAGGCACAAGTGTGCGACTGTTTTGAATGATCGCTGGTGCATCAATTTCGAGTGTCTTTCCATTTACGGTTGCCGTGCTGCTTCCGATCTTGAGCACAAGGGTCTGATCATTCAGAACCGCTGTTACCGTCTTGGCCGTTTTGTCCCAAGTCACTTCTGCACCCATTGCTTCGAGGATTGCGTTCACAGGCACCATCACTCGGCCACTTTGCTGCAGCGGGTTCTGATCCGGGAATGTGATCGATTTACCATCGAGTGTTACGGTAATGGTTTTGTCGGTTGTTCCGGATGAAGTATTCGAACCGGTCTCTTCCGTAGTCTCAGGCAAAGGTGTTACTTCCCGTCCGAGTTGCTCTTGCAAATTGGCAAGACGGTTCAGGGCAAATGTCGTTAGTGAGCCGGATGCCATGGAGCCCATGCTCCAGCCTCCGCCAAAGTTGCCGCCAGGAGGTGTTTGGGCATTTCCTGTATTCGTTGTTGGATCTGTTGCACCATTTCCAGTTGTGACCCCCGGCTGAGTCGGAGGTGTTGCTCCATCTGGAGGTGTCATTCCTTCAAAACCTTCAGGCGGCATCATGCCTTCCATGCCCTCAGGTGGTGTCATTCCCTCAAATCCTTCTGGTAGTGTAAAGCCCATACCATCTGCTTCATCTGCATTTGCAGAATAAGCAATGTTGGATTCAAACTGTTCTGTCGTATAGAATTTCGTTGGATCTGCTTCTACATAAGGACGAATCTCATCGGCAAGGCCAGTAATACGATCCTGAATGCCTTCCATATAGTCCGTCAGTTCATTGACGTAGCTCAAATATTTTTCCTTATACTCCGGCACAGCAAGCAGATTGTTAATCATCGGTACATTTTCCATGCTAATACCCAGTACAGGCTCATCTACAGATACGTTCGTTGCATTGGTGTTGGTCGTGGTCGAACCGGTTGTTGTGCCACGTCCCCCTAGACCCGAGTACCCGTTGAAGGACATGTTGAAGTCCCAAGGAACAACCGTGAACTTGCCGTCGGCATCACTGTAGAGCATGTAGTTGTGTCCTTTGTCACCGTTATAGCTGTCATAGTTGCCGAAAACCATGTTGCCTGCAATATATTGAAGCGCCGAATCCACGTCCAGTACACTTTCAATGTCACCTTTTTTGCCTTCAGGCATATCATTCAGCGTTTTGATGAAGTTTTTGAGCTTGGTTTTGTTCTCGTCCGTACCCAAATCCTTTGTCAGCGTGCTGTATTCGCCTTTTTCTTCATATTGGAGATAAGTCTTCTCCTCGGTATCATAGAGAACACCATCCTCATAAGCTTCACCGTAGTTGCGTTCCAGGTAACTGTCATCTACTGCTTCAACGCCGGTGTAGAAACCAACCAGTTCGCCGTTCACATACAGATTAACATAGTTCGTCATCGGTACATCCATTCCAATGCTGCGCAGCGCTTCATAATGGAGAACTTCACGCATGAAGGATGGATCAGAATAGTTGTTGTTCAGAACCATTTTATCCAGACCAAGCAGGGTTTGTGTTTTGTCGTATTTGTCGAATTTCAATCTAAAGCTGTACCGGTCCGAATCTTTCATCGCGGATACAACTTTCAACGTCAGATTACCTTTGGTGGAGAAACCAACGTTGTCCAGCTTGTTGCCGTCCACTTCGACACTTACCTTCTTATAATCCTTATCTAGCGGGCTTTCGAGCATGCTCTTCCAGTCTGCATCATCAATCGTTACATTTACGTCAATGACGTTATCCGTCTGGAACAACGATTCATAAGCTTGCGTCACGCCTGCACTTGAGATTGTCGCTGTACTCTCTGCGGCATATGCCGCATTCGGACTTACAATCAAACCAAAAGATGTCGTTACCATGGTCACGGACAATGCCGTTACTGCAACTTTTCGTAATAAAATATTCAAGTGATGAATCCTCCTTCTTGGTTTCTCGGTTAAGCAACTGGGGCTTATGTAACCATGGTAGGGGACGAACCTTTAGTGAATCTTAAATTAAGGATTCATAACAAAAAGTAGCCCATCAGGCTACTTGTTCTGATCCTTTATAGCTCCGTAACGGTCACACCTGCTGCTTTGTAGTAGTCCTCATTCACATTGTTTAGAATGTTGGCCTTCATTAGAATGCCTACTCCGGCAAAGAGGCCGATCCCGTTCGTATTCCCTTCAATAAGATTATGTTCAATCCACACATTCTCAGGGTCCCCTTCGCCGACATTGCCTGCTCCGGCATCACCTTTGTCGCCCTCAAGCCTCACACCCCAGTAACCGCTCGCCGTATTGTTACGAATTACATTGCCGCGAATCACCGTGCCTGGTCCGTTCAACACTTTGATCCCTGCTGCCTCTGCAATCATAGTAGTATTCTCGATGAGATTATCCTCAATTAGGGTATCGGTGGTACCCATGGTTACCGAAATACCGATTCGGCTATTCGTGATTGTGTTGTCATGAATGTAGTTCCCTTTGCCAGACTTGCTGTGGTTGCTGGGCGCCGAACCCCCGGTATTGCCGAGTCCAATCCCTGCGCCTGTCAGCACATCCATAATGACATTGCCGGAGATTTCATTTAAATACTCCAGTTCACCATGAAGATCAATGGCATCAAGTTTTGTTCCGTTAAATGTATTGCCACGCAGTACGTTGTTATGGGCAACAAACTGGATCAACGCTCCATGTCTGAGATAAGGGCCCTCAAACGTACTATCCTCCACCACATTCCATATCGTATCATTGTCAAAGCCGAGCCGATCGGTCTTGGCCGTTCCCTGAATGGAAATTCCGTAGCCTGAACCTCCAGGGCCCAGATCTGTTGCATTGCGGAAGGTTGCATGCTTCACAACAACATCGCGACTGTGCTCAATGCGGATCGCCATTCGTTTGAACTTCTCCACAATTACGCCGTCAATCGTAATGTCGTACGATGGTGCCTCGCCATAATTGGCGATGTGGATTATGCTATCCGGGCCCCCTGCGGAGGGGTTATTGGATTGATGATCAGTCGTGTAGCTGCCGGACCAGGATGAAGTGATCGTCATATTGGATACGAGAATGCTGTGCTGAGCCGATGCTTTCAGGACAGCGCTGCCCGTCACCTGATCCAACGATGTCTTGAGCACGGTTCCTCCACTGCTCTCTCCTCTCAGGTTCACCCCGGATTTGAGCATCAGGTTGGTAGTTCTATCCGGCCCGGACAACAAATTGTACACTCCATTAGGCAAAAACACTTCATCACCAACGCTGGCCTCATCAATGGCAGCCTGTATAGCAGGACGGTCATCACTCACATTGTCGGCGGGATCTGCTCCATAATCCCGTACATCAATTGTACGTCCGGTCACGGCATGTGGAGCATGGACAGCATGTGGTGTGCCATCTGTTTCCGTCAGACCTGGGGCGATAAAGGGTATCGTCCCTTCAGGTGGCTGTGGCACGATGTATGGAATCAGAGCCACAGGTGTCCCTCCTCCTGCAAAAGGGGCATACAGATGCACATCGCTCAGACTTGTGTAAATACTTGAATCAGAATTGCCATATCCGGTGATCCGTACATAACGTGCAGAAGTGTCCGGGATATCAAATGCCTGCATTTCTGTTGTATCCCCGCTACTTTCGCCGCCATATACCTGAGTCCAATGATTACCGTCAACAGACGATTCCATCTCAAAAAATGTCTTTCGGATATCCCCTTTGTAAAAACCAATCCCAACATAACCCACTGGCTGTGCCTGCCCCAGATCAAATGTAATCCATTGCCCCTCTCCTGCAACAGACCAGCGTGTATAGCTGTTATTGTCGAGGGTATTGGTCGCCAGGTTGCCGTCGCTACCGCTTGCCGAGACGGAAGCCACAGGCAGGGACGATACCGGGACGGCAAGGGTGGTCATATCGGTTGATAGAGCACTACTGATATTGCCCGCCTCGTCAATCGCCCTCACTTGAAATGTATATGGCATTTCCGCTGCAAGTCCGCTGTCCCGGAATGACTGCTCACCTTGTTCGCTCAGCAGAACTCCATCACGATAAATTCGGTAGGCAGATACAGCCGTATCGTCACTGGCAGCAGGCCATCTCAGTTCCGCAAAATCCGTTCCCCAGTTGCGAATCTCCAGTTCAGCTCCCTGCTCCCATTCGGGTGACTGCGCGTCACTGCCTTCTTCGATTAAAGCAATGACAGATAACTGTGGACGCGGATTGCTCGTTCCGTTGGCTTCCTTGGTATAGACGTTAACGGAAACACCTGTTGATCCCGCATCCGCGAGCAAAAATGCAACCTGCCCGGCATCTGGACGACTCTTCACATAATCGGTTACATCCACTTCATAGACGGCCGGACTTCCATTCCGATCTGCCGTGACCTGGAATTTGCCAAGCAGCGAACTTTCGCTGAGACTTTGGACCGGAGCATTCGACCAGGTTAATGATGATTCGCTCCAGTCTGTTGCATTCAAACCGTATAGAGACAACTCTGTATCGATATTCGATGTGCCTTTCTTGGCGGCAATCCGCAGTCGATAACGATCTCCTTCCGGCTCATTTCCGGTCATATCAAATTTGAAATACACATATTTCTTGGTCGATGAAGTAGAAGAAATGCTTAGTAATCCGGTGCTGGAACCCGTGGCCTGATTGAAATTCAGGTCAGGCTTGCTGCTGTCAATCGCCGCATCGTCGCTTGGTAGCTTACCGGCGATGACCTTCTCCATCAACGGTCGTTCTTCTTCATCTTCGCCCTCACCAGATGAAGTATCTTCGGGATTGCTTTTGAAAATAATTGGCTCCGTAACGATCCGGTTCTTCACATGTTCATCCAGGAATGCCCATGCTTCCCCATTGGCATTCTCGGAAGCCGTACCTGTAAATCCATGGCCCTGACCGGGTACAATCTTCACATTCACCATCGGCACACCCGCAGATTGAAGCTGCTCTGCAAAAGTAACACTGTCCGTGTATGGAATGGTGGCGTCAGCATCCCCGTGGCGAATCCAGAACGGTGGATCATCCGGTGAAGCATACGTTCCTGGCATCGCAAGTCTGGCCTGTTCCGGTACATCCAATGCGCGATGACCGCCAAGCAGAGCCGTGACCGAGCTATAGTTATTGGCAAATGTCGTCGTAAAATCAGCGGGTCCGTACCAGTCGGCAACCGCCTGCACTTTGTCCGAATACTCAGGCCATCCACCAGAACCTTCGAGATCCGGTATCTCTACCGTGACTCCTGTATCAAGCACGACGGGATCACCAGTGACCAAGTCCCCCGTTGTGCCGAGTAATGCGGCCAGGTGACCGCCCGCAGATGATCCCCATACGCCGATACGACTTGGGTCCAGATTGTACTGGGCGGCATGGGCCCGCAAATATCGGATAGCTAGTTTGACATCCTGAATCTGGGCAGGGAAAGGCGCCTCAGGCGTCAGCCGGTAATCCAGAGATACACCGATGTAACCGCGTTTGAGTACATAATTGCATATGGAGTTCAATGCCTGCTTCCGGTCCCCGTGATTCCACCCACCTCCGTGAATATAGATCATGACTGGCATCGGTTCAGCTGCCGCTGTCTCGGGAACGGCAATGGATGAATACATCGCCCGCCCACCAGCCATGCCAATCTCCACATCCTCGTATAAAGTCACCCCTTGCGGTGGCGTAAACTCAGTATTCTCTCCTCCAGGCGGCACTGGGGAAGGGGCAGGCGTTATACCCGGAATGGCCTGACCGTAAATGGCAACATTGTCGATATACATGTTCGCCTGCATGACATCTCCTGTCCGAAATCGAATATTCACTGTACTGTTATTGTTCGCCTCCGCACCCAGCGTCCAGCTTTTTAAGGTATTGCCTTCCTTATTTTTCACATCTGGAGTGCCTGGGGGAAGTTGGAACGTCTCCAGCGTTGACCAGGAAATTCCACCATCCTTCGACCATTCAATAATCACGCTTCCGCTTATATAGGAGGAAGCTCTTGTGTAGTAGCTTAGCCGGATGTTTCCGTATCCGGTCAGATCAAGTGGCAGCGCGAGTGCATCGGTTCCGTCTATCTTGATCATGTTGGGTTGGGATGGTGCGGTTGTTGAAGAAGAGGTTTTGGCCTTACTCCCGCCCGCACCGTCTTGACGCCACGGTGCTTTCAATGCAATTCCGCCCGTAGAGCCAAAATTGTCGGGATCATCAAAGTTTTCCGCGTAAATCTCCAGCTCTGGACCCCCGGGTTCCGGGATATTTTCTTCTTGTGCAGCATTGATAACAGAATGAGGAATATCGTCTTCCATCGCCCAGGCTTCATGCACAGGAATGGCGATACCGCTAATGAGTATGAAAGATATGGCAACAAGTACAGCCCGCTTCGTCCACGTTTTGAACAAGTCTTTCATTTGTATCCCTCCGTATTCAGCTGACTTGCCACTCCGATGACAGAACAACCTTCCGATCGCTGTTATCGTGTAAAATGTATAGTTCGAATTATATCGTTAGCGACGCGGTGCTGACACGCCTTCACCCTTATTGAATTTCTCCGTAGCTTCTTTGATGGCCTGATCTCCACCCTTGGATTTCCATTCCTCAACCACTTTCGGCCAATCAGAGATCGGCTCCTTACCATAAACCATCTTGATCATGTGCGTGAGCAATACTTGAGGAGGTGTATCCGAATTGGGAGCAATCTCGGGATTCTGCACAAAGGCCTCCAATCGTGGATCAAAGTTGATGCCATCCCGGCCTTCTTTGGCTAAAATCGTATCGTAAATATTCATCAGCTTCTTGCCTTCTTCTGTCAACGATAACGAGCCTTTATTGTACGTTGTGTCCTGTACAAACCATAAGAACGACTGACGGTAACGCTCTTCGTCCACGCCAGCGGAATCCGTTGGAGCGGTGTACGAAATCACGCCATTATCCTCTGTGTAGGTTTCTCCTTCCGTGCCGTACGTGAAAAACGTCTCCGCTTCATCGGACACCATCCAGTTGAAAAAACGGATAATGGAAGCCGGATCAGCCGCATCCTTATTGATAAAGTAGGCACGTGTCACCGGACCGTACAGATAATAACCACCTTTACCGTCCGGGCCAACAGGGGAAGGGATAATTTCGATTTTGGCATCGGGAACCGACGCTTTAATCTGCTTCTCCCATTGAATCAATTCGTTGGCGTTCATGGACCACATGCCCGCCTTACCGGAGAGAATCGTATTTTTGAATACCGTCGAATTGATGGTCGCAAACTCTTTGTTAATTAGCCCTTCCTCGTACATCGTCTTATAGACCGTCAGGGCTTGCTGCATATTCTCGTTATCCATGAACTTGGGTACAATCTGGTCGCCCTGCTGCTCCATCATGGACAGGAACTGCTGCACATCATAGGCACCAAAGAAGGTGTCCGCATATTTGAAATCTTCACGCCCCATATATGGATTCTCCACGCCAAGCTTTTTAAAGGCGCGCAGCACTTCCAGTGTTTCATCCACCGTGGTAGGCACTGGCAATCCCGTTTGGTCCAGCAGATCCTTACGAATCCAGGTTGCCCGGCGGGATGGATTGGATAAATATTCGGGGATGGCATAGATCTGGCCGTCATGGGTGACCTGGTCCCAGGCTTCCTTCGGCACCGCTTTGAGCAAATCTTGCCCATACTGCTGCAACAGCTCATCCAGCGGCTGGAATACTCCGGCTTCGACCGAACCGGCCATCTCCTTGCCGTTGACGCCGCCATCACCCTGCACCACATCAGGAATATCGTTGGTGGCAAACATCTGGACCATTTTCTGCTCATATTCCTTATGAGGCACGAGCACGATTTTCAGATCGCTATTGGTCAGTTCCTCCAGCTTTTTCACCCATTTATCCTGGTTGATGTCCGGTGACTTCTCCACATACGTATACGCCAGCGTTCGCAGTGACATGGAGAACCTTGTCTTGCCGTCTCCCCCATTCTCACCGGATTCCGCCCCGCTTCCCTTGCTGCATCCCGCAATGAAGGTTGCCGCCAGCAATAGCGCCATGCCTGTGACCATCCACTTTTTCATGCTACCCCTCTTTTCATCCTGATTTAGGTTTAGGTATCGCTTATATGTGAAGCGCTTTCATGAAGATGATAAAACATCCCCACCGCCTGCAACAATGGGGATGTTTTAGATGAGATTGCGTTTTCTTTAGGTCATACTCAGCGTTCCACAGCATCCAGTCATATAGAGCACTATATAAACTGAACGTACAAACTTTACACTCAGCCACTGCGATTGCAGTACCCTCTTCCGATCGCTGTTATCCCCAGATTTTTTTGATTCCCTTTTCAGAGGGAAAAATCCGGGGATAAGCATATGCTTCCGATGTAGCTTTCTTACAGAAAGCTTTTAGCGCACACTTCGCTTCTTCAGATGGGTTCTGCACTCTTCGTTCTTGTGTAAATATTCAGTTCATCTTATCTAGTACGTCTTGGATACCTCGATCTTTTTTGTTACACCGTTGTCGGTAAAATAGAGATGGATACCGTGATCCTGGTCATCGATGAAATAGGGGACATACTTCGGCTCCTCGATCTTATATGGTACAAGCAGCGTAACAATTGTATGACTTGTGGCAGGCCGCGTTTCCGCGCTCAGATGATAATGTCTGTCCAGCCCTTCGTACTCTGCCGGGTCCACCTCTGCGAATTGATCCGTCTGGCTAAGCGCTAGCTCACCGGAGGAAGCATATACAAATGTCCCCTCAAGCCCCGCCTTAGTACCGTTCAGACGGAAGCTCTGCCCTTTCAGCTCTAGCGGGTGCAGTGCATGGAACAGCCATTGAACGCTGTCCGGTTTCTCCAGATCAATCTGGTCCACAATGACGAAGTAGGATGATTGCAGAAAATGAATCTCCCGTACAACACGCTTCACATGGGGGACGGTGCTGGCATAGGCATCGGTCGCTACCGCGCGCACATAACCATCGCCGTCCCGCCAATAGGCCTCTTCGATCTGCCCGGTTGCGGCCATATTCAGCACCTTATTGTTCTCGGCATACTGACCTGCTCCGCCAATCAACAGATTGTTTTTGGAGCGTGTCTGCCTGCGCCATTCCCGGTGGAAGGAGCTGCCGTGCGCGATATAATAGCCCGTATCCGCCGCGAGCGGCTCACCGAATGCATGCAGAGTAAAGCTGTTCTGATCCGCATGACTGTGGCTGATCGAGCCGTAACGGCTTGACTTGAGCAGCAGCATGATATGCTCATCCGGATCCTCCATCCGGTGATGCATGGCTACCCATCCCACATCACGGAACCACTTCAGCGGCTCGATGTCCACAGGCGACTCTGCCTCCACCTGCGGATAATCGTGGCGATATACCAGCTCGTCAAAGTGGAAGTCCCACCAACCGTAGTTATAAAAAGCACCCTCTGTCCCCGGATCGGATTGACGTACACGCTCAAAGTACCACTGGTACCAGCGGTTGCCTGTAACCCCCGCCAGTTGGCGGACAAGATAACCTGTTTTCAAGTTTACCGGATCACCCAGCGTAGACTGGTCCCCAAAGCTGGCGCGCCGAGCATCGGGCGGGTACACGTAGAAAGGAAAATCTCCGGTACGCTGGAAGAATGGTCGACGGAAAAAGTCGATGCCCGCATAGTTTCGCAGCAAATTCATCGCTTCGGTCACATAGGCCATGCCTGTTGTCCAATACATCGGACCTTCTGCCCAGCCTCCATCACTTCCTCCCCAAGGGGAGTACAGACAGGCATAATAATCGATTGCATAATCCAGCCACTGCGCAGCCTGCTGCTCCTCATGCAACAAGGACATACAGCAGGGCACAAGCACGGAGGATAATGAACGCACCGCATGACTGTCATAGGGCACATGATGAATCTTCGAGCGAACCATCACATGCTGGGCTACCTGTTCTGTCCGCCGCAGCAAACTGCGCCTTACCACTTCCTGCTCTTCACTGTTCAACTCATCATGCAGCCAGTCATAACCCCAAGCAAGCCCAGCGGCAACCCGAAAAGCCGCCTCGTCATTATAATCGCGGGAGGTCGTTCCCTCCGTATCCCAAGATGCCACATGCAACAGCCAAGTTTTCGCCGTTTCAAGCAGCCGTTCATCTCGAAGCACTCGCCCAGCGATACTCAGATGACGAATCGCATATAACACTTCCTGACAGTCAATATACATTTGCCTCCAGAGTGCGGCGACACGTTTATTCTCCGGGTAAGGCTGCGGTTCGCGAATGGGCTCACGGTTGGCCCACGGCTCCACGGAATTTGCCATAAATGCATCCCAGCCGCAATACGCGGAATCGGACGCAACACCATCGGCAAGTGCATTCAGCCCACGCTCACCAAGCCACAGCCGGGGGTGAGACATGTCTGTGGAATCGTATCGCTGCGCCCGGGAAGGTAGCGGTGTCTCGGGTAATCCCACTGGTACAGTGAACCGCCGCACCTCACTCCAAGCCGACATTTCCCCTTGCTTCCCTTGCGAGGCATGCCCTTCGGCTTCACTCCCTTGCTTCCCCTGTGAGACGCCGTCCGCTTCGGAATCGCTCCCTTGCTGCACTGGATGATCTACAAGCAGCGCATATCGCCAATAATAATCCCCGGGTTCAAACACCCGGTCTGGCGTGAAAAAGTTATACGGGAGCGGCGCAAAGGTCATCGTCTCTGCTTCCTGAAAAGAAGGGCTCGCCGACACTTGCAGCAGATAGGCATTCTCATCCTCCTGCTGTGCCGCCATCCAGGTAAACCTTGGCGGATTTTCTGCCAGAACGGTATGTTCATCAGGGGCGTAGTCCACATGGAACGGCCCGCTGATGGGTTGGTACAACGATCTTTCTGCAAGCTTTCGCTTCACTTCCATCGTTTTGTCCCCTCCTTATCACAATGTTGTATCATCAACGCATATACATGCCGCCATTGATTTCAAGCGTTTCTCCAGTTATAAAAGAACCCAGGTCGGAACACAGGTACAACGCCGCTCCTGCGACATCATCGGGAGTCCCTTCCCGTCCAAGCGGGATGCTACTTACCGCAGAAGACCGACCTTCTGCCGAGGTGAACGTAGCATGGAAAGCCGTCTGTCCGATGAAGCCCGGGGAGAGCGCATTCACCGTAATCCCGCCCGGGGCAAGCTCTTTGGCAAGCCCTTTGGTTAACGC
The DNA here is from genome assembly GCF_017874615.1 of Paenibacillus xylanexedens. Taxonomy (GTDB): domain Bacteria; phylum Bacillota; class Bacilli; order Paenibacillales; family Paenibacillaceae; genus Paenibacillus; species Paenibacillus xylanexedens. Next base: position 115,666 of record NZ_JAGIKV010000005.1, read on the forward strand.
CATGACAGCCGCCTTGGATGCTGCGTAAATCGCTGCACCCGGCCCGCCCCCATTATGGGCCGCTACGGAGGTCAGATTGATAATTCGTCCGCCACCAGCCGCCCTCATGCCAGGAATGACTGCTTTGGAGACAAAGACGGTGCTCTTCAGATTGACATCCATAATTCGGCTGTACAGCTCCTCACTCATCGTTTCAATGGGGCTCCGCTCCACCAGATGTCCCGCGTTGTTAACCAACAGGTCAATTGGACCGCCGAAACGGAGTGTAATCTCTTCAACCATCGCTCTGATCGCATCCGTATCCGTCACATCTGCCTGAAATGCCGCCGCTTCACCACCAGCATCCCGGATGGCAGTCACAACTTCCTCCGCCCGCTCCATATTATGCAGACCATTCACAGCGACCTTCGCCCCGCAACGAGCTAACGCTCCAGCAATAGCAGCACCAATCCCTCCACTGGAACCTGTTACCAATGCGATTTTGTTCTGTAAATTGATATTCATATTCTATCTTCCTCCTTGTTAATGGTTTGAATTAAATTCGCTTGCTGTGCTGGTCCGCCGGAAGGGCCATCGTAATGGTCGTTCCCATACCTTCCTCACTCTCCATCATCAAGCCGTATGTTTCTCCAAATACGAGCTGAATCCGGCGATGTACATTCATAAGTCCGATCCCGCCGCGATGATAAACATCATCGGTGTCTTCACCTGCCAGACGGTTCAGTTCCAGACGGCGACGCAGCTTCTCCAGACGTGCATTGCTCATGCCCATGCCATTATCCTGAACGATGACAAGAAATCGATCTTCCAGACGCCGAGCATCGATGCGGATGAAATGACCCGGTTCCATGCCACGTGGAAACGCATGTTGCAGCACATTTTCCACCAGAGGCTGGAGGGTGAGACGAACCATTTTTTCCAACAACAGATCCGGTGCAATGATGACCTCAACTTCAAGCTCCCGATCCATGCGATGTTTCATGATGGAAAGGTAGGCCAGCACATGCTTCAGCTCATTGGCAACCGTAATTTCCTCCAGATTGGTCTGAATGGAATAACGGAGCATATGAGCCATCGATTCCACCATCTGCGTAATTTCTTCGGAATCCTGTACAACGGCATAACATTTGATCGTCTCCAATGTGTTGTAGAGAAAATGCGGATTGATCTGCAACTGGAGCGCCTGAAATTCCGCACGGTGTCGTTCCAACGCTTCCTGCTGTAGCTCAATTTCCGACTTCTGGCGGTGCAGCTCCGACTCATATACACTCTCAATCATGTCCGACAAACGGCTGACCATCAGATTATAGCTGCGAATCAGCACTCCGATCTCATCGCGCCTTTCCTTCATCTCCACCTTGTTCCAGATTCCCTTCTCCGTCTGTCTCATTCCGTTCATCAGCACACGAATGGGTTCTACTTGAGATGCTCCGATCCGGTAGGCCACCACAAGCGCAGCGAGCAAGGTCCCTGCACCAACCCATAATGTAGCTGAGCGGATCGTTGCAATCGGCCTTTGAAGTTCCGACAACGGCACGGAAGCAACAAAGCGCCAGCCCGAATAGGCAGATAGCTCCGATATAAACAGCCGCTTGGTACCATCCGTGTTCTGTTCCAGAGACCCTGCCTCCATGTGCATAAGTCTATCCACGGTGCTGGACGACATCACGGTCTGCGCCTCCTCGTCCCCAGAAGTGTAGATAACATTTCCGTTCTGATCCATCACATACTGATAGCCCCCTTGACCGAGGTCGAGTTCTCCCCAGATGTTATCAAGTTCCAGCACATTCACTTCCATCGCCAGCACTCCGTTTGGTGTATAGGAGGACCCCCCCCTGATCCGGCGCGCAATCGTAATGACGTTTGCATTCTGTCCACTGCGAATACTGCGGGTGAGCAAAGTCGATTCGCCATTCGCAGGGGTTGCAGCGAGCAACTGCTTATACTGCTGTGCAGCATCGATATCGGGTATGCCCGCTGAATTCTGGTTGTCATCGATGACAACCCGCCCGTTCTCCCCGATAACATACAGGAACTTGATCTGTGGATATAACATAAAAACAGGCGGGAACACGTTTCTTTTAATCTGACGGCTATACTCGTAATAGGCATAACTGTCCTCCGAACTCATATCGAGGAGGTGCTTCACACTTCCATTTGAGAGGATGGAGTAAGTCGCGCGATCATAATTTTGCAAATACAGATCGGTCTGGTACGCCGTATTACGCATCGTTTGGGCGATGTTGTCCGCCAGCTGATCGTTCATCTCAGTTGAGGCATAGGTATAGGTGAATAAGCCAATGGCAGACAGGGACAACGTAATGACGATGGCAAAATGAAAGAACAGGCGGATCGACAGGCTGCGCTTCATCATTCAATGCCCAACTTACTGCGATATTCGGACGGGGTCAGTCCGGTAATTTTCTTGAATGTCTTGGTAAAATGGGGATGATCCGCATACCCCACTTCGTAGGATATATCCGTAATCCGGTTGCCCGGCTGTTCCAGCATGCGTTTGGCCAGTTCCATTTTGCTGCGTATCCGGTATTGGATAAAGGTCTGACCGGTCGTCTGCTTGAACAGTTGGCTGAAGTAGGATGGATTCAGCCCAAGCTTGGAAGCAATCTCGTCCAGTGACACTTCCCGGCGCAAGTGCTTCTCCAGATAAGCTTTTGCTTCTTCTACCGGATGCTTGCGCTTGCCGCTGCGTTTTTCCTTGATCCTATTCATCAACGTCTGGATTTCGTTGCCCAGAGCCTCAAAGCACTCTTTTGAGGAAGCGCTTACAATAATCTTACTGGACGTACTCATCGTTCCATTTCCCCGTGCATTCATTCGGGCCACAATCAATTCCAGCAATTCCTGAAAAAGCTCCGCTGTCTGCTCAGGCATCAGGGCATATGCCGGATAACGATTCGACCATGCTGCGAGCAGCTCCGTCACATCGGATTGCCTTAACTCCCATATAGCCTCTTCCAGACGCATGGCCCAATCATTCAGCTCCCTCACGGGTACAAGGGATACCGTAGGTTTGTCCTCTTCGGAGGCCAGCAATTTGAGCAGCAGTTCATGAAGCTCCTGTCGTCCCACTGGCTTGAGCAGATATCGCTTTACCCCATAATCCATACAGGCTCTTGCATATTCAAAGTCTGAATAACCGGAGACTACAATAATGCGCATCGTACTGCCTTGCTCGGATAAACGTCGGCACAACTCAATGCCATCCATCGTTGGCATGCGAATATCCGTGAACAGGATGTGTGGTCGAAAGTCCTTTACCACCTGAAGGGCCTCTTCCCCATGCGCCGCCTGCCGGATCTCACAATCAAACAGTCCTGCTTGCTTGATCATCTTCGCCAGACCCATCCGAATCATTGGCTCATCGTCCGTAATCAAGATTCTGAACATCGCCATTCCCCCGTTTCCGTCAGATCTGTATGCTGCTTGTAGTTAAGATTTGACGGAGCCGACCATGATTCCTTTTACAAAATGCTTTTGCAGGAAAGGGTATATGATAATGATTGGCAAGGTGGCGATGATAATGGTTGCCATTTTGATGCCTTCCGGCGATGTATGTGCAAGGGTGCTATAGACGGCAGAACCGGGATCGACGGAAATATCGTCACTCTCAAACAGCTTCTTGAGTGTGACCTGGATCGGCCACCAGGCCGGATCATTCAGATAATAAAGCGCGGTGGAATACGCATTCCAGTGGCCCACTGCATAGAAAATGCCGAGTGATGCCATCGCCGGTTTGGACAATGGAATAACGATACGCCAGATGATGCCAAACTCCCCACAGCCATCGATGCGGGCGGCGTCGATCAGTTCACCCGGCAGCTGTGAGAAGAACGAACGCATGACGAAAAAGTTAAAGGCGTTAATCGCTCCTGGCACAATCAGCACCAGTGGATTGTTGACTAGGTGTAACTCTTTCATCAGGATGAAGTTCGGAATGAGCGGTGCCGAGAATACAACGGTTATCAGGACAAACATAACGACCAGTGAACGCCCTTTGTACTCTGGACGGGACACGGGATACGCGAGTGATGCCGTTGCGGCGAGATTGACCAGCGTACCCACTAACGTTACCCCAACCGATACCGCAAAGGCCCGCCAGAAGGCAGCATCGCCGAATACATATTCGTAATTGATCCAGGTAAAAGCTACAGGCCAGAAGCTAACCTTTCCGCCCATGATCGCTTCCGAGCTGCTAAGTGACTGGGCCAGCACATTAATGAAAGGCAGAATCATCGTTAACGAGAGCAGCGTAAGAAAAACGAGATTTCCAATGCGAAATATACGGTAACGGACACTGGGGGTACGCATCCATCTCGCCTCCTAATACAGGCTTTCGCCGGTTGTTTTTTTGCTAAAGAAGTTACCGAGTAGAATAAGCATCAAGCCCACGACCGACTTGAACAATCCGATGGCTGTTGTATAGCTGTATTGCTGGGAGAGAAGCCCGGCTTTGTAGATGTACGTATCGAGAATCTCGCCAGATTCCAGATTGAGCGGATTCAGGAATACAAACACACGCTCAAAGCCCAGATCAAGGAACTTCCCGATGTGCAGTAGCAATAAAATCATAATCGTTGGCAGCAAGGATGGCAGAGTAATCGACCATATTTGCTTCAAACGTCCAGCTCCATCTACCTCTGCCGCCTCATACAGATCGGGATTGATGCCCGCAATGGCAGCCAGGAAAATAATCGTGCCGTACCCGGAGTCGCGCCAGATCCCGGAACCGATCAGAATGGAACGAATGTACGAGTCTTCTCCCAAGAAGTAGATCGGTTGCATGCCCAGAAATCCAAGTGCCTTGTTGACCACCCCGGCATCCATCGAGAAAATACCCATGAAGATACCGCTAATGACGACCCAGGACAGAAAGTGAGGCATGTATACAATCGTTTGCAGCAAACGCTTAAACACAATCATCCGCACTTCATTCAGCAGAATCGCCAGTAAGATCGGTACCGGGAATGCAATCACGAGATCATATAGTCCAAGCAGAAGTGTGTTATTAAGGATTCTTAAAAAATCATAATGGCTGAACATCTTCTGGAAATGCTCCAGGCCTACCCAATCACTTCCGGTGATGCCTTTGAAAATGTTGTAGTTCTGAAAGGCAATCACTGAACCGAATAAAGGTACATATTTGAAGAGGAAAAAATACAGGATACCCGGTAAGGAGAGCAGATATAATATCCGGTATCGCCACAGATAACGTCCCGCATCTCCGAGCCGAGCGCCCAGACTAGACGAGTGAAGTCCGGTTGCACCCCGGCTTGGTGGCACGATATCTGCCGGCTTCACGTCTTCTCCCCTCCCTGCTTCTGTGATTGCGCGCTTTTCAAGTTATCAGGAACGTTCTCGTCCCAAGGGATTTCATTGAACTCGATGGAGATGTAATCCGGCTCCCGGTCGATAATACGTGAGAGCTCGCGTGTAAACACCTCCACGATCTCCTGCTTTTGCTCATCCGTCCTGCCTTCATACAGCCTGATCGTAATTTCTGGCATCCGATTTAAGCTCCCTTCATTACGTGATGTAAACGCTTTAACAACTTCATCTTAGCGTTCCTGCGGAAGGGCAACAATGGACTGTCTTTTCATTCACTTGTGTTTTCTTTAGGTCATGACAAGTAAGCCCAAAAAGCCCGCTTACGAATGGGGACCTCTTGGAACATCTTATTTTTGGGATATATAGTAATTAATTTTATCTATCTCACTAGAACCTTGCATTAATAAACGTAATATTAAAGAAATAAAACGAAAAATACGTCCACGGAACCGGTACCTTAGAACTATTTTTGTTCATAAAGCTAATATTAATATGACTTTATAACGATATACTTTAGGAAGTAGCTTACCTGGGGGTCCTATAAGCGAAGTAGAAATTGAAGCAACGTAGGAAGTACCCTGAACCAATGAGAGAATGTCATGTAACAACAGCAGAATCCAGAATTATAGAAGTTGCACGATATCGATTCACTAGACATTCGTTAGATTACATAGCGTATAGCCTCCCCATCCAGGTATAGTACATTTTCACAATCGTAGAAGGAGTGAACCATCTTGTTTAATAAGCTTCGCTGGAGTACCATGCCTTTCTTCATCAAAAATTTGGTGATTTCATTCGGCAGCATCATGTTGATCGGTGTAATTCTGATTACTGCCGCGTATCAATTGCAAAAAAATATCTTGGTTGAACAGTTGCACGACCAAGCTACCGTCATCACCCAGAAATGGTACGATGATCTCGACACTGCCAAAGTGGCAGAAGCGGCTAAGGAAAAAAGCTATTCCGGTCCTGTACAGCTGGAAATGAAAGCTTATCTCGATTCCATCCATGAATTCTATCCAAACATCGCGCAAGCGTACATTTTTGGTTCAGAACTTGAGCAAGGAAACGGAACGTCCATCATCGCGATTCCAACGAATCTGTTGGAACCATTCGAGGAAGGTAACCTGCCCGCAGGTGCCATGTACCCGCTGCCTCAGAATAACGTCGTAGTACTGGAACAGATGAAAAAGGACGGAAAGCCTGCCTTCAGTGATTTCTACACGGATGAGTACGGAACCTGGACCACTCTGATCTATCCGATTAATAACGCAGATGGTTCCATGTACGCTGCTCTTTACTTCGATGTAGATGCAAGTGCCGTTCCAAAAGGTCTGAACAAACTGCTTACGTACGGTTTGATGTTCCTAATCGGTTTCCTGATCCTATTCATGGTGTTACAATTCATTTTGCTGAAAAGAACGTTGCTTCCGATCCGCAATCTGATGAAAGGTATCGAAGAAGTCAGCACGGGTAATCTGGACGTAACCATCGATACCGGGCGAGATGATCTGGGTATCATCAACGAGAAGTTTAATGCGATGATCCATCGCTTCAATACAACCATCTATAAAGTACAGAATGCTTCACATCACCTCTCGGAATCTTCCAAACAACTACTGGGCATTTCCGAGAAAAATAATGTGAACATTCAATCCATCAGCACCAATATTCGAGAAATATCTACTGGACTGGTGTCACAAGACAAAGCCACTGTGGAGAACGCACGTGCCATGACAGAGATGTCAACGGTAGTGCAGACGATCGCCAGCAGCTCAGCCGATGTGGCAGATGAAGCACTCAGCATGGAGCAGCGCTCCAGCACAGGTAATGTGGTGATGCAACAAGTCATTGAGCAGATGCGCCTGATCTCGGGTGCGGTCCAAAATACGTCAAATTCGATTCAGTCTTTGGAAAATAACTCGAACCAGATTAGCAACATTGTTAACGTGATTACGGAGATTGCTGGACAAACCAACTTGCTTGCACTTAACGCTTCAATTGAGGCAGCCCGCGCAGGTGAAGAAGGAAGAGGTTTTGCGGTGGTTGCAGGTGAGGTACGTAACCTTGCAGAGCAATCGCAGGAATCAGCGAAGCAAATTCGACAGTTAATTGAAGAAATTCAACGGGATATCATTCAGTCTTCCGAGGCGATGCAGTTGGGTTCCAAGGAAGTTACCAAAGGCTTGGAAGTTACCCAAGAGACTGGCGTATTTTTCGAGAATATTCTGACTGCTACGAATAAAGTTGCAAACCAGATTCAGGATATCTCCAGTTCTACTGAAGAGATCTCAGCAAGCACACAAGAAATGTCTGCCACAGCCGATGAACTGTCTGCCAATGTCAGCAAGGCAGCAAGCAGCAGTAAACAAATTGAGCAGTCAATTGATGAGCAGGAAGCCTCCATGGCTGCCATTGTGAGTGCCTCCGATGAACTCTCGGTTGTATCCGAGCAACTTCAAGAACTGATCTCATTCTTTAAAGTACGCGCAGAATAGAAGCAATAGGATACCGTAAAAACACCAGGGCTTATGAGTGATTTAACTCGAAGCCCTGGTGTTTTTTTAATGAAGCTTCATTTTTGGTGCATATATAATCCTCTTGGTCTCTTCACCAAAGCCGAGTTAAAAAGTGAAGGGGTACACATAAAAAAATCCCTGTCTCATTCTTCGCTTTTGGGTATACCTCATCGTGTGAATTCATTAGTGGTATTAGGAGCACAGTTAGATAACGAAGCAGTGCTCTACCTCTTACCCAATTTCAATTCACGCACTCCATACAGAGTGCGACTTACTGATCGTATTACAAACAACCGTATCCAATTGATTTCAATCCACGCGCTCCATACAGAGTGCAACTTTACCGTCTACGTAAAAGCGTATCTCCTTGCCGAGTTCATTTCAATCCACGCACTCCATACAGAGTGCGACGCGGACCGGAGTCAGTACGTGACGGCAACGTGGATATTTCAATCCACGCACTCCATACAGAGTGCGACTTGCGAGAGTATGGTAGTGTTTGGTCGGGCAGTTCTATTTCAATCCACGCACTCCATACAGAGTGCGACCCTAGAGAGTGCATATTGGGCAGGGATCTCATGATTTAAATCCACGCACTCCATACAGAGTGCGACTCGACCGTGAGAATACATCTACTGACTATACCGAAATTTCAATCCACGCACTCCATACAGAGTGCGACAGCACCTTTAACAAATTGATCGTATGTACCTTTATTTCAATCCACGCACTCCATACAGAGTGCGACTTTAGACGTATTCGAGTTGTGCCAGACATCAATCTATTTCAATCCACGCACTCCATACAGAGTGCGACCACGGAGGGGTCAACCCATGGAAAATATTGAATGGATTTCAATCCACGCACTCCATACAGAGTGCGACTAGGATCTGTAAATGTCATTAAAAATTAACCTCCTATTTCAATCCACGCACTCCATACAGAGTGCGACTAGCTCCATGGGACAGTCTGATAACACAGCCGAATTTCAATCCACGCACTCCATACAGAGTGCGACTCGGAGGTAACGATGCGACGCTGACCTCCATGGAATTTCAATCCACGCACTCCATACAGAGTGCGACTCATCGCGCTGCCTGGGAGGTTCGGCATCAAATATTTCAATCCACGCACTCCATACAGAGTGCGACCTGTCTGACCCGGCATTCTTGGTTGCGGCACTGGAGATTTCAATCCACGCACTCCATACAGAGTGCGACATCACACTCTAGGAGGAGGCCTTGCCTGATTATCTATTTCAATCCACGCACTCCATACAGAGTGCGACATACTCCTTCACCTGACGCTCCAAAATAGTGTATATTTCAATCCACGCACTCCATACAGAGTGCGACTCGTGACGGTATACTCAGTGTCGAATTGCAGATTCTATTTCAATCCACGCACTCCATACAGAGTGCGACCGTCCAATACGAAGTGGACACAAAGACTGATATCATTTCAATCCACGCACTCCATACAGAGTGCGACAAAACCCTCACCGATAGACTTTCCTCATATCAAGATATTTCAATCCACGCACTCCATACAGAGTGCGACAAGTGTGGACATTACAGGTACATTATACTTGAGAATTTCAATCCACGCACTCCATACAGAGTGCGACTTATCGCCTAGATGAATACATTGCTACTATTAAAAATTTCAATCCACGCACTCCATACAGAGTGCGACATCCACCATTGAAGACATGTCACCCAAAAAAGAGGATTTCAATCCACGCACTCCATACAGAGTGCGACCCACGCAGGGATTAACTACCGTGGAAGCGATCCAATTTCAATCCACGCACTCCATACAGAGTGCGACACTTAACAATGCAGGGTCTCCACTTGTTCCTTTTGGAATTTCAATCCACGCACTCCATACAGAGTGCGACGGTTAACTTGGATATTGCCAAAGGTGATCAATTGGATTTCAATCCACGCACTCCATACAGAGTGCGACAATCGAAACTTACGAAGAACACAATAGAGACTGACATTTCAATCCACGCACTCCATACAGAGTGCGACAATACAAGCGGCGTTGTACAATATTCAGGTGAGATATTTCAATCCACGCACTCCATACAGAGTGCGACGTATGATTTCTATCGTATTTGTGCAATGTTGGACAATTTCAATCCACGCACTCCATACAGAGTGCGACATGATTCAGAGGACGAAAGGTTCAGGGCATCAACTATTTCAATCCACGCACTCCATACAGAGTGCGACTTATGTATATCAAGATGCTGTCATTTACTTTGCTAATTTCAATCCACGCACTCCATACAGAGTGCGACTGCTTGGGTTTCTACCAAAACAAATGACAGTAGAAATTTCAATCCACGCACTCCATACAGAGTGCGACGCGTAGGATGGCGCCTATTGCACGTTAAACACACGATTTCAATCCACGCACTCCATACAGAGTGCGACTCCATCGTTGCACCTCTCGTATTACTAAGACCAATTTCAATCCACGCACTCCATACAGAGTGCGACAAGTTTGACTTCCAGATGCTATGGAAGGGTAAGCGATTTCAATCCACGCACTCCATACAGAGTGCGACCTATTGCTCCTCTTTTATGATTGTGCTCCTAATAGATTTCAATCCACGCACTCCATACAGAGTGCGACGGCTATTTGCGAGTCCTCCACAGCAAAATATTTTTATTTCAATCCACGCACTCCATACAGAGTGCGACTTACGCACGACTATTTCGTTAAGTATGCAGTACTTATTTCAATCCACGCACTCCATACAGAGTGCGACGTAGGGCGTGCGATTGATACCCTTACAGTGACAGATTTCAATCCACGCACTCCATACAGAGTGCGACATACATTGCTTCACCAATCGCCATACCGCCCAAAAATTTCAATCCACGCACTCCATACAGAGTGCGACGCGCTTCGAAAAAAAACGCTTGTGGATTTGCAGGCATTTCAATCCACGCACTCCATACAGAGTGCGACTTAAGGAGGTAAAATATGATTTCGATGTACTCAGATTTCAATCCACGCACTCCATACAGAGTGCGACCAAAACAATGCTGACTCACAACGGTTGATGCAGCAGATTTCAATCCACGCACTCCATACAGAGTGCGACAGCGAAAAGTGACGTAATAACTATGCTTGAAGAATAACTATTAACGTATTTTCGATAGTTCTACTTCTTTAAAACGGTTATCACAAATTTCCGATCATAAATCATTGCCAAAAGGTCACAATAAAGACCTTTTCGACAAATTCCGAGGTGCGAATCCCCCAGGGAAATCATGTGAGCTTGGCATTCGCACCTGCTAAAGTATTAACGGATCACCCATATCATAGGAATCTTTGGCACCCACATGTTGAACTTTACTTTTGTAATTATCACCTAAGTTATAGAATCGAAGACTATCTGTATCCTTATCAATTAATTCTTCCAGTTCGAATCTTAATCGTCTAAATTGGGCAGCATCCAGTATACATTCAAACACCGAGTTTTGTACTCGCTGACCGTGATCCACACACTTTTTCGCCACTTTAGATAGTCTTCTACGGCCTTCACTATCTATCGTGCTTACATCATACGTAATCAAAATAAGCAATCATCACACCTACTTCCACAGAAACGGAGGATATTCATCCAGATCACCCCGTATATACCTGGCCAATAGCAATGCTTGAGTATAGGGTACAAGCCCCCAAGGTATTTTTTCATTCAAATACGGATGCATAATCTTTTCCTGTTTGCGTTCTTGCCATGCTTTTAACACTTTCTTTCTCGTCTCATCTTCCATAATCACTGCGAGATTTTCTTTTACATAAAAGCCTTTATCGTTAACTACCTTTTTATTAATGAGAGAAAGTACAAATCGGTCTGCGTACACTCCCCGAAGTTCCTCCATCATATCCAGTGCAAGAGAAGCTCTGCCAGGACGATCCCTGTGCAAAAAACCAACGTATGCATCAAGTCCGACTGATTCAAGTGCAGACTTCATATCATTAGCGAGTAAGGTATAAGCAAATGATAATAGTGCATTCACTTTATCCAGCGGAGGTCGCCGGCTACGTCCATAAAAATAAAACGATTCTTTTTGCTGTAGAATCAGATCATCGAACACAGAGTTATATTGCACGGCAGCCGATCCTTCCAATCCGCGCAATATATCCAATTGCTCCACCTCGCGCAACAGCTTCATCGTTTCGCCTAGCGACTCCGTGACCTTCTTGATTCGTTCCGTGTCGATGCGTAGTGTATAATCCCGTGTGGCTCGTTCCAAAATCCACTTGTTGTTGTATAACTTGCCTGTAATCATATTACGAGCAACCCGCGCACTACGCACCTCATCGTCCGAGATACGATACTGTTCTTTGCGAAGAACCACATTTCCTCGATCCTCACCAATCACCCGTGCGAGGAATCGCCCCGTTCGTGTCATAAATGTCAAACTAACATTGCGTGACGCACAAGCCCCCATTAGTGCTGGACTTACTCCAGCATAGCCAAAGGTACAAACGGCCTCCAAATTATGTAGCGGATAGCGAGCAAGAATTTCTTCCTCCTGCTTCACCACAATGTTTTCCCCATCCAGTCCAAGGTATGTATCGGGTAATGTTACAAATAAGGTGTTCAGCAGCTTTTTCATTCATTCAACCTGCTTTCGATGTAACTTGAAACGGAGCGTTTGTTCAAGATATCAGGCACACATATATTGTTCAAAGAACAACTTAGGCAGTGTGGTCCTGCTTTGGCTTTGGGTGTATGGTTCCGTTCAAAATAATGTCTCATCTCTTGAATACTTGCCTTCACTCGTTCCCGATCTGCCGCAGTAATTATGACTTCAACCCTATGTTTGATCTCATCATAATAAAAATAGGCCTTGGGAATATCACATACGAGCATTTCTTCAAGACACATGACTTGTGCTACCAATTGGGAGTGATCGGAATCATTTCGTTTGGGCTTGCCGCGTTTGTATTCAACAGGATAAGGAAGGTATAACCCTTCCTCTCCCGCAAGTGGAACTCCAGATGGATCACGAATGAATTCAACGACATCACAGATGCCTGTGATCCCAAGTTCTCTCGATTGTACCGGAAGTGCACGAACAACTAGTTTATCGCCTCGTTTTTCACGAAGCGCTGGCTGATCTGCCTTTCGATGCAAATGATCCCCCTCAATGGTGCGCACGTTGTCTTCCCACTGCTGTTCGATATGAATTAATGCCCACTGCCTTCTGCAAAAGTTAAAATGCTGAATCCCCGAAAGCAGCAGATAATCCTCTTCGTTATAGTCCTTCATATTCTTGGACTTCTAATCCATCAAGTTGTTCTAGAGTGTATGTGTATCGAGCATGTGTGTTTTTTTCCTCTTCTGTTGCATCGGGATTTTCTTTAATTACCAGGGAACGATGCACCTTTGCAGAAGAATATTGACCAAGTTTGGATTTGTGTTCCCACCAATACACCTTATGAATCTCCATGCTACCTTCTGGTCTGGCCGAAGATAGGTCATTTTCGAAAAGAGTTATAAGTGACTGTTTAATTCTTTCAGCATCATCATTGGTGAAGCCAGTCTTTTCTGCCAATTGCGTATTGATACTTCCCTTGAAAACATATACGCCAAAGTCAACGCGATGCTTCATCCCCATTGTATCCGAACCCCGCTCTTTGCCAGGTTCCGAGCTTACGCTTTTGGTTATTTGCATACTTGTGATGTCGATAGGTTCGATACTTCGAGCTGTATGTATTGAGACTGGACCACGTACACCAACAGATACACCCCCACCGCTCCCTGCCCCCTTAAAGGCAAAAACTTGACCAAAACTACGTACATCAATCCATTCCTCACAAGCAACTTTAGCAAACTCTTCACTAGATAGATTCTTTGTCTTCATTATTTTGTTAAGATTCGCATTAGCGTCGGCTCGTTCCCGCAAACTTCCGTAAGCATCCACTTTACGGTCATTGGATTGAACAAAGATCGACCCTCCCATATCTTGAAGACGATTTCTGATTTTACGCTTCAGCGCGACATCCGATATTTCACCATAACCATCATAGTTTTGTCTTGGACGATTTCCATTTAGCGGGTCACCATTCGGGTTGGCATTGTGAACTGATAATACAACAGCAAAATCAATTTTATGATCCAAACTCATTCTACTCACTCCTTAGTTATTATTTTCTTTGTTCTCATCGGAATTATCTTTCTTTTTACTTTGATAGAGCGCATGTCTTTGACTATAAAATCCAAGCAAATATTTTCCTGATAATGGTGTATTGTTAAAATCTTCATATTTAAATCTAAAACCAATTTCATCAATAATCTTCGTCCAATACATAGCTTCTCTGCCCAATCTGGTCTGATAGGGTTGTATTGCCTGTTGAATCGTCGTCCATGTCCGCTCCGGATGTCTGGAAAATGCATTCATATAACGAATTGCATTGGTCGCCCGCTTCTCTTCCCCTAAAGCGCGCCGTTCCAGCACATCCGCCACCGCCAGCATACGCCCAAATAGATAACTCCGATCATCATTATGTTCATCAAGTGCCAATTCCATTTCCTCCTGTCTTTCGCTCAAATGTTTTTTGATTAACGAGCAAGCAATACTCAACGTTTTCTCCCACTCCCAAACTTCCAGAGCGACAGGGTTGGAAGCCCTGTTGGTGACACTTGAGATGATGTCCTGCGGAATCTTTGCACCATCAATAATACACGGAAGCATACGTTCCATAAGACTCTTAATCACTTTATCGCCTGCGCGAGGACCATGAGCAGCAAAGGCAATATCCCTTGGTGCAGGAGCTCCATAAAAAACAACATAGTCATTTTGATCATCTTTCCGATATCGATGCAACCAAGCGCAAGCCATATGCCAATAAGTGATCTTGTCCAAATAAAGGTCCTTATCCATATTGCGGAAGTATAGAACCGCCATTCTACCCGTTGTGGCTGAATCCAGTACCATGATATTTACATCGGACTGAGACAGCGTACCTTTACCGTCTGTTAGTTGATTTTTAACTCCGTCCAAAGCCTTACCGAATTCGCTCGCCCAAGCTTGATTGGTGTTTGATTTTAGCACTACAGTTGGCATCACTTCTGGATCGAGAGCGAAGGAGTCTTCCATCGGATCAGGTATATAAAGTGAATCGTTACCCCATGCAATAAATACCCGATCATCAATTGGTTTACCTTGACGGTTAATCAACCATTTCAACGCATTATGAGATTTTTGAGATGCCTCATAGCTGATACTTGCCGCATCCCTACTATGAACAAACCGCCCCCGAAACGTAAAACCACTAGTGTCATTTGACGAAATTAATTTGGCTTTGTCCGCGGAATTACGAATTTTATTGGCATGACGTTCTGTATTAGGGAGAATCTCCCCCGTTACGTAACAATAATCTTCATCGCCTAACTTTTCTTTATAATAATCAACAAAAGATCTATATACTTCCTGATCCTTCCAAACAGCAGTTAAGGGGCTAACAGGCGAATAAACGTTGAACCTTACAAAAGCACTGGTCTGATCTCCTGCTATTATTCCGAAAATAGATGGCTTCACAGGATATCGCCCTTCATACTTGTTGTCCCACTTATCAATCAAAAGATTGTTCTCGTCCACGACCAAGGTGTTATTGTAATTAACCAAATCATGAATTAATGCTCTTTTGCTGAGATAACGATAGATACTAATTACTTTAGGATGTGCATAAGGAGATTCAGCCCAATTTTGTAGTTCATGTATGTAGGTTTCATAAGGCTCTTCTCCTTTGATCTTACCGCCAAATGTCACAAAGTCCCCCGCTACATAGCTTAATTTGTCGTGCAATGGATAGGGGGCAATAGCCGAACCCGCTCTACTGGCAGATTTCTCTGTACAGGGAATCAACGTGCTTGTATCGCCTTTGTCAATGACTCTGGCGGAATGAAATGTACCTTCCTCCGTAACAAGCACTTCAATATGTGCATTTTGGGTTGTATGTGAGACAGGCAGTAGAGTAAACTCTCTTTCATTTCTCATTTCTACTTCTCCTACCCTGCCTATGTTAGATTCATAGGTTTCATACAGGTTGAACAGCCAACTCATCGTTCTACCTCCTCTCCCCAACTATTCAACAAATGTTCTGCTGATTCTACGTTGCTATTATCGAACCGTTTGCGATGCATCTCCGAAATAGTACGAACCTTTTCACATTCCTCTGGCTTCTTGAACTTTATAACTCCATTTTTCATTTCGGGCTCCCATAGCCGAACCTCCATCTGATCCCTGCCAGTCTCATCCGGATAATTGATACCATGTACCATCGTGCCAAAATGAATGTCGCCGTAATTTTGATAAAAACTGTCACCTTCACCAAACACACATGGTTCAACGTACCCCTGACATTCCCTTGTACCAAGAAAGATATCTCTACGTCCTCCAGCCTGAACGCATCTTTTCAAGATACTATGATGCTTATTTTCGTTGCGATCAAAAGCCATATCCGGCCGGTTCTCGTTAAATATAAAATGAGCCGCCACTTGATAATGAACGTCTTTAAGATAAGTATAATTAGCCAAAGTATTGCCACCGCCGTAGTCAATTGGGCGAATCCCTTTCGATTCCATGCGAATAGGATTCATAACTCGAATTGCATCGACAACCATGATCAACGTCGGTTTCCAGTAAATACTTTCCAGTATTCCCTTCATAGATTGATATGTAGGAATCTGATAACTAAGCTTCTCCCCGCCCAGTTTGGTCAATGGATCAGTAAAAAGTGCATAATCTCCATATACGGAGAACTCAACTGAATTTCGAACCATCCACATTCACCCCCTCTCCAATATTGGAATATATTTCCGAGATTCATCATAAACCTAAATCAAAAAAATGTAAATGAAATTCACTATACACTATATGAACAAAAATTATTTAAAAAAACATGATATACTATCTTAAGTTTTTGTCGTCTATTTTTATACGGACGTGGATTGAAAAATATAGTGTATGGTGTGAGAACCTATCTGAAATACTAGGTAGGTTTTTCATATTTTAAAAATAGAAGCCTCCAGTCCAGCTATCGTTTTCCAGATCGACCCCGTATTCTTCGTTGTAAGCTCCGTCTTTCAGAACCTTCACTTGCCCATCCAAACATATATCCAAACCTTTGTTAACATCTAGTTCCCTAATTTCATAGGGGAAAAGATTAACGGTATACTGTTGCGCTTTGCGCATCAATCTACTGAAATCTTCAATGCGTTCAGCACCATTTAGTTGGGCAATAATATTTTTGCCCTCCCCATAAGGTACAATTACGGAAGTCGTTTTATCTTCAATAACATGAAAGTGCTCTGCAGCCGTTCGATAACTATTAACGAGAAATAATGGTGGACTTTGCTTTATATTTTCAAAATAACTCTGGTAATAACGGTTATTCTCATAACCTGCAAACAATAAGTCTGTCATCGTTACATTTAATGCAGCAACGTTAAAATTTAGCGACGTACTTACATCCAGATAGAAACGTTGAAAATAGCCACGCATTGCTTGAAGCGACAGAAGGTGACCACCATGTACATTGGGGTTTAAACGCATATCTATGAGCATCTGTTTCGAGATTTCCTTGCCCTTCCTGACCTCATGCAAATGTTTCAGATCTTCTTGTGCATGATCAATCACGTAAACCTGCTGAATCTCTTCCTCGCCGTTTCTGTTGCACCTTCCTGCCGCTTGCGCAATAGAATCCAGCCCGGACAAAGAACGAATGACACATTGAAAACTGATATCTACCCCTGCCTCTATTAGAGGTGTACTTACACAAACCAATCTTTCTTTCCTATCAAGAAGATTCCTAATCTCATCCAAAATCTCCTTACGATGCGAAGCGCACATTGATGTACTTAAATGGTAAACTGGTATATCCAGTGTTGAACTCAATCGCTGATACAAATCCTTGACCACCGATTTAGTGTTTAAAACAACCATCATGTTTCGTTTGTCAGCTAGTTTTACCTGTATGAAATCCGTCAAGGATTCATTCGAATAGGACTTATGGGAGGCTTCATCCTTGATCTCAACCCTTTTAAATGAGGTAATGACCTGAGTCAGGTTTTGGATTATTTCCGCGTCAGGACTAATATGCAGACGATGCTCGACAAAGTCCAAAGCGGGTTGAGTCGCCGTACACAGAACCATAGTGGACTGTCCATAGTCTTTCAGAAAATTCAGAGCTTCATTAAATAGGGAAACACACGATACAGGAACTTTCTGCACTTCGTCAAAAATAATGACAGCTTCACAAAGATTGTGCATTCTACGGATATTTCTACTACCTTTGGCATAGATCACGTTTAAGAACTGTACCATGGTTGTAAAAATAATCGGTGAGTCCCAATTATCCTTCGCAAGCTTCAACTTCTGACGGACATTCTTAGTTCCTTCTTCTGTTTCATCCGTCTCATCATCTTGGTCGTCCTCAATGACATTTGAATGATGCTCCAAAATATGCGCATCATCCTCTAATATTCTTCTTACCTCTGCTGCGTTTTGTTCTATAATTGTTGTGTATGGCAACACATAAATAATCCGTTTTTTTCCAGAATCAAGAGCGTGCTTTAAAGCGTACCTGAGACTCGCCAGCGTTTTTCCTCCGCCAGTAGGAATAGACAACGTGTAGATACCAGTCGATCTTCTCGCAAATTGGTCACATTGTTCCGACATTTCCTGTCTTAGCTGATTAATATCTGATCTTGATTCTCTTCCCACGTTGGCCAAATGATTGATCTCTACCATCAACCTATCATAATAGGTTTGAAAAAGTCTTTTAGTACAAGGCGTCTTTTCATCTTCCTCTGTAATTCCTTCTTCAAAACGTCTGGTATCTGTGCGATCTGCATCAACTAATGCACTAAATACGAACTTCGTAAGAAACATGCATTTCTTTTCTCTAGTAAACGTAGAAGGAATATCTAAAAACCGTTTCAGTTCATTAACTGCCTCATTTACATATTGTTGAAACTCGTCTTCGCTCATTACAGATTTAAAAAATAGTTGTACGCTTTTATCAAAATCAATAACTTCTTGCTTATCTCTGACTCTGTATAGATATGGCGACTTCAATTCAGGGTCCATATAATCGTGCAGATAAGAATGATGAGAAATAATTGCGTTTCCTACAATTTCAGCCAAAATCCCTTTTTCCCGTAAAATTTTCCCTGTGTGAAAAAAATGATACAATAGCCTACCGCCTGCTGTAGAATGATCAATTTTTTTAGCCTTTCGAGAAATTTCAGGATGATGTACTGCTTCAATAATATATTCCAAAAAAGCTGTCGTAAATTTACCCATATCGTGCAACATACCAGCAAGACCAGTAATATGACGGATCTTCAGTTTGTTTCCGAAAGTTTCAGATAACTTTTGTACCCCAAGTAAATGCACTTCGACCCACTGATTTTCAAAATCACTTTCTCGTATATGAGCTATATATTTCAACCATCTATCCCCAATCACCAATATAGTTCTTATGTCACACAAAAAAAATGTAACTACCCGCATAATTTCCTATCTTCAGACTTCTATAGACCTATTCGAAATACCTGCTAAAAATCCACATATTTCTTCCTTTTTTGATAATTAAAATAAAAAAATGCACTCCTTTCAAAGAGTGCACCTTCGATCTTGACGGTTACGTTTTTTATTCATACTTCGTGTACAACAGGAGTACAACACGAATGCAGTTTTAATCACTTCCTCCGTAAAGAGTGCGACCTCTTCCTTAACCTCGGCACCCTTGCCTTTCATATTTCAGTCCACGCACTCATATAGAGTGCGACGGCACCCTCGCTAACTTTACCACTGCCCTCAACAATTTCAATCCACGCACTCATATAGAGTGCGACAGCAGAAAACAACGTATATTCGTTTCAAAAAAAGTTTCTAACGTTATTCTGCCATTTAGTAGATGATAATAAATTCATCTTAATACAAATAATCCAGTTAATTCAAGAACGATGTTGCCAAAAAGGGACAATAATAGCTTATTCGACAATTTTCGAGGTGCGAATCTCCCAGAGATTTTATGTGAGCTTAACATTCGCACCATTAAAGTAGCGCTTTTTACAGGTCTTATCTTTGTTGCTTTAGAAATCTTATATTTTCATATATCGACACCTAAAGAACCAAAAAATCTTCAATGTATTTGATCTCATTCTATAATGCTACTATGACCATGGTATCGTTATAGAATATCATTTTCTTATTGAAATCGATCAAGCTTCAAGTTCATATCAACACGTTCTGGTGTCCACAAAAGGACATCCGTGAGAAAAGTCAACGCATCCATTCCGCACAACCTATCCACGATTGACTCTATCAGTTCTTTTACATTTCCTTGGGGTTGCTCAGCGAGAATTATTCCTCCGGTATCTCCATTAATATATAGGTGATCTACGTGAGCAACTTTGTGTACATGCCGCAGCCATAGCGTACCTTCGTCAAGGAAAAAGATATAACTTTCATTCATAACATATCCTTGGTAAATATAAAAATCCTGAACGTCATCAAAAGGACCTATCACTACAGAAGCTAATTTAATACGATCTGACATACTCAGGAGCACCTCTTTTCATTAGATCGTTATCAAAATCTCATATTATCTACTTAAATCAAAAATCATTTTTCATGCATAGTAATCCTTCGTTCTGAGATATCGCCTCCATATTACAAAAATAATTAAACTCTTTATAATGAACTAAAAGTTCGATTTATTATACATATAGTACAACAAGTGATATTTTTATTCAACACTAATTTATACATAAAGTACGACTTCTTGTATTTATAGTCCATATTCAATAAAATACACGTATATATACAATTTTTCTTGGAGGTTAATGATGGCATTAAAACCTAGCTATAAACCAATGGAGATTACTCTAATTAAAAAGGACAAGAATAAAACTTACCTGCGTACTCAACTAGGTATTTCACCTTCTACTCTAGCCAAA
Organism: Paenibacillus xylanexedens; assembly: GCF_017874615.1. Taxonomy (GTDB): domain Bacteria; phylum Bacillota; class Bacilli; order Paenibacillales; family Paenibacillaceae; genus Paenibacillus; species Paenibacillus xylanexedens. The sequence continues at coordinate 136,534 of NZ_JAGIKV010000005.1, forward strand.
ATGTCTAATGGAGAGTTTGTTGCGTTAAGTGTGATTGCACGTATTTGCGAAGACCTACAATGTCGTATTGAAGAAGTTGTTGAATTTATAGAGGAGTAAATTTAAGTGGATATCTCAAATCTATACGATGCGAGTGACTATACGTTGTAGTGGATTTGAAAAAGGAGTTTTGTTTGTGCAGATTTACTTTATAGAGAGAAACTTGCCTACATTTCATTTTGATCTACGATATTTAAAATCACAACCGATGCTCCTTTCCAATAAAATTTGATGTTCATGCTACACGAGTTCTCATAATTACTTTTTGAATAACGGCACGTTCAGGTACATCCATTGTGTCCTTCAATTTCAATGTGTGCATTTTGATCCCCTTGCATATTTTCCATTTCCCTCTCAATCTATGTACTAAAAATGTGACCAGTTCAATCTACGTACTGGCTCCGGCACCGTCCGCATTATCAATTCACACACTCCATACGAAGTGACGGTATATGATTAGATGCTTACTCAGACTTAGTTAAGAATATTCATTATTGGTCTTGCTTGGACAAAAAAGCCACCCATCCAAGACTGGGACAGCTAATCAAGAAACATCTTTTGTTTATCTTCAAACCTACAAGGTAAAATGCAACGCGTCTAAGTAATTCATTCCCATTACAGTATCTTTTTCTCAACCTAGACCATCATATAATTTTAATTAAGTATGACTCAAAGAACAATTTAATAATACGCTTATAGCTTGGGCATTCCTTCCAATTCGTCCATAATACATCGCCAGTTCGTAGCTGAATTTTAGATAATATGAGGCATCTATATCTGAAATGTTCTTCCAGTCAATGACCTTTATATTTTCTTCAAATATACTTTCTAATTTTTTTATAGGCAACCCGCTTAACCGGTTGGCTTCTAGTAGCGTTAAGAGCCCAGAAATAAACTCGTCCTTATTTTGAAGTATAAATGATAAATATTCATCTAAAACCTCTGTTTTCCCTTCCAATAAATCCAATACCATCAAATTAACTTTAGAGATCTCTGCATAATATTTAACTTCATCTATCGATTTTTCATCTTTGATTCTTAACCATTTAAAATCGCCATAACTTTCAATACATTCCCGTGCCTTACCAAATTCCAATAACTTTTGATGAGCTATTCCCTGCATCAACAGAGCATAACCTATATAATAAATAGGCACACGATCTGTATGTATTTCTACGATGTGTGTGTCTCCAACTAACATATTTAAATTGTAAATTCTAATGGACTCCTCATATAACATTTCGCCTAGTCTAATCATTTCGCTCCAATTATTCAAGCTATAAGCCATTCTGAGTAGTGTCACAGTCGAGTCTAATCCATATCCATCATTATACCTCGACATACCCTCCCTCCTTATTTTACAATTAATAACATTATATTGTTTTTTATACCATAGATCAAATCTATTGTTTAACAAAACATCTTAAATAAGGTGCATTTAATACGATATTTCAGTTTTCGGAATTATCATCTATATTTATTATTTTAATTCTCTGAAATGAAAAAGTCTTACCCACTTATTCACGCTTAGCATAAGAAAGGTAAGACTTTTTTAGGGATTCGATTTGCATTCCATACGGAGTGACCACTTCCAACTCTCCGTAGGCTGATCCGAAAGGTATTTCAATCCACGCACTCCATACGGAGTGCGACATCGCTGCTCTCAATCATCATAACTTCAAATACATTTCAATCCACGCACTCCATACGGAGTGCGACTTCAAAAATTGGTTTTGTCGGACCTGTCATTAAAGATTTCAATCCACGCACTCCATACGGAGTGCGACGACATTTCATGCTTAAATGGACGCATAGGTATATAATTTCAATCCACGCACTCCATACGGAGTGCGACCTCAATAAAATTAACGTCTTTCTCCAGGTTAAACAATTTCAATCCACGCACTCCATACGGAGTGCGACCTGGACAGCCTATGCAGGCCGTTGTACATGGCGAGATTTCAATTCACGCACTCCATACGGAGTGCGACCTTCTTACGTAACGCACTCTCAATAGTTTGATACAGATTTCAATCCACGTACTCCATACGGAGTGCGACTGCTATTGATGCACAGTAACGAGATAGAGCCATGGATTTCAATCCACGTACTCCATACGGAGTGCGACTTGCGTAGGCGCAACGCTCATTACGATATCCGTCGTATTTCAATCCACGCACTCCATACGGAGTGCGACTTGAATTTGATTATGCAGGGCGTACAGGCGCTTGTATTTCAATCCACGCACTCCATACGGAGTGCGACCCAATGCCGTTCAGCTCGCTTCCCAGGTGTGCAGAATTTCAATCCACGCACTCCATACGGAGTGCGACCATTTCTCCCATGGGTGCGGTCCGCATGACACAGCATTTCAATCCACGCACTCCATACGGAGTGCGACACCAATCGTGGTTGGCCAAGAAGTACGGCAAGCTATTTCAATCCACGCACTCCATACGGAGTGCGACAGCAAAATCCCACGGAACGAATTTCGTAGATTCTCATTTCAATCCACGCACTCCATACGGAGTGCGACCAATTGTGATTTCTTCAGCGATCGTTTTTACAACTGATTTCAATCCACGCACTCCATACGGAGTGCGACGGCTTCAGCAGCTTGGCACCTCCACCAACAACAAAATTTCAATCCACGCACTCCATACGGAGTGCGACTGAGAAACAAAACGAATCTCAAACGTGATGAGCTATTTCAATCCACGCACTCCATACGGAGTGCGACGGCCGAAGGACTCCGAGACGACCGAAATACTAAGCATTTCAATCCACGCACTCCATACGGAGTGCGACCACACTACAGTCGCAATACATTGATCCAAAAACAATTTCAATCCACGCACTCCATATGGAGTGCGACTGAAACAAAATTGATTTAATGTAAGGAGTTCAAGGTATTTCAATCCACGCACTCCATACGGAGTGCGACGGAGCGATACCTTTCACTGCATGTTCTTTCAGGATTTCAATCCACGCACTCCATACGGAGTGCGACCATGGTACACAGTTGGGTCTGGAGTGGATCAAGCGATTTCAATCCACGCACTCCATACGGAGTGCGACTTTTAACCTAGAAGAGCTCACGCTTGAAATTATTTCAATCCACGCACTCCATACGGAGTGCGACTTGCGAGTTGGTGGTGGTTCTATTGAACATAGATTATTTCAATCCACGCACTCCATACGGAGTGCGACGTTATGGTTATTAACGTCGCTGTACATTTATTAGATTTCAATCCACGCACTCCATACGGAGTGCGACATCCAATTGGTTCATGGGGTAAATTTCAATAATTATTTCAATCCACGCACTCCATACGGAGTGCGACGTAAGTCCCATCCTGTTATTAGTTGGTTGTTTGATATTTCAATCCACGCACTCCATACGGAGTGCGACGAAGTCCCATCCTGTTATTAGTTGGTTGTTTGATATTTCAATCCACGCACTCCATACGGAGTGCGACTAAAGAGATATTTGCTTTTTTGTCTACACCTACGGATTTCAATCCACGCACTCCATACGGAGTGCGACACGTTGTCCTATATGTAAAAGATTCATGAGAAAAATTTCAATCCACGCACTCCATACGGAGTGCGACTACCAGGTGTCCTGATCTTGGGGATGTCATTAGGAATTTCAATCCACGCACTCCATACGGAGTGCGACTGCGATAAAAAAATACAAAATTAGCGATTGCTAATTTCAATCCACGCACTCCATACGGAGTGCGACGTGGATTTGCAGGCGAAACTCAAGCTTGGTAGCCTATTTCAATCCACGCACTCCATACGGAGTGCGACGATCCGGATCTCCTGCAGGAGTAAATTGTTAACAATTTCAATCCACGCACTCCATACGGAGTGCGACTATTTTTTGGGCGTTAAAGGCATTAGGCTGTTGATATTTCAATCCACGCACTCCATACGGAGTGCGACTTGGGGATAATCATTTTCTTTTACAACATCTACTGATTTCAATCCACGCACTCCATACGGAGTGCGACACTTAACAAAATAATCATGCGTAACCGTAAAATAAATTTCAATCCACGCACTCCATACGGAGTGCGACGATCTGTGACTTGGACATTCGTACCTTGCCCGATGATTTCAATCCACGCACTCCATACGGAGTGCGACTTGTTGTTGATGCACACTAATGAGATTGAGTCATGGATTTCAATCCACGCACTCCATACGGAGTGCGACGAGATCAGCAGAAAGCACCTGAAGCGCCTATCAGAATTTCAATCCACGCACTCCATACGGAGTGCGACCGATTTTTGCAGTTGTTACTAAAGCAGTCTAATATTTCAATCCACGCACTCCATACGGAGTGCGACCAAGGATACGCTGATCTATGCAAGATCGTTAACGTATTTCAATCCACGCACTCCATACGGAGTGCGACAGCGAAAAAGTACGTATTTTAACGATTTGACCCATCAAAAACACGTATTTTCACTATTATTCTATGACTTTCCATATCATTATTCAATCAAATTATGCCTACATGTTGCCTTAAGGTAACAATTTTGCCCATTTCGACAAATTCTGAGGTGCGAATCCCCCAGGGTTTTCATGTGAGCATCACATTCGCACCTGTCCTATCCGTTTATGACAAAGATCACATCCACCTTCCCTGCTCAAGTGCTACAGTTGTTAACGACCAACTGACCATAATAGTAAATTGGTCAAAAAATAGGGTTTACCTTACCCATTATCCTTTCAACCTACAAGGAGGTGTATATGCGATGAAAACGATAGATCGAAGGCAACAGGTGATGGATTCTGCCGAGAAATCCTTTGCCCTGTTTGGCTACAAGGCCACAACGATGGAGCAGGTTGCGAGACTTGCCAATGTGGGCAAGGGAACGATCTATACTTTTTTCGATAATAAAGAAGAACTGTTTAGCGAGATTCTGCGCTCGATCATTGCGGATATGAGACAGATTACAGAGCAGACCGTGAAGGAAGAGAACTCCTTTCTGGATAACGTGCATATGAGTATGGATTCTTTGCTGGAGTATCGAGAGGAACATGAGCTGTTAATCAAGCTCTTTCAGGAGGTTAACGAGTTCGGTACACCGCAAGCCAAGGAAGGTTTGCAAAAAGTGGAGACAGCCATTCTCGAATATCTGGAGCGTCAGGTCAGCCGTGCCATGGAGTTAGAGCAGATTCGGAGGGATGATCCCAAGCTGGTTTCTTTTGTCCTGCTGAAGCTGTATGTCACCTTAACCTCGGATTGGAACAAAGCGCATCCTACGCTGCATAAGGATCAGATCAAGGATTTTGTGGGCCTCTTTCTCAAGAATGGCTTATCCCCCACTTAGAGAAGAGCGTGCCAATAGCTTCAGAACATAATAGAGATAGAACAAACGGATTAGCGTAAGGATAGGGAGAGAACATGATGAAATCATTCCACGTATTTGGGCAGGATCTGAAGTCCGCCTTCAAAAAACCAAAAGTATTTATTCCAATTCTCGTTGTACTGTTCATTCCGGTGCTGTATAGCGGCCTGTTCCTGAACGCATTCTGGGACCCCTATGGCAAAATGAATGAATTACCTGTAGCCGTGGTCAACACAGATCAGGGTGCAGTCTACAATGACAAATCACTGGAGGTCGGTCAGAATCTGGTCGATGAATTGAAAAAAAGCAACGATTTCAACTGGCAATTCGTGACTCGTGAACAAGCAGAAAAAGGTATGCAAGACAACACATATTATATGACGATTGTGATTCCCGAGGATTTTTCAGCAAAAGCTACCACTCTGATGGAAGATCACCCGCAATCAGCGGAGCTGATCTATGAGCCCAATGAAGGATACAACTTCCTCGCGGGTCAGATTGGTGGAACTGCGGTCAAACAGATCAAATCCAAAGTCTCCGCCAAAGTAACTGAATCGTATACCGAAACGTTACTGGATCAGGTGGAGAAGATCTCTAGCGGTTTATCGGATGCCGGAGATGGTGCTGGCAAGATCAACGAGGGCGCAGCCAAGCTGGATAATGGTGCCTCTACTTTGAAAAAGAACCTGTCCAAACTGGCGGATGGAACCGACAAATTGGAAACAGGTATGGCACCATTAAAAGAGGGTACAGCTACCTTGGCACAAGGAATCGGTACGCTTCATGCAGGAGCCAGCTCCCTGTCGGATGGATTGTCCCAATTGGCGGCAGCAGGCGCGAAACTGGGTAACGGTGCATTGCAGGCTGAAACGGGCGGCAAACAGTTACAGGCAGGTATTCAGTCCGCTCAAGAAGGCGCGGCTAAGTTGGATGCTGGACTGGAAGCTTCCGAACAAGGAAGTGCGAAGCTGGTAGCCGGATTGCAAACCTCAGTGGAAGGCAGCAGCAAAGTAAGTGAAGGTGCCAAGGCCGTTGCGCAAGGTCTTGCCCAATTAGCCGAAGCAAGTCCCGAGCTTGCCGCGAGCCCTGCTGTTCAGCAATTACTGGCAGCAAGTCAGGCCGTTGCCGCTGGCAGCGAACAGGTCTATCAAGGTGGACAGCAATTAGTGGAAGGCAGCAAAAGCCTTCAGGCTGCGCAACAGCAACTGCATCAAGGCAGCAGTCAGCTAGTGCAGGCTGAACAGCAACTTTTACAAGGAGCAACACAATTATCAACCGGACATATGCAGCTTGCAACGGGCCTTCAACAATTTAACACCAAGTTGACCGAAGCAGCAGCCGGAGGAGCCAAACTTGCAGAAGGTTCGAGTCAGTTAAATACAGGTGCAGGCCAATTGGTTACGGGTATGAACCAGCTTTCAGACGGAATCACCACCATTGCCGAAGGTTCCCGCAAGCTGGATGATGGTGCGGAAACATTAAAAGAAGGCACTACCAAATTAACCGACGGCTCTAGCGAACTTGCCACCAAGTTAAATGAAGCGGCAGCTGAAACGAGCAGTGTGAAAAAGACGGATGAACTTGTGAAGATGTATGCACAGCCCGTTCAGGTGGAAGAGCATAAACATAATGAAGTGCCCAACTACGGTACAGGATTCTCGCCATACTTCCTGTCATTGGGGCTGTTTGTCGGCGCATTGATTGCAACGCTAGTTGTACCCACACGCGGCAGTACGGTTACCGATGCGAGTAGCTGGAATCGTTTTGTGAGCAGAACCCTTGCTTTCACGATCATGAGTGCTGTCCAGTCCCTTCTCGCTTCCTGGCTCGTATTGTCCGTATTGGGTCTGGAGGTTCAGAGCGTTCCATTGTTCCTCTTGTTCAGCTTTGTTACCAGTCTAAGCTTCATGTACATCATTCAGGCTTTGGTGACTTGGCTGGAGAATCCGGGTCGTTTCCTCGCGATTCTGATGTTGATCTTCCAGCTAACCACCAGCGCAGGCACCTTCCCGCTCGAACTGATTCCAAATTGGCTGAAAGTGTTTAATCCATGGCTGCCTATGACCTATTCGGTAACAGGTTATAAAGCTGTCATTTCGAGTGGACAGTTCGGTGTAATCTGGGATCAGATCGGAATTCTGTGCATCTTCGCCGTGATGGGTCTTGGAGGAACCTTAACGTATTTCCTGATGCATCGCACCACGGAGAACGCAAACGTCAGCAGTGAAGTCGCACTTCACCTGTAAATTCGTAAATTAAAAAGCAAAGGCGTGTACCTAAGCCCCCCTCTTATGGACAACAGAGGTGTTGGCTAAGGTACGCCTTTGCTTTTCTAGTTTTAGATCCAACCTAAGTTTGCTAACTTCATATTTCTATTATGTAGAGTAAATTTCAGAACTTGAGATAGCGAAATTAAACAATAGTACAAGCAAAATAAGTAATACATAAATGGCTGTACCTATGATTCCACAGACAAGGCCAGCAATCGCTAACCCTTTTCCTTGCTCCATGCGAACTCTGATCTCTTTGAAGGCCAAAGATGCAAATATAATCGCAACGATGCCGATTACAATACCCACGTAAGGAATGGTGACGGACAGAATCCCCAAAACTAGTGATACAATCGACTTACTATTGGTCTTTGGCACTACATAAGGCGGTGGTGGCAATGTGTCGTTATAATAACGATCCACATCATTTTCGCGATGTTCCAAGGTCAATCCTCCCTGTTCTTTAAGTATGTTCATTATAATTGATTAATAGGAATAATAATATCCATATTGTGTTAATTATAAGTTACCATTAGATTTATTTTATTTCCATCATCCCCGTACACACATATAAATCCATAAGCTTATACTTCAAGGATTTGAAATTAAGAACCGTTTATCCGTGTGATGATATAAATCAAGAATACCTCTAACATATAGATATTATTATAGTCGTAATACTTTTCTGAATATCTTTGGGGGATCACTACGATGAAAATCGATAAAGTCATGAATATACTTATGATTGTGATACTTCTACTTATTGCTCTTTATCGAAATAATGTAGCTGTATTATGTTTTAGTATTGTTTTGTTTGGAATCATGAGTTATACGACATTTAGAATTCGAACCCATTGGAATGTAGCAACTTATATCTTGTTGACCCTTGTACTGATTATCTGGAACATATACCTCTGGATATAAACTATTATTTTCAAACAAAAGAACGCAATCCCTTATTACTCATAGGATTGCGTTCTTTCAACATTTCTTAGATTTGAAGTTTCTTCTATCCTTCCACTTTCACCCGCTGCAAAAACGTCCGGGTACGTGCGAGCCTCGGATTGCCGAAGATCTGTTCTGGTGGACCTGCCTCTGCGATCTCCCCGTTATCCATGAAAAATACACGATCCGCAACGTCACGGGCGAAGCCCATCTCATGCGTGACAATCATCATGGTCATGTTTTCCTGCGCAAGTTGTTTGATTACGCGTAACACTTCTCCCGTCAGTTCGGGATCGAGTGCCGATGTCGGCTCATCGAACAGCAGAATGTCGGGCTGCATCATGAGTGCGCGAGCAATGGCCACACGCTGTTTCTGTCCACCGGACAGATTGGCTGGATAGGCATCAGCCTTGTCCGACAGCCCTACTTTGCCGAGTAAGTCCAGACTGCGGTACCGAATGACGCTTGAGCTTTCTTTTTTCAAAGCCTTCGGTGCGAGTTCCAGATTAGCCTGTACGGTCAGATGCGGGAACAAGTTGAAATGCTGGAATACCATACCCATACGATCCGTCATCTTGCGAATATCTGCGGCACCCACGTAACGACCATTATCAACCAACGTCTGATCCTGAATGCGAATCGTTCCGCCCGAAATATCCTCCAGATGAATCAGGCTGCGCAGCATCGTACTTTTCCCCGAACCCGAAGGCCCGATCACGGCAATCACTTCGCCTGGTTCCACGTTGAAGGATACCTGCTTCAGCACATCAAGTGTGCCGAATGATTTTCTCAACTGATTTACTTCTATTATATGTGTCATATGCAGACAGTCCTTTGATTGATCAGATTTAATTTATTCAAATGAAAACCGCTTCTCAAGTAGCTTGAACAGCACGGTGAGTACAAGTGTCATGAGCAGATACATAACCGCCGCCACGAAGAAAGGTGTCAGCTGTAAGTCGCGATTTACCGCCGCTTGGGCGTAATACAACAGCTCAGGTACAGCCACGGCATAGAGCAGTGCCGTATCCTTGATGAGCGTAATGGATTCATTGGCCGTTGCGGGCAATACTACACGAATCATCTGAGGAATAATGACTTTAGTCATCGTTTGCCACTTTGTTAACCCCAGTACCTTCGCTGCCTCATGTTGCCCTTTATCAATGGAAAGCAGTCCGCCCCTGAAGATTTCAGCGAAGTACGCCGCATAGTTCAGGATGAACGCAATCCCCGCTGCAACAAAACGATCAAACACCAGATACTCTCCAATCACCGGAAGCAACGGTAAACCGAAGCAGAAGAATAGAATTTGGAGCAGTAGCGGTGTTCCTCGCATCACGTATACATACGTATGGGCAATCCACGCCAGCAGTTTAATCTGGCTTCTCATCGCAAGCGTGACCGCAAATCCGAGCGGTACAGATAACACGATCGCTAGCAAGAACATGAAAATGGTGGTCTGCGCCCCCTCTAGCATAGGTTTTAAAATGGTCGATAGATAATCCCAACTCATTGTTTTGTCTCCTCTAATCTGTTAACCCCGCATTCCTCTGGGGCATAAATCGCTCCAGCATGGAATACGGGGTCCGTTTTGTTTCTAACTATATATCAGGTGAATAACCTGTCTATTTCAAAACCTTATCTTCACCCAACCATTGAGTGGAGATCTTAGCCGCTGTTCCGTCTGCATTCAGCTCATCCAACGCTTTTTGCAGCTGATTCAGAAGCTCTTCATTGCCTTTTTTGATACCAATGCCATATTGTTCCGGTGCAAGAGATTCATCCAGCAGTTTGAATGTTCCCTCTTCTTTGGACATGTAGTATCTCGCTACCACTTCATCAATGATGACCGCATCCAGACGTTTTGTCTTCAGATCCGTCAGTGCAAGCACGTTATCCTTAAATTCGGAAGCTTTCACTTTATCCTTCAGGGGACTTGCTGCCAGTGAATCTGCCGCGGAGGACAGCGCCTGCAATCCCACATTTTTACCATCCAGTTCATCCAGCTTTGTAATTGGCGAGTCTGCCAATGTAATAGCTACTTGACTGTTTTCCAGATACGGCTTCGTGAAGAGCACTTTCTCTTTACGCTCATCCGTAATGGTGTACCCGTTCCAGATCATGTCGATCCGGCCACTGTTCAGCTCTGACTCTTTGGAAGACCAGTCGATTGGCTGGAATGTGATTTCTTTACCCATTTTCTCCGCTGCAGCTCTTGCGTAATCAATATCAAAACCAACAATTTCATTCTGCTCGTCCCGGAAACCCATTGGAGCAAACTTGTCATCAATTCCTACAACAATCGTGTTATCGTCTTTGCTTGCGGAACTGGAACAACCCGCCACAATCAATACACATATACTAATGAATAATAGTAGAATCGCTTTTTTTCTCATCTCTCGAACCCCTCCATGTCTATAACCAAAACCCAAACGCTTTAGTTCGTTACCACGTTATCAGAGATTTATAATAACATAGCATGGGAGAAGAGTCGAGTATGTTGCCTATTTCCTTCTATTTCATGCAGCTTAATTGTCAACAATCTGTGAAAAAAACTCTTTCACTTGTGCCGATTCCACCAGCTTCTCACATATTGAAAATCCCAATTTAGTTCCTGTATCCCCTTCAACTCCGTACCCACTCATTGATTAGCAACATTCCTCTCTTGCTTTTCGTCTGGAAAATATTAGGGAGGTGGATGAAATAAAATTCTTCAATACTACAAGAACATTGACCACATTGGTATTTTTTTTAATTTTGCTGATATTATCCGGCTGTAATCCTACTCCAAGTCATAGTACAAAGGAAGTCGAAATGGGATCAAAACAGGTTCAGGAACCGGAGTCCAACTTACCTCAGAAACTGCCTACTCCAACTATTCAGAGCGAAAGCGGCATCTCTATTCCTGCTATACAGGGCAGTTATTGCTGGGGAGGCACCTGCGTTGATTACGCTAGCCTAATTTTTGAAGACAACAGTACGGTGCACGTTTTTGCCGGTGAGGATTTATCCATAGACATGGGTACAGATGTCCCCCCGGATGAGATAAGTATTTCTGAATATGTGGACAACCGCAATGCATCCGTTACTTCTACGGATGGGACCTTCCAACTTCCCAAGGAACCAGGAACACATTATTATGGAGCATTTGTCCGCTGGTCTTCCCCTCAAGATTCACAGATCAGCCTGGGAGATACTTCTTTTACGTTTGTGGTTCGTGTCGTTGAGAAAAAATAGAATCAAACAGAGCCCCTCCAATACTGGAGAGGGCCCCGTCTACTCTTTATATTTCTTATTCATTTTTCTTAATTTTCATATTCCGTTTATATTTCGTTGTTGTACATCCTGCCTTTATCTATTGCTGCACTTTCTCGCGATCTTTCCCTTTATCGGATTCACCCGCGTTTTTGTTCGCGGCATCGCGATCCTGTTTCATTTCTTCCACCGTTTTCACCTTCAGACGTGCTGCACCTTCATATTCCTTTGTTGGAATAAGGTCACCAGCAGCAAGTCTTGCTTCTGCGGCTGCAATCGCATCCCCGTACTGTGGCAACCACTGGGCCTGTGCAACGAGCATCTCGTTGACCATCTGCCAGATCTCTTTTGGATTACATACGGCACCCACGAGCGGGTCCATCATGAACGCCTGACGAAGTAATTTATCATCTCCGTTGACCGCTGCTTCAACCGCAAGACGTTGCACGGAAATACTCACATTACATACCGCAGCCGGGCCAAGGGGCAGATCGCCTACATGTGGCATCGAGATCCCGTTGCGGTCCACATATCCCGGTGCCTCAATAATCGCATCGTCCGGCAGGTTCGAGATCACCCCGTTATTAATGGTATTGAAATGTCCACGATAGACACGTCCCGTCTCCAGCCCTTCAATAATGTACGAACCGTGCTCCTCGCCCCGTTTTTCCGGAATGAATTGCATCGGTTCATCCTTCATCCAGTTAGGAAAATCAGTCTCAAACCAGTTGCGCCCCTCGGTACATACCCGCAGATATCCACCCGTCTCTCCGTTGATCCAGTTGCCCAGGTCGATCCATTCGTTGATCTCTTCCGGACGTTTGCGGTACCACGGCACATATTCACTCAGATGACCATTCGATTCTGTACTGTAATATCCAAAGCGGCGCAGCATATCGATCCGCACTTTCTCGGTGCGGCTGTACTCCGGATGTTTCTCGAAGGCTTCGAGCAGATCACCTGTAAGATCCTTACCTTCATGAGACGCCTGAATGTACCAGGTCTGATGGTTGATGCCGGCACAGACAATATCCACTTCACTCTTTTTCAAGCCAAAAGCTTCCGCAATCTGATGATGACCATGCTGTACGCCATGACACAGTCCGATCGTCCGCACACCGCCGTACTTGTTGCAAGCCCATGTGAGCATCGCCATCGGATTGGAATAGTTCAAGAGCAGCACGTCAGGTGCGCTATGTTCACGAATATCCTTACAGATATCCAACATCTCAGCGATTCCGCGTTGTCCATACATAATGCCACCTGCACACAACGTGTCACCGACACATTGATCTACCCCATATTTCAGTGGAATATCCACATCGGTTGCAAATGCTTCCAGTCCCCCAACACGAATCGTACACAGTACATACTTCGCATCTTTCAACGCTTCTTTCCGATCCGTTGTTGGCTGAATCTGAATATTCAATCCATTCTCACGGATATCCCGCTGACACAGCTCAGTCACCATGTCCAGATTGTGCTGGCTAATATCGCAGAACGCAATCTCGATGTTGTTAAACTCGGGTACCGTGAGCAAATCCCTTAACAATCCCCGTGTAAATCCGATACTTCCTGCCCCGATAAACGCCACTTTAAACGACATGTCTATGTCCTCCCCTAATCCGAATCTTTCGCTTCGGTTAATGACTCTCTTCATGAAATCATTGTACCAACGGCAAAAGGGGAAGCGTTATCAAAATCATGACCTGTTCAAGATCTTGTTGTCAAAAATCCTAACTTTTACGCACTAGCTCCAATAATCCAGTTGTATTCGAAATAACTGCAATCGCTCATTCATCGGACGGGTACTGACTGACATGTCGTTCCATAGAGGAGCGAAATTCAACCGGAGTCATACCCGTCGTCTTCTTGAACAACATATGAAAATACTGACGACTGCCTACTCCAACATAGTCGGAGATCTCCGAAATCGGGATATTCGTCTGCTGAAGCAGCATCTTGGCCTTCTCCATGCGAAGCATCGTCAGGTAGTCGGTAGGTGTCCGCTGCGTGTGCTGACGAAAAATGCGATGTAAATAGCCCGGATGCAGATTGACGGCTGCCGCGATATCCTTCATCTGAATGTTGCGATCCATATTGTGATGCATGAATTCAATGGTTCGTTTGACATACAGCTCCGCCTGATCTGGTGCACTACGACTCATTTCTCCGCGCAGACGCGCAACACGAACCAGCAACTGGATGAACAATGTACGCACCAGCATGCCCTGTTCCGGGGACGTTAGATTCCGGGCTTCGCGGTGCTGCAACCTTTCCTCTGGCGGAATGATCTTCATCGGCATGTTCGATCTTCCTTGCTCCAGCAGACCCCGCTGATCGAGTTCCAGCACCAGACTTTTCATAATGTGATACACTTCTTCCGGGTCAGGCAGTACCAGATATGGCGATGCATTAGTGAGTAGAGTATAGACTTCCTCCTCTTCCAACGCGAGCTGACGGATCGATAGCTGTCCAGAAGGTGAGCCTGAGAATCCAAACTCCACATTGAGCATCCGGCAAGGCACGCTATCTTCCACCAGCAAACGGTGCGGGACACCTGCATCGAGCATAATGAACTGCCCTTTTTTCAAAACGGCCTGCTCCGAACTCCCATCCGGCATCTGCACATCCACCCGGCACATTCCCGAAATAATATACATGATCTCTGTGGAATCATGATTGTGATAGGACATACGATAGTTGTCCCATTGCTTGTAGTAGTACGCGTAAAAACGCGGTCCGCAATCCTCTGTTCGCAATGCCTCCTGATATAGACTTCCTGTCCAGCGCTTCGCGATGCTCATATCCATACCTCCATTCCGACAACGATCGATCCTCACTTTTCTCTATTGTAGCAATTCTATAGGTTGAATATAAACTGTCTTCATTAAAACCATCATTGCATTATGTGATTAGATAAATATATAATTAGTATATTATCTAATCCTTTATGTGAACTGTCTATAATTAAGGAGGTTTCCACTCATGAATACCACCTTTCATCTGGTGAGACACGGTCTTAAAGAACGACAAATCGGTGATGTCTCCCTCACTGCCGAAGGGGTTTTACAAGCCGAAGCCACAGCACTTCATTTTGCCAAAGCCACCTCTCCCGTTACTATAATCCTTACCAGCCCACTTCGACGGGCCCGAGAGACCGCAAGTATGATTGCCCGCCACACCCATTCCCATATAACCGAAGATCCTCGCCTGCGCGAACGTGCCAATTGGGGCGATTGCCCGGATCAGTCATTCGAAGAATTCATTGCGATGTGGGATCGATGTACGTCTGACCCAGATTACATTCCACCCGTGGGTGACTCGGCCAAACAGGCTGGTGAACGGCTGGCCTCCCTCCTAACCGAATTGGCTAATGAAGAGCCGGAGAATAGTAACATTATTGTGGTTGCACATGGTGGACTCATTACTGATTTTCTGGTGCAAACCTTTACCGAGCGCGAGCTTAACGTCTGGCATTCCGATTTTATAACTAGTCAGAACCAACTTATCCCGGAGTGCTCCATCACCACTTTGATTCATGATCAAGGTAACTACACCATTGAAGCGTTCGCTTCTACTCAGCATCTAGACTCCAACAATATGTAAAAGAATGACGTAACATGGACGCCGGGAACACGCCAAGTTTTGCCCGCAGATCCTTATGTAAAAAAGCTCTGAAACCTCCATGTGCCGAGACACATGGGGATTCCAGAGCTTCCAAGCTTCGATGCCAACTCTTAAAACTAATGACGCTGCGTTACGTTACACCCTGATCATGAACACATGTTATGTTGCTATTGCTAGCTATTATTACTCCGGCCTGCTTACTTTCCGCCCTTACCTGGCGTGTAGAACTTAGGCAGCGTTACTTTGGACCAGTCCATATCCGATGCCATGTAGAAGGACGGATAGGACGGCTGATTGTATCCACTGTTCTGTCCGGCAATACCCACACGATACATCGCATCATGCATCAGCGTGTACAGCTTGCGGTCTGTCTTCTCGGTACTCAGATAGATACGAATCGCTGAACTGTCGGTGGTTCTCACCAGCATCTCTTCCCGCCAATCCCCGAAGATATCAGCTACGAGAGAAGGTGTACCTTTGGTGTGATTGTTGGTCAATGTGCCTGTTGCCGTCAGCAACGTGCCACGATTCCAGTCTTTGATGGTTGGTGTAACATCAATCGCACCATCAACGATCTGTGTGGTCATATCACCAGCCCAACGGATATTCATATTTGTTCCCGGCGCCTGATCACTGATTTTCTCACCCTTAGCTGTCCACAACCCTACAGCCCATGTCTCCAGCCCACGGCGAGTCGGATCAACATCACCCACCATGCCGCGACCGGTATCTTTCCCCGTGTACCCACCATAGATTACTTCTCCGGTCTTCGCATCACGCAGGGAATAGCCGTATGGCGCCCACGGACCACCCTCGTGAACCATGAAAATCTCCAGTCCCGGACGATCCGGGTCGATATCTGCCACATGAAGTGCGTCCCCATGACCCAGACGAGCAATGGTTCCCGGTGCAGCACTCTCGGCAGGCATCAGGTCTGTGGAGCTGTACAGCACGCTGCCGTCATGATCAATTGTAGCGGAGCCATAGATAATCTCCTGTTTGCCATCTCCATCTACATCCGCCACACTGAAATAGTGCGCTCCCTGAGTTGTAATGGAGCCGTACTGCGGATCTGTACCATCTACGCCGTGCGGTCCGTCATTGAATGGGTTCTTCATCGGCGTCCAACCGCTGTCCACTTTCCATTCCTTTTTCAGTTTCTTGCCGTCCCAATTGTAGGCAACCATCGTCGAACGTGTGTAGTATCCGCGTGCAAAGATTGCAGACGGCTTCTTGCCGTCCAGATACGCCACGCCTGCCAAGAAACGGTCTACCCGATTCCCGGGTTCGATCCGTGCCATCGCATAATCGCCCCACATCAGGCCATCATCATGACGCTCAGGTTCATATGGAATGGTTTCCAGCTCTTTGCCTGATTTACCTTCAAATACCGTAACATACTCAGGTCCATCCACGATAAAACCTTCAAACTTGCGCAGCTCATTTCGGTTGCTGCGTTCTACCGCGTACACATCAATGAAGTAGTCGGCCAGACTCTCGGCATCCTGCTGAGATAATGGGTAATTATATTTTTTCTCCATTCCAAAAGCCTCTTCCAATGTCGCAGGCCAGTTCCCCTTAACAACCTCATCGTGCTTATGCCAGTTTTTGAACATATCCACCACGTGATCGTAGTAACCATCCGCACTTAAACGATAATCATCTTCGTTCGAGTACCCTGCCTTGCGATCCTGCTTCGGAAGTGTGATGTACTTCTCGGAGGTCACTTTTCCTTTTTTGTTATATTTGATAATCTTCGTGCCCGGAGCGGTCTTGAACATCATCTCAGCCTTGCCATCCCCGTCAAAATCGTAAACGAGCATCTGTGTATAATGAGCACCTGCACGGATGTTGACCCCAAGATCGATCCGGTACAACAACTGACCGTCCAAGGTGTATGCATCAATGTAGGTTTTACCGGTGTATCCTTTTTGCGATACGTCCTTGGCGTTGGAAGGGTCCCATTTGACGAAAAACTCATATTGGCCATCCCCATCCACATCACCCACGCTCATGTCATTGGCGGAATACGTATAAGCTTCTCCGGCCGGAGTCACGCCATCGGCGGGTTTTTGCAGTGGAATGTCCACATAGCCGTTCGCCCAAGGTTTGACGGATGCACTGCGTTTACTCTCCTTGCCCTTCTTGTTCACCGCCGCCACTTCATAACGGGAAGACGATTTACCCGTGGCATCTACATAGTTGGTGCTGTCGGTGACAGCAGCGATCTTTTTACCATCACGATAGACGTTAAAGTCCGTACCTGTCAGCCCTTTGTCACTATACCCTGTTGCTTCATCACCAAGCAATCTCCAACTGAGAAACACACCTTCAGATGTTGACGCAGCCACCAGACCACGATCCAGATATTCCAGTTGAATCTCTTTCATGTGACTGCCTCCCTTATGTGATTGCAGGCCAGCCTCCGTCGCCCCATTACCGTTGGAAGCTTCCGCTCCGGTAATCCCCGCTGTTCCCCCAACAAGCAAAGCTACGCTGAGTGCCGAAGAGAGCACCTTGGCTGCAAGTGGCATACGTGCCTTCCTGCGACCGGATTGCTGACCTGAAGCCGATCCCTTATGTACCGGCGTTGTTGTTTCTGAGTTCATCCACCTTCACGCTCCTTGAGTCAGAATAGGTGACGCATATACACATCGATGATAATTGGACGTTCGATAATTCATACAGGCCTTCTTCGACGGACGTTCCCAATCCATAATGATTACGCTTACAAAATTAAAAAAGAGAAATCAGCTTGCCCGACTACCGGAGTGCGGTCCCCCTTCCATTCTCTTTCCAATCCGAGCGAGGTGATCCCGCCCATCGGGTTCTATTATAGACATCCTGTCTGCCAGACCCTAGGCAAATATCCGTCCAAAACGATTAATAATCAGTGTTTTTAGGAGTCATTTGGAAAATCAACCCGATGACGCTTCGGTCGGAAGGGTGATTTAAGCTCACCGCCAAGTTTTTCTAACGAATCTCACACACCCTATTGGGGCGTTAAACTCCAACAACGAATCCTAACGAATCTCAGCAACCTTATTTGGACCAAATCGGGTCTAAACGGGGCAAAATCCATCCAAATTAACTGAATAGCGTGTCTACGATTCGTTAGAATTTTCAACTGTATCAATTCAACTAGATAGCGTGCCCTCTGTTCGTTAGAAAAGAAATAGGGCTGTCCCTTGATCATTTTCATGACCAGAGGACAGCCCAGCTTAATACATCCGCTCTCACATCCTAATTTCGGATCTTCAAGCGATTCTAAATACATTTTGATGTGAGAACTTCAATCTAGAATGACACTTGTAATGCATAGCAAAAAACCGCAATCCTCTAACACACTGAGGATCGCGGTTAAGACAGTTACAAGTAAAGTTTAAGGCTCAATACCCCATACCAGGTTTCCACCTTGGTAGAGTGTTACCTTGTTCCAATCCTGGTAGGATGTTTTCGTTGGATCGAAGGAATAGTCATTAGTCTCGTCAAAGTTGGACCAGTCTGTTTTGTACATGCGAAGCTGGATGTCTCCAGTCTGTCCACCAGCCTGAATGCTGCCAGCGCCAGATGTGAAGCTCAGCTCAACATACGAGTCTGTGAAGGTCCGCTGGATATTAGCTCCGCCAACTTGAGCGTAATCGATGGCAGAATCCATCGCAGCTGAGCCTTCTTTGGAGAAGTAATACCGGATCTTCAGATCACTCAGATTCACAGCAGTACTACCCAGATTTTTGATGTTTAAATACGGTTTGATCTGGCTATCTTGAGCATTGGTATCCCCAGCACGATATTGCACGACAAGATCACTCGTTGGTACAACGACACTTTGAGGTGTCGCGGAAGCTACAGCGGAATCGGCACTTTGCCCTGCTGCATTCACTGCACTTACCACATAATGATACGTCGTACCGTTCGTGAGGGCCGTGTTCGTGTAGGACGTACCACTCACATTCGCGGCGATCGTTGTGAACGGACCTGTTGCACTCAGTGCGCGTTTCACATTATAATTTGTCGCACCTGTAGAAGCGGTCCACGTCAGGCTCACCTGCGCATTGCCTGCAGTTGCTGTGAGAGCAGTCGGTGCAGCTGGCGCCGTTACACCTGCAACGGGTGTAGCTGTTGCTGTTGCAGAGTTAACACTTTCACCTACTGCATTTGTTGCCGTTACCACATAATAATAGGTTGTACCATTGATCAGGCCGGTGTTGCTGTAAGATGTTCCACTCACGTTAGCTGCAATCGTTGTGAATGGACCTGATGCACTCAGTGCCCGCTTCACGCTATAACTTGTAGCCCCTGTGGAAGCAGTCCACATCAAGGAGACTTGAGCGTTACCGGCAGAAGCTGTCAATGCTGCTGGTGCTGCCGGAGCTGTTGTTCCGCCCGGAGGGTTGCCTCCACCGTTACTGGCAGGCAGTACAGGGAATGAGTTTTTCACTAGTGCCACGAATTGATCATGGAACCAGTGACCCGATACCGGGGCATTAGGCAATGCACCTGTTAATACACCATCCCGAGTTGTGAAGGTTGGATCACACATCCGGTCAAAACCTTTGCCTTCGTTATTCGGAATTTCGGAGCTAGAGCCATCGGATTCACCCGGAGGTTTCACCCATACATAAGCATCCAGATGCGCTGGTCCTGGTGCAGCCTTAGGTGCTTCACCCATACCTGCGCCACTGGCATTACACCAGTTCCCCCGATGCTCCCGGCGATCTACACGTCCGGAATTCACATAATCGTTGATGTTGCTACCCGTAGCAGATGCTGGACGGTTTACCCCGCCCCACCCATTCCGGCTAGTATCAATCAGGAAACCTGTGCTGCTTGGCCAGCCAGCTTGTACGAAATCGGCATACAGCGCAGCGGTGAAATCGGTTTCGTCAAAATAAGGATTCCACTCATAAAACTTGGCAGATTTAATCGGTTGTCCACCGATATTGAGATCAGGGTTAGACAGGTTCGGCTCCCCCAGCGGTGTAGTGTTCGCTGTATTTGTAATGAAGCCATCTGCACTGTTCAGACCCGCGGCTGTCCCTTGCACAACACTTGTATACAGCGCGACTGCTGCAGAACGGTTGTTATCCCATCCAAGCCAGCCGGAGTGGCCGATATCCAGATAGTTGTACACATTTGGAATGGCGTGCAGCTTGTCCAATGCATACTTCACACCCGCCTCATAGATACCTGTTGAGCTGGCTTGACCACAAGCTGGTGTACTCAGGTTGGTCACAAGGTTAGGCAGACTGTCCGGTTCAATGACAGCAATAATGCGAATATCCTGATACTTCGGATCTGCGAAGATATCTGCGAGCACATCAATATAATCCGTTTTATAGGTCTGCAGTGCTGCCTGTGTTAGTGGAAGTTCACCATTCGATGCAAGTGCATGACAGTCCCGTCCGGGCAGATTGTAAATAACAAATGAAGCGGTGATCGGTGTACCCGGTTTCTTTTGAGCGAGAACGGCATCAAGATGTTGCTCTACACTTTTGCGACCAGCGTTGTCCGTGCCGCCATAGATTGCAGCAATCCGGTCAACCCATACTGCGGTTGGATACGATTTGACGGTCTCCATCTTGGCCTTCAACGACGCATCGTTGGTCAGTGCAATGGACGTATCCACGAGAGCTGAATAGTCCTGATTCAGATAGGCCGTTGCCCCTACAAATGGATTATTCACATGGGCTTCGGCCGCCTGAGCCAAGCCTGGAGACAGTCCAGGGAAAATCCCCGCCGCGAGCAGCGTTGCTGCCAGCATTTGCTTTACACCTTTGCGCAGGATCTTCTTACCTCTCGATTTGGTTTTCAATTTAGTCTTCATAGTTCCACCTTTCCTTTAGTTAGATTGGGTTGTACTCATGTCTGATCCTCTGTGTCATTATGATGCTTAGCACGAAGAGAACGTTCGGATGAGTTGGTTGTATCACCTCCAAAAGAAATGGTTGTATGATTGGAATCTTGAGCAAACAAATGGTGTGTGAGGGCGAATCATGTGAATGAGTATAATATGGTGGGTGTGGTTGAACGTGTGTTAGACATGAAGAAGTGTGAAAAATGACTTATGGGATGTCTGAATCCTAAATTGGGTAAGCGCTTTCTTCAAACGGTTAAAAAAAAGGCCTTCGCCTATCCATCTACAAACATGATGTTCGGTGTCACCTCCTTATGTTATGATTATACGACATGCAAATTTTACTGTAAATTGAATTATATAAATTTAATTATATTTTTTTCCATAATTCAGGCAGGAATCTGGACATCCCTTGCTCCAAAAGACACACGAGGTCCATCGTGGCAATCTGCCACAATGAACCTCGTGTTTTTCAATGCCGAATTAATCGTTCGTCTAGCTAGTCATTACATATAATGTCTTGTTCTTATATTCCTACATCTAAGGCAAAACGACAATATCTCCCGGTTTCAAGCCACTAACTACTTCTGTCTTGTCCCCCGATTCCATTCCAGCCTGGATCGTCAGCGGCTCGGTCTGTCCATTGCCTTTGTCTAACAGTACGTAAGGCTCGGTCTGATCCCGCATGATCGCGAGGCTGGACACTACCGTCACTTTATCCTTCCGCATTGTCTCGATATCGCCTTCCAGACTCACGCCTCCATACATTCTGGCGTCCGGCTTCAGATCAATGACCAAGTCAAACTGTGAAGCTTGCTTGAGGTCGGTATCGGTACTCTTGCGGGCAAATTTGGACACCTTACTCACCTTCCCAGTGAATTGCAGGTCTTTCTGCGCTGTCATTCGCACCTTAACTGGCATACCCACCTTGAGCCTGAACATTTCTTCCTCACCAACAATCGTCATAAATTTCAGTTTGCTGATGTTTGTAATGGACCCGATTAGCTGTCCTTCCGTCACCGCACGTGTCTTGCTATCCTCTTCATTCATCTGAAATATACCGGAAGCGGAAGCATACACAACAGACTTACTTATTACTGCCTGCTTTTTCTGTATCTCCTTCTCCTTGAGGACCAACGCTTTTTGATTCAATTTATTCGTCAGGCGTTTACCTTCCCGATCTGCAAATGCCTTCTTGCGCTCCTCTTCCGTCACGCCAAGCGTCTCACTCATATTCGCCTGATCCAGGGTAACCTGATTCATCTTGTTTTCCAGCTGGGCTTTCTCCAGATCACTCTGCAACTGTTCTACTTCCGTTTGTAACGTAGAAGTATCGAGGGTAAACAGGATATCGCCTTTGCTCACCTGCTCACCACTTTTCACGTGCCACTGCTTAATGTTGGAAGCATACGGAGCAAAGATATCCGTCTGATCGGTGTATACGGATTTCCCCTTCACCTGTATCGTTTGCGTCATCGTTTCCTGTGTCACATCAAAGGTAATCGGGGGCGGAATCTCTACAGGCGCCTCCGGTTTTGGCTTGTACTTTTCATACAACCAGTACCCCACACCTGCCAAAAGTACAACGGTGATGATGATTTTAATCCATTTCTTCATGTGCCCAATTTCCCTTTCGCTGATAAAATTACATCGATTTGATCACAGTTAATGCATTGGTCCGAGATGCGCTGATTGCCGGATATATACCGGATACAATGCCAACCAGAACGGCAAAAACGATGCCCAGTGGCAGAGCCGACTGCTGAATAACCACCGTCATCGGGCCATTGACCTGATCTGCCATCTGACTCGCCAGCAGACCGTTCACCCCGCCGAGGGCAGCAAAGGCAATCCCCACACCAGCCACGCCACCCATTAATCCAAGCATCGCTGCTTCCGTAATAAACATCTGGCGGATCTGCCACAGATTTGCGCCCAGCACCTTCATCACACCAATCTGTTTACGCCGCTGATGCGTGGACATAATCATCGCTACAATAATGGATAATGAGGCCAGTAACATGATAAAACCACCGATCCCCAATGCCGCTTTTTGGTACATCGCCAATTGACCTGCCATCGCTTCCTCCTGGAACAGATTACTCTGTGTGTTTAAAGTCAGCTTTTTAATCTGTTCTTCCACCTGGGATACATAACGTTTGTCCTCAACCTTGACCAGAGCCGAGTTAAGATGCTTGGCCGCACTGCTGTCGGCCTGCTGTAATCCAAGCTCATCCTGCAATGCACGAGCTGTATCGAGCGGCAGATATACTTTTTTATCGTTTTGAGCACTCATCTCATCCATGTTGGAAGGCTTCGTCAACTCTCCAGACACGCGTATAGAACCACTCATTTTGGTTTTGCTCGCATTCGCATAATCTTCATATCGAAACTGAACCAGCTGCTGAACCAGCTGATCCTGCTTCGCAGACATTTCCGTAAACTGTTCCAAAAGCTCGTTGTTATATGGATCAGCATTCAACTGCTCAAATAACTTCTGAGTTACTTTGGGGTCCACGAGTCCGAATGCAGCCCCATAACTGGTTACCGCCATACGACCATCCTCTGCCCCACGTCCCTCAGCATACTTGTATCCAAACCCGCCCAGGGTCTCCAGCTGGGTACCGATGACCTCAACATACGTGCTGCGACCATCCGGAAGCACCATTTCCAGCGAATCCAGCTTTAACATGGGAGCCACGGCAACCACATGGGGAAGTCTTTGGATAATCTGAATCTTTTCCAACGTCAATGCTCCCCGTTCAAACTTCGATGTCTGACCATTCCCCTTGCCGTTGCCGGTACGAATGCCCTCATTAGGCGTAATCGTAATTTCATCCATCTTGTAATTGTCGTTCAATGTTTTCTCGCTATAGGTCTGTACGGACTGCCCCACGCTAAGTGCAATGATCATGGCGGCAGAGCCGATGGACAGCCCCATCATACACAGCAGTGTGACCATTTTTCTGCGAATGATCTGTCCCCAGGCCATACGTGCTACATCCCGTATTCTCACAATTCCTCTCCTTTTGCCTCAAACTTCCCTTACGGTCTCTTCGACCAGTATTCCATGTTGCAGTGTCAACACAACTTGCATCTGCTCGGCGACCTCTGCTTCGTGTGTCACAATGACAAAGGTCGTATTCATATCCCGGTTAAGTTGCTGCAAAATCGCAATAATCTCTTCCTCCGTCTCGGTATCCAGATTCCCGGTAGGCTCATCGGCAAAGATCACCGAGGGTTCAGTAATGAGCGAACGTGCAATACTGACACGTTGTTGTTGACCGCCCGACAACTGGGACGGGAACAAGTTTGCTTTTCCACCCAGTCCAACCTGTTCCAACAGCTTCAACGCTTTTGCTTTGCGTTTCGAAGGGCTTATCCCCATAAACACCAAGGGTAATTCTACATTTTCCCGGATCGTAAGATTGGACAGCAGTTCATAGGATTGAAAAATAAACCCGATATGACTGCGCCTGAACTCAGCCAGGCGATTTTCACTGAAACGTACAATATCTTGTCCCGCAATTAGAATCTTGCCCTGATCCGGTTTCATCAGCCCCGCCATCAGATTCAGCAGTGTGGACTTACCCGAACCAGAACTGCCCAGCAGGGCTACCATCTCGCCTTCTCCAATCGTCAGATTGATATCTTGAAGCACCGGCACGGTTCCCTGGCCATTGCGGAACGAGTGGGATAATTGTTCAACTTGAAGCATTGCTACATGTCTTCCTTTCTTCTTGCTGCATATGTATAGAGGTTGTTACGTATAGATTCGCGTAGCACATTCTCTTTTCATTATAGGGTGGAGATGTATCCGGGCTGGCCGGAGTTGTATCCAACTTGTAAAATATCAAAACAAAAAGACCTTGTCTGCAGAGTAGCTATCGCCAGCTCTATCAGACCAAGGTCTTATGTTCGTATACTTTCCGCAGCTTACCAAGCTCTGAAACTAAAGCGGTACATTTCACTTTTATCCACTGAGCTGCTTACAGCAAATAATTCATCGTCATTCCATTTCAGACTGATGAAGTTATCAATATTGCGATAGATCACCGTATCCGACGAAATCTTGCTGTCATTCAGGTAGGCAACATGCAACTCATTCTTCTGATTCTGAATATCCATTGGATAAAAGTAAGCGATTCGCGATTCATCTGCATCCAGTTCGAAGTTCCAGATGAAACCTTGTAATACCAAATCATACTGCTCCTCCGATGCGTGATACCGATACAGCCCCTGAACCTTATTCATCGTTCCCTGGATGAGCATGTCACCATTTTTCAGCAACTTGTACTGTTGAATATCTTCCATTGCAGCATACGCCTTCACTTCATGCTCGTCCTCAAGCGATACACGATAGATGGCATAATTGTCTTTGAGCATCACCAGCATATAAATCTGCTTCAGATCTTCACTGACCTGCAACACATCCATCACGATAAACGTATCGTTCGAGCCTTTGCCTTGTCTTGTTCCTGTGAACATGCCCATCAGTTCATCATACGTGTAGATGACTTGACTCGTCCCCTGGCTCAGATCGACTTGTTTAAATAAAAGATCATCCTGACCGATGTAGGATTCATTCCCTGTAAACACTCGATAATACGAGTTGTCGTTCGGAAGCTTGCGACGTTCCCCGCTCTGAATCATATACTCATACGTTGTCTTCTGCGTCTGTCCTGACCGATACTGAGAGTAAATGATCTTCTTGTGGTCCGGGCTGATCGTTATGCCGTAATCCGTATTAGCCGCAATGTTCTTCACTTCCTTATCATCCAGATGCAGGAGAGACAGCTTGAGTCCTGAATAGGAAAATTCCGGTTGATTTAATATAATCGTGTTCCGGTCTACCACTTCAAAATCAAAGATCGCAAAGTCATTTGGAATCTTGGTAGCCGACTCGATCTGAATCGTACTGCTCGGTGGTGGCGCCAGACGGCTGTTGAATTGCTCACTTGGCAAAATCACTGTTCTAGGCTTGAGATTTCCGAGACTGAACAGGCTCCCAATCCCGAAAATTCCGCTGACAAATGCGATCAGCAACCCTGACAGCATCAATCTATCACGGTTTTTACGCCAAAATCCAGAATGTCTCATGCGTTCATTTCCCCCGGAAGACTGATATTCACTTGTGTCCCTTCCCGCATGATGCTCTTCATCTCCACTGTTCCTCCATGACGCTCAACGATGTTCTTCACAATAGACAAACCAAGCCCGGCACTGCCTTTCTCGGCCCTGTTGATTCCTTTATCCTGGTAAAAGGGTTCAAATACATGTTGGAGCGCTTCAGCACCGATTCCTTCCCCCTGATCACGGATCACAATAGCAATGGACTCACCTAACCGGAAAGATTGCACTTCGATAATGGAGTTCACATCACTGTACTTGACCGAATTATCCAGGATGTTGAGGAAGACCTCCTTCAACTTATCCCGATCTCCCTGTAAATACTGATGTTCCTCCAGCTCATAGTGAATGCCTATATTGTATTTGCCCGCCTTAATCGACATGTCCTCACAAGCCTCACGAATAATATCTGATATATCGATACGTTCGAACCGGTATGCCTGAATGACCGCAGAGGAGACCGAGACTTCCAGAATATCTGCAACCATCGTGTTGAGACGCTGGCTTTCCTTGATGATATAATTCATGCCTTTGTCGAAAAAGTCCTGGTCGGTAAATCCGTTATCCCGTAAAATCTGGGCGTATCCCAGAATCGTCGTTAAGGGTGTCTTCAATTCATGCGTCACATTGTCAAAAAAAACTTTGCTTCGCGCCTGTACTTGCTTCACTTCGTCCCGCTCTCGCTCAATCACATCAATCTGCTCCCGTACCCGATCAATCATGATGGTGAAGCTTGAAGCCAGTTCACCGATCTCATCCTTGGTCGTAATCTGAATGCCCGCATTCAGACTCCCCTGGGCCACTTCCGCAGAACGTTTCGTGAGTACACGGATAGGTTGTGTAATTTTCCGGGAAATAAAGATAGATGCGATAAATACAAATACGAAAATAACTGCTGCAAAAAACTTGATCGTATTTTGAAAACGAAGGTTGCGTTTGAACAACTCCGTATAATCCTTCTTCATCTGTATGATTCCAATCAATTGTTGATCCATCTGGAGCGGGAAGGACAGACTGGCTGTGACATGGCCCTTATCCACAACTGTGGTGTAAGCAATCCGGGAATGTATGGCTGCCTCCACATCAGGATGGTCAGACCGCTTAGCGACGTTAACCTCGCTGCCAACAGATCCGTATGGCGAAGCATCGGGGCGATATACTATAATCTCCCCGCCAACGGCTGATCCAATCTGCTCCGCGAGCTCGCGACTCCTTGCTTCGAGCGAGTCTCTGCTCATGCGTTTGTTATGTATCAGGAAGTACTGATTCAGCGCGATGTCCAGATTTCTTTTGGATTGCACCATATCCTCATGCACTTCCCGGTACATATTCTCCTGAGCTACCTTATTGGACAGAATCAGCAGGACGGAGAATCCGATAAAGACGATGACCGAGAATAGCACCACCATTTTGAACTGGATCGTCCACCTCATGTCTGTACCTGAATATTCAGCTTGTACCCCACACCGAATACCGTTTCAATCATCGAAATGCCTTGCACACCACTATCCAGTTTCTTGCGAATCCGTTGCACGTGAATGTCCACCGTTCGGGTATCCCCTGCAAAATCAAATCCCCATACCTTGTCCAGCAGTTCAGAACGTGTATGCACCTTGCGATGATGGGTCACGAGAAATAACAACAGATCATATTCCTTATTCGTGAGTCCTGCCCGTTCCCCGTCTTTCCATACTTCTCGTTCATCCTTGCGGATCTCAATATGCTTGCCTAGCCTTACTACCTCATAGGACTGATTCTCCAGTGTCTCGCTGATGAGATCAATCCGGCGAAAAATCGCCCGAATGCGCGCAACCACCTCACGGATATCAAAAGGCTTCGTGATATAATCATCCGCCCCAAGCTCCATGCCTAGTACCTTGTCCAGCATGTCCGACTTCGCCGTGATCATGATGACAGGTATCTTGGAGTTCACAGATAGTTGCCTGCACACATCAAAACCGCTCATATCCGGCAGCATCAGATCCAGCAGGATCAGATCCGGCTTCGAATCCCGAAGCAGATCCAGACCCTCTTTTCCCGTAGCTGCTTCCTTGATCTCAAATCCTTCCTTACGTAACGAATAGGACAAAATATCGCGAATGGACTCCTCGTCCTCAATAATTAAAATCTCTTTTTGTCTCATGATACCTTCGTAATCTCCCTGCTCTATGAATTTCCTTCATCTGCCTATATTTTGTATCCCAAGCCGTATGCTTGAATAGAGGGAAGCACGAAATGTTACAACTCCGATACAACTCTGAACCTTTTGGAAACAACCTCCCGATATACTTGGATCATAAGAGACTCATACCAGACCGGACCCAAGCCTGATCTGTATCAAGGGGGATTCACATCATATGAACAGCACACAAATTAATGATGCTTATGTCAACTATAAATTAGAAATCACAAGGTATCTATCCCATATCGTCAAACAACCGCAAGATGCAGAAGATCTGGCACAGGATTGTTTCATCCGACTAATGAACGTTACCGTGGATATCCCTGAAGATCGCATTCTCTATTATCTCAAACGCATTGCCCGTAACCTGGCGATGGATAGCTTCCGCAGGCGGACCCGTACACTCAGACGAAACAGCCGTCTGGAGGTACCTACCCACCACGTCGATACTTCCCACCTTGAAATTAGCGAAGGTGTTCATGATCTTGTTTCCCATATTAACAACACCGAACATCGTAAAATATTAGAACTTCGCCTCATCCATGGATACTCCATTAAGGAAACGGCGGAGCTGGTGAATCGCAGTGAAGGCATGATTAAATCCTCCGTCTTCCATGCCGTCAATCGAATTCGGGCCAAAGTCATCTCATAAGAGATGGCTTTTTTTATGCCGAAAGCAATATACGAGGGTAGATTGGATAAATGAAGACGGACCGAAATGCCTATCGATATGTCAAAAGACCCAATTTTACAAATATCGAGTTAATTTTTACAAATTGTTATGACTATGTGAGATTTTCATGTGGTAGAATATGGACGAACTCATGAATCAACTACTATTTGGGAGGGATTTGGTTGGGTAAATTAACAGGTATGCGAGGAGTATTCTTAAAATCACTCCTGGCATTGTCCATGGCTTTGCCGCTTCAGGTCGGATTATGGAACGGAGATGCATCGGTTCATGCGGAAGGACCGACAGACCCGGCACCGTTCATCCAGGCAAAGGTTGTGAACCAAAATGCAGGTAAAAAAGTATTGTTCGACAACTCTCACGGCCAAACGGCTGGAGCTGCAGACTGGGTCATTGATGGAGGTTTCTCCGACTTCGGGAATGCACTCGCGAATGATGGTTACTATGTCAAAGAACTTCGCAAGACAACTCCATTTACCTATGATGATCTGAAAGAGTATAACGTATTCGTTATTGCAGAGCCTCAAATTCCTTTCAAAACATCCGAACAAGCAGCACTGAAACAATATGTTGAAACGGGCGGCAGCATCTTCTTTGTTGGAGATCACTATAATGCAGACCGTAATAAAAACCGCTGGGATGGCTCTGAAGTCATCAACGGCTATCGTCGGGGAGCATTCGAAGATCCGGCCAAAGGTATGAGCACCGATGAGCGTAATTCTGAAGCGATGCAAAATGTAACCGGCTCGGACTGGTTGTCCGATAACTTCGGCGTACGTTTCCGCTATAACGCACTTGGCGATATCAACGCCAATATCGTTGTACCGGCAGATCAAGCCTTTGGCATCACAGAAGGGGTATCGGCTGTAGCCATGCACGCCGGTTCAACACTTGCAATCACCGATCCGGAAAAGGCAAAAGGTATTGTGTACCTGCCAAAAACCAACGCAAAATGGAATAATGCGGTGGACCAAGGTGTCTACAACGGTGGCGGGATTGAAGAAGGTCCTTACGTGGCTGTATCCAAGCTGGGCGCAGGTAAAGCTGCCTTCATCGGTGACTCCTCTCCAGTAGAAGATGCATCACCTAAATACTTGCGTGAAGAGACCGGCACACGCAAAACAACTTATGACGGTTTTAAAGAAGCCGATGATGCCGTGTTGCTCGTGAACACTGTAAACTGGCTTGCTACACAAGAGAACTACACAAGCCTAACTGAAGTGAACGGACTTGAACTGGACACAGCTACAGCGCTGCTGCCATTCGAAGAGCCGGCTGCTTCCACAGAACCACAGGCTGAACCTTGGTCCGCACCTGCTGCCGGATACAAGTGGTACGATCGTTCCACGTTCAAGGCTGGTTCTTACGGTGGACCTGCATCCAGCGCGAACGCTGCTTACAGCTTCGTGAAACAGGATACTCTTCCCAATGCAGAAGACTTCCAGATTCGTGTAGTTGTGGAGAACATGGCTCCAAACACAACCGTATCCGGTTATAGTGCCGGTATCTATCTGACTGGCGGAACACAGGTCGCCATGATCCAGAATGAAAGTGGTACTTGGCCAACTTCGTACGGGTATAGCTCCACATTCAGTGTAACCTCGGACAGCCAAGGTCGCGGGATCAAAGATCTGAATGTCCGCATCAAACCAGGTACAACTGGCGCTGCGAGCTTGCGTCTGCGTCTGAATGGCAGCAACCTGATCACCAATGCCGTGACTGTTGGCAATGTGCCAGCAGAACAGCTTCCGGAAGAAGAAGGACCGATTCCAGCAGCTATCACAGTTGCTGAAGCACGCACCAAAGCTGCTGGCACTACCGTAACCATCGAAGGTGTTGTGACGACAGAGCCAGGTGCATTTGGTGGACAAGCCTTCTATCTTCAAGATGAAACTGCTGGAATCTACGTATTCCAGCACACTAGCGGCTTCCATGCTGGTGACAAGGTGAAAGTAACAGCAGCAACAACCATCTATAACAGCGAGTTCGAGCTTACCGATATCGTTGCGATTGAGAAAACAGGTACGGCTTCCGTACCTGCTCCAATCGAGGTTACTGCAATTACAGATGCGAACCAAGGTCAACTGGTTCAATTGAAAAATGTAACGATTGAGAATATCATCAGTGCTACACCAGTTGGATCTTTTGAATTCGACGCGGTAGCAGCAGATGGAACGAGCACACATATCCGTGTAGACACCCGTACAGGTGTGACGGAGACTTCCTTCCCTTATGCTGCTGGTGACAAAATCGATATCACAGGCGTTTCCGCTATTTTCAAAGATGTATATCAATTGAAACCTAGAAGTTTGAATGATTTTGTACCTGCTGAAGAGCAAGGTGGCGGCGAAGTGCCTTCCACTCCAGCTGCAGGAGCACCGGGTAAACCGGTGCTTTCTTCTGATAATGGATATACCACTGGCCTGTTCGAAGGTTCGTATAACGTAAACATGAACCTCTGGTGGGGCGAAAATGGTTCTGAGTACAAACTGTATGAGAATGGCGTTCTGATCGATACACAGAAGTTGACTGCGGCTTCACCATCGGCTCAGTCTTCCAAAACCGCTATTACAGGTAAAGCCAACGGTACGTATACCTACGTAGCCGAGTTGACCAATGACAAAGGCACAACACGCAGTGACGTGCTGACGGTACAAGTAACCAATGCCGCTCCAGGCAAAGCTACGTTGTCCCAAAACAACTGGGATGGTGACGGCAACTACAACGTATCCATGAACCTCTGGTGGGGTACAAATGCAACCGAATACCGTCTCTATGAGAATGATGTATTGATTGATACACAATCTTTGAACGCGGCAACACCAGCTTTCCAAAGTGCTACAACTGAATTGTCGGGTCGCGCTAACGGAACGTATACGTATCGTGCTGAGCTGATCAACGCTGCAGGGGTAACAAGCACAGAGACAATTACGGTTCAAGTAACCAAAGCATTGCCCTTGGCTAGCTAAGTCTCAGTTAAAGAAGCCTAACGTTTAACCAAGCAACTAAAAAACCGAAACCACATTGCCTGATTCACAGGGCAACATGGTTTCGGTTTTTTTCATTCATTTCAAACGTTCGGGCTCATATCCATTTCTAACAAATAGAATGCTGTTCCATACAGCAAAATAAGCGGCGACGGCGATGACACTAATGACAAAAATCAAGTTCATCTGTGTAAACGTATAACCGCTTCCCGTGAAAATGATCAGGATTGCACTGAGTCCAATATTTTCTCTGTTATGTTTTTTAAACTTCTGAAAGATCATTCTGTATAATAGTAGGAGTACCATAAACCCAATCCATATATATTGAAATAATTCCATAGGTCACCTTCCTTTTGAAAACTCACTTCTTAATATGGATATCTAAGAGGAGTATTGATTAATATCCTTAATTCCCTTTATATAGAAACCTATTAATCTTACATGTAAATGGAAAATAATTCAATCATCTTTATACATATTCTTGGAATTCTCTTATTCCTCAACGGTTAGCTGAGCAACAAGAACGCACCGTTGTTTATTTGCAGACACAAAAAAAAGACTATCCCTGCCCATATTCTGGCACCGAATAGCCCTCTCTTCTTACGCTATCAACTTATCTTAATTTTTCATCTGATATATTCGTAGCACCACATTAATCCTACACCAGCTTCTTACGAATATACCCCGAGATCAAGTCAATAATCGTGATCATCACGATAATACCCAGCAGGATTATACCTACTCGCGGCCAGTTTCGGGTGCTCAATGCAAAGATCAGCGGTGTACCAATCCCCCCTGCTCCAATTACACCCAGTATAGTTGCGGAACGTACATTGATCTCAAAACGATACAATGTATAGTTCAGGAAGCCAGGCATAACCTGTGGCAGGATGGCAAACCACAACTGCTGCATCCGATTGGCTCCGGAGGCAAGCAGCGCCTCAGATGGGCCGTAGTCGATATTTTCAACTTCATCTGCGTACAATTTGCCTAACATGCCGATGGAGTGTAATCCAAGGGCGAGTACCCCTGCAAAAGATCCGGGACCTACTGCCTTAATGAACAACAAGGCCATGATAATCTCAGGGAACGTACGGATGAAGCTAAGTACCATTTTACCTGCACCCGAGATGGAACGATGACCACTCATGTTACGGGCAGACCAAAAGGCAAACGGAATACAGAGTACAGCCGAGATCACGGTACCCAACACAGAGATCGCCAGTGTATCCAGCAGTCCTCGCAGCAGGTCTTCTCCCTCAGGCAAATATACAAACTCCCAGTCCGGTGAGAAAATCCCGGCTACAATAGCCTTCATAATCTGAGCGGCGGTTTCCTTGAAACCAGTAAATGGTACACCGGCAAGCGCCCAGACATACACAAGGATCAGCAGTAACACAATGACCCAGCGAAACGGGTTCTTCCGTGGTTTAGGCCGGATGCGGCTTGTTTCATTTTTCATCATAGCAATTTCTCCCGCAGCTTAGTACTTACATAATCAATGACCAGAACAATGACGAGGGTAAACAGAATGATTACGCTGGTCTTGTCATACTCCAGGAATCCAAGTGTGGCCTCATAGTAGAGTCCAATTCCTCCGGCTCCCACCAGTCCCAGAATGGCAGCGGCACGTATATTAATTTCGAAGGCATACAGCACATAGGATGTGAACTGGGCAGCCAGTTGCGGCACCACGCCATATACAATGAGCTGAATCCGGTTCATACCAACAGCCGTCATCGCTTCCAGTGGCCCCTGATCAATGGTTTCCAGCGTCTCATAGGTCAACTTCGCAATCAGACCTATCGAGAATACAGCCAGTGCCAAGATTCCGGGGATTGGCCCCAGACCAAACACAGCAACGAACAAAGCAGCAAGCAGCAGATCCGGCACTGTCCGAATCAGGTTCAGCAGAAAACGCGCCGGATAGTAAATCCAGCGACTTGGCATCAGGTTACCGGCACAGATGATCGAGACCGGAATCGCAATAATTGCACCAATGGTTGTCCCAATCAGGGCCATTCGAATCGTTTCCAGCATGCCTTGCACGATATTATCAAAGTAACTCCACCGGGGGGGAAACATCTCTTTCAGCAGATCCAACATGTTGGGAAAACCTTCAAACAACTCCGTAAAGCTGGCATCCGTCTGCTTGGCACTGGCCCACAGAAGGAGCAGAATGATCACTAAGGTGAGCAAATGTTTCGTACGCCCAGGCGGTTTCGGGCGACTCACAACTTGAGCGGGGCTGGAACCAGGTTCCTTCCCCACTCCTCCTGAATTCTGAAGTGGAACGTTGGACTGCCCTTTCATACCACAACTTCTCCCTGCTCATGCACAGCCTGCTTGTCCAGCAATTCGTCAGCCAGAATCGGTCTGCCGTATATCTCTGCAAAGCGCTCATCCGTTGCCTCTTCCACCGGACCGTCGAATACGACCTCGCCTGCTCGCAATCCGACAATACGGGTCGCATACTCTCTCGCCAGATCAATAAAGTGAAGGTTAACGATGGTGGTAATCCCAAGGTCTTGATTGATGCGTTTCAGGTCATCCATGACCTGTTTTGTTGTAAGCGGGTCGAGTGAAGCAACCGGTTCGTCGGCCAGAATGATTTTCGCTTCCTGTGCCAGTACACGGGCAATAGCCACACGCTGTTGCTGTCCACCCGATAGCTGATCTGCACGGGAATAGGCTTTCTCCGAGATATTTACGCGGTCCAGAGCGCCGAATGCCAGTTCAATATCCTCTTTTGGAAAACGACCCAGAATGGTACGCATGGTGGAATGATATCCAACCCGTCCAGCGAGTACGTTACGGAGTACACTGGACCGTTTCACCAGATTGAAACTCTGGAAAATCATGCCGATGTCACGTCTGATCATGCGTAGCCGTTTGCCTTGTGCCTTCGTGATGGAACTTCCGTTAATCAGAATCTCGCCCTCACTAATGTCGTGCAGTCGGTTAATGGAGCGTAAGAGCGTTGATTTACCCGCACCGGACAGACCCACAACAGCAATGAATTCACCCTGCTCAAATTTCAGATTAATATTATCCAGGCCCTTGGTGCCGTTAGCGTAAGTTTTGGTAACGTTATGAAGCTCAATCATGACAATATCCTTCTTTCATTCATAATGATCAACCATACATGAGTCCTTGCTATAATGGCACAAGCCAGCGCAGCGTAGATCACGCTGAACTGGCCTGTCCATTGCTACGATTAAGCTGTTCCCATCCAAGAAAGCTACTACAAAGTGAACAGATCCCGAACTACTGTTGGATCAGAATTATTCACCTTTCACTTTTTCGCCATACTGACGAACGATCTCAAACTTGCTATCATCGGACTCTACATAACCTTCATGCGTATAGATTTCTTTGATGATCTGGTGACCTTCAGTATCTTTACCGATATCGATGAAGGCTTGTTTGATCTTCGCAGTCCAATCTGCATTCATGTCTGTACGAACGGCAATGGTATCGTTAGGAATAGGCTCAGTGAACGCCAGTACACGTGTATCTTCAAATACAGTCGGATAGTCTTTGGCTACCGTGTTGCGGGCATCTTGGAAAATAGCTGCTGCATCAACGTCACCGTTCAATACAGCGATAACACCTTGGTCATGACCTTTCAACGTTACAGGTGTTACATCTTTTAATGGATCAATTCCTCTGTCCAGCAACAGACCTGCTGGCCATACATAACCTGCGGAAGACGTTACGTTTTGGTAAGCGACTTTTTTACCTTTAAGGTCCTCGATGGATTGAATCGGCGAATCTTTTTTCACAATGAACATGGATTTATATGAATCTGCCAGTTGCTCTGTAGGAGCTCCAGTCTCATCATTTACACCAAAACGTTGTGCTTGCAGAATAACTTGTGCAGCGCCTTTTTCTTTAGCCAGTACATAAGCTGTCGGAGGCAAGAAACCTACGTCTACTTTGTTGGAAGCCATTGCTTCAATAATTGTGTTGTAGTCCGTGGATACGCTGACTTTTACCGGAATGCCCAGTTTGTCACCAAGCAGCTTCTCCAGCGGTTTCGCTTTGGCTTCAAGCGTATCTGCGTTCTGGGAAGGAACAAATTGAACCGTCAATTCAGTTGGCACATAACCTTCGACAGCTTTCTCTGTCTCTGCCGTAGACGTACCGGATGCATTCGAACTCGCATTATCCCCGTTAGCCGAACCTGTTGTACTACTGCTAGACCCACAAGCACTCAGAAACAGAACCAACATCAACAATGGTAAAAATAAAGCAGACTTCTTCAAACGAACACCCTCCAAAGAGTTTCTATTTTTCAGTACTTATCTACTATAGTTGCCAAATATTAGCGCGATGTGAAACGGAATTTGGAGTTTTGTAAAGTTTCCTGTCAGGCTGTCAGCAGGACTTGTATCTGTTAGAATAGGCTCATTATGGTTGAAGATATAGGAAGAACATCGGAGATAACGGCATATACTTCGGTTCTTCAACCTATTCTGTCTTCTCCGCTTTATGGTAATTCCATATATCTGAACTTATATATTAGAGGAGATTGTAAAATGACATCCACAAACCATACGGCAAGCTTCGACATTCTGTTCACCAGTGATCTGCACGGGGCGATCCGTCCCATTCATTACAATACTAATGCCTACCGCCCGGCTGGGCTTGCCCTGCTGGCTTCCCTGATTCGTAAGGAACGTGAACGTTCACCTGAACTCATGCTGGTGGATAACGGGGATCTGCTGCAAGGATCACCCTTGGCCTCTTATGCAGCTTCACAAGTTTCCAAAAACGAAGTGCATCCATTCATTACAGTACTTAATGAACTCGGTTATGATGCAGCGGTGATGGGCAATCACGAATTCAACTATGGTCAGAATCTCTTGCGCGGAGCAGTTGAAGCTTCGAACTTTCCTTGGCTGTCTGCCAATATTGTAAAAAATGAGCAACCAGACGTACCTGCCTTCGGTCATCCGTATCTAATCAAAACCTTGTCTACGGGTGTTAAAATTGCCCTCTTGGGCGCAACTACGCACTACATACCGAACTGGGAGCACCCGAAAAATATTGAGGGTTTACAGTTCCTTGATGCCTTAGAGACCATTCGTAAATGGGTTAGCTATATCCATGAGCATGAACAACCAGATGTAATGGTTGTCAGTTATCACGGGGGATTTGAGAGTGATCTGGAGACAGGCGAGCCCACCGAACGGTTAACTGGGGAAAATCAAGGCTATGCCATCTGTCGGGACATCGAAGGCATCGATGTGTTGCTTACCGGACATCAGCATCGTCAGCTTACCGCTAATATTCACGGCGTAACTGTCATTCAGCCAGGATTCAGTGGAAATGGTGCCGGGCATGTATCCGTTCAGTTGGAACAATCATCGGTCGGGAAGTGGCAGATTACAGATAAACAGGCTCGGTTGTTACTTCTGGATGAACATAGTGAAGTTGAGCCAGATGCTACGGTCTTGAAACTTACGGATGAGGTAGAAATCGAGGCACAAGCATGGCTTGATCAACCCATTGGCGAGGTGGCCGGGGATTTATCTATCACCAATGCTACGTCCCTGCGGCTCAAGGCACATCCATTCATTGCTTTTGTACATCAAGTGCAGATGGAAGCGACCGGGGCCGAGCTGTCCAATACCGCCATGCTGAGTGAAGAAGCTCTTGGATTTGGGCGCCATATCACCGTTCGGGACGTGTTATCCAACTTCATCTATCCTAATACACTGACAGTACTAGAGCTGAGTGGTCAGGATATCCGGGAGGCACTGGAACAAACGGCACGTTACTTTGAAGTGAATGCTTCTGGTGAGGTGGCAGTCAATCCGGCTTATATGGAGCCCAAACCCCAACATTATAATTACGATATGTGGGCTGGCATGGAATACGAGCTGGATATCTCCCAACCTGTAGGCAGCCGAGTTGTGAAGTTGGAATATGAAGGCAAGCCAATGGACATGAATGGCTTGTACTCTGTGGTGATGAACAGTTACCGCGCTGCTGGCGGTGGAGATTATGCGATGTATCCGGGCAAAAAGGTACTGCACGAAGGTGCCACGGACATGGCCGCACTGGTGGAGGATTATATTCGCAGACACCAACCGTTAATGGTGGAGCAGGCGGACAACTGGAAAGTTATTGGAAGTTAAGTGAGAAAGAGCAGGTCCTGTGATCAGGATCTGCTCTTTTGTTTTCAACCTATTGCTTACTTGTTCTTATTGAAATATCCAGTCCCATCCCGTTATCCGACATATTGAAGAATTAACTGATATAAGGCTATGGAAAACCCTAGAATACTTGCTTTCATTTTAGATGGATGATTTCTTTCGCTGCGAATCAAATAAAAGAAAACCACTATAAATCCTGCAGGGATCCATAGCTCAAAGACACCTTTTGTTGTACTTTGAGAATAAATTGGCGTAATGAACGTACTAATCAAAAAGTAAAAGAAAACCGTAAAACGTCTTGTTTCTAATTGCTTGCTCCACCTTACTAGAATGAAAATAATAATGATTGCAATAATCGTAATGTGTAAAGGGGGAAGAAGAAGAGCAGCATTCCCTAATTTGAATTCCATTCCGCATTGCCCTCCTCTCTTTTAATGCATCACATGACTGACTACAGGCATACGTGTAAAAATTCATTCTCATGCTTCAAAACCGCTGGCAACCTTCCAAAAACGGATCTATTCCAATATATCCTTATTTTAACATACAATCACAGTTCCATTTCCCACGTTTATTCAATAAAATATGCAAAAAGAGCAGAATTGAGGAGCATCGTGCCCTCATCCCTGCTCTTTTTGCATACCTACAAGTTTTCTAATACATGTCACATATTATCCAAAATGACTATTGCGCCTTTTTACGCAGCTGACTGTAATACAGCTCGCTGTAGAAACCGCCTTGTTCCAGCAACTCATCATGCGAGCCTTGCTCCAGTAAATGCCCATCCTTCAGCACCAGAATCCGGTCGGCCTGACGGATCGTGTTCAGCCTGTGGGCAATGACAAAGCTGGTTCGTCCCTGCATCAGACGTTGCAACCCTTCCTGGATTTTAATCTCCGTAACAGTATCAATACTGCTCGTCGCTTCGTCCAGTACGAGTATGGATGGATCTGCCAAGATTGCCCGGGCAATGGCGAGTAATTGCTTCTGCCCCTGACTAATGCCGCTCCCGTCGGCCTGGAGCACTTTGTCGTACCCGTCCTTCATACGCACAATGAAGGAATGGGCATTCGCCAGCCGGGAGGCTGCTTCCACCTCTTCATCCGTCGCGTCCAGACGGCCAAATCTTATATTTTCCCGGATCGTACCCTGAAACAGGAATGAATCTTGCAGTACAAATGCCATATGTGACCGCAGATTCTCACGCCGAATGGTGGTCATATCGCGACCATCTACCGTTAATGTGCCACCTGTCGGATCATAGAAACGGGATAATAGCTGAATCAATGTCGTTTTCCCCGCTCCGGTCGGACCCACAAGAGCAATCATCTCACCCGGTTTGGCTTCAAAGCTGATGTCATGCAAAATGTTACGTCCTTCATCGTATCCAAAGGATACTTTGTCGAAGCGAACGGCTCCCTCTACCTTGTCCAGAGATACCGCTGCCCCTTCATCCTTCGCTTCCTCATCTTCGTCCAGCACCTCGAATACGCGCTCAGCCCCAGCAATCGCGGACAATAACGTATTCCACTGGTTCGCCAGATCATTCAGCGGACGGGTGAATTGACGGGCATATTCCACAAAGATAATAATCACCCCAACCGTAACGGAACCCTGAATCGCCAGAATACCACCGATGCCCGCCACAATCGCAAAGCTCAGGTTGTTCAATCCATTCATCAGTTTCGGGATAAAACCAGAGATCGTCTGTGCCCAGAAACCGGAAATCCGGATGCGGGTATTTCGTTCCTCAAAACCTCGAATCACACGCTCCTCTTGCGAGAATGCCTTAATGATCCGCTGCCCGGATAACGTCTCTTCGATGTAACCGTTAAGTTCACCGAGATTACGCTGCCGCTCCTTGAAGAGCGGTCCCGTTCTGCGCGTTATCCAACGCATGCCGATGGCCATCAGAGGCACAACGATAAAGGTAAGCAGGGTCAGTAGCGGACTGAGCCAGAGCATAACCCCAAACGTTCCGAGCAGTGTTAATACACTCGAAAAGATCTGGATGGCCGAGCTGTTCAACGTACCACTGACATTCTCGATATCATTGGTCACCCGACTCATAATCTCACCCTGCTGGCGTTTACCGAAGAATGGAATCGGCAGCTTGTGCAGATGGGAGAACAGGTCATACCGCATGCGGAACACAGTTTCCTGTGCAATTTCGATCATCCATATATTTTGTAACCAGGATGTAAGAGAGAACAAGACATACACTGCGGTTAATCCAATCAGAAACCGAGTCCAGCTTGAGCCGGCTTCGCCCGCGATGAAATCATCCACGGCCACCCCCACCATGTAGGGGCCAAGCAAAGCGAGTGCGGAACTGGCAAACACCATCAACAGTACCATGGACAGCTTAACCTTGCGACGTGCCAGATAGGTCCAGATACGACCTAGCGTACCTGACCAGTTCTTCGCCCGTGCCTTGGGTTTGCGACCACCACCTGATCGTAACGTCTCCGGATCAATCGGCGGTGGCGGCTGACGGAAAGGCTCAATGAATGCTTTGAACATGCTGTGCACCCTCCCCGTATTGTGATTCATGAATTCGACGATACAGCTCTGACGATTCCATCAAGTCTTCATGTTTTCCCTGTCCAATGAGTTGTCCATCATCAAGTAGCAGAATCAGATCCGCCGAAGTGGTCGAACTAATCTTCTGGGTGATGATAAACGTGGTACACGACAATTCTTCCAATGCATCCAACAATCTGCCTTCTGTGGCCACATCCAGCGCACTTGTGCTATCGTCCAGAATCAGAATTCTTGGTCTACGTACCAGTGCTCGTGCAATGGAAAGTCGCTGCTTCTGTCCACCGGAGAGATTAACTCCCCGTTGACCCAGCAATGTATCATAACCGTTTGGTAAATTCTCAATTGTTTCATGGATCTGCGCGCGCTTTGCAGCTTCCACGATCTCCTCCAAGGTAGCATCTTCCTGGCCCCAGGCAATATTCTCCCGGATGGAACCGGTAAACAGGACAACCTCCTGAGGCACATAACCTATCGCACCACGCAGCATGGACAGATCCAGCTCTGATGCATCAGCACCATCAATCCGTACCTTTCCTTGATCCTCTGTGTATAACCGCGGAATAAGCTGCACCAGTGAAGATTTGCCTGAGCCAGTTGCTCCCATAATGGCAATGCGCTCCCCCGCTTTTGCAGTGAATGTGATGTTATCCAGTACTGTAATTTCACTATTCGGATAACTGAAGCCTACACTGCGGAATTCAACCGCTCCCTGTACAGCGCGCTGTTTCTTCGCTGGGTATACAGATTGCGGAAAATGCGAAGATTTCACAGATCCAGCAGATGGTGCAGACGTTGATAACGACTTCGTCTGTTCAGTCTCCGACGTGTCCTCCGTATTAAATACTTCATTCAACCGTTGCGCCGAAGCGCTTGCTCTGGAGAAGGTTACCAGAATCCATGACAACGCAGACATGGCACCAATTGTGCGAAGCAGGTAGTTAATGACGGCGACCACTTCACCCACGGTTGCATTACCGGAGGCAATATCTACTCGTCCAAACCATAACACGGCGATAATACAAACGTTCATCATCAGCAGCATGAACGGCATCGTGGTCTCCGTCAGGCGCAGCGCGGAGATTGTGCCTTTCATCAGCTTGCCGCTGAATCCGGCAAAGCGTTCGATCTCATGGCCCATCCGTACGAAAACACGGATCAGCCGAATGCCTGTCAGATTCTCCTGGATGACTCCATTGACGGCATCCAGTCTGCGCTGCACATTGCGGAACAGCAGCGCTGCCTTTTTGATCATCCACACCACAACAATGAGCAGTACAGGCACCATAACAACCAGCAGCAGACCCAACCTTGGGTTCACGATTACTGCCATAATCATGCTCCCAATGACCACCAGCGGCACACGCGTCATGAAGCGCAGACTCATGAAGACGGTGTCCTGAACCTGGGTCACATCCCCCGTTAATCGGGTAATCAGGGACGACGTCGCGAACCGGTTAAAGACGGCATAAGAGAACGTTTGCACTTTCTCATACAGCTTCTCCCGCAGATCGTATCCGAACCCCAGACTTGCATGGGATGCAAAGAACGAACTGGCAATTCCGGCAGCAAAAGCCACAACAGCACTACCAACCAGCACGCCACCCCATAGCCAGACGACAGAAAGGTCTCCCTGCTGAATCCCGTTATCGATGATCTTGGAGATCAGATAAGGCTGAGCCAGCTCCACCGCAAGCTCAATTAACATCATGACCAGGGCTGCAATCGCGGCAACTCGGTACTTCTTCAAGTAGTACAACAGCTTGATCATAAGCATTCCTCCGGCTCGGAGCACCCTAAACCGATAACACGTTCCAGCTCAGAGCCTCCATTAGACATGTTGTTTTCTCCACAGCGTCCAATATGTAATCATTTCTATGTACACATATGGTTATTATAGCGTATTTTACAATGCCGCTTCTATTCTTATTACCCTACTTTTCCCAATACAATAAACTTCTCTTCATTTTGGCAGTAAAAAAAGGAAGGTCTCCCTTCCCCACGCTAGTTAAAACTTAAAGTTCGCCCGCTCTACCAGGCATATCTTAGATCGAAAAGAAATGCATGCCTTAAATTCAGTTCATCTGCCTAACTTCACAGAAATATAGTTATCTGTGTACATACTAAGCAAGATTTTCACTACCATCTTCTACGTCCACGCTCACCCCGATAGTCATCATTCAACTCGCCCAGGCGATCGTACGTCTCCTTATATATCCGAATCACGGCCTGAACTTTGATAAAATCAGCATCTTCCGGTCCAAGTCCCTCCATAAACATTCTCTGAATAATCTGTTGGAAGAACTGCACTCTGGCCTCAATCTGTTCTTGCTCAAGCTGTAATATGTCTTCGAAACTGTGGTTCCCTATGTAATCCATCAACTCATCATCAGGACTGGAATAATCTGCGTTTCTTCGATCTGCAACCCATTCATCCGTCTCATTGGACTGGAGGTTAACACTGGTGCGCAATTGGGATAAGATGATTTTCTCTTTAGCCAACATGACATGAAAATCTTTGTTACGGAGCAGCTCAGATACAATCAGACTGCACATTTCACGGTTTTGGATCAGTATGCCGTCAAATGGATGCAGCGTCCACTCCCCGTTTGCATAATACAGGTTAAAGTTAAAGAACTCACTGCCATATTTGTATTGAATATTAATCTTGGTCTCATCAATAATCTCGAATGAAAAGTCCAGCATGTTCAGCAAGCTCCTTTGCACAACCCCAGATTTTAACTTCATTCTATCAAATAAATGAAACAAAGAGACGCACTCAGCGTCCCTCGTAGAAAATAAATACATGTAGTGATGTCCATGCCATATGCAGCGAATCCCTACTCTATTACCTAATCCAGGAAAGACCCTAGTGCGCTGGAATCCGGTTTGTTTTTCTCCGGAATGGCAGCAGCTTTCGGCCCTTCCAGACCCAGTCGATCACTCATTTTGGCGTTAAGTGTTGTCATCTTGTTGGTATAGTCATTACAGCTCTCGATGATCCGGCGATTGGACTGCTCGGACAGATCCAGCGCAGACATCAGATCACCCATCGCCTGATTGACTGCTTCAAGGGACATGGCCGGTTTGGACAACAGTTCATTCGTTTTCTCTGTTGTTGTCTTCAACAATCTGGCGTTCTCCTTGAATTGATCTTCAATCGTCTTATTCGTAGCTTCCACAGCAGAAATGACCTTCTCCTGATCATTAAGTGCCATCGCAATCATGGCCGAAACGGTGATCAGATTCGCTGTTTTATCAATGGCATTATTAACGGAATCAATCAGCTTGTCATTGTTATCATTAATGATGTCGGTAGCTGCGATCGCCTGATTGTACAGCATGATCATCTCTGTCATGGATTGGGTACGTGTAACCACTTTGCGCAACCCACGCTCCAGATGTGCTTTACGATTCTCATTCTCGGGCTTGGCGATCTCGGTTTCAAACAATGCTTTCAATTGATTACCAAAAGAGATTTTGGTCTGCAGATTGTAGATCTCCTGAATGGAAGAACGTTTCAACTGACGCATATTCACGATGCTTTCTTCCAGGTTGTCCTTGCCGTCCCGCAACCCGTTAATGATGGCATCAATGTTCGTTCGAACGGATTGATAACGGTATA
Source organism: Paenibacillus xylanexedens (assembly GCF_017874615.1). Lineage (GTDB taxonomy): Bacteria > Bacillota > Bacilli > Paenibacillales > Paenibacillaceae > Paenibacillus > Paenibacillus xylanexedens. The sequence goes on from NZ_JAGIKV010000005.1 coordinate 181,216, forward strand.
CATAGTTTTTCAGCGGGCTTTTACGTAACAACTTCCCGACAAAACTCACATTTTTACTCTGCTGCAAACTTTCACATTCATCACGAAGCTTCAGGATCATGTTTGATACCTCTGCCCGATTCCCCGACATCAGTTCATTGACTGGGCGATCAAGCAGCTTGAGGGTCTGACCTGCTCTCTCTTGTGTTTTCACGCCCAACTTACCGATATCATCCATTAAGGTATCCAGGTGAGCCGGGTCACTTTGGGACACTTTCTGAATAAGCTGCGTTGCTTCCTGGTTAATCCGTTGCTCATCTTCCTGCTTCAACTGAGCCCATTCCGTTGCCATGCCAATCCCTCCTATAATTCAGAGCTGTTATACCGTTGATGTATTAGTTCCGCTTTGTTCTGGAGCTCCATTAAGTCTTTATGTTCAATCGTTGATACAATATCCGATATCTTGGAATCTACGTCTCGAAGACCATTCAGCAGCATACGCCGATTATTGCGTTTCGCTTCTCCACTTAAACGTAGAAATGGATTAATAAAACCGTTCAAATCTTTCAAAATCAGTCTGCGCACCGTATGGTTAATATCCCCATTGTTTAGCTCCTGAAGGGAAGGAATCACACGCTGCAGACGGGCAAACAACGCCAGTGATTTCTCCACGATCTCATTATCCAGCTCGTTCTTCTGACCTTCGGAGATAATCATATCCTCCAGAACTTCCAGGTATTCAATCACCGGATCAAATACAGGATCTGGTTCAGTCCGGGAAGGCTTCGCTTGTTCTGTGCCCGCATGTTGTGCGGGAGCGGAACTCGAATGGGGCTGTCCCGTAGAAGTCTCATTAACCCCTGTTGGCACTGCGCTCGGTGCTTGTCCCCCGTTCAAGCGGGATGGTTCATTCCCGATATCTGTGATGGGTACAGGGGCTGATGACGAACCCTCCACCTGTGTGCGTGGCGTGGAACGTGAAGGAATCAATCCCCCGACCACAGTTGCCAGTGCCGGAATTGCCCACGTGATGACATCCGGTAGAAAGGGACTCGAGATTGCCGCGAGACCATAACCAACCAATGCGCCTATACCTATCTTCGTTTTCCGTAACATTACTTGTCCTCCTGCCTTAACAACACATACAGTGCATATTCAAAAAGTCTGATTTTCAGTACCGAGAAGATGGAATGAAGATAGAAATGGAGTAGCGGAACGTAGGAAAACTACGTGAGCAACCACAATGTTTCCAAAGGAAACATACTTCGTAAGCCTCCCGCTTATTTCGGCTGAATTTCATATTCGATGCTGATGATGCCGTAAGGCATTATTCGTAATCAAAAGTGGACTTTTTGAATAACCTCTTATCCGTATTGTAAAAAAACCATCCAGAAGGTGTCAATGTTGAGGAAAATTCTCAGCTAGACGTGGTGTACTCCGCTTACCTTCTGAACGTCGATTATAAATGGCTGTTCGATATGACTTCCCAGTATGCCAAACTTCGGATGAAGTGGTCCAATATCATGGCCAAGTGCAGACTTGACCGCCAGATACGGGAAGTTCACGCCCGACAGACAAGACATGTGCAACCCTCCCGACATACGCGGATTGATCTCAAGCAGCTTCGGTGTATCCTTGCGATATTTCATCTGAATATTAAAATTATAAGGAATCCGATATACCTCTGCCACATTGCGGGCAATCGCCAGCAATTCCTCGTTTTCTTCGAGCAAACGCAAACGTCCTCTTTCTTTTCTACGCGGAATAGCCGTTAATAGTTTCCCATTGCGGTCCGAAAGACAATCAATGCTGTATTCATATCCTTCCAGTACCTCCATCACCATGACGTTGGGAAAGGACGGAGCAGAAGAGAAAGCGCGCAGGGCATCTTCATACGAAATGGAGTTAAGCGCATATCCGAACAACTCCTGCAACGGGTCACTCTCATTGTTGATCACCCGGAATCCCATGCCGCCCTCACCATTACATGGTTTGAAGCATACATCATGTCCACGTGCACGCAGCGCCTCATAGGCTTGCTGGAATTGGGCAGCATTACTGACCGTGAAATAATCCGGAATCTCCATAATGCCTTTCTCACGCACCGATTCATAGAAGCGGTCTTTTTCCATTAATTGTTCCAGCAATTCCGTGTCCGAGCATACGATAACCCGTGTACCGATCTCTTCGAACAGGGAGATATGTCTGCTGATGTCCAGCATGTTCCAGCGTGGAATAAACACATCAATCTGATGACGACGGCAAAAGTCGAGGCAAAAATCTACATATTCCCGACCTGTTACACGCGGTTCAACTTCTGCAACATCACAGCCCTGTAATGCCATGTGTCCCGGATCAGGATGAGTACCGTAGATCTCAAATTCCATACCGTCCTCATTGTCCCGAATCGCATTCATATAATGATACGTTACAGAGAACCAACGGTTGAAGTAAATCTTCATTTTTTTCATTTATACGGTCTCCCTTATCTCGGCATGGTCTATCTGGGTCTGTTGATCGTTATGAATACGGTGAACGTAATCGAGAATCTCATCTGCTGCAAAAGCACCGAATTGTTTCGTAAATTGATACGGTACCTGCTCAGGTACACGCTGTCTCTCCACATGTAACTCTCCGTGGGACGGAGCAATGGCATGCTGCGCAAAGTCCAGCAAACAACGATCCAGCAACGAGTCACCTGAAGCAATCACAGGCACATCACCGATGCGTTGCCTAATATGCTCCACTGCAGCTCGTTTGTTCACGGCCGAAGGCACCAGATAGAGCTTCCGACCCTGAATCGAACTCTCCCATCCCAGCGTCTCTAACACCCGAATCTTGTCCGCAATGCGTTCCATTGGAAGCTTGTCACGTTCAATTAACAGTGCATAGAACAGCTCATCACACAATCGCTGATTAATTACCCACTCCGGGCTCAGCACATCGTCAAATAAATCCAGGATCTCTTCAGGAGCAGCTGCCTGCTGACGAAGCAATGAACGGATGTGCAGATTCCATTCATCATCCACCTGACCGTCAACAATGATGTTACCACCATTACTTGTCACCGCATATTTCGGAATACATTCGGTCTGAAAAATGTGAATGCGCCGATACTGCTCCACGGTACGTGTAGTCACAGGCATAAATACAATGTCTTGTGGCAAAGACTGCAACCGCTCCAGTGCATATGCTGACATAAAAGCGGACAACTTGCCGTTAATCCACTCTGCGGGAACAAGTCCCGGTGTATCTTCGGGAATACGGAGCGCACGACGGGAGTACACCAGCGTCTGGTCCAGATCACTTGCGTAGATCATCATTCTCCTCCACCTCCCAGGGATTGAATAATGCCGCAACAAGAATAGGTTAATCCGGGATATACCTCAACCGGCACATTTCTGTCTCTGGCGAGCATCATGATATGTTGCAAATCCGGATTATCCAGTCGATCCACAAGAATTTTCCAGGGGACCCGGCGCAATAACACTCGGGTTGTTTCTCCGATTCCAGGTTTGATCAGATTGATGTTGGCAATGCCAAAGGATTGCTGGATGGCCTCGATATCCTGCCAGCCTTTCCAGGTGATTTCCGAAGTATCAGTAGCATTGTCGTCCGAGCGAATCTCCACTTGGTCCATCATCTGCGGAAAATGCTGAGCAATAGTATCCACGTATTCGGTCGACACATCCGCAGAGGACCATTCACGATACCATTTGGCCCCGTGAAAATCTGCCGGCCCAATCAGATCATCCCGAAGTACTGTACGGCTCACGAGTCCCGAGACGGTGGAATTCAGACAAGCACTAGGAATAAGATAATCTTCCCTTGTCCCAAAAGTTCCTGAACATTGCCCCGGATCAGCCAACACAGCAAGATCATCATCAAGACTTACGCCATAAGTCCGTTCCATTTGGTCACAGGACTCTTTCAGCACTTTGCGAATAGCCCCTTTGCCTGTCCAACCATCTACAAACTGAATGGCTGTTTCCAGACCATGCTGCTGTAAAATATATAAAATTGCGTTCTCGTCCATACCCTTGCCACGGATAATAGAAATGCTATAATGCGGAATCGTCACTTTGTATTTCAATTCAATATAACGTTTGATCAGGATGCCCACAGGTGTTCCGGCTCGAGCCAGAGATACTAGTACCAGATTCAGTCCCCTGCGCTCTACAATCTTCTCAGCCACAATAGCGGTATGACGCGCGATTCTTGCAGCGGATTGTTCCAGCGTCTGATGAAACAGCTCGATGTATTCTGCTGTGGGCTGATATTCCACGGGCAGCATCTCCGAATAATGAACCCCGGATTGGATCGCCTGCTCCCGCTCACCCGTTCCCTTTTCCAGATCAACATGGCTGATATCCTTCAGTAGGAAAACAACGTCCGATGCAGCATAACTGCCCATCTGTTCGGGAGACGGAATCTCACGTTGTCTGATTAGCTCCAGTGTAGTTATGTTCATTGCTCGTTGTCCCCTGTCTTCTCTGGCAAGCCGCAATATACGATATGAATGTGTCCGCACCCCAACTGCCCCAGTACCTTCAACATCGGTTCCATTCGTTCTTCGGACATCTGTCTCTCCAGCAGAACAAAAATCTCGTCATACTGTCCCGGGGCGATGTTATAGATAAAGTTATGAACGGATGCGTCTTCCGGTGAGGCATATCCGGCACCACTACGAACAGCATATCCTGGAGCCGGATGTGTATGGATTGGACTGCGGGTAGTGGATTGATACAACACGCCTTCTCCCATCTCGGCAGCAATACGCATCGGAATGTACATGAACTCCCCTGTTCCCATCACCAAAGTCCGTTCTCCCGTACGCTGCGTCCGAAGCCGTTCTGCAATCCGGCTAATCTCCTGGCGCAATTCGCCATTATGACGGGATTGCATACCAAACCTGCCCGTATGTTGGACGTAGCTCGCTGTGCTGCGTTTGCCTTCACCATCCTCCGAAGTGGCATGTAGCTGTTCGAAGTCATCGGCAACGGTAGAAGTCTGAAGCGTTACGGCAGGATGAAATAGCTGCTCATCTTGCTGTGTTGGTTCCAACTGTGGAGTACCCACTACTTCAATGCGACCCTTCAACAGGCTTAACGGTGTAATGGTAATCCCCAGTTCAGCTTCCAGTTCGGCAAACCGAAGTTCGTCCGCTTCCGTACGCCAGTCCAACAGCGAAGCAATCACATATTGCTTCCGGGGGTATCTGGCCTGAATATCCCGAATGATATTCAACGTCGTTTTGCCCGTCGTAATCTCGTCGTCCACCAGAACAATCGGGCCCTCTCCTGCAAAAGCTTCATGATCCAACGCATAACAACGATGAGCCATCGCATGGGAATGTTCTTCTTCAAATTGAATATCTGGATGCATCGCTGGAACATACTCGCGAGTGGTGTGAATATAAGAAGCTTGATCAGCAAACATCTCGTACATGCTGTGACCCAACGCTGTAGCGGTCTCGGCAAAACCAACAAAACGAATCGTTTCCGGCAAACTCAAGCTTTCTTGCAACAGCATGTTGTACACTTGCCGGGCTTGTTGGGGATCAATCAGCCCCTCGACCATTTCCCGTTTCCACTCGGTGATCTGAACTTTCGTCTCTTCCGTCTTTTCAGTCAGGTGCTCATATAACAGAACAGCCAATGCCGCGCCACTCAGAAGCGAGGTATACGGGTTAACCGGGATGTGCTTGCCCAGCAGTTTGCTTACAAACAGAAATGAACGTTTCTTATTGATGCGTGCAGCCATGGAAAATAGAGATTCTAGTGGAAGTTGCAGCGGGTTATGTGTAACCTGAACGTTCAGACTGAATTGATCAAGAATTGGGAACGTAGTTATGTTGTTGTTCGTGCTTGGGCAAGAGCCCGACAAAATGCTGCTGTTCATGTAACACCCCATATATTTGTGATCGGATTAGAATTCGATTCGCCCAGCTCAAGTGTGGTTTAATCTCATTCATTTTGTTATAGTAATTACTTTTGAACACACCCAGGCTACCGTCATTACGGGCGATGATGTCTTGGGCATCGGAATATTCCTCATGTGTAACAACGTACATCGCTTGTACGGGCTTAATATGAGAAGGATGAATGATCGTTTTGCCTACAATTCCATTTTCCTTGTCCATCATGACTTCACGCATCAATCCATCCATTGTATTCGTAATATATTTCATTCTCAGATGCAGCCCTGATTTGCCCAGGGTTTCTTCGAATGGAGTCTGTCGTAATTGAGGTTTGAACACGCGCTCCCGCTGACTGAAATATTCCCAGACAGGACCTGAGATCACATAGGGCTTGTCCATTCGTCCAAACAGATTGATAATATCCGAGATGCAGTCACGGATCGTGGCGATATCGTATATGGTCAATTCCGGGCTTCGGCGTAGTCCAAACAGGCTGGAGAAATCGGTCGCACCAATGCGTACATTGAGCACATATTCAACATTTTCATCGAGGATGTTACGAAGGCCCAGTAAGGTCTCCCAACGTGTCTCCCGATATATAATTGAAGCCGTTTCCAATATAGGCATTCCATAGAGAACGGGATAATGATCCGGTTTCCGTTGATTATAACTGCGGATCTGGTCGAAATAGGCTCTTCCATTGCCCACACAAAACTTGGGCAATGCCACGCCTGTCAGCATGGACACCAATTCTCCCAACGTATCAATGAGACGTTCCAACTGTTGTGGTGAACGTACACGAGCAAACAGAAGAGGCATTTGATCCTGACTCAGCATGCCTGTCTCCATATAAGTCATCAGTTGAGTTAGATGCTGTACCAGACACTGCTCGGCAAACTCTACTTGGTCGTCACCCACAGCGTCCTCCAGATCAATAATAATGGTCGTCAGACCTTCATGTTTACCATTCATAATGTCGTCCGCGATATGTGTGCGCGTCGCGGGCATATATAAAGCAGCCCCAACAGCATATGCCAGTAGATCTTTGGAAGTCCGGTGATTGAACGAGACGGGTGAAGAGAAAAATAAAGTATCTTCTTCTTCCAGACTCAAAAAGTTAAAATATTTCAGGGTTGTCTCCTCCTCGCACCTTTGGCAATAGCCAATCTGCAATAGTTGATTCCAGCTGTCGGGGCATAAAAACCAATCCCTCCTTAGTCTGGAGGGATTGATGGTCTATTATCGAGGATAACGTTAATCAACAGTATCCTTGCAATGGCGCTGACCGATACAGCGTTTATATATTGAATAAATACAAATGATTACTTTCTTCCCGCAACCCACTGCATTCCCCAATCATGAGCCTCGTCCAACGCCTGATGCCCATTATAGAACTGCACGATTCGTTCAATACTGAATGTCTCATTGTTCACATTGCGTAACATGGCGATGCCACACATGCCAAGCGGGCTCCCGTATTCATTCATTCGGACAATGATATCCGGGCCGTCCTTCTGCTGGATGGTTACCACACCGTCTACTTGAGACCAGTTGGCCACACCACCATAAATATAGGTGAATACCAAGATGCGCTCAATTTCCGAGATACGGGCACCATTAATCCGCAGATTCTCTCCCGTCTTAACAGATCCCGTCCGGTCATCCCCATCCAGTGCAATATAAGGGAAACGGTTCAGTGAACCAAACGTCTGTCCCAAGGCCTGAATCACATCTCGTGTACCATCCTTCATCTCGAACAGGCAGCCCAAGTCCAGATCCACACTTTTGCTACGACCAAATAACCCTTTGCTACCCTGTTGATTCCAGTTGAGGTTAATCAGGATTTCACCAAGTCCCCCCGCATTTTTCTTGAGGTTAATGGTGTCGCCCTTCTTCTTCAATTCAATTTTGCTGAAATTGATCGAATTCACAGGGGAAGGCGTCGGTTCTGGTGCGGGCACCGGGGGTGGTGGAGTCGGTACAGCTGTCGGAGGAACGGTTGAAGTCGTTGGTGCAGGGTCCGATCCACCATCCACATCCACACCAAAGTTGGCACAGAGTGCATTCAAGCCACCTGCAAAACCCGATCCTATCGCATTGAACTTCCATTCTCCGTTATGGCGATACAATTCACCGATGACAATCGCGGTCTCCACTGTAAAACCGCTTCCCAGATCATATCTCATCACTTCCTGACCTGCAGCTGCATTGGCAAACCGTAGAAAACCATGCTGAACCTGTCCAAAATGATGGCGTCGTGCTTCACCGTCATGAATCGTCAGGCTGAAGGCGATTTTCTCAATTCGGGCAGGGATTTTGCCAAGATCAATGGCGAATTGTTTCTTCTCACCGCTAACCTGCCCACCATCCATATACGTGATAAACGCGGTAGAGGGCTGGTTATAGAAGATAAAATCCTCATCTCCAGCCACTTTATTGTCTGAACCCAGAAGGAATGCTGATGTGTCCAGCTCCACACCCGAGGCTGCCTCCCAACCAATGCCTACCGTTAGACGGGACAAGCCCGGATTGGTTTTGGTCAGATCACTCTTCTGGCCTTTCACGACAGAAATCGCCATAGCAGACTCACCTTTCTATGCCAAGTTATTGTGCATCCAGTCCGTAATTTTTGCATAAAGCAGATAGTCCACCTGTGAAGCCGCTGCCTACCGCCTGAAATTTCCAGTCCGCACCTGCACGGTAAAACTCACAGAACACCACAGCTGTTTCTGTAGAGTAGTCTTCTCCGAGGTCGAAACGAAGCACTTCCCGATCACTTGCAGCATCTACAACACGAACAAAAGCGTTGGAGACTTGTCCAAAATTCTGCCCTCGTCCATCTCCATCGTAGATGGTTACCGTAATACCGATCCGGTGAATGTGCGCAGGGATTTTGCTGAAGTCAACGACAACTTGCTCATCATCCCCGTCACCCTCACCCGTACGATTGTCACCGGTATGTGTCACTGAACCCGCACCGCCGCTTGGATTGTTGTAAAAAACAAAGTCATCCGTACCTTTGGCTTTTCCATCTTCGTACAACAAAAAAGCCGAAGCGTCCAGGTCAAAATCGACTCCACCACTATATTTGTTCGTGTCCCAACCTAAACCAACCACCACACGGGTAAGGCCCGGATTCGTCTTAGTCAGGTCAATACGTTGTCCTTTGGCAAGACTGATCGTCATTTGTTTTTCCACCTTTCCAAGATATGTGATTAAATGAAAAGGAGAACCGTCCAGGAGACGGTTCTTCCCATCCTGTAAGTCGTTCTGTACGTCCTATTGCAAACCGTAATCGCGTGTCAATCCAACCAATCCATCCTGGTAACCACTACCGATGGCACTGAACTTCCACTCGCCGCTATGACGATACAATTCACCAACAACTACACCCGTTTCAATGGAGAAGTCTTCTCCCAGGTCGAAACGAATCAGTTCTTCGTTGTTTGCTTCATTGACGATTCGCACATAAGCACGGGAGACTTGTCCGAAGTTCTGGCTACGTTCTGTAGCTTCGTAGATCGTAATAGAGAATGCAATTTTCTCTACATTTGCGGGTACGTTAGGCAGGTCGATATTGATCTGCTCATCATCACCGTCGCCATCTCCTGTACGGTTGTCACCGGTGTGAACAACAGAACCATTTTCATTTTGTGGATTGTTGAAGAAGATGAAGTTTTTCTCGCCTTCTACTTTACCGTTTGCATTGGCACAGAATACCGATACATCCAGGTCAAAGTCTTTTCCGCCATCATACTTATTGGTATCCCATCCCAAGCCTACTGTGATTTTTGTCAAACCTGGGTTCGTTTTAGTCAGATCGATTTTTTGACCTTTAGAGAGATTAATTGCCATCGTGTGATCATCCTCGCTTATTTAAATGTATTGTAGTTATCGTGACATATGAATATCAGGATTATTGTCGATTTAGGTTAAATCTTGTACTTAGGAGTACCTGCGAGCGAGTTCGTTGATATGTACCGCATGGGAACCCTCTCCAATTGCCGAAAATTTCCATTCACCTCCATGACGATACAATTCACCACAGATCAATGCTGTTGAACCTGTGTAGTTATCGGATAGATTGAACTTCACGAGCTCACTGGAGTTTTTACCATCCAGAATACGAATATAAGCCTTCTCAATCATGCCAAAATCTTGCTTGCGATTGACACAATCGTAGATATTAACAACGATTAATACTTTATGAACATCAGCAGGAATACGGGACAGATCCATTTTGATCTGTTCATCGTCACCGTCTCCCTGTCCTGTTAGATTGTCACCTGAGTGGATAACCGAACCACATGCACTTTGCTTGTTGTGGAAGCAAACCAGGTTGGAGTCCTTAACCAACTTGCCTTCTTCATTCAACATGATCGCCGATGCATCACAATCGATATCCGCTTGTTTTTTTCTTCCAAAGAAACCTTTGGCAGTTACCGGGTCCCAACCAAGACCAGCAATCACCTCAGTAAGTCCTGCATTGCCTTTGGTTAAATCAATCTTCTGTCCTTTGACCAAATTAATGCTTGCCACTGATTTTCACCTCCCTTCATATGTAAAATAGCTACTTAGAGATTGAATTCACCCGGGTTCAGTCCAAGTACAATGCATATCTCGGCAACAACTCTTTTCTCCTGATCATCAAAGTTGCCGTCAGCTGAACCAATCGCACTGCATACGCCCACAATAACGCGTCCTACATCCGGCTTGGCTTTGAATTTCCCAATAGCTTTCAGCGCTTCCTGCTTCCCGATCTCTGGAGAGAACTCAAAGTTCGCGACATAATGATTGAAGCGTGTAATCACTTCAGCCATATCAAATACTTTCAATTCCTGACTCAGGTTGATATAACCGGCCATCTTGTTCTTTTCCGCTTCGTCAATGGAACCATCTGCAAAAGCAACCAGTGCACAGCCTGCAACTACGGCGTCCATAAAATCTTTATTTTTAAACTTTTTGACTTGCTCTTCAAGTCCTTGTTTTGTTGAATTCAACCAGCTTTTAAATGAACTCATACTCAACCTCCAATAGTTTCATACATGGTGTTCTTCACACTTTTTCATGATTTTCAGTAAATTTTCATTCCTACATCATGATTGAATATAAGTTAAATTATTCCTTAACTATACTCTGAAATACGGCAATTTTCTACATTAAAAAACAATTAATACCTTATGATACGCATCGTTCTGGATATAGTTTCAAGCGGATTTCAAAAAATTGCTCGACACCTCTTTTCTTATTTCCACTCTCACACACAATACATAGAACCCTGACCACCGATCGTCCCGGCAGTCAGGGTTCTATGAAATACCTCAGCATATATATTTCGTTCAACTCATTCAAATTCTATTCAATACTACTATTCCTTTCCGTAAATCTCCTCTACACGTTCTTCCTCATTTGTAGACAACAGAACATTAAGCAACCCCATGGCATTATTGGCATCGGTTCTCGTCGTCTTATACATCTCGGCAAACGCCGCTTCATCCTGCTCCGGGTCCATCGCAGCAAGCTTGCCCCACGACGTGCGGGCTTTGTCGTATAGCGTACTCAACGTAATGTCACGCGGATGTTGTGCTACGGGTGCCATAGATTCAAATTTCGCTGTGACGCTGAAGAAATCCTTGGAATCCTGGAACGATGTACTGCTATAATCCTTATTTTTCATCGCATCTTCGGTAATCAGCAGGCCTTCACGGGCGATAAACAGTGTTTTCACCATGGCACGCTCCAGATTGGTTGCTTCTTCCCAAGTTATATAAGATTCGTCAGGTGCTTGTACGGTTGTAAAAAAAGGAAAGGCATCATCAATCAACCGCTGCGAATCGGAGTGAATTGGCACCCCTGCATTCATGTCCACAACGGCATCGCTGTAATTGGCGACATTAATGTTTTTGGAACCCGCCTCACTGACCCGACGTACTGGATGATCCGTAAGCGGGATACGGATATAACCGAGTTTATCGGCATACTGCTGCTTCAACTCTTCCAGTGTGGAGTCCTTTCCAATCTTGCCGTCTTCAGCTGAAGAAGATTCTTCTGTAGCTGAACCTGTCTGCTCACTCCCATTCGAACCGGTTGCTGCGGTTTCTGTTACAGCAGCATTCGAGCTGCTTGTTTCTGATGAAGCAACTTCTGTACTGGAAGCAGACTCCGGCGATGACGTCTCTTTCGCTCCGCCACCACAAGCTGTCAGAATCGCTGCCAAACCAAACATAACTGCGAACTTCTTTATCGTATAATTCCATTTCATCGTATAATCTTCCCCTATCGTATGTATATTCCTGAGAACCATTAACCTCTGCTCCAAGACTTGAACACCCACTTACAAAAATATCCTTTCATATAACATGCTTGATTCACACAATTGGACATGGTCTACATTCTAACATAAGTTAAATATCGGTTGTATACGACGATATACCTGTATCTAAAGCCTTTTACTACTCGTACATTAACTACCACCGCAACACAAAAACACTGCCGCCCGTATAGACAACAGTGTTCGTAAAGCGTAATTATTTGATACCTTTAGCCTTCTCCATATGCTCTGACCGAATCTGAGGATCCGTGGAATTGACCGATGATAACAGAGCGTAGATCGCCTGGATATCCTTCTCTTGAAATACGGTTTCGGGAACCTCTGTCTCAAGTCGTTCCGTCTTACGCTGAATGGTCTCTACCAATTCGTGATCGTAGATGATCAGTTCATCTGAATTCACATACCTCACAGCAGGATCAACACTAATTCGGCAACGGTTGGTGAAGGTCACCATGGAGACGAGACGTACTCTTTTGTAGTCTCCGAGGTGTGCATGGATGGCTTCCACATGGGCACGATGCTGCATAAGTGGATTGTACATTTTGACCCGGCTGCTGCTGACCGACCAATTGGCCTCTCTTCTTCCGCCGCGAATCTCACCTGTCGTCAAATTTCGGGTTTCGATCACAAAGATTGCCCGAGGGCCGATCACGACATGATCAATCTGCGAGTAACCGGAGCGTGACTTCGGATTGGTAACGAGCAGGTCGTTCAGCACTTTATATTGACTTGGAAGACCTATCAGCTGATCTGCTGTACTAGGCTCCTCCGGCTGGCGTGTCCAATCCCCTTCCGCTTTTTTCTTGCGCTTACTACGGACCATACGCGGGGGAATGGTTGTCGTCGATGGTAACGCTGAAGCGGAGGCTGTAATCTGGTTCGCAAGCTCTGGTTGTGTCTTGAACAGAGACAGGATTTTCTTGAACATGGGCAAGCTCCGTTCTATTATAGTGTGGGTTACGGGTGACCATTACAGGAGGAATAACATCCTTTGACACATTCATTATGTAAACTTCTATTACTTATGTCGGATAAAGCGGGGTAAAAATAAAGGGAAAATGATCAAAATCTCTCCATTATGCAAAGTACATATGAACATTTAACCAATTTCGTGACTTTAGACGCATAAACAAGCCGCAAAATTGAAAAAAACAGCGCAACCCTTTCCTCAATAGAAAAAGAATACGCTGCTGTTCTCTTGGATGTTAAGCCTGAAGATAATAGGTGTAGAGCACCTGAGTACCCTTCTCTTCGAGAGCATTATTCGCTATTTCCTGATACAGAGATTCGGCCAGAGCCAACCCAGGCGTTTTCATGCCCATCGCTTTTGCAGACTCCAGTGCAATTCCCATGTCTTTGATAAAATGTTTCACATAGAATCCAGGCTCATAATCGCCTGCGATCATGCGCGGACCGAGATTGCTGAGCGACCAGCTTCCGGCTGCACCGGTAGCAATGCTCTTCAGCACGGTCTCCGCGTCCAGACCAGACGTCTTGGCATAGGCAAGTGCTTCGCATACACCCATCATGCCAGAGGCAATGGCAATCTGGTTGCACATTTTGGTATGCTGTCCGGCTCCCGCCTTGCCTTGCAACACAATGTTGGTGCCCATCTGCTCAAACAGCGGACGCACGGCTTCAAAGGCCTCCGAGCTACCACCAACCATAATGGACAATTTCCCATCGCGCGCTCCGATATCACCGCCCGACACAGGCGCGTCCAGTGCCTGCAATCCTTTGCCTTCCGCAGCTTCAAAGATTCGTGCAGCCAGTAGCGGACTGGATGTTGTCATATCAATCAGATATGAACCCGGTTTGGCATTGGCTACGAGACCATCCTCACCGAGATAGATCTCCTCTACATCTTTCGGATACCCCACCATTGTGATGATGACATCACACGCGGCAGCCAGTTTGCCTGGTGTGTCATGCCATACGGCACCTTCCTTCACCAATGCTTCTGCTTTGGCAGCAGTTCGCGTGTACACATGCAGCGGATATCCCGCTTGCTGGATGTGCGCAGCCATGCTTTTACCCATCACGCCTGTACCAATAAAGCCAACTTTTGTCTCTCCAAGTGCCTTCGTTGTATTTGTCATCGCAGGTTTCCTCCCTATTTCTCTATGCTTCGCTCAGTGCTTGTCTTCGACATTGCTATATCTGTATGTTAAAGCTTTCTGCGTAGTCCGTCCATATCGCTTGTAGCTTTCTGTGAAAAAATCTGAAAAAGGAATCAACTTCCTGTATGCTGTACAACCTAACGGAAACTTCCTTCATTGGAAAGGAGGATTCGCATGAGTCGTGAAAAAGGTCAAATTACCATCTGGTTATCCTTTTCCATCATTTTATTAAGTGCCGGACTGGTCTGCCATGTCTTGTCCATCCCAGCAATTCTCGAAGCTGGCGGCAGAGACGGATGGTTGTCTGTCGTGGCGGCTGGTCCTTTTTTCATGTTGTTTCTATGTATGATGTACATCATCATACGGCGAGTACGTGGACAGCGATTAACAGATTGGATTACTCGAGAATTCGGGGCGGTCCCTTCCTGGATCTTCCGGATCTCCGCTTCCATTCTGTTATTCACGCTTGGCACGCATACGCTGTATGAGACAACCAACTGGACCGTATCCACGTATCTTCAATTCACACCTCCCTATGTTCTGGCCGGTGGCGGAGCATTGGTTGCCGCGTGGGCAGCGGCTAAAGGCATACGCTCCATCGCGATGACTTCCAGTCTGCTGCTGCCCTTTGTCATTTTGCTTGGTTATTTTGTAATGTCCGCCAATATGAAATATAAAGACTACAGTCTATTGTTCCCGATTATGGAGAACGGCATGGGTCCCGTGTGGCGGGGCATGATCTACTCTCTTGCCGGACTTATGGAGATCTGGATTCTTATGTTGTTTCAACATGAAGTCAAAGGCAAAATTCGTTGGTGGCATGTTCTGATCCTCGGCGTGTTCATGCTCAGTATGGCAATAGGGCCAACGATCGGAGCCATTGTGGAATTCGGACCTGAAGAAGCAGCGAAACAACGAAACAGTCCCTATGAGCAATGGAAACTTGTGAATATCGGAAAGTTGCTGCAACACGTTGATTTTCTGTCCATCTATCAGTGGCTTAGCGGTTCCTTCGCAAGAGTGGCTATATCCATGTATCTCATCGTGGATCTGCTGAATTTCCGCAGACCGAAGAAACGATATATCGCCATCCTTACCATCACCGTCATCATGAGCTTCATGGCGATGCAATGGTGGCGCATTGATTACGTGGATTATTATGTGGACCATATTCAGTTCCCGGTCATGCTCGCTTATGTATCCATCGTTACCGTAATATTGACCATTGCCGCATTAATCCACAAAAAGGACAAGGAGGCTCCCAAACGTGCCGATCTCAACCCAACCCAAGAATAATCCTGACGTTGAACCGTTCCGAATGAACGAGCATAACCTGAATACCTTTTTTGCCGGATCTGATGATGTCATCATCAATAGTCATATGATCGGAGAACCTCCGATGCAACTCCTTATGACCTATTGCAGCGGTATGGTAGATAGTGAAGCGATCTACGATATTATTCTCCCAGAACTCAAACGAACATATGAAAATACACACTTTATCCGTACATCCGACATTGAAAAGTGCATCAGCCTGGATTGGACCCGAATGGATCTGCAAGATCCGGCATTTGGAACTGAACTGATGTCTCTCCGTGTTTTTGAAGGTCATATGTTAGTCTGTATACCATCCCTTCAAGCCATGTGGAGTATTGATATATCTAACATCCCTACTCGGACACCGGAGGAATCGACCACCGAAGTTTCGATCCGTGGGGCAAGAGATGGGTTCATTGAACCACTTGCCGTCAATATTGCCTTGATACGCACCCGTCTGCGTACGAACCAACTGGCCTGTAATATCGAACTGATCGGTACACGTTCTGCAACCAAGGTGGCATTGATGTATATCAAGAATATCGCCAATCCGGAGCTGATCGAAGACGTCCAGGATCGGTTGCGTAAGATTGAGATCGAACGAATCTTGACCGCCAATGAACTGGAAGAATTGCTGTCGCCTTCGAAGATTACTTTGTTTCCCGTTACCCACTATACGGGCAGGCCTGACTTTGCTGCAGAATGTCTCCTGAACGGACGTTTTATCCTCATTGTAGACGGCAATCCCAGCGCCATTATTGGGCCAGTCAACCTGTTTCTTTTGCTCAAATCACCGGAAGATGCCAGCTTTCCCTTCTTAGCTGTCAACGTTGGGCGGATGCTACGCTTTCTTGGCCTGATGATCACCGTGTTCCTGCCTGGCTTTTATATTGCGCTGACATCCTTTCATATGGATCAGATCCCCTTTCCTCTAGTCGCTACGATCTCCGTTGGACGCATGGGGCTTCCGATGGAATCGGGAATGGAGATGTTTCTCATTATGCTGCTGATGGAGCTGTTCCGTGAGGCAGGGGTACGTTTACCAAGTGCCATCGGCCAGACATTAACTGTCGTTGGAGGTCTGATTATCGGAGATTCCGCCATTCGAGCCGGCATGGTCTCTCCCCTTATGATTGTCATCATCGCAGTTACCGTCGTAGCTGGAGCAACCATTGTGAATCAGGTCATGACCAGTTCTGTGCTGATCCTGCGGTTCCTTTGTTTTGTCCTGGGGGCATCCCTCGGCATCTATGGGTTCATCCTGTCGTTGATTCTGTTCCTCATCTACCTGACCGATCTCAAATCATTTGGCATTCCGTATCTCACGCCGTTAACACCGCTTCATTTCAAACAAGCGATAGCTTCATTATTCAAACTGCCAAAGGGGTTAGGTAAACGAAGACCCGTCTATCTCGAGACCCAGGAGCCCCGCAAGAATGGGAACGAACGATGAAGCGTTTGTTGCGGCGATATATGCTGGGTCTGTTAAGCCTATCGATGTGCGTGATGACGAGTGGGTGCTGGAGTGCCTTTGAAATCCAACAGGTAGACTACGCCAAAGCATTTGGGATTGATTATAAGGACGGCATGTATCACCTGTATGTGCAAACACTGGATTTTGCCAGTGTCGCCAAAAGTGAAAGTTCAACCAAAAGTGCAAATACACCGCCTGTATGGGTCGGACATGCCGAAGGGAAAACCATGAGTCTGGCGCTGAACGAATTGTTCCGTACGGCTCAATTACACATGGCTTGGGGGCATGTGACCGCCATCGTTATGGCCGAAGGTGTGCTCACCAACAAACACATCAAAGAAGTGTTCGACATGCTGGGACGGTTTCCAGAATCCCGTTATACAACCTGGGTGTATGGAACACGAGAGCCTCTGGAGAAAATCCTGAGTGCAACGTCCATCTATAATATGTCGCCACTGGACAGCATTCTTCACAATCCGCTCCCCACGTACATGGAAGAATCGTTGTACCCGCCTGTGCTCAGCTTTAAGCTCATTGCAACACATAATGATCCGGCTACAACAACGTATCTGCCGAGTATTGCATTGAATGATACCCAGTGGGCTGAGAATGAGAAGAAACATGATTTGTTTCTGGTGGAAGGGGCCTTTTTCGAGAAGACTGGCTATGACTTTGAATACTTTCCACGCAGTCAGCTTCCCGGTTATCACTGGCTAATCAAAGACATGCGACGGGCCCCTCTACTTGTCCAAAAGGATGGAACGATCTATGGGGCGCTTAGTGTAGGATTGCCAAAGATCAAAATTAAACCTGTTATTCAGGGTGAAGACGTTACGTTCAACATTGATGCCCACTACCTCACCGCCCTGTACGAATACCTGGTGCCCACCTCGTATGAAGAGATGATCCAGATTAGTGAAGTGAAGTTGCGGGAGCAGATCATGCAGACCTATCGTCACGGCCTTGAGCGTGGTGTGGATATTTACGGTCTTCAGGAGAAGCTGTATCGTAAAAATCCGAAACTCTGGCGTAAGTTATCAAACAACGGGAGCAAGATGATGCTTACGGAAGACTCGATTAAGGATCTGAAAATCCATCTCACCATCCCGTATACAGGGAAATATAAACGGAAAGTGTAGCAAGAACACGAAACACCCCTTGTCCGTATGAAGCCGGATAAGGGGTGTTTATGTAGATGGATGTATTTCGTTTGTAGTTCGAATCATGCAGGTCTAAGACTGCGAAGTTTCCATTCCATTGGTTATCGTAGAAATGGTATGTCAGATAGTGCTGCCCCGAAGTAATCTACCAGCATCCATGCAACGATCCATAACAATGGCAACTGCATGATCCAGTAAGGAAAGATGTATCTTTTCTCATGATAAGAAACCCATCCCGAAACCAAAGCCGCAAGAACGCAGAGTGGGTATGACATCAGTATATCGCCCTCCAAACGACTTGCCACCTGATACTCAGAAGGAGTGGGTGCAGCGAGCGACATTCCCATGGCAAATGCGATCAACGGCCAGATCAGTAATGTCAGACCATATATTAAGGTGAAAATCATGATGTACAAAAAACTTCTTTCTTTACTTCTTGTTATATCTTTGCTTAACAATCGAACTCTCTCCCATGCGTTCATTTTATTTAAAAAGACGGCCAACGGCCGCATACTCTCAACTAACTTTCACTTCTTATAATAGTTCATTACCCGCAACCGAGTAGTCAGGATTAAGGTCTGAGGAATGAGCACAAAGACAATATACATAAGTACAATTAACCATAGATGTGCGGCAAAATGTTCTGCACCGAACGATGGTTTCGGACGTTCAATCCAATACCACCAACACGGGATGGCAATAATCCATGTCAATCCTGTCGAGAGGAACAAGTCTTTCACATCGCTCCACAGAAAGCAGAACACCGCGACGAACAAAATAGGACCTGTCCAAGAATCCATTATCGGTCCCCAGCTCTGGAAGACAAAGATAATGGCAGGATATAGAAGGTTGATGGTCCAGCGCCATATGTTATTAGTATACAGATTCATTATTTTTCACCTCGCTACGTACCGTTGCAATTTCACGTGAAAATACAGGCTACAAAAATTTGCGAAGATATGTACTCTCGATTTTAAAAGGTTATTCAACTACATACTGGGACAGAAATGAAGAAAAGAAGCATGATTTTGGATATTATTGCTCATACTACCTTCAGGAAACTATCGAAGGAGTGACAGTATGAGGTTAAAAAGGTTCATCGCCGTTGGAGCTGTGTTAACTTGCTCAACTCTGTTATGGGGCTGTGGTAATGGCACTGCGAATAATGCATCCCAGCAACAGAATGACACCGTTCGGTCGGAGAGTTGGAGCGATCCCAAACGACTGGAAGCTTCCCATCTTGAGGCGCTTGAGCGTATGGAGAAAGATCACATCCACCGAATGGTTTCGCTTAGCGCAAGTACAGATGGAGACAAAGTGATAACCACACTTGAACGGTCGAGCCAAAAGTTGGAGGAAATGAGACCGCTCGCTGAAATGCTCCAACATGAAGGACATCCGGCATTATTACAGCGAATCCAGGACATGTCCGGTGATATCCAAAGTTCCAAATCCGTCATTGCCGAGATGAAAAATTTGCCTCAGGACGGCAAAATTAAGATTCAGTCCGAGAATTCCGATTCCTTGCATCACATCAGCAGCTT
Source organism: Paenibacillus xylanexedens (assembly GCF_017874615.1). GTDB lineage: Bacteria > Bacillota > Bacilli > Paenibacillales > Paenibacillaceae > Paenibacillus > Paenibacillus xylanexedens. Next base: position 201,061 of record NZ_JAGIKV010000005.1, read on the forward strand.
CCGCGATTACCATCAGTATATCCAGGGACAAGTGCAATCTTTAGACGGTAAATCTACGCAAATGTCCCACTAACCCTAAAGATAGTTCAGAGAATCGTTACAGTCGGAATAAGATAATCCGATGGTTAACGGTTCTTTTTTTAATAACTTCATAATGTACATCTCTTCTCTACAGGTTCATTCCACCCACAACGATACCCAGATGAACATGCTAAACAACAGGACTGGCGCAAGTGCTCCTGTGGCTAATATGATCCAAAGTGTCGCGGGCTTGATCCTTTGACAGTATGCATCGACCTTGCGCATCCGATCTTTGCGCCACTTGGCGAACCTGAGCTGTCTGATCATTCGATTGAGAACTATTTGTCGCTGCTCGCCCTCTTCGAATTCATCGATCGCACGCCGCAACTCCTCGTATAATTGAGCCTCTTCCTGCCCAGCCACTGTAGGTGTAATCATCTGATCCTTCCTCCCATGAGCAATTATTGAGATATAGCCTCTCTCCTAATCGAACCATCATCAATACGCCTGTATTCTAGGTAACTACCAACCTAACTAAACCACTACTTAAATAACACATTACAGACCTTCAAAGTTTGAAGTTTTTTCAAAAAATGAACAACCCAAAAAGCCCGGGCATGGCCCGAACTTCATTGAATCATGCTAGAACTATTTATCTGATTGCTTTTTAGCCTGCGTTAGCGATTAATGAATTCAGACATACTGCACCCTGTGCACGCACATTAACAACAATAATCGGTGTGTCCAACATGTCGTGCATCCAAGACATATACTCTTCTACTTTTTCGTTTGGAAGGATCGTCAGAATAACCCCTGCGAATCCACCACCATGAATACGACAAGCGCCATCACCCAGGTTTTGCAGATAATTCTCGGTCAGTGCCAGCGCGATGCCAATCTCCTGTTCCTTCACAGCACCACTCTGATATACATTCTGCAACCACTTCCATGACGAATTACCAGACGCCGTAATCAGTTTCAAGAAATCAGCAAAACGTCCATCACGCAACGCCTGAACCTGACCATCGACACGATTGTTTTCCTCCAGGAAATGAAGCGCACGCAGCACGGCACGATCCCCAGCAGCTTCACGAACCTTCTCGAGGTTGGCATAGATTGCGTCTGCTGTAATTTCCCGAACATACTCACTGCCCAGGGCCTGAGCAACCGCTCTCATCTCATATGGCACAGCAGCGTAATCTTCTGTCAGATCAGCGTGGTTACCACCCGTATTCACAATAACCAATGAGTAGCCGTTTTGTTGGAAATCCCACTGAACAGGTTCAATGACAGGCTGTGCAGGATTTTCAAAATCAATGGCAATCAGTCCGCCGTACGCACAAGCCATCTGATCCAGCAGACCGGAAGGTTTGTTCCAATAGTGATTCTCCGCATACTGGCCGATTTTGGCCAAGGTTACGACATCCAGTGCTCCATCATTATAGAAGTGATTCAAAATCGTACAGATCAGCATCTCAAATGACGCCGAGGAACTCACTCCTGATGCCGAGAACACATTACTTGAGAGGTACGCCTGGAAGCCGCCTACCTTATATCCAAATTCTCCAAATCCTGCAGCCATACCGCGAATCAATGCTGTTGTGCCATCGTCTTCCGTATTTGGCGTAAGATTCGTGAGATCGATTACATATTTCTTGTCATAACCTTCTGAGTAAAACGTAATAACAGACTCCGCAGTTGGTGCTGCCACTGCAATCGTATCCAGCGTAATGCTGCCCGCCAGCACTTTACCATGGTTATGATCCGTATGATTACCGCCAATCTCGCTGCGTCCTGCTGCGCTGAACAACTTGCTGCCTTCTTGCGCGCCAAAGTACTCTTCAAACGTTGCGTTCAGCTTTGTGTAACGTGCAGTCTGTTCTTCTACTTGTGATTGTCCATACATTTGGGCAAGCAACGCTTGGCCCTCCGTGGATTGGATCAGATTCAATGGTTGTGTCGTCATTAATAATCCTCCTATGGATATGCAGCTGTTATTTTTAGACTGTTGGTGAACATGGTTGTTGTGTCTGTTTCATACCTTATTCCTCTCCCATTATCTCAGCTTCGTAGCGGAAAAGGTAGGGTAGAATTGAAAGTTTGTAAGCGTTTTGTGAAGTTATATGTTGTAAAAATAGGATTGAAAACCATTTTACAATAACTTAAATTTGGTTTAAGTGAAAACACATTATTTTCCAAACTTAATGTTACTATGCTATACATCTTATTGGTGGAGGGAACGATGAAAATCAAGTCGAACTATACCAAGTTATTTGGTGCATTTTCGCTTACATTTTTAGGTGATGGACTTACGCTTGCCGCGGTTCCTTGGCTCATATCAACACTAACAAGCGATACGCTGTATGCCTCCGTCACCATGACGGCACTTCGTTTACCCTGGCTTCTCTTCAGTCTACCTGTAGGTGTCCTCATCGACCGTTACTCACGCAAACATATGCTGATTGGCGCAGGCTTCACTCGAATGATCCTTCTACTTGCTCTGACGTTATGCATCTGGGGAGGATGGGTGAGCATTCCGATTCTGGCTCTGTTCATGTTTGGTATTGGCCTGAGCCGAGTTGTATTCGACAGTACGGTGCAGACGGTCATCCCTCAACTGGTAGATGAAAGTAAATTGGAGAAAGCCAATGGGCAATTCACCGCGGGACAGTTAATCACAAGTGATATTCTGGGCGTTGCTCTGGGAGGGTTCATCATCACCCTGCATATTGTATTTCCTTTTGCCATAGACGCCGTAACGGCTGTTATTGCTCTGCTTTTTTTAATCAGTTTGAGGGGAAACTTCTACCCTGGGGATACGGAAACAACCAAGAAAGAAGTTCGACCGATGAAGAATTGGAAACGCGAGATGTGGTCCGGTATTCAATATGTCTATCATGATCGTTTTCTCCGCGGACTAGCCATTCTGTCTGTCACCATTACGCTGATGTATTCGATCATTCTGTCTACTCAGATCTTTTTTGTACGCGATGTGCTTCAGTTGGATGCTTTTGCATTTGGTATCCTCATCTCCATTGCAACAATCGGCAGCATCGTGGGGAGCCAGGCTGTTGCTTATATGCGCAAGAAATGGAGTACAAAACAATTGATTATTTCCTCCATTTTGTGCATGGGAATCATCTACGGTGTGGTGGGTCTAACTACAAATGCGTATATGGTAGGTAGTCTGTACTTTTGTGCTGCATTTTTCATTATTGTTTACAATGTTACCCGTTCCTCCATCCTGCAACGTTCCGTTCCTAATGAGATGCTTGGCCGGGTCGGAAGTGTGTTTCGCTTTTTGTCCTTTGGGATCAGTGCCATTGGTACGCTTCTCGGCGGATTATTGGTGCGGGTTAGTGAAACGACTTTCGATCGCGTATTCTCGCTGCAACTCCCTTATCTCTTGTTAAGCCTGATCTATATCCTGTCTGCTCTGATATTCGCACTGAAGATGCAGAATCATTCTGAGAGCCAGCAGCGTAACATCAACGCTTGACTGTTACGTTAGGTCATACTTGATAATGATCTCAAGCTAATAAGAAGGAGAGATTAAGGATGAAGATTACCGCCTTACGTTCAGATCAAATCTATGAGGAGATCATCCAGGCTGCACCCGATGAGAAATTGGAGATATACCGCGAGCTTATGATGAGGCCTTTTATGAACAAATGGAACATTCAACAGATCCCGTTTCGCTCTCATGAGCCTCACGGCTTCGATGTGATCATGATGAATAACTTTATGAATATCGCTCCCGCAGATATCACACCTGAGATTAACCAATCGTTAGCAGCGATCTCGTCTGAAGCATTTTGGCAACAGTGTCATGAAGCTGTTCATACGAGTCTATCCACCTTTACAGAGCACGGGATTGAGCTTTCGGTCTACGAATATCTATATACGATTTTATTAGGCGACAAGAATAGCCCTTCACTCAACATGAACGAAGGCATCAGCGGAGATGGTGGAATCCCGGGTTATATTATTGCGAACCTGATCCCCAATAGGTATACTCTACCTCGTATCCAATCCGTGTTAGCCCATGAATGCAATCATAACGTAAGGTATCAATATATCCAGTGGAATCCACAGATTACGCTTGGGGAAATGGTTGTTAGTGAGGGGTTGGCCGAGAGCTTTGCGACATCCCTGTATGGAGAAGAGTTGCTAGGCCCCTGGGTAGCTAAAACGGATATGGAGACTTTGAATAAAGTAATTAAACCAAAGATAAAAGACCAGCTGCATGTCACCGGTTTTGACCAAATTAATACGTATCTATACGGCGATGAACTTACCATCATGCAAAATTTCACGCCCGTAGGTATGCCCTATGCGGCTGGCTATGCCTGTGGTTATCACTTAATCCAGTATTATCTGAACAAAACAGGTACACCTATCACCGAAGCAACCATTACTCCGGCAAGTGTCATTCTTGCTGAAACAAAGGAATTTTGGAATGAAGACACCCTATTTCACCGTTAAAGATATTATTCAGATCACAGGCATCACCAAACGCGCATTACATTATTACGATAAAACGGATCTCCTAAAACCGAGCAAAGTCGAGGACAACGGCTATCGGTATTACGATCAAGAGGCTCTCGGGAATCTGCAAATGATTCTGTTGTTCAAAGAAATGAATTTCTCATTAAAAGACATTGCCGCCATGATGCAACTTTCGAAAGAAGAACAGAAAGATATCCTAAGAGAGCATCGCAGTACACTCGTTCAACGAAGACAAAAGCTTGAAACCATCATCGACCAGTTGGATGAGTATGTAGATGGGACGGATATCTCTCATCTTCATCTGTTTGACGACTCTTCCATCCTTTCCATTCAAGAGCAATATGAATCTGAGGCGAAGTTCATCTACGGAGATACCGAGAAATATCAGGAATTCGAAGCTAATGTGAGCGAGCTGTCTGTGAAAGAGCAAGAAAAAGCCTACCAGCAGTTCTCGGTTAACATGGAGCAGGTATTTCGGGAATTGGCGAAGTATCAGGATCTGTCTCCTACTTCTGATGAGGTACAAGCGTTAGTGCGTAAATGGAAGAGTTGCCTGGAACAGTTTATGGTCTGTGATGATGAGATTCTGAGATGTATTGCTGAAGCCTATACGATAGATCGCCGCTATGCGGGTTATTTTGATCAGTTTGGCGATGAGGATTTTTTGAGCTTTTTGTATCGAGCGATTATGGTTTATGTGGAGGGTGAGGAAAAGTGATTTTGTGTGAATTGGATACCCTCCTACAAGGTAACATAGTAAAAAAACGTATCTCCATTACATATGTATGGAAGATACGTTTTTTTAAACCACATACAATTACCCTTTGCTTACCGCCGTCTCCATCTGCCCTTCCCGGCTTGCGTGGCATCGTTTAAATGGTAATGATGAGTAGAGCCTTGAAATACAACCCCTATGCACTATCAAACGTCAATTTCCTGAACCTATGTGAGATGCCAATATCCTTAAGAGATAACGATTTCTCTCGCCGCAAAGAGTTCATCCGACTTGGCTACCCTACCTCTTAATGTGGTACCTGTGCGCTAAAATCATCACGACTGGAACGATCCGCATGGTAGAACACCACGTCTCCATCTCGCAAAGCAAAGCTATTCCCGTAACTGTCTTCCACCTGACGCTGGAAGCCCTCTAGCAGCCATTGGTTCATCAGCGGCGCGTGAATGTATTGCAAATGCGGTGCCGCCAGATTCCCCTCCCGGATCGATTCGAGGTCGAAGTTCACAACAATATAACCATCCTTCAAAAAGATCGGTGACTTTGCATCCAAACCACCATGGGTCCGCCCGTACTCGGCCAGATTAGTCCCTGCCTGCACGACATACGGTTCCGCAGGCAAACTATACTCGCCGTACCATTGCTGAATGGCCGCATTGGCACGCAGTACATCAGCACTAGCGGTAGTGGGAATATTGGTTTTGGGACCGATAAACGTCCGCAGCTGCTCTGGCATCAGCAGCAGGCTATACCCACCTACTGGAGTTTTCATCTTCGTATATTTCTCCCGATAATAGTCCTGATACGACCGCTCACTCATCATCCCCGGATGAATTTCGCCATATCGGTTGTATTTGTATGTTGCGGTATCCCGCAGCTGTTCTGACGGTACCTGACGCAACCGATCATTCAGAATTACGAACCGCTTCACTTGGTCCTCGGCCGAGCCGATGCGGATAAAGTTGCGCTGATTCGTGGAGTAATACAAATCCACCGGCACGCGCGTTTTCCCGTCCTTGCTCACAAAATCAAAGGTCGGGGTCAGGCGAATGCCGTCCCTCGGACCAAACATATTGCCTTTCGTTTTAAAATCGAATTTGAAGTGATATCCTGTCTTTACCGCTACATTCTGGTATCCTTGCAGCGGATGACTACCCGGTCGAATCGGTACGGTAAACTGTGGTTTGTTGCCTCGCTTGTCCCCATCGATATCCTGCGTACCTGTCCAGTAACTGATCCAAGTCGGCGCAATGCTTCCCTTAAAACGGCGGAAGACCAGTTCCCAGCTATAGTCTGCAATGTCCGTAATCTGAAAATCATACAATCGGCCGATGACTTCCACAGATACTTCGTCACTTGCTAGGTGGTAGGTCAGGTCTGTGTTCGCGTCCGGCTGAGCATTACTTCTGGACATCGATTCAAAGTCGGCAGGTGCATTTTCGGCAATATTGCGAAACTCCACCTGATAATCTCCTTCATCGACCCACACGGGAAGATAGAAGGTCGTGTCCAGTACATACACGGGAATATCAATCCACGTATCCCGAGGATAAAACTGCGTCCGGTCGGTACTGTACACGTCAAACGGAAACCGCACCTGTTTGGTACGATAATACTTGGCATAATCCCGGTTTCCATAACCTGGATACGAGTTGACATCCAAATGCTGTCCACTGGTGGGAATGCGCACAGTGAATGGACGCTCCAAAATAAGGGCAGAGCGATTCATATTGGGTGTCGTTTTCTGATTATGCGGCTGGTCATCCGAAACCAGCGAGTAGTTCACTACTGGCGTGTGCACAGTGACAGTGTTGATGCCATAGATATCATATTCCAGTTCTTCCTCTTCGGCATCGATACTGCCATCGGCTAAGATATAATTAATAAGTCCTTTGCTGGTAGTGTCCTTCTTGTTGGTCTTTCCGATCGGGATATAATGATACGGGCTGTACAGCACATCTTTCCCAATCTGTACTGGCGCCGGAATCTGTTCAGGCTGCGGTCCTTCTTTCGCGGTCCGTAGCTTGTTCATGATCGTTTGACCCTTGAACACGAGAGAGTCGTTTTCGACCTCGACATCCGGAACTGCGGCCTCCGCTACATCCTGCAAATTCTCCTGATCTGGAGAGGGTCGGCTGTTTCCACCCGACTTGGTACGTGATGGTCCTTGCTGCGTGCCCGGCTGGGGTGGCGGATATAGATTGCCAGTCTCTTCAGCCTGGAACTCTGGAGGCGTGTACCCTTCTGGTGTAATCGTAATCTGTTCACCATTGAAAGCGTAGTTGATCAACGTGGCTTCCTGAATGTTGTATACGCTCAGCTCATCAATTGTCCAGTACGCGTATGGCCGAACGACCTGGTATTGGCTGGGTACGACTTCAGTATCACTCTTTGGCGTTCGAACCGTTTGGCTGTTTCCTTCCGCATCAGTGGTCGTACTTTCCTCCGTCCAAGTCAATGTCCATGTTTGTTCTACATTGACCGTATATGTACATGTACCTGTCATCTGTACAAATTGGTTCTGAAACAAATAATCTCGGCTGAAGACATTGCCGTACAAGCTTTCTGATGTAGGAATGCCCTTCAGCACATCAAATGGTTCACTGCCACGCTGATCCGCTTTGATTATGCCAGTGACAACCGGGTCCATGTACTTGCCTTCCAGCGTGCGTCCCGGCTGCGGCGGCGTACACACGTTGTTCGGAATTTCTGGCGTTTCATCGTTCTTCAGCTTATAGTAGAAATACACGTAGTACACAGGGTACTTCCCGTTGTACGTAAATTTCCCAGGATCTCCAGAACTCCTTGATCCACCGCTCGGCGCGGCCAAGGTGCTTTTTTTGTAGCCCTCGTAGGTGTACTTCTCTCCAGGAGCGGTATGGGCAAAGTTGTATTCCTTGTCCTTCTCCAGCTTCACTTCCTTATCTGTAAACCCATCTATACCATCCAAGCTTTGGCCTGTCGTGGTCCAGTGTTTGATTACGGCCTGTCCTTCAGTCGGTTCGAGTTCGATCGTGAAAAGCGTTGGGAAGTAATAACGGTATCCTTCCACATTTGGATGAAATACTTGATTATTCTTATCTATTTCCTCCTGCTTCCTGTCAATTGGGTTAAGTACTGCTTCAAGTTTTCCGGGATCTACATAAAGAGGTATGAAAGCTTCATTTGTCCCTTTTCCTGTCCAAGACCCTTTATTTAATGAATACTGTGTAGATGCAGAATTCTTGTAGTAGTCCAATGGATTTTGAGACAATTCGCCAGTTCTTGAAGCATTAAATGTGTTTACTGCATTATCCCATTTGAAATTAAAAACCTCTGCTTTTACATCTTTAATTTTCCTATTGGAATTAAAAGTGAAAGTATAATCAAAGCCGTCAACTCTATATGATTGACCTGGTTTTTTGTTGTCAGTCCAAGTCCCATCGGCCTTTTTCCAAACTTCGAAATATACCATACCAACAAAATAGTATATATTAGGTGCTTTAACAGGATCGTTGTACATTCTTGAGACACCAATGGCGTTAGCTTCTCCAGGGCGGAACATAAAGATAGTAAGGAAGGAAGATAAAATAAGCACCATACTTAGTAAGGGCGTAATTATTTTTCTGATCACGGTAATCCTCTCCTTACTTGAACGGGTTAACTATAGCCACACCATAATCCTCTAGCTCTGCAGCAGAAAATAAGATATAGTCGGCTTGCCTAAACTTGAATTTTGTATAGTCATATCCATCAATGTACTTTCGGTTTTGAAATTTATCTGTGCTACTATTTTCCGGATAATAGTTCAATCCAGTTTGATCATTATTATTTACAAAGGCATTTTCTACATGGCTACGTACCTTTGCAAATTCATTTTTCACTAACAATTGAATCGTTGTTCCTCTCTGAGAACTTCTAATTTCAATGTAGTTTCCCGCCGACCGTTTGACCAGTTCTAAACTGTATATCACTTGACCGTTAGCCAATCTGAGAGGAAGGTCACTCTCTTTAATGACTTTAATTCCATTAAACTTTTCATCTTTGATGTTGTTGAAAACGTAGTTCGACTTTTCGTATGCTTTGAAATCACTCAGGGATTTCAGCTTAAAATCCTTATCATCCGTACTCCGAAAGTCTTTGTTCCCGATCCAGACCCAGCGACCAATCTTGTCCCATTCCACTTTTTGGCCCAGTCCTTCACTCACCAGACGCAGAGGAACGAATGTCCGATTCTGTTTCAGAATAATCTGTGTGCCATAGTCTTTCTTCTGGCCGTCTACCAGGGCAGTTGTTTGGCCAATCGTCATATCTACCTTATGGTCTTTACCAACAATACCTACATGGGACACTTTCCCGGTTTTCGCATACGTCACCTTTGCGCCAAGGGCTTCAGACACAAATCGAATTGGCACCATCACACTACCTTGACTATCCTGGAACGGCTTCGCATCTGGAAATTTCATTTTCACAGTGTTTAATAGTACCTCGACTTGTTTTGGTGTGCTTGCAGATGCAATCGATTCCGTTCCTGAGCCCATTAAGCTTACCGTCAATATACCTGCTAATACCGTAAATATCAGTTTCTTCATTTTCTAAATCCCTCTACTTTCCGTATGTACTTCTTTTTACTATCACTTAAACTCTTTTCTACGTATAGGTCTTACAGATCCTAAATATCAATCAAACTTGCCAATAATAAGAATATTTTACCACTAAAATCACAATTGATATAGGTATAAAGATCCGTTTCATAACTAATTTTAAGAAAAATGATTAATACTTAGATTATTCAAGTCCAGCAAAATGAAGCGAGAGCAAAAAGGAGCAGCAATTCCAGACAATCGGACGATCACGAGGAGGAGTGACCGTTGAACATCATTTATACCTTGCACGGGGAGTAAAGAAAGCAAGGAGCCGAATTACGAATATATTTCTTTGTACAGCAGGAACGTTTAAAAAAAAAACATCTACCTACCCCTAGTTGGATTCCGGGAAAAAGTCGCCGCTTAATGATAATTTCTCTTTTTGTTTTGTCTACTTGATAGGCCGATCAATCAATAATTGCATTTACAGTCCTCAAATAAAGCCCTTCGTTGTTTGGTTTCGTTTTGAACTCAAATCCACGTTAGTTTCCAGCGCGATCCGCTTCTTCCATACGATAATTATATCTTGCTAAATCCACCTGTTGATGCTCAAATTCGGCGATCCTTCTTGCCATTACAGTCAGGAATTGATCCATTTTACTTCTCATTTCTTCTGCCGCTTGACCTTTCCAATCTCCTATACTTTCCCCTATAGACTGGACGTGGGCCTTATTCGCTTTTAATAGATTCATCAAATGAGTCAGATCTTTCTCTGCTTGCATCAAATCGTGCAACTCAACCAAAATTCTTCCAGACACCTCTAATCCTCCTTGTTATCCCTCGTCAGCGATTCTGAAATCTTCCGCCTTTTTATTGATATACTCTGCGATAAGATGCGCTTCCTCTTCATACCAGCGGCTAAATTGATGCAAGTCATGTGTTAGTCTGTCCACGATCGGTTCCAAAGATCGACTTCGACTCGTTTCAACCAATCGTAAGATGGAATTAATCGCTGTAGGTAGACTTGACTGAAATTCTTGTACATATTGCTTCATCTTCTGCCCCGCAGCCTTCAAATCCTCAACAGAGAGCTGTATGGTAACACCACTCGCTGCTGCTGCATATTGCCCATACACACCCAACTTCGACCCATATTTTTGTAGAAGTTGATCAAATGCTTTTTTCATGTTGTCTTGAGCTACCAAAGATTTTAAGTAAGCATCAAAACGCAGATTACCGTTTACAGGTTGTCCATCGGTAGTTGTGAATAACTTATTTGTGATAAATCCATGTTCATCAAACTGGAAATAGTTCAAATCATGAGTTTTCTGGTTACCAAATGAATTCAAAAATTTGCTTATAGGATCTTGATTCAGAAATGGGACATTGATGGGCACATAAACCACTTTATTTTCAGTCAAACCCAAAAAGCTCTTAAAAAAATTATATTCGCTGTCCTTGTCAGGTATAGATACTCTTACATAAAATCTGCTGTTGGCTTCTTCATATGTATTGTTAATAAAAAGTCCTGTTCCTACTGTTTTGCGCGCACTCATGATACCAGAGCTAACAATGTCACCAGGATGTGATATGGAATAGATCTTATCTTTATAATCACCGTTATCAATACGCTTAATGATGTCGTCCGACAATACAGGCAATATATCAGCTGGGTCATAGGTTACTGCTGATAAGTCATTTCTTGCTGCTACATACTCAGCTAATCCACCGCCTAGTGAATGCCCTGTTGTCGTAATATCTGCAGTTGGATATTCCTTCTTAACGGTTCTATACAGTTCCTCTGCCTGATAAAATTGAGTATCCTTGTACCCCTCGTTAATCACGTTTTGGTCGTACTTGCTGGGAGTACGTACTACTCCGCTCTGATGTTGATTGTATGTATTCTCAAGTTGCTTCGCTCTTCCCATAACTACGTCCAGTACATCCGTTTCCAGGTCGGGAAGTTTCTCCTTAATAGGACGACCTCCGGGCTCTGTACCTCTATAACCTATGATGATTTGATTCGTATTTTCATTACGGAATACTTCAGCGTCAAATCCGGTCTTGCTGTCATGTAAAGTGGTTTGGGGTTTTACGATTTTCCAGTCGGGGATTTCGTCATATTTCTGTCCTGCTTCTATGTCCGAGTTATATACTGTTTTAGATATGTAATGGTATGTTTCTTCAGTTATATAGCCATTCATTACTATTCTCCTTTCTTTAGGTTTATAGTATACTATGTTGCATACTTTTTTCCAAGAAAGGAGGTTTATTGATTTTGTCAAAAATTATTCGTACAGTCACACTATTCATAATATTGATAGCTATTCTCACAGGCTGTGGTGGCCTTTCTAAAGCTGATGAACAAGATTATTATGAGAAAGCGATCCCTATTGGACAAGAATACTTTAAGAAATATTACGATGTAGATGTAGAATTCAATCGTTTCGAAGTTCATTTACCTATGTCATCTACAATCGTATTGTATGGTCATGTTAAAGATGACCCATATACTTCTCTCTCTTTATCATTCTCCCTGCCCTCTCTAAGAGTTGATTCAGCTGGAGGACCTGCAGAATTTATAGACAGCCGCAAGAGTGAGGAAGAGGTTAACTCCCAATGAAGCTTCCAACTTAAACCCTTGTACTTATTTCAACTGACTGTGGAGGACTATCTTATAAAGAGGAACAAATATATTTTGAAAAGGCAATTCCGATGGGACAAGAATACTTCAAAAAATATTACGATGTGGAAGTGGGATTTACGGAGTTTTACATCAATATTCCCATGTCTTCAACCATGGTGCTAAAAGGTATCTTAAAGATGATCGCTATACTCAAGTTTCACTTTCTTTCTATTTCCCTTCCCTAGAGGTTTAAATCTGAAAGCGGACCAGAAGATTTTATTAAGAAACGAAAGATCCTAGTAAAATTGCACCCACCATACATATGAAAGACAAACAAAGCTGCCTGAATTCAGACCAACCTGAATGCAAAAGCAGCTTTTCTTGCATTATTTTACTGTCCCCGCTCAAAATACGCATGTAACCGATACAGACAAATCTCCTTCGTCCAGCGATATAACACCGCCTGTTCCTCCGCATCCTTCACCTGCACATTCAGCGAGAACACGCCATCTTCGAATCGCGTCATGCTGCCCTTCGCCCCACTCCACTTGGACATGGGCATTTCAATTATCAACTTCTCAATCTCCGTTGCCGTCTTCTCATTCCATTCCCATAGCGCAAGTTTACCTTTGTCCGAAAAGTCCTTCCGTTTCCGGTACTCCTTCTCCGTCAGGTACGTATGGAAGAACCTTGCTATCTCCCCCGGCGTGATTGGGTCCATCCAGTGGACTTCACCTCGCTCCAGCATGTACAGCAGCACGATCATTTTATAGCTTTTGTTCATGAGTGTCTTCTCCACATCACGCAGCCACGCCTCATGCCGAACGTACACCTCTCCCTCAGTCGGGGACAGCAGCTCCGCCCAATAGAGAAATCCAACATAGGAGCCAAATTCGTTCCGGTACCCGATACTCTTCGAACGTCCCATCAGATGCAGCTCCAGATACGTCGGAATACGCCCCAACTCTCGCTTCACATCCAGAAAATCCTGATGAAGCTTCTCGCGGCGCGGCAGCCGTTTGCGGCTTAGTTCCTGAAGCAGGTTCACCACCCTCGTCTCCAGATGAATTCCACAGTTAGCCGGAACTTCCGGCACAGCTGAATCTCGGACTTTCGCCGTTCCCTCCAGTTCCCCGCGCACATCAAGCAAACTCAGCTTCACATCCGCATTCCGGTAATTCCCGATCAGGTCGATGATGACACAATGAGATTTGCCCTCAGCCAGCCGCAGACCGCGCCCTACCTGCTGGGTAAACACGGTGAGTGACTCCGTTGGACGCACAAAGAGAAGCGTGTCCACACGCGGTATATCCGTTCCTTCATTGAATAGATCCACCGTCAACACAACCTCCAGCTCACCCGCATCAAGCTGGCGAATGGCTTCCTCCCGCGACATCTCCGATGTGCGCGAATGCAGACTGAGCACCTTCACGCCCTGACTGCGAAAATACGCAGCCAAATAGTCCGCCTGCCGGATCGTCGAGCAAAAGCCAATCGTTCTCGTCTGCTTGTGCCGCCGCCAAGCTTCATAAATGGTCTCCACATGCTCCTCTTGCAACTGAACAGCCATGAGCTGTTCTTCATCATACTTCGTGCCGATCCAGCGAATCTGCGAATAATCCGTATCGTCGAATACTCCGTAATATTGAAATGGCGCTAGCCAACCTCGCCGGATCGCTTCGATAAAATGCATCTGGTAAGCCACATTCCCATCACAGAGCGCATACACATCCTTGCCATCCAGTCGATCCGGGGTCGCCGTAATGCCCAGCAGGAATCTTGGTTGAAAATGCTCAATCACTAACATGTACGTCTTCGCCGCCGCATGATGGAACTCATCCACCACGATCAGATCAAAGGCATCCACCGCAAATCCATCCCGGTGCTTCTGCATACTCAGCGTAAAGATTGAAGCATACACACAATCCGCGGTTCCATCCTTGTACTGTCCGTTATATATCCCATGACTGCGCTCGGGCATGATCCGTTGAAAAGACTTCTTCGCCTGGAACAGAATCTCTTCCCGATGCGCCACAAACAACACCCGCTGGAACCGCTGCGCAAAGAAACCCGCCAGATACGTTTTGCCAAGCCCGGTCGCCATGACGACCATCGCTTTGTCGTACTGCCCCTCCATCGTGCCATGGAGTGCTTCAAGCGCATCCAACTGCGCCAAACGCGGCTGGATAGGCACAAGCGACAGCTCAGCGGCTTCTTCCTCTTTGTCCTCAGGTAGCCCCGTCCCGAACTCTGCTTCTTCCATCTCCATGATCCGCTGGATCATCTCCGGGTTCTTCTGGTGATATTTGCGGTACTCTTCCTCATACAGCGCAATCGAATCCGGGTTCACCGGCAAGGTTGTCTCGTGGTAGAAGCTCTGCATGAATTTGTCCAAAGCCATCTGGAACGTATACGGCTCCGCTTCCGCATTCATCGCCAGATTCCATTCATACCCCGTCTTGAGCGCCGTGAACGAAAAGTTTGACGAGCCGACAATCAGCAGTCCTTCCCCGTTGTCATGATCGAACAGATACGCTTTCGGGTGAAAAGAAGTGCCCATACTTCGCCACAGCCGTGTCTCAATTCGAGGATCAACCTCACACAGCGCCCGCAATCCTTCTGGCTGTGTTATGTACAGATAATCTCCTGCGAGCATCCGTACTTCTGCCCCACGCTCCGCCGCCCGCTTTAAGTGCGGGGCCAGCAGTCTCACCCCGGACTGCATAATAAAGGACGTCATAATATAAATCCCGGATGCATGCTGCATCCGGGCAATCAGTTCGTCTGCCAAGTTATCTGTAATGAGTTTAACGTTAAGCTTCGTCGACATCGATCAGATACACCCGTTCTTGGAATCCACCACGCTCCTCGGCTTTGTCCGCCCGAAGCTTGTCCAGCTGGGCCGCATTCGCACCATGCACCTCCGCCAGCGCCCGGATCACCTCCAGCATGTCAGCCAGTTCTTCTATGGCTTCCTGATCACTCGCTGCATTTACGTACTCATCCGATTCTTCTTGCAACTTCGTTCTTAACTCTTGCTTATACTCCTCCGGGTCCAGAATACGTGTGCGGCATTCCTTGCCACTGGATGTGATAATATGCGGAATCTTGTCCCGCACCAATTTGTTGTATGTAGGCATGTGGTATAACATCCTTTCTGCTTTGGAGGTTTTCCAGCTTTGCGCCAGAATCTCCCTTTTTGCCATTATACCATTTGCCATGGAGAGCGATGGGTTGATTTTGTAAAGTGGTTGGATTGGAATGAGGAGTTAAAAATAGCCCATGACTACTCGTATTCGAGTTGAAATGGGCGTTCGGTAATTCGTAATGTCTAATTTTTCTGCATCAAACTCTGGTTCAGAAGGATTCTAAGCCAACAGTTTTGAGACAATCACATTCGTATCCATCATTTCTATATCAATCTCGAACAAGCAAGTGTCATCATCCATAGCTGGTTCATGACCGATTCTAACCTTCTCAATTGCATACTTGTTCTTAATATCAAGAATATACTCTATTAACTTCTGAGCTTTTAACGTTGTCTCTGAATTTTCTCCACTGAACAATTCCTCTTCAGGAAAATTAATTACAATATCTCCAGATTTCTCATCGAATGAAAATACAATCATCACGTCGTTAAAGGTATGACCCAGGTTAAGCTGAGACAATAGTATATTCCCCGTTCCCTTAGGAGAAAGAATCTCTTCAAGGCTCTCTATTTGCTGAAATTCAATATCGTTTTCACTACGGTTATCATAAAAGTGAGAACTTTTGATCCGATCCACCTGAATGTTCAAATCATTTTTTATGAATTGATCCAGATTATTTTTGTTAAAATCAAGTAAAATGATTTCTAAACTTTCCAAATTCACAACCTCCATCATTGATCGATAAATCCTTTGAATGAACCATCTTGGTTAAGCCTTGCTCCGCGGCCATCAGGTAAATTCTTTTCGAGGAAAGTAATACCTCTATTATTTATAATTTTCTTAAATTCACCTGGAGCATCAAGTATATCCTGTAAATGCTTTTGAGCTACTTGATTAATTTGTTCAGGCCCACCTCTAACTCTTCCCCATATATCTGGGTTTCGCCCTGCATGTTTCTGCAAAGCATGTCCTACAACGGTTTCTCCACCTTTTTTGGGAGCAGTAGCAGAACTAATAACGGTATCTCTGTTAAATATCACAGGGTTTACACCATTCAAGTTATCTAGCTTAGACTTTGGAAACTTCAATCCTCCAGTCGGAACCTTATAACCCCTATTATACGTTCCAGTAAAAGCCAACACGAGCTTAGCAGTCTGTAAACCTCCTATAGAAACTGCTGCTTGCCAAG
Source organism: Paenibacillus xylanexedens (assembly GCF_017874615.1). GTDB lineage: Bacteria > Bacillota > Bacilli > Paenibacillales > Paenibacillaceae > Paenibacillus > Paenibacillus xylanexedens. The sequence goes on from NZ_JAGIKV010000005.1 coordinate 217,853, forward strand.
CCGGTATGGATTCTCCAGTTACGGGATGATGACCTTCCTTAAATGCGCTGATCTGTGCATCATATATATCTCCACCACTAGACTCCGGTTGCTTCGGTCCAGCTCTCATTTCTTCATAGGTGCCACCCTGTTCCCAGTACTTAACAAACTCCTTTTGCCCTGGCATACCATCCTCTGCTTCACTAGCAGGCATGTTAATTCCAAACAAAGGGTTATATACCATTCGCCGTTGCTCTTCTGGATTACCTGTATTATGGTTCATCATTGTATGGGCAGCAATCTGTCCAGCAACGGCTCCCAAGCTCACCTGTTCCTGATCCGCTTGTTCGAATCTCTCGGCAATCGCGAACAGATCTTGGGATGACTTAACCATACTTTCCAGTGCTCGATCAAGTACTGAACGTGACTGCTGAAAATCATAGAAAAACCGTTCCTGCGTTGCTCCCGCCCACTGAGACTGGATGAATCCGATCCGTGCGGTCAGGTCATTACGTATACCCTCCAACTGCTGCCTACCCTGCTCGATCTGTCTGGATACATGCAGCAGCTGCTCTGGTGTTACTTTAATTGTACTCATATCATTCTCCGCCGTTAAAATTAGGATTTTACAATGTTAGCAGAAGTTCATTGCAAATACATCCACCTATTATCCTGATTTTCCCTTTCCCCAAATAATACTTTGCAGTACTTATAATCCTGCAGTCCCAGTCCTCGTGAAAAGAACTTCCAGATCATCATGGCATGCCTTATATCAGAAAATCTTTGATGAATTATTATTCAATCGAGTGGCTAATTCCTCCAATATGTCTTCCGTTCGTTGAAGAAGCTTTTCGATGTTATCAAGGTCTAAATATTGATCCTGTTGGCGTTCCTCTAAAGATGAGATATGTTGCATCGTGCCGATGAACAGGGCAATATCCAGCCCGGGTTCAGTGTCCGTATGCACTAAAGGCAAGATTTCATTCATGGTGAGTCCTTTGGGTGGATGAACTGAGTGATACTTATGGATATAGAGCGCCTTAATCATGGAGGCAAGAGCCCAATCACATAGAATCAGGCAGGCTTTGAACTGATTATGATTACGCATGATGGCGGCAAGTTTGAGATGATATTGGGCTAGCTGATGATATTGAAATACATCTTTGTTCTCATAAGATAATTTATCATTTAGAAAAGTTACAAAATCAAAATTCTGCCGATTCTTGAAGGAGTAAGTATGATTCAAATTAATCATCTCCTCAATAATAAGATTAGGTTCAATACAATAATGAAATCCCTCGTATGTTTTTTTAAATTTCGGGCAAGATACAAGCTATATATTACTACATAGTAGTTTTTTTCACAAATTACTTATTATTTATCGGTTAATTAGCAATGAGTCTTTCTCTACACTTCTAATTAAAGAGGGGTGTTCATATGTCGGAACTTTTAGAAATAGTCGGTGCGAGAATAAGGGATCTAAGAAAATCTAGAGATCTCTCCCAAGAAGCTTTAGCTGAAAAGGCAGGTTTTAATCCAAGTTATATTGGTTTTATTGAACGGGCAGAGCGCAACATTTCTTTGAAAAACTTGGATAAAATTGCACGAGCTTTAGGTGTTGGAGTTGATCAGTTATTTACATATGTTAAAGAAGAGGAGGAGCTCTCTATAGAAGATGTGAATATCAAAAAAACGATTGCGATTTTAAGAACCCGTGAATCTAGTGAAATATCCATGGCTCTAAATGTAATTACTGAAATTTTCAATACTTATGATAAAAAATAAATATAGAGGCTCTTTTACTCTCTATGATTCTTATAGTTGATCTTTAGAATCACTATATTATACGTAAATACCAACACAATCTGATAATTATTTTATTTATTATGTTGTGAATACACTCACAAATCTTTTACAAAGTAAATATTACAAATGGTTTGACAATACATCATTTATAAATAGAAAAAATAGGAGATTAATTAAAACCCTTCCTTTCGCCACATTAAATTTAATCGAAAGAAGAAGTTTGATGTATGAAAGTACAAGACTACATATCGGAATCTCGCAACTAAATTAAGAAACATATTCTTAATTCCTTGTCTGGGAGATAATTATTTTTCAGATATATGAATAAATAAACAGCTGAAGGAGCACATTGTGAAAAATTATTTTATAGTTTTAGGAAATGGATTTACTATTGATTTTATAAATACTATTAAGAAAACTGAAGAAATTAATGTAATGAATTTATTTTCTATGGGTGATTCGGTACCCTGGCCCGCTGATAATGAACCAGGGTTCCTTTCTTATAAAAGGTGTCCAAATCTCTGGTATTTGGGAGCTCGTCCAAATATGGATAACACGAGTGCTATGTCACTATTAGAAGACCTTATTACCTGCGCTAATACAGCAAGTGGTGCAGGTAATAGACATTTAGACACCAAATATATACAGGCTTATCAAGAGTTACAGACATATCTTAAATATTTATTTATATACTACGACAATCAAATAACTCAAGAAGAAATTTCAGAAAACGTTGACAACTGGGGATGGTTTAAGTTTTTCAAGAAGCTTAATGAATCAAATGACTGCAACAATGTTACTATAGTTACCTACAATTATGATATTTGGCTTGAACGTATTTTGATCTCTGGAAACATAAACTTCAATATACAAGGTATTAATAATGGAGTTTATGATCCTGATAATCCTTATAAATTTAATATTATTAAGCCCCATGGTTCAATTAGCTTTTCATATCAACAACCCATTGATCCTAATAGATTTGTAATAACATCAACTCAACGGGAACTAACAAATGGAGACCTAAGTAACTACTCAGTCAATTATAATAATTTAGAAAATATTTACATGTTGAATGCCATGATTCCTCCAGCTGGTGATTCAAGCAGATTAGAGTCTACTTGGGCATATGATCTAAGAAAGATTGCTTTAGAAGAAGCAAGTAAATTAACTTATGCTGATGAGCTATTAATATGTGGTATTTCTTATTGGCATGTAGATAGAGGGGAAATGGATCAACTCTTAATTAACATCAATCCAGAGATTAATGTTAAATCTGTAAACCCAAGACCAACAAGTACTCTAAATGCCGTACTCACCAGCCTATTTAAAAGTCACATTGGTTATCAAAATTCGAAAATATTGGGGGATATCAAAATATGAGCGACAAAGAATTAATCTTAAATAGAAATACAAATACAATAACTATTTCTGAATTTTTTGAAAACCATTCTCTCAAAAAATATAACTTCGCACCATCCTATCAAAGAAGAGGTGATGCTTGGAGCCTTGAAAAACAATCATTTTTGATTGACAGCATAATGAAAAATTATCCAATACCACCCATATTTTTACACGCAAAAGTTAATTCAGAAAATGGAAAAACAGTTTATGACATAATAGATGGTAAACAAAGGCTAACTTCAATTGTTAAATTTATTTCAAATGAAATTGATTTACCCGAAAACTTTGGTGACGATAGCTATGGCAGTGAGGAATATAATGGTTTGAAGTTTAACGAGATAGATGCTAAGTCTGAATTAAAATCCAACTTTTGGAAATATAAATTACCTATTGAATATGTTGACACTGAGGATGTAATAGTTGTAAATAACATTTTTGACCGTTTAAACAGAAACGGGGAGCCATTAAATAATCAAGAACTCCGGCACGCTAAATATAATAAAACAAAATTACTAGAGACAATTCAAGAATTATCGAACATACCATTTTGGAAAACTAGAGCTCAACAATATCTCGATATAACAAGAATGGAAGATGATGAATTTGTCTCAGAATTAGTGTTCGCAATATTAGAAAATGAACTATTTGACTCCAAACCAGAAACTTTAGATAAATTGTATGCTAAATGGGATGCTAAATTAGCAAGCAATCCTAACCTAATAGAAGATTTACGCGATAAATTTAACGTATATACTAACTACATGCAATCATTAGATTTAGCTTATGAATCGCTCAAAATTGAAGGAGTTAGTCATTTGTATGGCTTATGGTCCTTCTCCATGGCCTGTGCAAATTCTGAGGTGCCCTTGTCTGAGATCAAGTCTAAAGTTAACGAATTTTTCATCGAATTGAGAGAGAAAAATTTCAATGAGGATTCTATAAAAGAATATAAAAATAGTATGTCTTATAACACTAAGTCTAAGGGACAACGTACAAGAAGATTAAAAGCGCTGCTTCAATTCTGTAATATCAACAATTAATAATACTTTAATACTTATAATTTATATTTATTGTAATATTAAAAAAGACAAAGTCCTATCTAATAAGATAAGACTTTGTCTTTTTTGTTGCTCTTGCTCTATATTTGATATACTCATCACTTTTAATACAAATTTGATTTTATTTATATGAGATTCAAGATACTATACACTCCATATAGCTATCTAAAAATTCTTCTGTAATTCCTTTTATCTTACGCTTTTTAAATAATACATACATTTCCTCAACAGCACTATAAGGAAAAAATCTCGCATCTAACTCTCTGAACTGTGGGCGGGACGCTTCTCTATAAACCTTTTCCCTCTCTTCATCAGCTGCGACAATGACATATCTGGTAGGAAAAGGTGGGAGAACTTCACGTAATGCATCTTGAAACCCTTTCATCCTAGTCAGTCCACTTGTTACACCAGTACTATGCTCAACCTCCATCACAGCTGGCATTAACCTTCCGTTTTTAAACCAGATACAGTCAATTAAATGTGCCGCTCTTTGAGCACTATAGTACGGTGCTATAAAATTTTGTTCTTTACTTAAGGAAGCTATTACGCCCTCCATCTCACCAATTTTTTTATCCTTATAAACTATCCCCTTATCATTTTGTGCAACCCATGTTTTAAATCCTAAATGTTTGCCTATTTCAATAAGAGCTATTTGTATTTGGCTATGTCTCCGTTTCATCTCAATATCTAGTGCAGGGTTGTTCATCTCCTCAGGTAAAATTAGTGAATCATACACTATATCAGTAAAAGGTACTTCCGAAACCACCATGTCTACCTGTGCTTCAACCAAGGTACTAGGAGCGTGGGGGTTATTGGGACACCAAATAATATGTTTGTGACCTTTTTTTATTTTATTGTTTGAACTTGTGCTCTCAATCCTCCCCGGGTAGCAATAATAAAATTGTGGCGTATGCGCCAGCAACGCTTCTAAGGCAGAACGAGTGTTATAACTTCCTCCGAATATTCTATCTACATTAATTGGCTGATCCGGAATAAATGCGTTAGCTAGTCTCCATATCATTTGTGATGATATAGATTCGACCCTTGCATCCGTCCATGTTTTACCTTTATCCGAACGTTTTCTTTGAATAGAGATAGGCCCTTCCGGTCTTACAATATTAACAATTCTTATTTCCGTAGGGGTGTTAGAATGAATGTAGTTAAAGCTAGTATTCTTGGGTAACAATCCAAGTTGATGAACAAGATTAGCAGCTGTTAGTTTTTCCATTTTTATCCACCTTCAAAAAATCTAGTATAGTCTCAGCAATTCCTTTTGATGCTAAATAAGGCACTCCATTCCCCACTGTTTTGAATGCATTAGATAAAGTGATACCTTGAGGCAATTCATATTCTTTTGGTAAACTTTGTAGTGCCAGCGCTTCAGCAACTGATAAACGCCGCGCTTTATATGGATGTAGATGTACTTCATTATTTCCATAAGCTACTGTTGGGGAAGGTCTCCAACGATGCAAACGTTTATATGATTTCTTAGAGTCATCCCCTTCTGGAATTACCAGAAACTTAGCCAGGCCTGCTCTAGGCGTGAAATATTGATCTGCATTAGGATGAGACTCAACCTCATTTTTCTCAAACCAATAATTAACAGTTAATTCCTCGATAATTTTTTCTGGTTTAATTCTCTCATTATTTTCTTCAAATGTCTCCATCCCAGACCAAGTTATTTCATTAATGTCTTCCATCCGATATTTTAAGTGTTTTTCCCAAGGGAAAATATCACTAAGGGAATTGATTGAATCAATTTGAATTCCTAAATTTTCTAACACGATCTTTTTAAATCCAATTAGAATTATTCTCTCTCTTTGTTGAGGCGCACCATACTCTATCGAATTAATCAAACGTTCTGTCATTACATAGTCATTACTCTGGAGTCTTTCTTTCATCAAGTCGTAGAATGCTCTGTGCTTTTTAGTTCTCCACAATCCCTTTACATTTTCAAATAAGAAGAAGTCCGGTGATTGTTTACAAATCAGATCAATGTATGTTGCTGATAATTTACCATTCTCTCCTTCGTGTCCTTTGTTTTTACCCCCAACAGAGAAATCCGGACATGGAGGGCCCCCGATAAATCCCACTAAGTTATGTTCGTTTTTTGTCTCTTCTATTAATACTGAAAGGTTTTTGCTTTTATCCTCATTCTCAAATTCAGTTATATCACACAAATGATAACCATACCTTGGCTCTGGAATACCCATTACCTGACGAGAGTACATATATGTTTCAAGAAAAGGACGATGATATTCGTTCACAAACGCAATATTATAACCACTCTTTTCAAAACCAAGATCTAAAAAACCCGCTCCTGAAAAAAATGAAAAAATCACTGGTGTTTTACTCATTATAATTACCCTACCTTGGATCAATTTTTAATAAATTACAAACTAATGTTCGCTCTTTAGTTTACACTTTTAAGCTTGTGTACTACAAGCTTTTTGTATCCAAGGTAATCGTAAATTCATTTAAAGCTGCCCCAACGAAATTCTTCTTATTTTGGAAAAGATATAAATTAACCAAACTTAACTATTCAAATGTAACATTACATTTTTCAATTCTTCTATTGTGTAGGCAGGTTTCTTACGATGTAACATTGCATGACAATTAGGACAAACGGGTCTTAAATCTTTTATAGGATCTACTGCATATTTCTTTCCTATTTGATTTAGTTCAACTAAATGATGTACCTGAGTATATTTTTCACCAATAATTCCATATTTTTCTTCGAAACTAAAGTTACAGACGGTACAACTTAATCCATAATGATCAATACACTTTTGCCGAGCCTCGGGATTACGCTCATAAATATTTACAGTTCTTCTCTTGCTAGTTCCTTCATAATACTCTTCTAAGAATTCATTTTCTTCTGTTGGGTGAGTAGTTCGATTTTCATGATCTTTAAACGACCATAATATTCTAACAGGATGAGAATTCTCAATCAGTTTAACTTTCCCAAGCCCATGATAAGTAAACATTAACTCTTTACTATTATCTCTAGTAAAAATATATATTTCCCCTTTAGGATTTAATATAGATTTTAAAGTTGGTGAGTTTATGCCATGAGAATTTTTACTGAACCACTGAAAATAGTCTCCAATAAATTTATTATTATAATCATGCCCCGTTCGTCCAGCAGAGTTAATGTTTGCAAATATAAAAAAATCAGCTTCAAATTTTGTGTAGCCTGTATTCCAATTTCCACCTTGCTTTATCACTGGAACATCTAAAATTTTATAGACATCCTTTCTAGAATATTTATTACCAACTACAAATAGATTACTCATTTAATATCACTCCAATAATTTTAAGTCCTCAAGGTAATAATCTTTTAGCTTCATCAGATATTTTTTTAAGATCAGCTTCATCAAGCTGGTTGGGCAATTTGAGTTTAGAAGGATATATCCTCTGATTAAAAAAGGTATCTATCCTAGTGAATTTAATTTGAATTACGCTATCTCTGGGTACAGCTATTTTATTCTTATTATCTTTATCGGCAACAAATATATATCCACTTAAGTTATGATTTATAATTCTTCTGTCATTTAATTCAGTGTTGTCTTTTAAAAGAATGGTTACTAAAACGTCCATACGTTGGATTAACAAAAAGTATTTTTTAAATAAAATCGTGTTTAAGAACATTATGAAAACAACAATTAATAATGTTAGCTTGTAATAATCATTAATATTATTTAGTGATAGGAGTACCCAATTAGTGTTAGGTGAGTTGAGTTGCATTTTGTTATTTATCTCTAATAAAATTATGTTGATTAATAAACTAAAATAAAGATTCATTAATACATATGTAAAAGAAGGAAATACAAACAATATGATAATAACAGGCCATATCCCTAAACGATTTGAATTCGGTTTACTCCTCAGACGAATGATATATCTATGAATTTGTGGGATAAAAATAACTGCAAGAATAAAGGTTATGAATATGAGCAAGATAAAGAACATGTACTTATTCCATAAAATATTGATTATCCACAAATTTAATCTTTCTATTTTCCCACCCAGTTTTGTTATAGGAAGAAAGTAAATTAGTGAAAATATTATCACTACAAAATTTGTGAAAATACTCCTCCCTAGTTTAGCTGGAGCACTTATAAAAAGTTGTTCTTCTTTAGTTAATGTTGGTCTTATAACTCCAATAATTAAAGTCATGCCTAATAAAATACTTCCTATTTTGTAAAGTACATCGATGACATCTTTCAGCATAGTATTAACCTCATTTTTCCGATTTTTAGTTTTAATTACTTTGTCCCCAACGGAGTGCATATAAAGCATAGCAAATCCCGCACTAAGAAACGCCAGCCTTGAGGTAGGTTACTTCCATATACGGGGTTGTGATGATCCGCAGCTTCCCACCGCTCGCCGTGAATTGTTCAAGCTGTTCCAGCAGCAGGCGAAGCCCGCTGAATTTGATAAATGACACCAGCCAATCGATCCGGTCGGCGGTCACGATTTCCTTTTGCAACTCCAATAACATACTCGGCTCGGACTTTGCACCTGTGAACAAAGAGCTTTGGGCGATCGGTGTATCTGGACGTACGATTTTGGTATCTCTGACCGCACGAATGCTGTTCAACTTGGAGTACACATGAGTCAACACTTCCCCCCTGCTCATCCAGTTGCAATTCGTTGTATTCTTTTTCCCCCAGTGTGCCTTTCAGGGTAGCAATAATCTCATTGCACGTTCGGATTTTCGCCAACACAGCTGTCTTATCCTCCGTTTGTTCCCGTACAATCTTGAGCGCTCGCCGGGTCACTGCCGCCAAATAAGTGGACAGCAGTTTACGTGCTTCCTCTGCATCTAGCTTCTCGGTTCCAACATTATACACATCCGGGTCCAGGCGCCGAAATCTCCTGTCTGGTGATGGTGTTGATAAGCTGTTCATATATGCCTTGTTTCATGAATGTACCTCGTGTGGGTGTAGGATGGTTGTGGATCGTTCTCTATGTATATGGTGAGCTAAAAATTGTTTCTTCTATATTATCGACCAACCTGTGGAAGATTTCATTAGTTGTTTTGTTTTCATAGGAAAAAGCACCTCTACTTTTGGTTTGGTAGAAGTGCCTGAATCTTAATTATTGTGCTTCAGTTAAATGTTTTTGGATCTATATAGCACCAATCATTATTGTAGGATGCCTTTATCTTTTTCATATCATCCAAATTGTAAAACCAATCTTCTTCAATCCATACTCTTGCATCGGGAAACTCGCTCAGAAAAGCAAAAAGGAATTTAAATAACAGATCCTCATTATCATCAAAGTCATCAGAAACTACTGCTTTAAAATATTCATTTTGCGTATCATCCCAATCATAAGTAACGGTTTGAAATTCATAAGGTTCATCATATACACTAAAGCTAAGCGTCCTTGAGTAATTCTCCTTAAATGGCGTGTCGCTTATATATAGCCGAGTATATTTTAATGCACCTTCGCTATCGTAAGTTTCTTCATCATTATCAAAGAAAAGTTTCTCTTTCATGCATATATTTTTAATAGTACTCAATAAATTACTTACTGACGTGCTTCCTCCACGTTTAAATAATACAAAAGATGACATTCCCATTATTTCAATACTCCTCCTAGCTCTTCGAGTGAACTCACAACAGTTACACCTTTACTATTGAATTCTTTAATCATTTTATCTGTTTGCTTATTTGCGGTATCAAAACTTTCATCGATATACAGCACGATCCTTCTTCCCTCATAGTTAAAAAATTGAGAGTTGTTTGGATTAACGTACTTATCGATTTGATCAATTTTAACAGAAGATATTGACTTCTTAACCTCTATAATTTGATTGTGTGTCATAACATCAATATCTCCCGCAGGTTTGCCGGTGGATATATTATCTAACTTTAGCCCAAATCCTGTAACTTCAACTATTCCCTGAACAAAATCTCCTACTTTACCTTCAATTGCTTTGCCGGTATTCCTACTATTCATCGCACTTTCAATTGCATTTGGAATATTTTTAGGGTTTTGTTCAACCCATTTTATTATACTACCGTACGGGTTTTCAAATTCGATTTCTAAACCTTTATTCGTCTTTGTTACAACTGCAGCATTAAATTGTTTACTCCCTTTATCTACCTCCTTCTTACCTCCACCCGATCCACCCAGATCGGTATGCTTGTCATCCATTGAACGAAAAGCTTTGCCAAACAAAACATACGCTAGGGCCTGTCCCGTCATCGCCCCACCGTAATACCCTGCACCATTCTCATCGACCTGCTTCTTCTGCTCTTCTACAAATTGCTCTATATCAGACCTCGCCGTTCCCGTACCCCAGGCCGTATCCCATGCAAATTGAATACCACGCCCAACGTCTACAACTTTGCCCACTGTCATGGCATATGCCACACTGCCTATTGTACTGAACGGGTTATCGAAGAAAGCTTCTGCCGTCTGCCCCATTCCCGTTATTGTTTCTCCTACTGATTTATCAAGCAGCCCTACAGCGAAATTGCGCTTCAGCTCTTCTGGGATGTACAACGCAACCTCGCCTGAGCCGTCCGTTGTTCTGAAGTTCATTGCGATAAACGTAAACTCTTTCTGGATTTCGTCCAACAGCCCTAGTGTAGTCGGGAACACTTCTTTCACCTGCATAAAATCCCAGAAGAATCTCTCTCCTGTCACACCCGACCAATCGGATTGCAACATATAAATGGATTTCTCCAGTTCCCAGACCATTCGCTCCAGTTCCTGTTTCTTCTGTTGGACCAACCGGGCCTTTTCCTCCAATAGATCGGGATGTACCTCGATTCGCTGCATTTCCTTATCACCCGCCAACCTGACCGTAGTTTATGTACCTAAATTTTAACAAGTATGAAGGAAGATTGGAATCAAACGGAAGGATCATTTCCTCAGAGGTTATCCGGTAGTTGGGCAACATCCTTGGGTAACTATTTTTGCACATTAATGCATGGATGAATGCCGTTGAGTCGACTGGGTATCTTGTACAAAAAGAACGACTTCTATCACAGATAGAAGTCGCACCAGATAACGATACAGCATGATTAAATCTTCTTTAAGACACTACAAATTGTACAACAATTGGAGTCCCATCATTTAAAGCATCTCCACCGGGAATTGTAATTGTAGTCGTCGTAGTCGAGGACGTATCTGCTGTTTGCATAAGGCCGTTAATATAAAGATTGTAGTAGTTGTAGGTGCCTGGAAATGCGGTTGCAGCTACACCAGCGTCGTTTGTAAAAGCAGTCGCAGCAATGGCAAACGTTGCCCCAGTGCCGGTCCCATCACCAATGGTTGCAACAAATCTTAAACTGTTCTGAAAGGGTGTCACAAGTGGCATGTTTCTCACCTCCTACCTAACATAGTATATGTGGTAGGTTTGGGAGTAGTGAAGGCAAAGGAACCAGCAACTAAAACCAATTTTAACCATTTATGATATTGGCTGTTATTATAATTATCTCTATAGTGATAGGTGTCCCTGCAAAGATCACACCGTTTTGTGACGAAAAAAACAAACTCTCAGCACTTACACTGTATGAGTTTCCTGGTTGTACAATCCCGTTTATATAAAGATTGTTGAAACTAGTAAGTCCAACCCCGGCAAATTCGGTTATGCTGTCGCCATCGTCATTTGTGAATTCTGTGGCAGGAATTACAACCGATGCCGACAAATCCAGATCGGTATCCGGAAAATAGAAGTAACGGTTTGCCGTAGGAATGATTTCAATTCCGGGTACGGTGCCCGGCGGACCTTGCTCACCTGGGGGACCCGTTGGTCCTTGGACTCCGGGAGTTCCCGGTTGACCTGGCTCACCTTGAGGCCCTGCGGGACCTTGCGCCCCGGGAACTCCGGGTTGACCCGGTTCACCCTGAGGACCAACAGGACCTTGCGCTCCCGGAACTCCCGGTTGACCCGATTCACCTTGAGGGCCTGCGGGGCCTTGCGCTCCGGGAACTCCGGGTTGACCCGATTCACCTTGAGGCCCTGCGGGACCTTGCACTCCGGGAAGCCCCGGTTGACCCGGCTCACCGTGAGATCCGGCGGGACCCTGCGCTCCGGGAACCCCTTGTTGACCCGGCCCGCCGTGAGGGCCTGCGGTGCCTTGGGCACCTGCCACACCTTGCGTTCCAGGGAAGCTCACCGTCTCCAATTCATGTTGTCTCAACGGAGCGAGCAGGGGAGTAGGCTCACAACATACCGGGTTGCTGCCTCCCCCTCTCGGTAATGCAATGACTTTTTTGTCACGGGCCATTTTCTGTGATCTTAATGGACGCTTCAGTGAGCAGCGCTTTTTCCGATAAGATCTACGGATAATATGGCATTTCTTTCGTTTTCCCAAGTGTTTTTTTCTGCATTTCGACGTAGAACGACTGGGCCTTAATTTGTTGAGGGTGGCTGTCCTCTTGTTCAGATACTTCAAAGTGGTCATCTCCTTAGGCCAAGGCACACAGTATATATGCCCTATACTATGTCCTTAGCACATTCGGAGAGTGTGCGAATAACTATGAGGGAAGCCCAATAAAAAAGACAAGAGTCCTGTTATAGTTGTCCTTTCTCTTGCCAGCATGGCTTTATTGTCTCCCCGGCAGGACTTCACAGATCCTATTTTCTGTTTAACTCAGACGATCCATCGGGATCAAACTTCTTTTTAGCAGACTCTTACCTCTTCTTAAAATGCTGAACGATCTCTTCCGGTTCCTGCGTCTCCAGTATAATCTGGCCTTTCTCGAATAGGATCATGTACGGATATGATTTCAGACCAAAAATCTTCTCATAATTAAACTTATTCTCATCATGGACATTATAAAAGGTTACGTTAGTTATTGGGCCTTCTGCCCTCAAATTCTCGTTATTCACTTCATTTAATTGCGTCTGTAACTCAACAATAAATGGTCGCTCCGAAGGTCGGTCGGTAAATATAATGAGTGATGCATCATTTCTTTGATTTTGCGTTAGATAATCTATGGCTTTCTCTCTATTGTTCTGACTACATCCTGTTAATAGGAGTATCAAAATACATAACACCCAAAGCTTCTTCATTTATATCACCACCCAAAATATAATATAATTGGTTATTAACTATTAAATTCACTTCATTAAAAAATCTATTCGCTGAAAGGAAGATGCACATTGAGCAAAAGGAATATCATCATCGCTATCATTATTGCTCTTATCATATTGATACTTCAACTTGTGCTTTATTTTTCTGTAACTAATAAAGAAGAATCCGCACTTCAAGTTTCAAGCATCCCACTTCAAACCAAAACAGTAGATGAGCTTACCATCACACATCGTAAGGCAACCTATACAGATCATGAAGTGTAGTTGGGTTATGAGATTCAGGGCGGTGGACAGTCAATGCTTTGTACAGATATAATCTCCATTTTCCGCCTTTCAAATAGCAACAAAAAACCTGCACAGCCAGCCCCGGCTTCACAGTTTTCATTAAGAGTTTGCATGTGGATACATCTCATTTAACGCTTAGGGATAGAAAAGGCATTCTCTTCCTTCTCACAACCAGTTAACACGTAAAAAATACGTCCCTGCTCACTCTTCATCGTACCGATCCCTTTGCAGGTGTCGGTCTTCATTCCCTGTTTGGAGCCATAGAGATCCCTTGAGTCATCGTAAGTGAATTGAATCGCTGTACCATCATAGATCAATTTATGGATAATGGACCCACCTTCAATGGTATACTTCGTCACACGAATCTGATCCTGATGTTTTTTCTTCACATTCTTCATAAATGTGTTCCACTTATCCCGATTCCTAATGCCTTCGAGAAGCACTACCACATCCCCGCTTTGCTCCGCTTGCTCTGGATTATGGGGCTCAATAATTTCTGGGAATGATTTCGTGATTACTCGAGAATCCACTGACCGATCCTTTGCCTCACACGCTGTTAACACTATTAAAACTAACAAAACCGTAAGCAGCACTCTTTTCATCCAGTCACCTCATGTTTACAACGCTAAAGACTACGTGCAGGTTACCTAGCTTCTGTTAGAAAGGCTGCAATTACGCTCAGCCCTCTTCAATATAAAGGAAATTTTATCACTTGTATGTAACTTCATCCCTTCATAGAGCGTTTAGAAAGAAATGCAACATTCATACCCAACTCATCCGAAAAAGAGGCGATATCATGCAATCGGTAAACTCATCCGATCACATAGCAAAAGAAAAATGCTCCACTTCACGCTTCAATAATCGATCCAAGGGTAACGGTAAAAAGACCCGTCGATTCGCCATTGCAGTAGCTACAACATTAGTTGTGTCAAGCCTGCTGATGGAGCTAACAGCTGTGCCAACGACTCATGCAGCCACTAACATATCCCCCTCCACTAGTAACACTGCTGTTCAACCAACTTCATCAAGCAGTGTAGAAAAGAAACTTTACTATACCGCTGTACAGGGTGCTTATTATTACACAGTCGCATTGAGAAGTGACGGTTCCGTATGGGCCTGGGGCCGTAATCTCTGGGGAGAACTTGGTGTGAGCGACAACGTTCGATATAGTCATACATTTAGTCCGATTCGTATTCCCAAACTATCCAATGTAACAGTTATTTCATCCTCCGGGGGTGGGAACAACGCAGCCATCCAAGCAGATGGAACCATCTGGGAGTGGGGTAACGGCAACATGCCACGTCAAGTGCCTGATATTACCTCCGCCACGAATGTTAGCATAGGGGCTTTTTCAACCATCGCCCTTCTCCAGGATGGAACCGTTCTGTCTTGGCAAAACCCGCCTCAAGCCGCAGCCCTGGAACAGACACGTAAGCTACAGACGATCAGTGGGCTAAAAGATATCATTCAAGTTGAATCCGCTGGCCTGCACGGCTATGCTCTGAAGAAAGATGGCTCCGTATGGACATGGAACGAGCCAAACGAAACCGGTAAAGCACCTTCCAAACCAACCGAGTTAAAGGGGTTGAACAACATATCTTCGATCACAGGTGCAGATGCATCTCTACTTGCACTAGATAAGAAGGGAAAAGTCTGGCAGCTGCACCTAGAGGGCAAAGCCACCCCCTTTCATCACGAGCTCAAAGTGAAGAAGATGGATGCCAATTCGAGCTATACTTTGCTTCTCACAACATCCGGGGAGGTGTTCACCTACGGAAGCACCGTGACAGGCACAGAAGGAAAAGTAAACCATCTATCCGGCATTACCGATATTTCAGCAGGGTACTACCACAGTCTTGCCTTATCCTCTGAGGGGACTGTCTGGGGCTGGGGAAGTGATAAATATCAGGAAGCGGGCGCACCTGCAACATCTTCTGGGGGCATGGTCTACAAACCGGTTCAGGCCAAGCTGGGTATAGATATTTTTCTGAATGGTGAGCTGTTCCAGTCCATGTATCCCGCGGTGGAAACGTCCAAGACTATACAACTGCCAATCAAAGCAATCGCCGCAACAATCGGAGCAGAATTTGAGGTGCATAAGGCGGAAGATAGCCTGAGTTACTATACGTTGAAATATAACAATCGAACAATTACGATCACCCCTAACGAAGCACATTATCAAATAACTTCCATAGATTCGTCTAGTGAGCAACTCATAGAGCTATCTGAACCCATAAATAACTACTCAGGAGCAACCACCTTGCCTTTTGAAGTATTGCGTGGTTTGGGCTTGAACGTGTCCTGGGATTCTGAGAAATCCCTGTTGACCATTGACGATGTAGACAAGAAAAATCAGGGCTCTAGACGAGCGCTTTTACACCATATGAATCCCTTAACATATAAAAAATCCTCTTCAATTAAACGTCCTGTTCTTTACGAACATCGTTATTTGAAGAGGATTAATCTGTTTAAAACGCTAAACAGAGCAATGCTGGACAACATTCATTCCAAGTATCGTCCTATTTCTCGAATCGGAACCAGCCGAAGTCAAACTGACTGCCTGGCAGGAAGATAAAGCTTACTTTCTGCACACCTTTCACCTGCTCAAGCTCAAACACCCGCTCCTCATATCCACCCGACTGCGTGAACTCAACCAACTGGTTGCTCTGTCCGTCCGCACCTGCGAAACGAATATGAATCGTATTTTTATCAATCGGTGAATGGCCGTAGATCACGAGCTTTGATGTGCCTTCTGCCGTAAAGTCCATGTTTTCAAACTCCAGCGACACGTTGTTCCCGATACCTTCTACTCTGTCGCTCTCAATTTTGAACGTATCTCCATAGAGATGATCACAGGATGCAGCAGCGTTCTGTTCAAAGGCCCGACTCTGACGTTCGAAGGAGAAGCCTTTAATATGAATCTTCTGTTTCAGTACAAAACAGATCGACGTGATCCCGCTAAGGCGTTTGGACAATTGGTATGTCTCTTCTTGGTACACATTCCAAATGGACTCTTTGTCATACACCACATCTGCGATCATCGTGCTTCCCTCTTCATCCGGCATACCTTCCCAGATCTGAATGAAGTAGTCCTCAGTGGATAGCGTGAAAATAGGAATCGTTATGGTATCGGAGCCGTACGGTCCGAAGTCAATATTACGGAAACCTACGTGCGTCTCTCCATCCCGACTTGTCGCTACCCCGCGCTCATTGCCGTTACCAACCTCACCTTTGGTGTAATCGTACAGTCCGCCCGTGATGAAGCCGTATGGATCTTTGTAGGCTGTGCCGAGACCGTCCGCCTTGAACTCCAGCTGGGAGATGAGTTTCGTTTTATCCGTACCGTTGGTACTGGTTGCGCGAAGCCGGAACTCCCCGTCACCTATAGCCGAAACCTTTACCGCATGTTGATGCTCACCGTTGTCACCCGTTTCTGCTTGAACAGCTTCCACTTTGGCAATGTTGGATTCAATTCCCGCATCGTTCACAACAGCCCACTCTATGTCGCGGTAGGAGGTGTTCTCTGGATACAGCTTGGCGGTTACAGTAAGCTCCGGGTTGGACGGATCGAGCAACTGTCCTGCAGTACTGATGATCTCGATTTTCCGCAAAGGAATCTCCTGAGCATTCCCCGTAAGCACTGGACGTTGTTCATTTTGCATGAAAACAGCTTGCGTCTGATTATTAACTACACTGCTCACTTCAAGTTCCCCATCCACAACCCGCGATTCGAACTCAGCCACAGCTCCTTCCAAACCTTCGGAAGAAACTTCAATCCGCACCGTTCCAGGTTCATTTGTTGCTCCGATGATCGCCATCAGTTTGCCGCTGAACAGTCTTCTGCTCAGCCCTTTGTATGGATCATAGTCCGTGCTGTCCCCGTTATCCAGACCCAGCAATCGTCCTGCACCACTCACCTGAACTTGTACGCGGTTGTTTGCATTGTGAACTGGATTACCCGCTTCATCTTCAACATCAATTTCTACAAAAATGAGGTCTGTCCCATTCGCATGTAGCTGCTCCCGATCCGCTTGCAGACGAATTTTCTTCGCATCCGTATAGGATCTTTGCACATCGGTTGCAATGATCTGACCGTTCTCATCGTAAGCGATCGCTTTCAGCTCGCCCTCTTCATAAGGCACCTTCCACCAGCCGGACAGTTGTGTTCCATTGGCATGATCGATATCGTACGTACCAATGGTTTTACCGTTGAGTTGCAACTCAATCTTCGGTGCGTTGCTGCACACGCGTACATCAATAATCTGACCCGGGCTGAAATCCCAATACGGGAACAGGTGAACCATCGGACTTTTCTTATAATCCGTCCAAGCCGCTTGGTAGATATAATAAGAGTCTTTCGGGAACGTTGCCGTATCCAACTGTCCAAAATACGAATTCTTCGTATGATATGGTGTCGGTTCTCCAATATAATCGAATCCAGTCCACAGGAACTGTCCCAGCGAATACGGTGTATCCCGTTCTGCCAAGATGCAGTATTCTGCCGACTTCGCGCCCCAGCTGGTCGTACTGTTACCCAAAGCCGAGCACTGCTCGTCGTCATCTGCCAGAATCGGCTGTTCGAACGGGAAATGATAAATGCCACGGCTCTGCACCACCGAAGACGTCTCACTACCATAGATAATCCAGTCCGGATGCTCCTCATGATGTTTGTCATAATATTTTTCCGCGTAGTTGTAACCTGCCAGCTTCACGATATCCGCGCATTTTTGTGCATTTTCCCAAGGCATGTAGTTGGAACCAATCGTCACGCCAGCATTACCTTTTGGATCAAATTCCAGCACATAATCCATCAGCATCCGAGTTACTTCCTGTCCACGCTCATCCGCATGGGTATCATAGATTTCATTCCCGATACTCCACATGATCAGGCTGGCATGGTTACGGTCGCGCTTCACCCAACTCTTCACATCCGTATGCACCCACTCCGGGAAAAATCTCGCATAATCGTATGGCGTTTTGGCACGTTCCCACATATCAAAGGCTTCAGACACAACCAGCATACCCATCTCATCCGCGAGTTCCATGAACTCTTTGGCAGGCATATTATGCGCGGTACGGATGGCGTTAACGCCCATTTCTTTGAGCAAAACAAATCTTCTACGCAATGCCGTCAGGTTAAACGCAGCTCCCAGCGCCCCAAGATCATGGTGTTCACACACGCCGTTCAGCTTCATCTTGACCCCGTTCAGGTGGAATCCTTCATTGGCATCCAGTTTGATATCCCGGAATCCAATGCGTTGCGATACCGACTCCACTGTCCGATGTTCCTGATCTTCCGAGATCAATCGCAACTCAGTCACCAGTTCATACAGATGCGGTGCATCCGGGCTCCACAGGTTTGGATTCTCCACAATGATCTGTTCGCTATCTGCCAATGCGATCGCATTCTCACCGACCGAAGCCGTAACATTCGCTTTGCTGGATGCCACCACCTGACCTTCATACCGGATCGTATGCACTAGCTCTGCCTGCTGATTCTGTTCCAGGTTCAGCTCCGTATCCACTTCCACCTGCCAGCCATCCGTCTGTTGCTTGATGGATACATAGATCCCATCCGTAACAATATGGTTGCGGTCTCTCGTCTTCAGCCACACATGGCGATAGATTCCGGCTCCGGAATACCATCTGCTGTTCGGGCTCTGATGCACCACTTTGACCACAATCAGATTGTCGCCTTCCACCAGTGCATTCGTGATCTCATGTTCAAAAGCAGAATAGCCATACTTCCACTCCCCAACCAACTGCCCGTTCACATACACCGAAGAGTCCATGTATACGCCATCAAAACAAAGCAGGAGCTGCTGCTCATCCTTCGTGTAATGGAACGTCTTGCGGTACCAACCAATGCTGTCCTCATACAGTTCAAGCGTATTATATATCAGCCAATCATGGGGAAGCTCCACAGGTTCATATACCAGACCCGCAGGTTCCGTAACATCCAGCTTGCTTTTCGCAAATTGCCATCCATCATTAAAAAGTCTCTTCTGATTCATGTTAGTTTCTCACTTTCTTGAAGTAAATTATGATTGCGGTTACAACAGTAGATGTCGCTTTTTCCGAAAACCTTTTCGGTAATACACAAGTATGACTATAACACATAACCCGATTATACCATCAGTCTCTTTCCTATACCTCCATTTGATAAGATTTTTAGCCATAATGATGAACGTTTTATTCCCTCCAAGCATTGTAACTTTCGATGACAACAAGCCAAAAAGGCAACCCGTCAAGTAGACAATATAAGCCCGGAATGGTGAACCGCGAAGATACTTATAAGGTATTTCAGGAATGACGATATCAAATTCATTAAAATCGTTAAAAGAAAAGCCGCGAGTGTCCCTTTTTTTGTCCAAATCGCAATTTGTACTCATTTCTCAACAAAAGATACCGATATAAAATGAAATGTTACAATTATTTCAAAAAAATTCCATTCGAAGAGGGTGTGAAGTCATGCGTGTTAACAATTCTAGTCCTAGCATTTATCACATTAACCAACGCAACAATCTAACAAACAACAAAGAGTTGTTTAAATCAACGCTGCTCGTACAAACAGTCGAAAAGAAAGAAGACGAAGAAAAGAAAGACAAATCAGTAGAAAAAAAAGGGCAGCTGGTTACAGCAAGGGAAGGTGCTTATACTAGACAGTATCTTGTTAATTCAGACGGCTCAAAGGTTCTATTGAGTGAAACAAAACATGCTGAAGGAGAAGCAACAAGTACAGAAAACTATTCGCGGTTCCTCTCCAACTCCAATAAGAATCAGAATGACGACGGAATGAGTAATAATTCAAAGGAAATAGTAAGTCTGTTAAATCAACAAATAGGTAATTTTAATCAACCGAAAACAACCAATTAGTAAATATAAGTAACAAACACATTGCCATCATAAGAAGGTGAGCCAGTAACACTTATTCATTTATAACACCAGTCCGATTTCTGTACTTGGATTTCATCAGATTCACCTTCAATAATTATGAACATTTATCCCCCCCTCGCGATTTGAACCTTCATTACCAAAAAAACGAAAAGGCAACCCGTCAAGCGGGCCACCTTCTGCATTCTATCCCTTGTAAAAAGGGTTCCAGCCTATGCCTTTGCCCGATGGCATCGCGCCAGGCACCCCATCCGCTTCAAGCAGCGGACGGACAACTAACTTCACGGGCCACTCCTTGCTCTCGAATATCGCATGAGCAAGCGCGGCCCGGTCGGATTCGGGAAGCTGCACATGTTGCAGCGCTTCCTTCCAAGCCTGCTCCGTGATCTCCCATAACTTCGTTTCGGGAATGTGATACACTTCGCTCAGTGCCTCCATGATCGCAGCCAGATTCACCTGCGTCCCCAAAGACTGCACATAGAAGATCAGCTTCTGAATCGTCTCGTTATACAGGCTGTTCGAGTAGCCTGGACGAATATGATAGGCAGGGTCTGCAATACCATGTTTGTCCAGATAAGGCTGATGCAAACGCACGGAATCATGATCGCGGAACAAGAGACCTTTTACCTCATTATCCTTCAACACCAGACAGCAGTTCTGACCATGAATCTCAGGTACAACGCCCACCTTGAACAGGCGCATCACGATATCATAAAACGTCGTAGCTATGCTGGTATAAAAGTCGAGAACATTCGTGCTGCTCAGATCATCACCCAGAATGTCCTTTAATAGATGATGCCCTTCCAGATTCACACCCAATGCGGCCATTGGAATTACTTTGTAATCTTCACCCAATAACTCAGAGGGATACACACGAATCTGTGCAGCCAGATGCCGGGGATGATCATCAAACAGTCCCATGGATTCCGGCATGAAGCCCCACCAGTTCTGCTCTTCACACATATACACCTTGTCCTTCAACGTCTCGTCACAAGCAACGGCCTGTCGTAGCATCCGTTCACCAGCAAGACCATTCAGAAGTTTGACCACCGGAAGATAGCGAGCAGCCCCCAGTGACAGCACACTAACCGGTAGCTTGAACATCAGATTAGATTCGGTTGATGGAGCCATTGAGCGCAGAGAAGATGTTGCCTGTACGTCGCCCACTTCTATGTCCAATACGATAATGCTACCCTCTTCGATCTCTCCCGTGAAGCAAGGGAGAATCACATGTTCCAATTGCCACGGATGTACAGGCATCGGCAGATATTCGTCTAACGTGATCCCTTTTTTGGCAAACTCGGCTTCCACCACTCCGCGCTGAACATCGTCTAACACATCCAAAATGGACAATCCATCTTCACACCCTTGCTGCACGGCATCCAGCCGTATAGCCACCCAGCGCAGCGAAATCGCCTTCCCGAATTCTGCTGCATACCGTGTTACATCTTCTGCATTGAATCCCACCTTGGCTTTGGACGATGGGTGAAATGGACGATCCCGCAATGCCGCAACACGTTCACCTTTGATAAACCATTCATACGCAGAAGTCGGGACGTTAGCGGACAGATACTGGACTTGTTCCCAGCCCAAAGCATACTGCTCCACAGCAATGTCCAGACTAACCAGGAATTCCGCCACCCCAGGCTGCGCATAGGCCTTATCCGACAAAGCCCTCTGTAACACCGCACGTCCAACTTCTGCCGGAGTATCAAGGAGAACCCAGCTTCCATCCGTTTTCTCCTCGTAGATCGGTGAACCCTGAACCCACTGAGTCCCCTGTCTTACTCCAGTTTCAACCAGACACAGCACGCCTTGAGTGTGCAATCTATAGCGAGACGCTACATTATGATTATGCTCGTTGTTCTGTACCTCACTTGTCTTGTTGGAATCATTTGTTTCCGCTAGCTCGTCCACCCTGATGCCAGTCTCGATCCCATTAACTAAAGTTGCTAAGGCTGTTCTTCCCTTGTCTTTCAGGCCTTCGCTGTCATATCCCTTGTACAATCGACGAAACGGTGCAGGTGATGCGGTAAAATCAATGAATGGGTGATCCTCCAGTGGGAGTAATTGCTCCGATAAAAATGAATTCATCAGATCCGCCATAATCCGGCGTTCAGTGGCTTGCAGACTGGAACGTTTCATCAGTGTTGACATGATTATTGTCCTCCGTTAGATAATGGAATGCCGGGTGCGGATGCCCCAGAAAATCATGATGCGAGATGGTCCAGCAATAAGCTCCAGACTTTTCAAACAAAACAATATCTCCCACGCGCAGCAGTGCTACCTCCGCATCGGAATGCATGCGATCCTTGGGTGTGCATAGCTCACCTACAATATGGACTCGACGATCTCTTACCTCTGGACGGGCAAATGAATGCTTCCAACGGTCCGTCGCCATAATCTGAAACGGATGGTTATGGCCCCATGAAGCAGGCAGACGATTGTGGTGCGTACCTCCCCTTAACACGGCAAAATACTGATCATGAGAGGTTTTGATATCCGTAACCTCTGCCGCGTAATACCCATGGTCTGCCACCAGCAGTCGACCCGATTCAAAATACAGCTGACCTCCTCGTGAGGCAAGACGTTGTCTGGCTTCACTTTGCTCTAGCAGCGAAGTGAATAAAGGCCAGTCGAATCCGGGGCTACCATCATACGTGACACCGAATCCACCTCCTGCATTCACCACTTCCACAGGTAGATCATACTGCTGCTGCCACTGCTCCACCTTTTGCAAATACAACTCGATCATCTCGGCATGCAGCCTGGCATCCATATTGTTGGACAAGGAGTGAAAATGGAACCCGCTTAACCGAACCACACCGGCGCCTTCCACACGAATGAGTTCAATGGCTTCTTCCACCGCCTCTTCATCGATTCCAAAAGGACTCGGCCCACCGCCCATAACAATCTTCGTCCGAGGTAACGTGCTGCTCCGCAGATTGATTCGGAGCAGTATGCGAACCTCCTGCGCTTGCTCCTGTTGTTGTTTATGTTTCGGCTCATGTTTCGGCTCATGTTCCTGCTTCTGTCCTTGATCCTGTTTTTGCTTCTGCTCTTGCATCAGTTCCTCGCCGTATGCTTGCGTATATCTCTGCTCCGGTTTCTGCTCCCATTCTTGCTTCTGCCTGCTCCCCTGCACGTGCTCTTGCTCATGTTCTTGATCCTTCGCTCGCTCTTTCGCAATCGCAATGATGCGCCGCAGCTCCAGCAAACTTTCCACATGAATGTAACTCACGCCCTGCTCGATCGCCAGACGAAGCTCGCTCTCCTTTTTACCCGGACCTCCAAACAGAATCGGAACCTCTCGGCTTACCGCTCTAACCTTGAGTAGCTCTCCAATCGAAGCCACTTCAAAGCCCTTCACAAATGGAAGCAACGCCTCAATGATTCGCGGATCAGGATTCGCCTTGATAGCATAGAACAATTCTGTGTTCCCAGGCATGCTGCCCAACATCTGACGTACTTGCTCCTGAATACCAGCCAGATCGTAGACATATGCACATACCGGTTCTTCCATTCCGCGTTGTATTTCCTCGATCGCATGCCATACACTAGGTTTCATATCTGCCCACCCGCATTCCTGTAGTCAGTCCGTTTTTGGGCATACGCCCGAAACGCAGTATTCCGATCATCACCAAGCACGTATATATGTACTCCCCGCTCAGCCCAGAGAGACATATCCTCCACACCTCTGGTGACCGTTGCATAAGGCACTTCGCACTGCTGAGCGGTAGCATGCAATTCATCCAGTACACGTCTCACATCCGGGTGCTCCGTCTGCCATGGTACGCCGAGGGATTGCGACAGATCAGCCGCTCCTTCCAATACAAAACTCACCTGAGGGTGAGACAGAATCTGTGCACTTTGCCGCACGCCCTCCACACTTTCGATCATCGGTACAACCATCACCTGTTGGTTCGCTTCCTCAATGTATCCGGTGAGTGGATATTTCCCGAATACACCGGGACGACCGCTATTCAAGCTACGCATGCCAACCGGATGATAGTAGGCGTGACGAACCGCTTCCTCCACTTGCTCCAGTTGCTCGACATGCGGAATGACGATGCCTTGGGCACCGCAGTCCAGTACTTTCAGAATCTCCGCTCGCTCCACCTTCGAGATCCGAACCAACGGGGTTAGGCCGACCAGTTCCGCCGCACGAACCAAATCCTCTACCGATTCCATCGATGTTGCGGCATGTTCTAGGTCAATAATGACAAAATCATATTCCGCATGTCCGATCATCTCAATGATCACCGGGTGTGGTATGGATACAAAAAGGCCATATACGGGCTGTTTGCGTGCAATTTTTTCCTTCAGCGTGTTAATCCTCATTCGACGATTCCCTTTAATTCGGGCGTTCTCTTTGATTCAAGTGCATCCTTTGATATCTTGAGCGGATTGCTCGCCTTGCGGAAATATAACTCTCCATCCCCATACAGACGGCGCTTGGTCATCTCTTCGATCAGTGCATCTTCGGCAAAAAGGTCAAATGCAGCGAATCGTTCCGTGTACTGCGGGTGTTGCTTCTGGTAATGCACAATTACACCTGCGCACATCTGCCAGAACGCTTCCTCCGACAACCCAAACTTCTCCAAAGCCAGCGCAATATCCGTCATGCAGATAAAAAAGAATGCATCATACGTATAGTCCCTGACTTCCGACACATCTCCCGCATAGATGAATGAATACCGATTGAACTTACGATGGGTTTCCGGCTCCGGGTTCAGCTTCGGTGCCCTTTCCGGGTGTAACAGTTGATCAGGTACATAGCGAACACCATCATGCAGATCCTTGATCATGATTCGTTTCGGCAGATCATCTTCCAGTACCAAAATGATATTCTGAGCATGAGATTCCAGCGCAATCCCGTGTGCATAGAGCAGATGGATAATCGGCAATGTAACTGTGCGAACAAGGGCCTCGCTCCACTTTTCCACACCATGTCGTTCTACAGCATCCTGGATAAATGGAACACCGTCCGGCTGCACCAACATTAGCGCATTCAGCGGCCACGCCGTCTCGCCTTCCTTCAGGTGAACAGTCACATTCTCCCGCCAGATGGCACCGAGTGTGCCGTAGGCTCGTCCATACTGCGTTGCAGGCAACTGCTCATAACGGAACGACAATCCCATGATTTCTTTTAAAATGCCAAACTGCGCCCGCTGCAACAGTTCATCTTCACGAACAAGTTCATCCAGCCAATCGCTGATCAGCGGTGCGTTCTGGGTCGTATGCTGTGCCAGAATGCGTGTGCTCGATGTGTTGGTGATGCTAAGGGCCAGTTTGATGTAAGGGGCTTCCAGGTTCACCCGATTCGAGAGCGAACGGATCGACTGCTGTGCACGATAGGGCGAAGACGATGGACCAAGATACACGATATCTCCATCCATCAGTTGACGAGCATATACCGATTCCAACTGGTGCTCCCACTGCCATGGATGAACCGGAATGAACACATATGATTCATCAGTGCCAGAACCTATTCCTTTAGCATCCTTGCCGTCTTCACTACCCGAGCTACGGACTGTTTCGCCTTTTTCACGAACTGCCCCATGAAGCTTCGCTAGGATTGTCTCTCCAACGCTCTCACGAACTTCGGCACTGCTCCCCAACTGATCTACACTCGCCGCATGTGCGTGTACCACTTCACCCATGTCCGTACGACCTTGTTGTTGCAGGATCTGTTGAAATCGCTGCATATCCTCAGCGGTAAGATGTTGCCTCACCAATTCTTCAGAGCTATACCCTGCGGATACAGCGGTCTGAGCAAATTCTTTTTTCACAGCAACCCAGACTAATGAAACCTCCGAGTTAAATTCAGGGCCATAGGCCAGATTGTCTTTCAAAGAAAATCCCAGCCTCGACTTATAACTCGGGTGGTACAGATGACCGTCGGTCATGTGACTTTCGAGCGCATCATAATGCCGATCCTCACTCGGAATGTTCAAGGGTAATATCGCCCGGCACTGACTATCCTTTGCCATCGTTTCGAGCAGTTCCTGGATAAAAGCCGTGACATTTGCACCCTTCAACGCGTTCAGCACAATTTCTTCCAAAAAAAGATCCAGATCGGTGCACGGTACGCCCTCTCTTTGAATCGAACCCTTCTTCACCTTCACCCGGCCAAATGAAAACTTCCGCTCCGCTTCACACGTGTACGCAACAGAATCGCCGGAAGATGTAAGTCCCTCGGTCCGCCATTCGCTTCCACTCACAACACTGTCCAAAATGCCCTCGAACCACATCGCCTCCAACGTCTGCCGCATAATCCGTTCCTGTACATCCACGTATACTGCTTCTGTCCTGCCTCCTGCTTCAGCCCTGTATCCCACGACTCCCACGCACTTCACTCCCCATTCGTTTCATTACATTGCTCACCGGCACGTAAGCCGGGTTCTGGCTGATACCCCTTAGACAACTCACCAGATTTTGTTTGGCTAGAAATGCGTCCGCCGTCAGCAGATGTTGCACATATGCATTGCCCGTTCGTTCCAGTTCCTCCACAAGTACCCCACGTACCTGCTTCCAGAAATGCTCCTCCGGGACGTTCACATCTCGCGCCATGGCATGAATCAAAGACCCCAGATGATTGACGATAAAATAGTACGATGTCCGCGCCCAGGCTTTCTCTCGCGAATAAAATAGTAAATCGGACGCTGCACGATCCTGCTCACTTATAAGTTCCTCATCCACACTGACCCCTTCCAGATCGCGGACGATAAAAGCCACAGGCATCCCATCCTTCAATGTCACAAGAGTATTCTGCAAATGAGCTTCAAAGTGAATGCCTTTCTCTCCCGCAGCCCGTACAATCGGCAGCAGAGAACATGCCAGATAACGATCCAGCCAGCATTCCGCTATGTCACGTCCACCACCCAGCATCGTCATCAGTCTTGACCGCATCCTGGGAAGCGGTGCTTCAACCAGACTGGATAAGACATACGTATTCTCAACATCAAACTCAATGGGCCGATAAGCTATCGTAAACAGACTGGTTAACTCTTCATCTTCAAAAGCACAAGTCGCTACACCTGTCTCATACGCAATATGCGTGTTCGGTTCATCAGCACCGAAGCAGTCATGCTGCCTGACGTACTTGGAGGCATCCAGTGTTCTGCGCATCTGCTCAGCACTGTTGGTGCGAATCATGTTGGTGATCTGCATGTTCAGTGACAGCTTAATATTGCAGTTCCATTCGGGAACATAAACTGTACGGACCGAAGAGGTTGGATAGACGGTTGGTCCCACACTGCCAAGCAGAATTATTTTTTCATCTCGAATATAGTGCTGCACCTCGGACAATCGTGATATGTATGCGTATTGCCATGGATGGACAGGCAGCAGCCCATACATTTCACTCTTTTCTTTTAAAATAGGCTCCACATGGCTCCACAGTAAGTCTTGCAAATCCATTGCCGCCTCGTCATCGACCCATTCCTGCACGTAGACATCCTGCCTCACGGCGATATAACAGAGTTGAAATGATGTCCGTAACTCCGGACTGTACTTCTGCACATCATCCTCGCTGAAGCCTTTGGAATTCTTCGGGAAAGGGTGAAACGGATGACCATACAACAGTGACTGTTCCGATGTGCGATAGTCGTGGATGTCGAGACCAGCCGCTTGTTCGATATACAACGTGAGGTTGCCCACACTGTTATCTACCTTTTGTGCAAAATCTCTGGCATATGCCAGCTCTACACGATTCGTATTCTCATCCAATGGATGTACATTCTCCAGCTCAAGTGAACGCTTCATTTCCATCACACTTTTCTTCATTCCATATTGATCCAAACTCGCTCCCTGTTCCCCATTTCCACTTAGCTCAGATGTGATCCAACGAACCAGGTCACCATAATGCACCCCTTCCCCGCCAGATTCCATGCTGAGGTATTCATGCTCCCCTATGGCAGAGTAATAAGACAAGTGTCCTGTCACCTTCACCCTACTGGCTTGAAAATTAACAGCGTACGTCAGCGTATTTGGATTAATCCGAATATCGCTTTCCTTCTCTAGCGCAAGCTCACGGATGTAACAGTTCAGCAGCAGTTTGCACGAATGTTCATGGGCCTGCTGCTCAGCTTCAGACCGGAGCTTGTTTTCCATCTCGAACAATGATGCCAACCTTCTTTCGGGTTATAAGTAGGACCAGGGGAAGTGTAAGCAGTATGGCGCAGCCAAGTCCGATACAGATTTCTTTGAGCGCTCCCCATTTTGCCATCTCCATGGACTTTCCTGCCCCGGCAAGCCATTGCCAACGCATATCGTAATACAGGGTCAAGCCCATCACCGCAAACGAAGAAGCCAGACGCTCAATCGTGGTTGATAACACCGAGCCTTCGTGCATGTCTTCGTCCGGTAATGCTTGCAGACCAATCGCAGAGATGCTCATGCCTGACAGACCAACGCCAATTCCCCGGCACGCCATGAGCATTCCGATGATCCAGATTGACGCTCCCAGGGGCAGAACAGCAAACGACAAGATCGATATCGACACCAGCAACGTGCCCCATGCGATAAAATGCATGGACCGACCGCGATCCATCAAGCTGCCGCCAATCCACATGAATAGACTTGTACAGATCGACAAGGGAATAAACAATGCACCGGATAGGGCAGGTGACAGGTGGAAGACGTCCTGGAACAATAACGGTAATGCAAAGATCACGCCAAACATGACACAATCCTGAATGGTCGAGATCAATACGGTCAGTGGAAAGACGGCATTACGCCGCAGCAACTGGTACCGGATCAGTGGTTCCTTGCGACCGTTCTCGGTCTGGACAAAACGAATGAGCAGCAACACACCGAGCGCAATCAGCATCCATGGTACCCATACTGCCACGACAGGACTTGCGTACAACTGTACCCCCAGACTAAGGGCACCTACCGCGCAGATTAGCAGCATGACACTGGTTGGATGCCATTTTTTCCTGCGGGCAGGGATATAGGTCTGAATGACTCGACCGCAGCCAATCAACGAGAATATAGCCAGTGGCACATTGATCCAGAACAGCATTTCGAGCCGTCCATACTGAATGATGAATCCACCCAGCGTAGGCCCGGCAGCCGGAGCCAACATAAGCAGCAAGCCCCACGCTCCGGTAATTCGCCCTCGTACCTCCGGTCCGTATACATCAAACAGCAACACAAGTGATAACGGAATCATCAGCCCCGCGGCAACGCCATGCATGAAACGAACCAGCAACATTACCTCAATAGAGTGATAAAACAACGCACCTGCTACCGAGAACAGTCCATAGATACTGATCCCCAACATATACGTCTGCTTACGCCCCAGTCGGTCCACAATCAGGGAAGCCAGCGGCATCGTTAACGTCATAGCCAGCATGTACAGCGCGATAATCCACCCGCCTGCTGTCGTAGAGATCTGATAGTATTGCACAAAATAAGGCAGCAGCAGGTTAAATGCACTGTTGGTCAGCACCAGCGAAAAAGCACCGATCAGAATCGCGAGTAATACTGCATGCCTTTTCATCAGGGATAGCTTCAACATGCAGCCGTTGCTAAGGCAATCGCTTCAGCTACCGATTTCTCAAAGATCGCAAGGATTGCGCCCGTTTCTTGCTCCGTAATATTCAGCGGCGGCAGAAAACGAACAACAGCTGAATGACGCCCGCCCAGTTCCACAATTAATCCATTCTTGAAACATTCACGCTGAATAGACTCAGCCAGCGCACCATTAGGCAAATAATGTCCCAGACGATCCTTGCGTCCTGTTGGATCCACCACTTCAACGCCGATCATCAGTCCTCTGCCTCGCACGTCACCAATCTCTGCATACCGCTCTTTCAATGCATTCAGTTGATTCATGAACTGCTCACTGCGCAGATGCACGTTGTGTAGAACATCCTGTTCCCGAATATAACGAAGTGTAGCAAGTCCCGCTGCCATGGCCAGCTGATTGCCACGGAACGTACCTGTGTGTGCACCAGGTTGCCATTGATCCAGTTCTTCTTTGTAAATGACAACAGACATGGGCAGACTTCCGCCAACTGCTTTGGAGCAGATGATTACATCGGGTACAATCCCGGCATGTTCAAATGAAAACATCCGGCCTGTCCGTCCAATGCCTGTCTGCACTTCGTCGATAATGAGCGGAATGCTTCGCTCTGCCGTGATTCGGCGCAGCTCCTTCAGCCATTCAATGTCTGCCGGAATCGCCCCGCCTTCCCCCTGCACCGTCTCCACAATGACCCCACACGGTGCGGCAATACCGCTCTCGCAATCATCGAGCAAATTTTCAATATACTGTGCGCTTAATTGGGCCGTCATGCCTTCACCAACACCAAATGGGCAGCGGTATTCATAAGGAAACGGCAGGAAATGCACATCCGGCAGCAGGCTTTGCAGATGTTGTTTCTTGCTCAGGTTGCCACTCATGGACATCGTTGCTTGGGTCGAACCGTGATAACCTCCCTGAAAGGCAAGAATGGACTTGCCACCTGTTGCATGTTTGACCAGCTTAATGGCTGCTTCTACTGCATCCGCTCCGGTTGGACCACAGAACTGGATTTTGGCCTTGTCTCGCATCTCTGCCGGAAGAATGGAAAACAGTTCTTGCATATATGCAAGCTTCAGCGGCGTTGCCAAATCCAGTGTATGAAGCGGAATCTGCCGATCCAGAACATCGCGAATGGCATTGACCACCGTGTCATGGTTATGTCCCAACGCCAATGTTCCTGCACCAGCCAGGCAGTCGTAGAATACACGGCCTTCCGTATCGGTAATCTTCACCCCATGGGCCTTGCTAATGACAAGCGGGAAATGTCTGGGGTACGATCTTGCATTGGATTCCTTCTCATTTTGCATCTTCAGATATTCCGTCTGCACCTCTACTGACATAGCCCTATAACGCTCCTTATAATCGATTCAGGCTGAAGCTGATGCCTGTGGTTCTTGTTCTACATTTGTATGTGACATGGTACTGGTTCAAAATCTTGATAAGGTCCGAATTATAAATGATGGTATCCGTCATCTGTTATCCGTTATACATTGTCATCTATACGTTGTTATACGTTATTCATCTTATAATCAAGTTGCTCCTGATACAGGTATTCCAGGTATAACCGAACCACATCACGAGTTGTTCCACCATGGGGAAAGACGTGGTGTGTCAGATCCGGCAAAGCGTTCACTTCCAGAATGCCCCCCTGTTCTCCGGAGATCGGCGTGCGGATATCACGACAACGAACATCGACCCCTGCTACATCAATCTGAAGAGTTTTGGCCGCTTGAATGATCATTCGCGCATTCTCGGGATGAATGATTTCGGTACAATCCTTGTAGAATTCACTGATTTTTCCGGCGGCTGAGTTACGGAGATCATATAACTCGATTTCTTTTCCGGCGGCAGGAACTTTATCCAGAGTTGTCCCTTGTGCACGCAATACCTCCAGCAGTCGTTCCGTTTCTGCATTAACCTCGGGAAACGCTTCATACTCGCCAATGGGTGTCATCTCGATTCGTTCCTGATTCAACTGCTCAATTAACGCCCGAACGGTTGAAGTTCCGTCTCCCTCGACATAGACAGGCCGATACTCATTCACAGCCGCCACTTCACCGTTAATGATCAGCACTCTGTAATCGATCCCGGTCACATATTGCTGTAACATAATGCTGCTGCCGTGGACACTCGCAAGTTGAATGGCTGCCTCCAGTTCATCTGGGGTACGCACATCCAGCGTCACACCCATGCTGCTGCTCGCATCCAGCGGTTTCACTACAATGGAGCCATGCCTTTTCAGAAAATCTGCTGCCTCGCTTCCCATCTCTGGGATTACGATAAATGATGGCACAGGCATTCCCTGTTCATGCAACAACATATTACATGCCTGCTTGTTCTTCGCGAGCAGTCCAGCGATTAACGGCAGACGATGAGATCTGGTTTTGTTAATGATGATCTCTTTGTCCCCTACAGACAGCTTCAGAAAATCTTCGCACCCCTCAAGAAGTGGCTCACAGGTGATTCCCATTTCTCTCGCTTTGCTTATAATGAGTCGGTTTTGCAGATTATGAATCCCTTTCGGAAACACTGAAAATCCTCCCCGATCGAATGAAGGTACTCGCTCCTAATATAAGTTGAATACTGTTTTTACACGAAATCACTGCGCGGTCAGAACCATCTTCCGATCGCTGTTATCCCCAGATTTTTTTGAATCCCTTTTCTCAAGGGAAAAATCCGGGGATAGCGTATGCTTTGGATGCCAGCTTTCTTTTAGAAAGCTTGTAGGCGCAGCTTATGCTTACGATGCAGCTTTCTTGCAGAAAGCTTTTAGCTTCGCTTTTTCAGGTTTTTCTGTCCTCTCCGTTGCATGTTAAATGATTAATTCAACTTATATTGCTCATACTTCATCAATTTTTTTTGTAATTAAATATTGATAATGATTATCAATATCATATAAAATCTATTTTATGGCAATTCGTTCTTTATTGTCAATAATAAACTTTTAAGGAAAAAAAATAAAATTCGTTTTGACTTGGGTTTATGTCGGCGTGGTTTTGTTACATCGAATTAACAGGTACAACAAACGGGGCAAGATCTGGATCAGGATGAAACCAAGAGCTTGCCTGTTCCTGTTATCTACATTGAATGTAGAAGAGTTGACGTGGAGGATTGAAAAATAAGGATATAGCTTGAATCATTCGTTGAATCATTATTGAAGTCATCTTGGAGCACGTACGAAATACTTAATGGTTTAAATTGAGACAGGTCAGGCAATAATCCTCGGGAACTTCAGCAGCCGATATATTCCGCAGCCAAAGTCTGCATCTCCTGACCCTCAAGCCAGCTGAGTGTAACGCTGTTCTCCATTCAGCTTCCTTCCCCTTCCATGCGGGATACAGGTTGGTGTGCCGAACAGTGGATCAACCGCAATCTCACACTCCATCTGGAAGACTTTACGGACCATGTCCTGTGTAACAATATCTTCCGGTTTACCTTCTGCGTAGATGGACTTGTTGTGAACAGCCACAATGTGATGTAACCCCTCTGCCCTTTTCCCTATAAATGATATTGAATCTCATTATCAATTGAATTGTAATGGAGATGAAATCATTATACAAGCATTTTATTTGGAAAAACTTCTCACTCCCTGTCGAACTCTTTAACTTCATAAAACAACATTAAATAAAGATATATTAACTAAACTAATACAATATATATCGATACAATACGCCTCTACATAAACCATATATGTAATTTTTTTCTCTGTAACTTAAGATGCACATTTCTCTTCTAACTTCTAGCTTCATCTAATACATGTTCTTTTTGCGGGTGAATCATTATTCATTCATATGCGTTTGACTGATGAAATTACTGTAAAACAATTCCTGTAATTTCTTGTAGCACTATGTTAGATTATCCATTGGAATAAAATCACATCTATAGATAGGGGAAATTAGCACGTGAAGAAATCTTGGGTACTATCAATCATTATGAGTTTTGTTTTGCTCGGCGGGGTGTTCGCACCTGTAGGGTCCTATGCCGCTGCTGCGGATGACTCAACCAATACATATTCGGAAGACGAATACTATGAAGTTGACACGTCAGAAGAAGAAACGGAACTTACAGCCGAAGAAGAAGATTTCCTGAACTACCTGGATGCATTGACTGATCCAGCGGTATACGAGAAGAAAGCAATGGATGCAGTGGGTGGT
Source organism: Paenibacillus xylanexedens (assembly GCF_017874615.1). Classification (GTDB taxonomy): domain Bacteria; phylum Bacillota; class Bacilli; order Paenibacillales; family Paenibacillaceae; genus Paenibacillus; species Paenibacillus xylanexedens. The sequence continues at coordinate 252,029 of NZ_JAGIKV010000005.1, forward strand.
AATACATACATTACATCTTCCAATCGCAAATCCTTCTATCTCAAACTGAACAATACAGCAATCCCTAACTACACCAAGTATGTTTCCATGCTGAAACAGATCAAACCGGAGAATGCTGAACTGAAAAAAATCCATGCCAAATTGGTTAAAGGCAGCTATGCTCAGCTTGAAGGATATCAATTGTTCAAAAAGTCTGTTGCCAAAACGAAAGTAAACAGCAAACTCCTTAAACAAGGTAATGACAAGATTGCATCAGGGATCAAAAGCATTCAACAATATCATGCTGAAATCACAGCCTACGGCGAAAAACTGGGCTACCAAATGTAAAACAGCCACACATGTATAACGTCAGAATGCACTATTCCGGCGTTCACCGTGTGAATGGAATCATCGCTTTATCCGTTTTAAACAATTTTGAAATTTAAGGAAAAAAAGTGTTTTCTTTTGCTGAGTTAGTTCGTATAATAGCACTATAATCAAAAGGCTATGCTGCCGAAAGGTACAACCTCGTGAACAATAGAGGTTGTGCCTTTTTTGCGTTTAATGGCCGCATTGATCTGAATATCATCATCTGACGAGGAGTGATTTACATGATTCTTGAAGCCGTTTACCATCGCCCAAAACTCAATTGGTCCTATGCTTATGACCGCTCGACCATGCACCTGCGACTTCGGTCCAAACGCGGGGACCTAGATGCGGTGATTGCCATTACCGGAGACAAATATGCTTGGGATCGGACGATCACGCACACCCCTATGCACATCTTTGCCCGGGATGAAATGTTCGATTATTGGGAAGCCGAGACTTCACCTCCCTATCGCAGATTACGGTATGGTTTCCAATTGATTCAGGGAGAGGAATCGGTCTGGATGACGGAGCGCGGATTCGAGCAGGCGCTGCCTGATCATCCACTTGAATTCTTTGATTTTCCATTTATGAATCCGGTCGACATTTTTGAACCGCCTGCCTGGGTTAAGGACGCTGTGTTTTATCAGATTTTCCCTGAACGTTATGCCAATGGTGATCCATCCCTCAGTCCCAAAAATGCTGAACCCTGGGGAGGGGAACCCACGCCGGTGAACTTCTTCGGCGGCGACCTCCAAGGTGTGCTGGATCATCTGGATCATATAAGTCAGCTCGGCATCAATGCCATTTATTTCTGTCCGCTGTTCGAGGCCACTACGAATCACAAATACAATACAGGCGATTACATGAAGGTTGATCCTCACTTTGGAACCAATGAACAGTTCAAGGCGTTCGTGGATGCCTGTCATCAGCGCGGCATACGTGTCGTTCTGGATGCGGTGTTCAACCATTCCGGCAGAGAGTTCCCTCCTTTTGTCGATGTCATGAAGAATGGAGCTGCCTCTCCCTACGCAGATTGGTTCTATATCAAAGATTGGCCGCCACGTGTGGAGGATGGTATACCGACTTATGACACCTTTGCCTTTGAACCGCTCATGCCGAAACTGAACACGGAACACCCTGAAGTGAAGGCATACTTGCTGGAGGTAGGACGTTTCTGGATTGAGGAGATGGACATTGACGGCTGGAGGCTTGATGTGGCGAATGAGGTGGATCATCAGTTCTGGCGCGAATTCCGTCAGACGGTAAAAGCCATTAAACCTGACGCCTATCTGCTCGGTGAGATCTGGCATGATTCGCTCATGTGGCTTCAGGGAGACCAGTTCGATGCCGTGATGAATTATCCGTTTACCAATTCGGTATTGGACTATACGGTGCACGGTAAGCTCGACGGACTCGCATTTGCCAATGAGATCGGCAAACTGCTCGCAGCCTATTCACAGCCCGTGACCGAAGCGTCCTTCAATCTGCTCGGAAGTCATGATACACCCAGACTGCTGACCTTATGTGATGGAGACGAGCGCAAGATGAAACTTGCCGTTACGTTGCTGCTTACGTATCCAGGTGTCCCATGTATCTATTATGGAGACGAAGTGGGTCTTGACGGGGGATATGATCCGGGTTGCCGCAAGTGTATGGAGTGGGATGAGACCAAGCAGAATCGCGAGCTTCTGGAATTCTTCACCCGTACCATTACACTTCGTAAAGAGCACCCTGCCCTGCGCAGCACAGAACTGAAGATTGTATATGCAAAAGCCGGAGACCCTTGTCTTGCCATCGAACGATTGGATTCGCATACGGGAGAGCGCATGCTTCTTGTGCTGAATGCGGGTGATGAGCCGTGTACCCTTGAACTTCCTTTGGCAGATCGTAACGTCTGGCGAAATCTGTTCACATTAAACGCCGTGGAAGCTCGGCAAAACAAACTGACCCTCGATCTGGAAGCCTACGGATTCTCCCTGATGCAACTTGAGGTGAAACAACCAGCTGAGGCCTGAGATAAATACAGCTAACAAGGGAAAATAACTTCAAATAGGCTGTCCCCTAGGTGATATACTCCCCATAAATTAGACAGGTAAAATAATAAAATCCTGTTACTGTATGGGTAGCATATCAGACCAAGGACAGCCTCTTCTGTATCTTATACGTCATATTCTAACGAACCCAGCACACCTTATTCGCTTCATTATACGCGGGTTAAATGCCTAACGAATCAGAGAGATCTTATTTTGTCCAATACGTCGATTTTCGAGACCAGAAGCCGTATTTTCAACGCAATAACATTGCTGAGGTTCGTTAGCGATAGCAATTCAAGCAAGGTGAAACCCTTCGAGGCAGCACCTTTTCTGTTCCCTTTTGTGTTTCCAGATAGGTTAAAGTTCACCACTCTACTCTACCTCCTGATACTCATTGATGGCAGCGACCTATTTCCCAGCCGAGGCGAAGGGTATCGAAGTCATCGGTTTTCGTATTTTCTTCATTCTTGAACTTACGAGCGCTCCCTGTGTAATTACGATTTTCTGCGGAATCTTGTATGAAGGCAGCTTGTCCTGACAATATTCCCAGATGGATCGCCTCAGATCGGTGAGAGTACATTCTGTAGCCAACCGGATCGTCACCTTCACCCTCTGACCCGTGATACCACTCTGTTCTCCCGAAACTACGGCCGCTTCAATACATTCCATCTCTTCCAGAACACCCTCGACCTCGGCAGGATACACTTTCCGTCCCCCTACGTTAATGATCTCGGAACGACGTCCCAGAATACGAATGTACCCCTGCTCCAGCACAGCTTCATCGCCAGTACGTAGCCACCCGTCCTCTGTAAAAGGTGAAGGTGCATTCAGATATCCAATCATCGCTGTTGCTGTATGAATCTGCAATTCTCCTTCCACCACCCGGTACTTGACCCCTTCGTCTTGAATGGAAAACAGCAACGAGCCTGGCTCTTTGGAGCGGGTTGGCAGAATGCCAAGTTCAGACATGCCATAGGCTTGTATCGTCCTTAGTTGTGGATATCTCCGGTTCCAGGCTGCCAGTACGGATTCAGGCATCACTTCCGATCCGTATGACACAACTTCGAGACTCGACAGATCATACCCCTCATCATTTCTACCCAGCAGCAACAGATTCATGAATGTTGGGGAGACAGGCAGCGCCTGCACACGAAACTTCTCAATCGTTCGGCACACTTCTTCGGGAGATCGATCCGCAATGATACAGAGACAGCCCCCACTGGACAGGGATTGCAGCATGGTATTCACACCGCCGATATGATCAAACATCATGAATGGAATCGTTCGCAAAGGCCGAACCTGCCGCCGAAAATGATGTAACAGCCGATCTGCACGATGCACAGTCGCTTTACTCACTCCGGTTGATCCAGATGAAAAGAGTACCAGTCCGCCTACGCCCTCCTGTGCCAGCGAGGATAACAACACAGGAACCTCTCCAGATAATTCACATGTTTGCCGAATGCACAACTTGCCTTCTTCAACGCCCAAACGCCACTTTACCTGTGCCAGCTGGATATATTCCTCTCGTTTGGCTCCAACCAGGTTCCGATCCATGGGGAGCACGATACACCCTTGTCCGAGCAAAGCAACCAATGCTGCCGCTGCATAGGGGGAATAATCTTCCTCCAGCGTTACAAGTTGCCCAGTCAGCCCTTCTGCTGTAATCCACTTACTCATGATGCCAACCTGTTCCAGCAGCCACCGATAGCTGTACTCCTGATCTTTCCAGATCAGCGCAGGTTGCTGTCCCTGTTCCGCGAATCGTTCAAGCAAGAATTGGTTCAACATCTTGCATCCTCCTTACCGGCAGGCGCCCATTGCTGTGCGAGATAATCAACAAGTGAGGCCACGGTCTGATATGGGCTTTCCGGCATGGAAGCAGCAGCCATCTCCGCCAGTGCGGCTCCCATCCCCGTCCCCCATCGATCTTCGATTCCCTGCTCTACTACTGCAAGCAATGACACGAGTTCCAGCGAATCCAGTTGCCCACTTCGTCCGTACAGTGGAGCGTTACCACCCTCACCAAGTGGAATCGTTGTATTATGGTACGCGTTTAACTCCCGGCAACTATCCAATACGATACGGAGCAAATCCTCCCTGTGTTCTTGTCCAATCATCGACATAGCCTGACGCGGGAAGCAATCTTCCTGAGGTATGGACTGTCGAAGTGACTCATACCACTGCCATTCATCGGTGACCAACATTTTAATTACACCTGTTAGCTGTACTTTCCACTGCTCACGCTGCTTTATCCGACTGACCTGAAGCATATTGTAGGCCTTCTCCCAACGTACAATGATCTCGCTGAATTCTCTCGCATATTGATCAAGTGGAGAACCTAGCCATAAGGCAGACTCCTGAAGAAGATCTCGAAGAAAATATCGACTCCATCGCATATCAAACAGCAGACCCGATATTAACATTTCATTGGCCTGATCCCCTTCATTCGCCCCACGCAGTGCATGTAACAGTTGTAGCGATACCGCATGTCCAAAATAATAATTGCGCTCTTCTTGTGTAATCGTCCGGCCTGTCAGAAATTCTTCAATCTGCGTTGTTAACGCCTGGATCAACATGTCTCGGTAACCGTCAGAGTCCAGCTTCACAGTCGCCCGAATGTCCATGGTTCCATACGTTCGGAGTTCTTCTTTGCGTTTGGCCTGCGCAAGCTCGGGTATGCTTTGGTTACCTTTCCAGAAGTCATGAAAGGCCCTTTGATCAACCTTTCCCTTATACTTGGAGGGCACGGGATCGTAGACGTGAACATGCTCATCTTCCAAACCATATACGGCAATCCAATGGTCTACCAGATGCAGTCGGGAACCTTGCTTCACGTGTTTGCGAATGTACTCGGGATTCTGATAATCCTCACAGTAAGGCAGATGATAACTGGTTCCTGTAGCCAAAAAAAGTCCACCTTCGCCAATATACTGCCTGATCTGCGTCTTGCCTTCCTCGAAGCTGTCCAGCTGTCGCTGACCATACATCTCCCAGATGGGCTCTACATAATCCAGTTTGTGAAAATAAGGCTTCACCAGTCCGTTATCCCCGCACGAAGGAAGGCTGTACAACCGACTTGCTGCCAGCAGTGCTAGACTTGTGATGGATCCTTGTCGATGGAGCACTTCATGAATCAGAGGAAAATTGCAGGGATAATAATAAGGAATGTCCAGCACTGGAGCGAATGAAGGAATGATCACTTTGGGCCTCCTGTTCCCGTTTTGGCTGACGTACTGCCCCAGGATTGGATTAGGTAATGCTCAGACATGTCATCTGTCGCTCGAAATACCCGATTGGCAATAGGTTTGCCATCCACATCGGTCTCGAAACGGCGGAAACCACGTGTAAACCGGAAGGAGAACCCACTATCACGCGGGACTCGGTAACTACCTTCATATCGACCTTTACCAGAACGAACAAGCTTCATGCCCATGCCACCATATATCGTTTCCTCCGAGTCTTCTTCGGGAGCTACCTCTGCATGAATGCAGACCTCCACATGAGTGGACAATTCAGGAACGACAGTGTAGATGCGTGTAGCAGACAGTTCCCCCACAGTCAGCGTGATGGATGCACTTCCAATACCGACAGGAACCAACTCTCCACTCGCATGAACCTGAAGTACATTCGGGTCACTCGAAGTATAATTCCCATGCAGCAGACTCTGAACCAATCCACTCTCGTAGTGCATTTGTGCATTGATACACACAGTCATTCCACCCTGTAGTCCGATGACATCCCTTCCAAGCAGTTCGAGCGAGGAGGGCTTACCCACGTGGCCGAACATATACAGTAACGGGAGGTGAATGCGCGCTCCCCAGTCACCTTCCTGATGACAGGCACCCGGCTGTTCCAGAAATGCCAATTCCTCACCCGATCTGACTCCGCGTTCAAGTAATTGATGAGCTACCCTTCTGACCTGAGAAGGCAGAAACAGACCTTCCGTATCTCCAATATCCATCCATATTCGAACGGCGGGTACCTCCTCTGGCAAGCGATACATGTCTTCTTCCAACAGCCCGCTCTCCGATGTTTCGTCCAGCTGCACATCCACATAAAATGGCGACATCATGATCAGTTTTCCGAAAACATCCGGATTTCGCATCCCCATGTGCAATGTACAAAGCGCCGCGGCAGATGAACCTAACAGCCCGGTATTCTGATTGTCCGGCAACGTCCGGTAACGATGATCAATGATCGGCTTGAGCTCATGAATGATGAAATGCTCATAGGCGATCCCTGAACACCCCACACTCACGGCCTCTCCCTCCGGAGCAATGAAGTGGTAGAATTCGTTGTGCGTGACTGGACGAACATGCGTAATGCCGACAATAATCAGTGATTCAATCTGCCCGGAGGAAATAAGACCGTCTGCTGCCTGGTCCATATTCCATGTTTCATTGCCTGGCCCTGATGGACCAAAAGCCCGCTGCCCCGCATGAACGTACAGAACCGGATAATGCCGAACTGCCTGCTCATGGTAACCGGGCGGGAGGTACACATAAATGTTGCGGATATTGCCCAGCCGCGACGCCTGAATGCCTTCCAAACATTCAATGACAGAATGGGTACTCAACGATCATCAACCGCCTCTCTTCTCCCAATTCGACTGCATAATACAAATAACCCCGCCTCAGAAGAGACGGGGTTGTCCTAGAAAACACGTAAGTGTCCCGGGATACATAGCCCTTATATTGTGAATCTGCGAATAGTTTAAATCCCCGGACGTGCTTTTGTAAACATAAAAATAGAAAATAAATGCTCCCAAAAAAGTTATTGACATAAGATCCAATATTTCTTACGATAACGTTGTGATCATAACTCGAGGGCCATGCTTTTAAACCTGAGCGGTTTAGGACAACCCCGGTAACTCCCGAAGGAGATGCCGGGGTTGTTGGCGTGTCAAAAGGAGGGAAGTCTTCAATCCACTGCGTAACACTTCGCTGTATTGAAAGCGCTATTATTCAAGAGCCGGGTTGGTTGTTTATCTAAACTACTACATTCACGAGAAGGGTGGATTACTATGTTTCAAATGGCCAAACGTGTACTCCTCAGCACAACACTGACACTCAGTTTACTTGCAGGGGGCGCACTTCCCTATCTGCCTGCTTCAGCGATCTATGCCGATGCGGATACCGCGGTTACCAACAAGCAGAACTTTAGTACAGACGTCATCTATCAGATCTTTACGGACCGCTTCCTGGACGGAAATCCTTCCAACAATCCTACCGGAGCTGCCTACGATGCCACTTGTAGTAACCTGAAGTTGTATTGCGGAGGCGACTGGCAGGGTTTGATCAACAAAATCAACGATAACTATTTTAGCGATCTGGGCGTTACGGCACTGTGGATCTCCCAACCGGTCGAAAATATCTTCGCTACCATCAACTACGGCGGCGTGATCAACACAGCGTATCATGGTTACTGGGCACGTGATTTCAAGAAGACCAATCCGTATTTCGGAACGATGGCTGACTTTCAAAATCTGATTACGACTGCTCATGCCAAAGGCATCAAGATCGTAATTGACTTTGCACCGAACCACACGTCTCCTGCCATGGAAACCGATACGTCCTTTGCTGAGAATGGCAAGTTATATGATAATGGTAATCTTGTTGGCGGATACACCAATGATACAAATGGATATTTCCATCACAACGGCGGCTCCGATTTTTCCTCCCTGGAGAATGGTATCTACAAAAACCTCTATGACCTCGCTGACCTGAATCACAATAACAGTACCATTGATCAATATTTCAAAGATGCAATCAAGCTATGGCTTGATATGGGCGTGGATGGTATTCGCGTTGATGCGGTGAAACATATGCCTCTCGGCTGGCAAAAGAGCTGGATGTCCTCCATCTATGCACATAAACCCGTATTCACTTTCGGTGAATGGTTCCTGGGATCTGCTGCATCCGATGCGGATAACACGGAATTTGCCAATGAATCTGGAATGAGCCTACTCGATTTCCGCTTTAACTCTGCCGTACGTGATGTCTTCCGGGATAACACATCCAACATGTATGCCCTCGATTCAATGATTACAGGCACAGCCGCAGATTACAATCAGGTGAATGACCAAGTCACGTTCATCGACAACCATGATATGGATCGGTTCAAAACAAGTGCCGTCAACAACCGTCGTCTGGAACAAGCGCTGGCTTTCACGCTGACTTCACGCGGCGTACCTGCCATCTATTATGGTACCGAGCAGTATCTGACTGGAAACGGAGACCCTGATAATCGAGCCAAAATGCCTTCCTTCTCCAAAACAACCACTGCTTTTAACGTGATCAGCAAGCTGGCCCCTCTGCGCAAATCCAATCCGGCGATTGCCTATGGCTCCACTCAGCAACGCTGGATTAATAATGATGTGTACGTTTATGAACGCAAATTTGGCAAAAGTGTAGCTGTTGTTGCGGTGAACCGTAATCTCTCCACACCAGCAAGCATTGCGAATCTAAGCACTTCACTGCCAACAGGCAACTACACCGATGTATTGGGCGGTGCACTGAACGGTAATAACATCACTTCTACCAATGGCAACGTCTCTTCCTTCACACTGGCGGCCGGAGCAACCGCGGTATGGCAGTATACAACGAGCGAAACAACACCAACGATCGGACATGTAGGTCCGGTGATGGGCAAACCGGGTAATGTCGTTACCATTAGCGGACGTGGATTCGGCTCCACCAAAGGCAACGTATACTTCGGTACAACAGCCGTTACTGGTGCCGGTATCACATCCTGGGAAGATACGCAGATCAAAGTAACGATTCCAGCTGTTGCCGCAGGCAATTATGCTGTGAAAGTAGCTGCGAATGGCGTTAACAGCAATGCGTATAACAACTTTACCATCCTTACGGGTGATCAGGTCACTGTACGATTCGTCATTAATAATGCTTCCACCACACTGGGTCAGAACATCTATCTGACAGGTAACGTGGCAGAACTGGGCAACTGGAGTACGGGCACAACAGCTATCGGCCCTGCTTTCAATCAGGTTATCCATGCCTACCCAACTTGGTACTATGATGTGAGTGTGCCAGCCGGGAAACAACTGGAGTTCAAATTCTTCAAGAAAAATGGGGCAACCATTACGTGGGAAGGTGGTACCAACCACACGTTCACCACACCAACCAGCGGTACAGGCACAGTCAATGTAAACTGGCAATAGGATAATCAGTCCACAAGCTAACCCGGAGTTACGCTAACGCAGCGTATGCTCCGGGTTTTGCTGTACCTAGCGAGGTTGCTTAGATTGCTTCTATCCTCTCTCTGTTGAATGTGTACATGTGGGTTCAATTCATATCAAATTGATGTATCATACATGTCATTGATAGGTTCGGATCGACTTCAATGTTGTAGCGGCCAGAATACCTGTCGCCAGCAGTAATATGCCCACGCCTTGCAGCACAGAAGCTGCCCCCCACTGATCAGCCAATACGGACACAACAGTCAATCCCATAATAGGCGCTGTACTGGTGATTGTTCCAACCACACCATAGACCCTTCCTTGCAGCTCGTCCGGAACGGCTGTCCTCAGCATAATCTGGGTGAGCATCGTACAGCACGCGAACATCGCACCTCCGCCCACGATGACCGGCAACGCCATGATTGGAGAGGATACATTCGCCAAAAAAATATAAATCGGCCCCAACACAATCAGACCGATAAACACCCATCTCCCTCTTCGCTTCAATCGTTTTCCCGAAGCAATCAGCAGCGCAGAGCCAATCATGTATCCCAGCGGAATACAGGTCTCAATTAATCCAAACTGTACCGGATTCGCCTCCCATACCTTGACCGCCATCACTTGAACCAGCATCATGGCCGACATGAAAAACAAAATCAGCACCGGATTGAGCAATACGATGGATCGGATCAAAGGATTCCGATAGATGTAGCCAAACGAACTACGCCACTCCTGAGCAAACGTGGTCTGCTGACTAACAGATCGCTGTACCTCAGGAAAGCGGCCCGCAATCAGCACACAGACTGCGGACAACAGGAAGGTTGCCCCTGTAATTAATATGGCAACGAATCCGCCAAATGCAGCAACAGCAACCCCAGCTGCTGCTAGTCCACTGATTCGGGCAAGATTATCCACCATATGAATGGTTCCGGTCGCTTGTTGAATATGTTCTCTGCCCACCATACTTGCTACAGAGGCGTGGAATGCAGGTGCCTGGAACAGACTTGAAAACATGGAGAGTGAAAGCAACAGCAGCACCACTGGGAACGACGCTTGCCAACCGAACAGGCTAATCGCAATCAGCACAGCCATTACGCCCCGAAATACATCCGAGGCCAGCATCAGCTTCCTACGATCCAATCGGTCTGCAACCGTACCCGCCACCGATCCAAATAGAAAGCTGACGGCCATATTGCAGATCTGTACGGCTGCCATGCTCTTTGCACTGCCTGTGGTCTGTAACACCCACAGACTGATCGCAATCCCATTGAAGCAATCCCCAAAGACCGAGATGCCGTAGCCGCACAAAATCCTGCGAAAGGTAACATTACTCCAAAGTGTTGGGGGAGCTTTAGTATTATGCAATACAGCTTGTCCATCTTGGTATCCCATTATCTCGGGCTCACTGGACGGGTTCATGCCCATACATCACGTTCCTCCCTAATCATGATTCGAGCCCATGCAGAATCAAGCACTTCCATAGCTCTGTCAGTCGACAAAGACATGACAATACGGAAGTGCCTGAGTTAAGTGAGTGTTACGCTATCGAGACTAATCATGCCGTCGTTAGCTTAGCTGATGATATTGTCTCTAGACCTATAATGTTTCTTGCTGAGTCTGCGTTTACCCTTTCGAAGCTCCTGCCGTCAGACCCTGAACCAGGAATCGTTGCAGGAAAACAAACAGCAGGGTAATTGGAATAGCAATCAAAACCGCCCCCGCAGCAAACATCGTAAAATTACTGTCCTGATAACGGTTGACCAGATCCCACATACCCACCGCAAGCGTCCAGTTCTCTTTCGTCCGCAGCACCAGCCGGGCGAAGATAAAGTCCATCCACGCACCGGTGAAACTGGTTAGTGCCACATAAGTCAGCATTGGCTTGGATAAAGGCAGGATGATGCTGGTGAATACCCGCAGGTGACTCGCACCATCCATGCGGGCTGCTTCGTCCAGGCTGCGCGGGATGGTGTCAAAGAAACCTTTGACGATAAATCCGCCCAGTACCGCCCCTGATGAATAGACCAGGATGAGTGCAGTGTGGGTGTCGAGCAATTTAATTTGCAGCAAAATGATATAGATTGCAATCATGCTCATGAAACTCGGAAACATGCCAAGGATCAGCATGGTGGAGAGAATGGTTTTACGTCCACGGAAGCGGAAGCGGGATAAGGCATACATCCCAAGTGTCACCATCAACGTGGAAAAGATCATCGTGAAAAAGGCAATTTTCAGCGTATTCATATACCATCTGCCGTACATAAAGGACGGGTTATTGAACAGCTCACCATAATGGGTAAGCGTGAATGCTTCCGGCCATAACCGTTCACTGAACAATGCCGCGCCGGGTCTCAAGGAAGAGAGAAAGATCCAGAGTACCGGGTAGATGGAGACAACGGCGATGATCAGCAACAGCACATAACTCAGGGCCAAACGCAGCGGATTATTACGTGTCTTCATTGAATCATGTCCTCCTCCTTGAATGATTTGGAGCGGCGGAAGTTCCAGATAGAGAATGAAGCGATAATGAGGAAGATGATGATACCTACCGCTGAAGCCATGTTGAATTTGTTATTGTCGAGTGTGAGCTTGTAGAGCCAGGTGACCAGCAAGTCCGTTGCCCCTGCGTACTGGTAGTCTCCCCGCAATGGATTTCCGTTGGTCAGCAGGAAGATGACATTGAAGTTGTTGAAGTTTCCGGCGAACTGCATGATGAGTACCGGGGTTGTGGCAAAAAGAATGAATGGCATCGTAATGATCCGGAATTTTTGAAACGCGGATGCTCCGTCCACTTCGGCAGCCTCGTAGAGATCACGAGGGATGGCCGTCAATACACCCAGAATCAGCACCATACTGACCGGAATACCAATCCACATGTTGACGACAATGACGGTGACCTTAGCCCAGAACGGATCTGTCAGCCAGGGTAATCCCTCCAGCCCAAATGCTCTCATGTACGTATTGATTGGACCAAACTGACCATTGAACAAATTACGCATGAGCAGCAAGGAGATGATCTGCGGGATGGCATAAGGCAAAATAAAGATCGTCCGCCACAGCTTTTTGAAGCGTATGCCCCGCTGTTCAATCAACAGTGCCACAAGTACGCCGCCAAAATAGGTGGTGACTGTAGCCAGGATGGCCCAGATGACCGTCCAAGTGAGCACGCCATAGAATGTCTGACTCCAGGATTTCAGCTGGATCAGATCGCTGAATGTCTTGAAACCTACCCAGTCCACGAGTTTGGCTGGCGGAATATGATCCGGGGCTGAATAGTTGGTAAACGCGATCGTGATCGTAAACAGGATGGGCATAACGGTGAAGAAAAGAATGCCCAGTGCCGGGATGGACAGGAACAGATACGGAAAGTTTTTGTCCATCATGTTCCGAAGCGATGCCGCTGCACCCAAGGTCTGCTTGCCTTCTTCCCTCGCAAGTCCCGTGACGTACGCATCCCGAATGTTCAGGATGTAGATCAGAATAAACACAAAAAACACCAGCAGTACGATAATGCCATCAAGCAGCAAAAAGATAGAATGGTCTCCCCTTTGAAGTACGGTGGACCCATTCACTTTGACAAAACGCTGTGTATTTTCCCCCAGTGTCCATATGCCCCATACGGCCTGTGACAGGCGAGGAAGCAGGTACGCAAGCCCTGCTCCCTCCAGTAACAGTAGACAAATTCCCTTAATCCATTGTCGATTGTACAGCTGTCCAAGACCTTGCAGTATGATGGAACATATGGCCGCTGTCATCCGGTGCTGTCTTTCCCTGTTCGGTCCAACAGGCACCGGGACATGCTGCTGTTGCATTCGCTCTCTCCTCCCCGCCTATTGCTAACCTGTATATATTGAACAAAAGTGTACTTACACTGACCACTTCGATGACAGAACAAGCTTCCGATCGCTGTTATCCCCAGATTTTTTTGATTCATTTATATATGGTAAATCCGGGGATAAAGGCGAACGCTTGCGCTTCTTCAGCTTCCTTCTGTCCTCTCCGTTTTTGTGTAAATATGAAGTTCAATTTATCCAGCTCTTATGCAAATCTTCGAATTCGTCGTTCGTCCTTATTGGACGGTTGCAAGGCTTTCCTGGATCTGTTTCACGGCATTGTCCAGCGATGCCTTCACGTCCTTATCGGTATCCCATATGTCCGTAATAGCCGACGTGATTGGTCCCCATACGCTGTCCATGGCAGGAAGCGAAGGCATTGGCGTAGAGTTGTTGAACTGTTCCAGGAATGCCTTGTTGATTGTGTCCTCTTGTAACTTCGGATCAGCAGCTACGTTTTTGTTCGCAGGAAGTGTACCGTTCAGGTCAAAGTTCTCCATCTGAGCTTCTTCATTGGAAAGGAACGCTGCCAAGAGCTTCGACGCATTCGGATATTCCGTAAATGCATTCACATAATAGGCTTTAACACCTGAGAAGGAGGTCATCGGTTTGCCATCGATTGCCGGAAGCGGAGCAACACCAAAATCAATACCTGCATTGCGATAATCGGCAATGGTCCACGGACCGTTAATGTCCATAGCCAGCTTGCCGCTGGAGAATAATCCTTTTTTGATATCATAGTTCACGTCACCCATCTTGAGCGGCAGCACTTCCGACTTCAGCGTCTGCAAGAACTGTCCACCCTTCTGGGCTCCTTCGTTATTCAGACCGAGATCCGTGCTATCCATCCCGTTGTCTCCAAAAATATAACCGCCCTGTGAAGCCAGGAACGCATAGTTATAGTAAAATTGCTGCAATTCCCACATCAGCGCATACTGATTGGACTTCACATTATTAAACGTCTTGGCGAAACTGATAATTTCATCAAAGTTTTTCGGAGCTTCTGGATAGAGTGCTTTGTTATAGAAAAGGGCGTAGGTCTCCACGCTGTACGGATAGCCGTACAGGATATCCTTGAACGTCACTGCCTTCAGCGCGTTGTCGCTGGTGTTCTCTACGGTCTCTGCTTCGAATATGTCATTGGGCAGAATCAGTCCCGCCTCTGAAGCACTACCAATCTTATCATGTGGGAAAACAACCACATCTGCCGCCAGACCCGCTGGGCCATCCGTCGTCAGCTTGGTTACCTGATCGGTTGGAGGTAATTCCTCCATTTTGACTGTTACCCCATATTTTTCTTCGAATTTTTTGGCTCTTTGTTCAATAAAGCTGCTTTGATTTTTATCCTCCCAGATCACCAGGGTTGCCCCTTCTTCCGGTTGAAGGTTCTCGGCTGTCAGCTCTACAACTTCCTCCGGATTCTCACCTGCCGTAGTTGGAGATGGACTTCCGCCTCCAGCCCCGCACGCAGCCAGTGTAAAAGCCATCATGACGGACAATGTTGCCCCTTGCCATTTTCTCATGTAAAATGTCCCCTTCCCTCTGCTTGGTCCAACAAAGTTCGCGCTTTTCACCCTTTTGTCTGCGTATGTTGTCAGGTTTTGCATCCCATATTCCATTTTGTACAAACGTTTGCTCAAATGGGAGAAAAGATGACCTCTCCGTTCAATATGTAGGGGTAAACAAGTCAAGAAGTATGTAAATCCAACGATGTAAGCGCTACAATAACAATCACATCATACAATAACGATCTTTATTTGCACAAACGTTTGCACAAGCCATATTTGCTCAATTTTAACCAATTTCCTTCTTCTACCTACAGTAATTTCCTGTTTCCTTGTTCTGACTCTTTCTTCCTTAATTTCACTTCACGTGCATCCCTTACTCGGCAGTTAGCAATTGATTTCTCGTATCCTTTGGATTACCATAGGAGAATATTTATACGATTGTTCAGAAGGGATTTTTTTACATGATTACGATCAAGGATATTGCCAAATTGGCGGGTGTTTCCCCTTCTACAGTGTCACGGGTGATTTCCAACCATCCTAGAATCAGTACCAAGACGTCTCTCAAAGTGAAGCAAATCATGAAAGAATTGAACTACCATCCCAACATCATCGCGAAGAGCCTGGTTTCCAAAACAACACATACCCTTGGCATTATGCTTCCGCGTCCTGCAGAAGAGTTGTTTCAGAATTACTTTTTCGGGGAACTGCTCCGAGGTATTATTACACATGCCACCAGAATGAATTATGAATTGCTGCTAACAACCGAAACATCATCAGACAATGAATTGCATGCGATATCCCGCCTTGTGCATGGCCGTAGAGTGGATGGTATTTTGCTGCTTGGGTCCAAACGAGATGATCCCATCATTTCTTTTTTGGAAGCGGAAAAGTTTCCTTTTGTGTTAATCGGTCGCAGTGAAGCTCATCCAAATGCACCCATGGTGGATAACGATAATGTGCAGACTGCTTATGATGCGACTCATCATCTGATCGCTCAGGGACATACTCGAATCGGATTTGTCAGCGGTCCTCCGGACATTACGTTATCGCATGATCGTATGTTAGGATACCAAAAAGCGCTTGCCCAAGCCGGGCTGGATGCGGATAGTGATTGGATTGTGGAAGGTGAATTTCTGCAGGAAAGTGGATTCAGAGCGATGTCGCTGTTCATGTCCTTGCCGGACAGACCCACAGCAATTGTTGTCATAGATGACAACGTGGCCTTTGGGGTATTGAGAGCTCTTGCCGAGCTTCATTATCTGGTGCCTGAAGATATCAGTGTGGTCAGTTTTAACAATATTGCATTATCGGAACTGGCTTCTCCACCCTTAAGCTCTATCGACATCGGGACTTATCAGCTTGGTTATACAGCCGTTCAGGTATTGTTAAAAATTCTTAGTGGGGAACCACAGCTTCATAATCCGGTCATTATTCCCCATCGTCTGATTGTGCGTGAATCCTCACTCTTTTCCAAGCCAAAGCCACCCTTAGATTGATTCAATTCGAGTATTCGCGTAGTAATGCAAACGTTTGTCCTACACGGAATATGATGCTGTTATCCACCGTACTTAGGTGCATAGGTACGAAAAAGAAGCCGCATATACTCATGCGGCTTCCTTAATTCATACACTATTTCCGTACTCCATGCTTGACTGCACTTGAATGGATTAATACGAGCTCCAGCCAGCATCTGCTGTAACGACAGTTCCGTTCACGAAGCTGGACTCGTCAGATCCAAGGAACAAAGCCACTTTGGCGATCTCTTCGCTCGTCCCGATGCGTGGGTTGATTGCCATGCCCAGCTGTTGCCGACCTGCACCGTATGGGCTAATGCCAGCCATAGATGCGCTGATATTGGTTGCCACAGCGCCTGGAGCGATCGCATTACAGCGAATGCCTTGCTCAGCATACATATACCCTGTATTTTTAGTGAAGCCCACGACCGCATGTTTGGAAGCAGTATAGGCTGCTCCTGCACGTCCGCCGTGTAGGCCCCCTGCCGAAGCAATGTTCACGATAACGCCTTTTTGTTTTTCCAGGAAAATCGGCAATACTTTACGCGTTGTCCGCATCACACTGGTTGTGTTAACAGCAAACAATCTCTCCCACTTCTCATCCGTTACATCCGCTGCCGGCTCCATACCATCCATAATTCCCGCATTGTTAATCAGAATATCTACTGTACCATATGTGCTCACCGTCGTATCGATCAGATTTTGCACATCTTCTTCTTTGGCTACATTGGCCAGAACGACAATCGCTTCTCCGCCCTGTGCCTTAATATCATTTACTACCGCTTGTGCGGATTCTTCGTTAATATCCGATACGACGACTTTCGCGCCTTCTTGAGCATACAAAGTGGCAATTGCTTTCCCCATACCTGAACCAGCACCTGTAACAACTGCAACTTTATCTTGAAGTTTCATTCCATGTATCCTCCTTTGTGTATTCGTTTACAATAAGTTAACAAACAAATGTTCATTAACTCCTATCCTTAGTATAATAAGTCATGGCGTTTCACTTCAATCAGTAAAAGCTTGTCCAGTTGTACGTTAAACAACACTAATAAGCCTTTTTGTTCTTTAACTAATAAAGTGAACTATATAAATTGAACTAAACATTTACACGAAACGGAGAGGACAGAAATAACCTGAAGAAGCGCAAGCGTTCGCCTTTATCCCCGGATTTACCATATATAAATGAATCAAAAAAATCTGGGGATAACAGCGATCGGAAGGTTGTTCTGTCATCGAAGTGGCCAGTGTAAATATTCTTTAGTTCAACTTATATAGCGAGGAGGATAATAGATGTCTGAAACTCTGAATTCGATGGACCGAAGAATCAAGAAATCAAAAACTGCACTGAAGGATGCACTCATTCATTTGATGCAAAAACATCCCTTTAAAGAAATATCGATTACGGATATTGTGCAGCGCGCCGACCTGAATCGGGGAACTTTCTACAGGCATTATCAGTACAAAGAAGACCTGTTCAACGAGATTATCGATGATGTGATTCAGGATCTGGTGACTTCTTTTCGTAAACCCTATCAGGATAAGGAAGAGTTCGAAGTCAATCTGATGCCCTCTTCGGCGATCACTATATTTGAGCATGTGCACCAACACGCACAATTCTACACACTGGTTGTGAAATCTGAGGCTTCCTCCAACTTCCAGCGCATGATCTGTGATGTCCTTCGGGATCTCGCTTTACAGGATCTGAACCATATCTTCCCTCCGCACATCAACCATGAAATATTGGCAAGCTACCAATCTCATGCGATATTTGGCATGATCATGGAGTGGATCAGACAGGATTTCAAGCACAGCCCCGCCTACATGGCTGAGGAGTTGTTCAAGATCATCCATTACAAGCCTGACAATGTCGTGTTGAGAGACTGAAATTTTGAATCGCCTTACTTCCCTTCCTATAGTAGGGTGATTGAGAGTGATTTCAAGAAAGCTTCACCGCCAAAATTATGTAAATACATTCCTGTAATTTCTGGTATTGATATGATAAATTATGCATTGGAATACAAACAAAAGGAGGATGACATTACATTTGAAGAAGTCGTGGATTATATCATTGATTACCAGTTTTGTTTTACTAGGCGGAGTGCTTCTCTCTCCAGCCCCTTCTGCTGATGCAGCCAAAGTAGCAACCTCTACATATTCAGATTCAGACTCAGATCAGAGTTACGAAGAATTTAAAGAGTACACTAATCAGTTATTTTCTCTTGAAACTTATGAGGCCAAAGCCTTTACCGCTTTGGAAAGTATCGACACCCAGGTAACTTCAACAAACCGCAAGTCCATGTACCTTAAACTTACGAATACGGTGATCCCCAATTATACGAAATTGGTATCCAAGGCAAAACAAATCAAGCCTGCCAACCCGCAAATCAAGAAAATCCACGCCACATTTATCAAGGCAAGCTACACTCAGCTCGAAGGGTACCTGTTGTACCAAAAGGCAGTATCCAAGAACAAAGTGAATTACACGTTACTAAAACAGGGTAATGCCAAAGTAAACACCGCTAGTGTTCTAATGGATCAATGCGAACAACAGTTATACGCTTATGCAAGAAGCTTGGGGTATGACAGTTAGTACCTATCTTCATAGAAGCCCAAAAAGCGACCACTCCCCATGCTTAATGAGGAATGGTCGCTTTTCTTATTATGAATTATGATAACAATCTAATACGTAAAATTTATTGCACTCTTCTGATCACAGCCCCAGCTTCTGCCCTTTCTCCAACCGCTGAATCTGTTGCTCGCCGGTATCCGCAAGTTCACGGAACTGGTTAATTGTCTCACGCATTCTTGGCAGAGCTTCCTGCTTATAAAGACTGATCGAATCGAGCGCCGACAGCACATCGGTGAACGCCTGTTTCATCGTATCCACGGAGATGCTGGCTTCATACGCCTGCTTCTGAATGGCAATCCCCTGATCCTTCAGCATTTTGGAAGTACCTGCGATCAGATCGTTGGTTGTCTGGTTCAGCAACTCAATTTTCTGCAATACAATCTTCTGATTATATAAAGCACTCGCTACAGTAACGGCAATTTTCAATGCAGAGATGGTTACATTCTTCGCACGGTCTACGCCTCGGATCAGCTCCTTATTATTGCGGATGACTACTTCAATCGCCATGATACCCTGCTGGTTCACGACTAGCATCTGCTGCAGATCCATCACCCGCTGACGGAGCGGGAACAGCACTTCTTCGGTAATAAACCGGACTTTTTCAGGGTCCTCATTCCGAACCTTGGCCGCTTCAATCTGCGCATCGATGGACTCATCCATAAGCACACCAAGCCGGATTTCCTTTTGCAGTCGCTTGGTGAGTTCTCGCAGATTCTGTTGTTCGATCTCCAGCGTTGTATTATCATTACGCAGGGTGGATCTGCCTTTATCCAAAGAGGTTACGATGTCAGCAATGACTGCATCAGCCTTCTGATATTTCAGGAAATAGGCGCGAAGCGGATTGAACAATTTCCCGAGGAAACCTGTCTTGGCAAAGTCGACCACGCTTGGGTCGAGATCCTTCAGTTGCATATGCAGCTCGGTCAAGCCTTTGGCGACCTGACCGCCCTCGTCTCCCGTCTTGGACAGATGTCCAACGGAGACTTGAAGCAAGGCGTTTTTCTCAGAAGAGGATCTCATCGTATTCATGCCAAAGCCGTCAATGGATTGCAGAATCTCTTTGCGCTTCTCCAGGGATTCAAGGTCCAGCGTCATGATCATCTCTACGTTGGCATTTGCCACTTGTTGAAGCTCCGCGACCTCGGCGGGCACGGGTTTCACTTCTTCCTCAATCACCTTCTGAATTTCCTTCTGGCTCGGTATTTCCATTGAAAATGACATCTATAGTTCCCCCTTTAGATTACATCTGTACGTTAAACAGGTTTCCAATCTTGTACACGACATCGTCGGTATCGGCATTGATGCTTGCTGCTTCGTTAATGCTGGAGATGCTCTCCAAAGCCTTGATGTCCGCGTTGTACCCGATCGTATAGATTGGCACTTTGTACGTCTCCACCAGATCCCGGATATCCTTGAGGGTATGACCTTCGTTGGTCTCGCCATCACTTAGCACAAAAATCAACGGCTTCACGTTTGGATCAGCAGCCATATAATCTTCCAGCATCTTCATCGCCACCACGATCCCGTCAAAGGTCGCCGTACCACCGCCAGCTTGCAGACTATCTACTGTTCCGACAAACATGGACTGCTGGTTCGTATCATACTTGGCAATCGGCAGATTCACGGTTACGCCGCTGGAGTAAGAAACCAAGCCAATACTGTTGTCTGTGCCCAGGTACTTCTGACCTTTGCGCAGGGACTCCTTCAGTCGGTTAAGCGGTTCGCCGTCCATGCTTCCGGACACGTCTGTCACGAACACGGCGGCAATTGGTTTACTGCCGTTCTTCTTCTCTTTCCATACTTTCTGTGCAGACAGCAACGTGCCGCCATCCACAGTGGCCAGCTCGGATTTGTAATCCTGTAACCCGTTGAAACCGAACTCCTCCGCCGATTGTTGGTACTTCGCCTGGGTTACGAATTCCGCAAACTTTTGGATGATTTCCTGTTTGTTCTGCGGCAATTGTCCCAATGCATACAGCGGGCTATCATGTCTCACGCCAAATGGTGTAAAGACGTAACCACTCTTCAGATCCGCGGTATTCACATACGTCTGATATTCGAGTACAAAGGCATCCAGTCTGCCGGACTTGGCAGCTTCCCGCATCTGAATCGTTGTCGACGCTGTAAACGGTACATTCGTCTGGAATTTTTCGAACCCTTCAATAGCCTTCTCGCCAAGCGGGTTGGCGCTGTCATACGTATTCAGTGCAGTCACCAGGAAATTAAGTCCTGTGGAGCTGGCAAATGGATCGGTATATCCCATCGCGAGTTCATTGTTGGCAATGGCTTCGGTTACGGTTTTTACATTAACGGAACCGTACGTATCAACCAGTGCATCATATTTGGCTTTGGAAATGACAATACCGGGCACATTGCCGACCAGTCGCTCGGACACCATCTGGGTCTTCACCCCACTGGCCTCAACCATCTCGCCCCACAGTTCATTGGAAGGTGTGAATGCATCCGGTATATACTTGCCCGACTTGATATAATCGGTAGCCGTACCGGAGGCAATGTTGCGGATTTTGACTGATACCTGTTTGCCTCCAACGGTAATGTTCGCTTTGTTGAACTCCTCGCCCACTTCGGTTAACCAGCCGTCTACCCCGCTGCCCGACTTCTCTGGGGAAGAGAAGATTTCGACGTAATCATTTGTTGTATTCTCTACGGCAATTGCGAATTTGGAGATGTCCGGCAGTGATTCCGCCACGTCAACCGGATCGAGATCAATCTGTCCTTTGACCGGTTCGGCCGTCGCTGGTGCAATGTCCGCGTACAGTTTCCCCAGTTCCTTACCTGCATTCTCTGTGCTCACCTGTGTGGTTGACTTGCCAAAGTTCGACGTCAGTGTAATCCCTGCATAGACCAGACCAAATACGAGTACCAGCATTACAATCGATATGAAAAAAAACTTTCCCTTCTTGGCCATACGAGCAACCCCTCACTGTCTGTATAATTTGGTGTGCTTGATTAACTGATCAATCTCCTGCATACAAGGCATCTGTTCAATATCTCCGGCTTCAAAGCTGTCGAGGCGTGAAATCTCGAGTAACAACTGATCGAGCTTGAGCAAAATTTCCTCATTGGTGTGTAGTGCATTTTTCACATATGACAGATAATCGTTGTATACCTTGGTTTTTTCCTGAAAAAGCTTCTGGGGAAGTGTTGAGGATTTGGATTTCATCATGTTGGCATAGTCGGCTTCATCGAATACATTCAACCGGTTCAGCACACTGCGGATGTTCAGGTATAACAGCTTCTCTACTTCAAGTGTGACCGATGCGAATTTCTTGTAGCTCAGTTCTCCGGGATCAAATCGCTGATGGAGCACATTCAGAAGTGTTTCTTTCTTTTTTTTCATCCGACTAAGTTGGGACAGCCCCAGCGTAATATCTTCTTCGAGCACTTTGATGCGTCTATAAAAAGATAGTGCCTCCACATAATCTTCATGTGTTTCGATATGCTTCACGGGCAGGACTACCGGTTGTCTGAGCAGCAAGGTGTAACTCCCATACAAGAGCGCCATTGCACTGCCGAACAGAAGGGTAACGGATAGCGCAGTTGTGAATGCACCCTCTTCGAAATTCAGCCCGATAAAGCCGGGTGAGAATGCCAGAACATTTACAGCCACAATACCGAGGATTAATCCCAACAATTTTATGTACTTGATCATGTTCAATCATCCGACCTCCTTTCATGTTATATATTGAAGCTTTATGTCGTTATTTTCTTGTTCAGCTTATTCTTATTGTACATGATGTTAACGCTCTCAGGTGGATATGATTGGATATTTGAATACTCATAATATACGTGGTTTGGGCTTATCCCATTTCATATTTTCAGGGACAACGTGGAACTTGGCAGGAAATTTTGTGGTCAATCCATTAAAAGTGAGTTTTACGAGACAGCAGATTGTGGAGAAGAAATGTTATCAGGTAATACGTGGAAAATAGCTATGCGTGTCATTTTTTATATAAGACTTGTCTGAAAAAGGAGCAAAGCAAAAAGGACGAATCGGAGATCATCCGGTTTCGTCCCTTATGCGTTGGTTTTTCATTTTTGGTATTCTTATTGAAAATTTTGATGCCGTTTTCTACAGCTAACGAACTGAGGTGACGTTATTAGGTACATTCCAGCTCTTCTAAAAATGTAACGAACCTGAGACACGTTATGTTCGTGTATTAGGTGTAAAAACGTTGTTTATCGCCTATTTCGAGTTAAATAGCATCACTGAGATTCGTTACATTTCCCAACTCACCTAAATTCCCAATATAAGGTGTGTACGGTTCGTTAGAATAAAAAAATGTCCGACATATTTCCCCCTCTGTAGCAGACAGATTTACGCTTCGCACTACCTGAACTTGAACAGCGAATCCATCGGGATTACCAGTTCGGGATATATAACCGATTGAATCGTTTCCTGCTCTGTATATAGATGACGGGTCTGGTAACTGCCTTCCTCCAGCGTGTACACATGGACGGTTTGATTGCCGGGGTCAACAATCCAGTATTCGTTCACACCGTATTTCTGATACAAGTTAAATTTTTCGTTAAAATCCTTTAACGCAGTCGAAGGCGATAACACCTCGATAACTAAAGAAGGTGCACCGTGACAGCCATTTTTAGATATCTGGTCTTTGGAGCACACCACCGATAGATCAGGTTGTACAACTTGATCTGGTAGGTCATATTGTTCATTTTCGCTAAAATACACATCAAAAGGGGCAACAAACACGAAACATTTCCGATTCTGAAAAAAAGTCCGCAAAGAGAAGTGCAGCTCACCAACAATAAACTGGTGCGATGAAGTAGGTACTGGCGACATATTAAAAGCTTTGCCGTTAATTAATTCCCATGCCCCCTCCCAAGTTAACCAATCCTGAAAGTTATAAGTACCTTTATTATCGGGTTTTGCCACACTTCCAACCTCCTCTTCCAACTAACCGTAATTTATTTTTATTATAACATTGTGTGTTTGCGCCTTTTCACACCATGCCTCTTATTACGAAAAGATGGAATCCGGTTTGGTTCGCGTGGTGCGCACCTCTACAACTTTCCCGGCACAGCCATTGTCGCCCTTCGCCTGAAACATTACCGTAATGCTGTCTTTACCTGATGTTACGGCCTCAGGAATATCGTAGGTCACATAGAACACGTCGCCAATCTTGTTCATATGAATTCGCTGCTCTCCAATGAGTGTTCCATCCACGGTAATGGTGAATTGTCTGTCATATAACGTACCTTCCCGTCCAAACGTGGAATGATCTCCACCCCAATAGGCCACACATAGATAATTGGTTGCCTCACGATCCACTGCCAGTTGATAACTGAAGTAAGCCCCACTGACGCCATAAGCCTCTCGCCACATATGCAACTTCTTACGGCCATCTGTGGTTGAACCGTTGTGGTGCTCCCCACGGCAGTTGCTATCCAGTTGATGTCCAATCTCATCCTGCTGACCGTCAGCCTGAACCCTGTCGATCGTGATATCGTTCAACTCTTTCTCCAGCGCATCCCCTTCATCGTTAAACGGCCAGTACACGGTATAAAATTCGTGATGCACATCATAGAACGGAATGAGCTTCACGGCTTCGCCTGTGGAAGTAACATCTTTGCTAAGTTCAAATGTTAACGTGTCTGCATCTACAACCTTGATCCACTCTCGTACATCCTCCTGCTCCGTCCAGATCACAGGTACAGGTGCAGTCTTGGGATTCAGCGCTGTTTCGTCCACAATCGTATCCTCGGGAAGGCCCTCGTTTCCTAGTGCACCAGCGAGTACTATCGGGCCGTACAGGAATGCCACCTTGTGGGCATCATCCCGGGAAGTGTACTGTCGGAGTGACATCGGCAGTGTGATTGTGATGACATCACCCGTTGTCCATGTGCGGTCGATGGAAAGATAGCCGGGTTCCATCCGTGTATACGGATGTTCCGTATCCCCATTGACGGTTGCCGTCATTGGCTGTTGCAGCCATGAGGGCACACGTAATCTTAGATGAGCCGAGGCGTTGCCTCCGGTGATCGTCAGGGTTACCTTTTCCGAATAAGGAAAGTCGGTTTCAAGCTTCAGAGATAACCCTTGTGACGCCCAATCCAGTTGGGAAGCGATATACAGGTTGACGTACAGGTCCTGTTCATCCTCAAAATAGATCGCCTCGGCATATTTGCCCGGGTTCTCCATGCCTGATCCTGTACAGCACCACCAAGCGGTATCGTGAGTACCATAGATTTTGTAGTGGCCTTGCAGCGTTGATGCAAAATACGTCTTGTTCCCCGTATCCGGGTCCTGCGTGCCGAGGATGTGATTATAGATGGCGTTTTCATAATAGTCCATGTAGGCGCTATCGTGATTCCAGGCGAAGAGTTGCTTCGTTAGATGTAACATGTTGTGAGTACAACAGCTCTCTCCTGTTTTGATGCCCAGACTCTCCATACCCTTTGCTTCGTAATGCTCCGAAATGCTCGTCGCACCAAATACGTAAGAACGATGATGCACCGTGGTGTTCCAGAAAAACTCTGCAGCTGTCCGATAACTCTCATGGGTATGGTCCTGGTTGTAGATTTCGGCTGCACCGATCACTTTGGGAATCTGCGTATTTGCGTGTTTGCCTTGAAGATCGTCTTGCTTATGCTCCAAGGGTCTCAGGATCAATTGATGGGTGAACTTGTTAGCGATCTCAAGATATAAGGCTTTGCCGGTAATCCCATACAAATGTGCAAATACTTCATTCATGCCCCCGTGTTCACTTTGAAGCATCGTCTGCATCTGTTCTTCTGTCATCGGGAGCAAACCTTCAACCGCCCAGTCTGCAAATCGAGTAACTACATCAAGTGCCTGTCCGTTGCCAGTGAGTTTATGGGCATCAATCAGGCCGCGATAGATTTTGTGCACACTGTACCAGGGAACCCAGTATTCACCGATGTTGAACCCACCGATATTCTCTGCTCGAAAAGCCATGTGGAAAGGTTCTTCGGACAAACCACCGATATACCCGCTCCCCGTGGTCTGCTGGATTCTCGCCAGTTCGGTGACCGCATAATCCAGTCTTTCTTTTAACGTGATATTCCCGGTTGCCTGATACGTCACAGCCAGGGCAGACAGATAATGTCCGAGGGAATGTCCACTGATGGTACGTGCCTCCCAACCCGCGTAGCGCTCTTTTTGGGCAGGCAAACCATGAGCTTTGAAGCACGGAGCCAGGAATCGATCAATATCCAGCGATAACAGGTAACGCTCCCCCACCTCTTGTGATGTTTGGAACACACCATTTAACAGATCTACATGTTCCGGTCCCAGAAATCCTTTTTTCGTATCAATCATTACACTCACTCCTTCTCGGGATGTAATAGATATCCATTCATTCTTGAGGGGTAAAATCCGTTTTATTAGCTACAAGACTAATACTTATCAATCCACTGTAGAGCTTGAATATCCTCATATTATCAAATAAAATACAATTACATCAGACTCATAATTCAAGAAAAGGTGGATAAATCCGTCCTATGCAAAAGCCACTGGAACATTACCTGTGCGGCAAGTTCATATCCGAAGGCAACTGGAGCCACATGAGACGCAGCATGCCTGTTCACGAGATTATTTTGATGCTGGAAGGTGAGATGTACATCGCGGAAGAAGAGGAACAATATGTAGTTCGTGCCAACGATCTGTTGTTTCTGCGCGCCGGTCGCACCCATTACGGCTACCAGATCAGCGACGCCCCCGTAAGCTTCTACTGGGTTCACTATGATGCCATGCAGTCAGAATTCAGTCGCTTTAGGACACATGCCACCATTCAGGTGCCTTCCATGGCCAATCAGTTATTCAAGCAGTTGCTGCATGTGTCATCCTTCTCACCCGAGGAAGCCAACGCTGCTTTGTTATTGTTGTTCAGAGAACTGGAGCGCAATATAGAGACGGATTATCGCCCGCACAATGCAATTGTGGACCATATCTGCAAGTGGGTCGATATTCATCTGCATACAAACATCACGGTGAGTCAGATTGCGGAAAATTTTAATTTTAATAAAGACTATATCTCCAAAATGGTGAAACGCGAGAAAGGTACCGGTCTCAAAACCTATATCCTCACAGAACGTATTCGCCGGGCAAAACAGTTGCTGCTCAACACCAATGCCAGTGTAAAAGAAATTGCCGGACAATGCGGCTTCTCCGACTACAAGCTGTTCCTGCGCATGTTTAAGCAATACGAGGGCAATACGCCAACCGAATATCGCAATCATCTGTATTCCACACAGCTCAATCGCTGATGCGCTACGATCTATAGAAATGACTGAGTTACCTATAGAAAATTTGAATAAATCGGATTGAATCCGTTATGGTAAAATGCAGAAAACTATATTCCATACTTAACCCATAAGAGAAGGGGAATTATAAAATGACAACGGCTGCCGTTACGATTCATCCTGCCACAGAAGCAGACCATCCAGAGATTGTAGATATCCTTGTTGCAAGTTATGCCGAGTATCGGGAGACTTTTGAGCAAAATGAACGATGGGAGGCCTACCTAAAAGATATTCGAGAGTCTGTGGTTAATCCGTACCTGACACAATTATGGATCGCAAAGATTGATGATCAGATTGTCGGTACAGTCCAATTATTCGAAACAGCACGCAAGGCTTATCCAAACTTTGAATTGCCAATCGATTATCCGTTTATTCGGCTGCTGGGTGTTGATCCAAAATGGAGAGGTCACGGGATTGCCAGAGTATTGCTCCAGCAATGCGTAGACTCTGCCAAAGACATGGGCAAAAATACGGTGTATTTATATACAGGCGGTCAGATGGTCAATGCCATCCGTTTGTATGAACGTTTTGGATTTACAGAGGATAAGGAGTTCAGCTCCGAGAGTGGCGGGGGCAAGGCAATATGCTACCGTTATGATTCCTAGTGTTGGCTAACACCAACACGGGATTAGGGAACAGAGAATGAAATGTAAAAAAGACCGATCATCTTCATGACGGTCTTTTCTACGTTTATAAATGATCAATCAACATTTGAAATGTTACATCGCTATTGATTTTTTAGCCGCCAATCTCTACCAAAATCTTCGCATGGCTCTTGTCGCTCATTAACAGCTCAAGCCCTTCCTGAACGATGTCGTCAAGTTTGATTTTCTTGGTGATGACCTGTTTCACATCGAGCGACCCTTCAGCAATCAATGAAATCACTTCAGGGAAAATGTGGCGATATGCCAGCGTTGCCGTTAGATTCGCTTCTTTGACCAGAAGATCAAAGAAGTTCACTTGAAGCGGATTTGGAATCGCTGCGATGACAACAACTTCTCCACCTTTTTTGACAACCGCAATGGCGCTATCCATCGTTGGTTGCACACCTGCTGCTTCATAAGCCACATCAATGCCACCCGATTGTTGCAAGATCACCTCTGTTGCACTGACTTTGGCACTGTTCACCGGAATCGCTCCCAACTTGGCTGCCAGGTCCAGACGTTCCTCAAATACATCAACTGCATAGATTTCAGAGGCTCCTGCAGCTTTGGCAGACAGTATGGTCAGTAGTCCAATTGGACCAGCTCCGTATACGGCTACTTTGTTCCCCACTTTCAGCTTGCTGTGACGAACCGCGTGAAAGGCTACGGCTGTAGGCTCTACAAGCGCACCTTCTTCGAAAGATACGTTATCCGGTATGGGATGAACCATATATGCTTCAACAACAACATACTCCGCAAAACCACCATCACCATTCAGTCCAACGAATCCAAATTGAGTACACTGGTTGTAACGTCCCTGGATACAGTACTCACATTTTCCGCAATGGTACAACGGCTCTACCACAACTCGATCCCCTACACTGATACCGCTTACATTACTCACCAATTCACTTACGGTTCCTGCAAATTCATGACCCAGTGTCAATGGTGCTTTCTGTCCTGAGAGCGGATGATTCTCGCCTTCTTGAATACCCACACCATGATGATAGGCATGCAAGTCACTGCCGCAGATCCCCGCATATTCAACTTTGATTTTGACCTGACCCGCTTGAGCAACCGGAACCTCCCGCTCTTCCACACGCACGTCTTTATGGGCATACCATACTGCTGCTTTCATGAAGTTCATCCCCTTTGTATGATTGTCTATATATTATATCGCTGTTCATGTATTATTCATATTTATAGATACTAATGTTAACATTAGTTGTATTAATGCTAAACGGAGATGAAATTATGAATCTGGAACAGCTCGAATATGTCGTTGAAATTGCGAAAACGAAATCATTCTCCGCCGCCTCGGAACATCTACATGTCACACAATCGGCGATCAGCCAATCGGTTCATCGTCTGGAGAAAGAATTGGGTATCATCCTATTCGAACGCTCGCGGCAGGGAACTCATCCCACTCCCGAAGGCAAACAATTCATTGCCAAGGCACTGGATATTTTACAGCGGATTGATGAATTGAAATCCCTGAACGCCGAAGCCTCCTCTCTTAGCGGAGAGCTTCATGTGGCTACTTTTCCAAGTGTTATGCCCTATCTTGTCCAGTCTGCTGCGGATATGAAGCGTGAGCACCCGCAACTTAATATCTCCATTGAAGAGAAAGGGTCCATGGAAATTATCGAAGATATTCGCAATAACAAAACCCATCTGGGCTTTATCGCGATCTATGCGAAACAATTGCGGGAATTCGATGGACTTCACTTCAGTCCCATGTATTCGGGCAAGCTGGTAGTTGGTACTCATCACCTGTCTGAACTTGCCAAGCACAGCCGTGTTACACCGGATCAATTAAAAGAACACAAGCTGGCACTGTATCGAGATGGTTTCATCGAAGATTTCATCAAGGAATTCACCTATGATCATGGACCTCTGTCCATTCTGTTTAAAACAAATAATTCAGAAGCCATCAACATGGTGTTAAGAAACGATATTGCCGCCACGATTGGTCACGACTTTTCCTTTCACCAAAATCCCTTATGGAAAGAAGGTCTGGTGAAGATGGTAGAGATCGCTGGAATCGATCAACCGAAAATGCAGATTGGCTTCGTACAGACGGAGTCCAAGGAGTCCGCCGTAGCTGCAGAGCGATTCGCCCAACGCTTCAGACAGGCGATAGAGCTGGATCATTTAAAAATTTAAATCTAAAAAAGTGCTCCACCCTTTGAAGGAAGTTTGAGATGAACACCAACTTCTCCAAGAGCGGAACACTTTTCTAACTGCCTCTTGCGTTACTATTACTACACCTAACTCAAATTACACTTTCACTTTTCGTACGGCTTCACTCATCTCGTTCGTCTGCTGCTCCAGCATGGTGGAGGTCTGCGCCACCCTGTTGAACATGGCCGACTGTTCACGCATCAAGCGATAGATTTCATCCGAATGATCCGACACCCCGGCTGATATCTGCGAGATCGTATTGACGGAGGCTGCGGCCTCTTCCGATCCTGCCGAGATTTCCTCTGCCGCAGCGGAGACTTCCTGAATGCGACTGGTTACCAGTTGGAACGCGTCAACTACATGAGCGAAAGCTTGCTCCGCTTCTGCGGTAATTGTAACCCCTTGTCCAATCTCGGTTGCAGTAACCCCCATCTGTGAGCCAATCTGCTGTGATTCTTGTTGAATACGAAGCAGCAAGTCGGAGATCCGTTCCATGGATGTGCTTGAGGCCTCAGCAAGCTTCCGAACTTCATCCGCCACAACCGCAAAACCTTTGCCGTGTTCTCCTGCATGTGCTGCCTCTATGGATGCATTAAGCGCAAGTAGCTTCGTCTGACTCGCAAAGTCACGAACCGTGTGCAGGGCACCACCAATTTCCTGGGAGTAGTTGTTCAACACCTGAACCATCGCTACAACTTCACTTGAGACATTTGAGATACTCTCCATCTGTGTTTTCATTAGTGTCATGCTCTGTTTACCGGACTCCGCCGTAGAAAGCGCACTTGTTGCTGCATCCGATACAATCATCGAGGATTCGGAAATATCCGTTATGCCTTTTGCAATCTCTTCCATCGCATTCGCACTATCGCTTGCACCCTGCTTCTGCGTATGTGCACCCTGCCTAATCTGTTCGACAGATTGATCAACCGTCTTGCCCATCTCAAGCATCTCTTCGGTACTGCGATTAAATTCCTTCGTTGATTCCGATAAAATATCTGTGGTTACTGCTACGCCTTCAACCATGTTACTCACAATCTTATTCAAGTTCCCGGACATATGTATCATCGCTTGATATGTTGTTCCAATCTCATCTTGGCTGCGCAAACGATACGACGTCAAAATTTGATTCGCTTCTGCAAGCTCACCCTGTGCCATTTTTTCCACACTCGCCTTCAGCGGTTGAAGTGGTCGCAGTCCTCTTACGATAAACCACGTGACAACAGCAATGCCTATAAGTGTAATTAAAAGTAACAAAGCATAGAAGGGAATACTCGATTTCATTATATCTGACTCAATGCTTCCGATGACCGATACCGCCGTATCGATACCAATTACACCTGTTACAGCACCGTTACTATCCAGCATGGGAGCGTAAGAGGAAATATAGTCGCCGTACTCCTCATTGTTAATAATCGAAGAACTGGCTGTTTGCCCCTGTAACAGCTTCTGCACAGCCTCCTGAGGGACATCCGTAACTTCATTAATCGGTGAGGCTTTATCTGCATCCTTCATACCGTCCACCATAATAAGTGGCGTACCTTTGTCATCTATTTTGACGAAATACACATACATTGCACCAATGCTTACGCGAAAGTCATCCAGTTCATCACGAATCTTCAAGAATTCGTCATTCTCCTTGGGGTCCTTGGCAAACTCGGCATAAGATGCTGTATCCAGCTGATTCACATAACTCTGAGCAATCTGGATGTTGTAACTCGAAATGGCCTCCTGCGCAGCTAGTTTCATATTGGCCACCTGTAACAGCATGCTTCCAACGGCTATAATCGTAATGACCAGTGTGACTACTGCAACAATGCGCACAACCAAACGTTTTCTAAAAAAACCAATCATCCGCTCCTCTTCCTCTCCCGTGAACCCAAGCCTTTTTGACTAGGCGCTACCCAAAAAACGCATGCTTGAAGCACTATGTATGGGAAAATAGTAAACGAATATGTCGAATTAGGCAAGAAAATATTGGGTTAACATAAAAACGCTATCATGGCCGTGGTAGCTTTGTTCATTAGAACTGCATTTAGGCTTAATTTCAGAGGATTTGTTTAGGTTCTTTGCAGTGAAAAATGATAAAAAAAAACATCCCGACGCAAGCGCCGAGATGTTGAGGTGTTCTACATTTGAATGTCACATATACTAAACTGTTCGTCCATTCGTCCTCCTGAATCGAATCAGGGACCAGATCATCAGCAATGCGAGCACGGCAAGACAGATGCTAATGCTGAACCGATTACCTTCATCAAACACAAACATCACCGCAATTACACTAAGACATAGTACAACAACTCCGGTTATATAAGGGAATCCCCAAACTTTGAAGGTCGGTTGAACCGGATATCTCTTCCGCAGTTTCAACTGTGATGAGGCAATACATATCCACACAAGGATTACGACAAACCCCGGAACTGCGAGCAATATGCGGAACAGTTGATCCTGCGCGAACAGGCCAAGCAAAGAACCTCCGAGCAAAACTACTGAGCACACCAGAAGTGTGTTAACAGGGCTACCGTTGCGATTCGTCTGTGATAATGCCTTCGGAGCTTCCCCGCCCACTGCCATGGAGTGCATCATCCGGGATGCACCATAGATCCCAGAATTCGCAGCAGACAGAACTGCCGTCACTAAAATAAAGTTCATTATGTGTGCTGCTCCCGGCAGTCCAGTGGAGGCAAGCACCTGTACAAACGGACTGCTCTCCGGCCCAATTTCATTCCAGGGGATGAGACCACAGATGATGAGAATCGGCAAGGTGAAGAACAGAATAATTCTGAGCATGAAATTGCCCACGATTTTGGGCATAACTTTTTCTGCATTTTCCGTCTCGGTCAGGGTCAGACCAATCAGCTCCGATCCCCCATAAGAGAACATGACCACAAGCAGTGCCGAGAAGATCGATGACCATCCGTTCGGGAAGAAGCCGCCTGCTTGCGTATAATTTTGCAGATAAGGGGTGTTGTCACTTGGGATAATGCCAAAGATCAATCCTGCACCCAGGAAGATAAAAATAATGATCATGGCAATTTTGATCCCGGCCAGCCAAAACTCAAATTCCCCGAACACACCTACACTTAACAGATTAACCAGTATAATGAACGCCGCACAAGCCAGACTCAGCATCCACAGCGGTACTTCACTGAACCAATACTGCAAAAAGCTCCCGGCGGCAATCACCTCAATGACACACACCGATAACCATAGAAAGCAGTACATCCATCCCATAACAAAAGATACTCTGCTACCAAATGCCTCCTGCACGAAGTCTTTCATATTTTTGTTCTTGTACACCGTAGCCATCTCCGCCATCGCGGCCATAACAACCAGCAGCAATAATCCGGCAAAAATGTACGTGACAATCACGCCCGGACCCGCGAGCCCAATCGTCTCTGCACTGCCTTTGAAAATTCCCGTTCCAATGACACCACCCATAGCCATAAAACTGATGTGTCTTGGTTTAAGCTTCTTCTGTAGTGTTCCTTCTGTCTGAGCCAATTCAAGTCCTCCTGATGTAAAAAACGTCTGTAATGCTGTCTTGTTTCAT
This sequence comes from Paenibacillus xylanexedens, assembly GCF_017874615.1. GTDB lineage: Bacteria > Bacillota > Bacilli > Paenibacillales > Paenibacillaceae > Paenibacillus > Paenibacillus xylanexedens. The sequence goes on from NZ_JAGIKV010000005.1 coordinate 285,780, forward strand.
AGACATAATGTCCAGTATACCCTATTGTCCATCAATCAGCCCAGAAGTTCCTGATGGCCAATTCATCCCAAACATATATGGACATAACCTATGTTTTATACCCCACAATGGCACGAAGCAATCTGTGTGCAATCCAGGTTAGCAAAATGTACCCTGCCCCATAGATGAACCAAGCGCCTATGTTACTCCCCCATGTTGAAAGATCACTCGCAATATACAACAAAGGCAGCATAAAAGAAATAATCAGCGCTCCCCAAAGTCTAAACCCTTTGGCAAAATAACTGCATATTCCAAGCACGCTGCAATGATGGGACATAACACCAAGACAGCAAACAGCGGATTCATATCATCGAACCACCAATATATCATGCACGACTCCCTCCACCCTTTTCATAGCATGGTCCATGTTGCGTCATTGAGTTTATTGTACTCTTTTTCCAAATTTCAATATGTATGATATGTTGCAAAATGAAAAACCAGTGTCCTGTAAAAACAGAATACTGGTTTGTCATGTGAATCCATTTAGATTTTTTTCGTCATAAACGTGCTGTTCGGGTCCAATATATAATCTGCGAATGGTTCGCAATATTCAAATCCGAAGTCTTCATACAGCTTCCGTGCCGGGATAAATGAATCCATTGAACCCGTCTCCAGACTGATTCGCTTATAACCACGTTCTACTGCAACGTCCATAATATGAGCCAACATTTTTCTCGCTACGCCTTTTCTCAGATGAGCCGAAGCGGTACGCATCGATTTCAACTCTGCATGCTCCGGATTCAGTTCTTTCATTGCCCCACAGCCCATCAGGTCTCCCGCTTCCCATGCGCACCAGAATGTAATTTCAGGCTTCTTCAGCCCATCCAGATTTAACGCATGAATACTCTCTGGAGGGGAATCCCCTGCCATCCCTTGCAAGTGCTCTGCAATTAAATCCTTAACTTGTATTCCACTCAAATCATCCACTTTGATCTCCATAACGTACCACTCCTGCCATCATTTTTAGTGTACTTGTCACTGAATATATATCAATCATTTCATCTTACTACCGTGTTAGGTTTTATGACAAGAGGTTACTTATATCCACAGAAATACGCTATTGTGATTCACCTATAATTTCCAGTATGATGAGGCTATCAGATGCCAAAGGGGCGAGGTCTATTGCGAAATATACATAGAGTTAAACGTGAAACTAAGGTGAAGCAAGCTTAACCTATTTTAAAGGAGACCCCTATGACACTAACTACGGACAACCTGTTTTATAGCAAACGATTAAAGATGACGCCCCCACGTCCTGAAGACGTGCAGACCATGCTGCAATGGAACGAAGACCCGGAGTACCTTCGGAATGTGGATACTGATCTGGCTATTCCCTATTCAGAGAAACAGTTGGAGGATGAGGGTGAAACGAAGAACAAGGAAGTGTACTTCAGACTGCGCACGCATGAAGAGGATACGCTGATTGGTTTTGTCGTCATTCATAGCATTGAATGGAACAACCGCTGCGGACAGCTTGCCATTGGCATCGGACTTGCCAAATACCGCAACAAGGGATATGGCACGGAAGCGTTGAATCTTATTTTACGATATGCGTTCCATGAGATGAATCTGGACCGGGTTGGTCTCGATGTCATCGCCTACAACGCCAAAGCAATCCGTTCCTATGAGAAGGTTGGTTTTCAGTTGGAAGGTCGGGCACGTTCCGCTGTATATCGTGATGGTAAGCGTTATGACCGTTTGATGATGGGAATCCTAAGACCAGAATGGGAAACACATAATCAGATCCAGACGGAGGGTGAACAAGTATGACCAAAAATGTAGAAGTCACTGAGTTTATTGAACAGATTCAGATCCCCTGGCAAGTAGAAGTCGCTGGACAACTGCGTCAGTTGGTGCATGATACCATCCCTGACGTGCAGGAACGCGTGCAGTACAAGAAACCTCATTTTTTGAAAAACGGAAAGTATGCTGCGGTCATCTCGCCATCCAAACAAGCCATGTCTTTCACCATCTTCAATGCAACCGGACTCGATCTACCCGATGGGATATTTGAAGGCCCAGAAGAGCGTAAAACGATCAAACTCAAGGAAAAAGATACGCCGGATTATGAATGGCTAGCTGGTTTGTTGAAGCAGGCATCTGCGGAATTGTAGATGGATGTATTGAAGAGGCACATACGCCGAAGTAGTAATTTAGGTGGTAATGTGTGGAACGTATGGTGTCGGCCGTAATGTGCGGGTAGTGTGTATGGGTTGAGTTTAGGTTTGGATTTGGATTTGGGTTTGGGCCAAGCGCTAATGAATCGGACACACCTTATGTCGCAGTTAAACTGGCATATGAAATTCTAACGAACCTCAGCAGTCTTATTACCGACCAAACCTCTGATTTTCTTCGAAAAACCCTGCCAATGGGAGAAATAAAGTGGCTACGATTCGTTAGAATCCTATACTGCTGCAAATTCGCCTAATAAGATGTGCTAGGTTCGTTAGATTGTGTGAGTACGACAAGCTGCTTCTGCATGTCGAAAAACACAACCCATTCTCACTGGTGGCTAAATAAATAACATAATCGGCTAACTGTAACAGAAGCTCCCATGCATCCTGCGTAGGGCAAAGGGCCATCCCATGAAGTTCCAAGAACTTCGGGATGCCCCTCCCTTGGTTATAGTCTGTCTACTACTGTCATTCCAACCTTAACAGCGGTGTAATATTATAATAAGATGACTGCTTATAATTGCTTATAATGTTTTATACTAGGTCCCACCATCAAGATTGCTGAAACGATACGGCGGTCATCTGGCACGGCTCACATATGAACATGTAATACATACCCTCACCATATTCCTCAACCTCGCCCCAGTCCAGTTGTGCGACAGCCTTCATTCTCGTGGAACAGCGTGGACATGTTGGGTACTCCGCATCCTGAACCCATCCCGGATGGCCGCCGACCTGAGATAACGATGGCTCCATCGCCCACTCACTGGCATGGAATACATGACGCGATGCATTCGCAATCCGAAACTGCCAGCCCGCATCCGGTGCAAGTTTACCATAGTCGTCCGGATCAATCTCATCCGCTCCCGCAGGCATGACATTATGTGAACTCCATAACAGTTCCCCTGCTGCGTCCATCTCCATGTAAACCACACCGTAACTGCTGCATATCACGCAAGTCTGTATCTGAAGTTGCTGGGCATGCCAAGAAACGTCCTTCAGAGCGGGATGCTTCACATCCAGATTAATTAAGGTCGTTAACGTACCACCACACCATGGACAGCAATTGGCGCTAGGGTTCAGCATCGAGAGTGAATCTCCGGTTAACTCCACGTTAGGTCCTTCATTCTCTTTTACTTTATAGAGTGAATAACTTGGGGTGATGAATAATTCCCTGCGCTGCCCGTCTTTTGTAAGCTCCCAACCAGCTTCAGTGGTGTAACGCTCAGGTGCCACGTACAATTCGCTCGCCCAAGATGGCGGAGATTGTCTCCACTGCCGGAACTGCTGCACAACAACATCATCTCCGATATGGGCCAGCATGAGCAATATGTGGTTCCGATTCTCATCATCGGTGTTCACCTGCTGCAAGAGACGATCACGAACCTCACCCGAGGCACTTTTATACAAAATGGCAGGATAATAGATCCCCTGTTCCAGCAGCTCAGGAATTTCGGCAGTCAACGATATATCATGGTAGCAGACCAGATATACCAGAATGTCTTTGCCCGTATCTTCATCACCTCTACGAATCTGTTGCATCGCGTAATCCTTCATCTGATCTTGTTGCTCTACAGACAAAGATAGATATACCTGTTCCTCGGATTGTTCATAGGGTGTATAACGAATTAGTGGATCGCGAACCTGAGGTTTGTGCATGATTTTCAAAATTTCGACCGGGTCTGTCATACCTGCATACAAGTTCACGTCACGTCGATTCGCTTCAATGTATCTCTGGCGCTCCTCGCGCTCCATCTCCTGCTTGCAAGGCATGCAATACCCACCTGTTCTGGCAGCCGTTGCTGGTAAAATGGTACTTGCACACCCTTCCCGTATACACGGAATTCGTTCTGTCATATTCCAACCTCCTTCAACTATTGGCAATGGAAAACACGTCACAATGTGACGTGCTTGTCCCTTACTCCATATTTAAATGCTGTCGGTCTTATATCGTAAGACGCAATCAGTGATGTCCCAACTGGTCCTTGGTGAATTCATAAAAGGCGAGCGCATCTTCGCTGCTGGCAAAGCCTGCCTGAGCCATTTTTTCACTGCCTCCACCTTTGCCTTGATATGCTCCAAGATTTCCTTTGAAGAACGGCCCACAAGCCCATTCGGGCGGCTGTCCGTTCTGTGCCAGAACGACTTTGGCCTCTGAGATACTCGCGAACAGTACAAGCCCCTCATGGTCTGCCGTTAGCTTGGTAGCCAGGCTCTGCATATCCTTGAGCGATTTGTCTTCAAAGACCTGAGCAATCACCAGCCCTTGCCGAGCAGCCAGAAGTTCCTCTGCATAGTAAGTATCATTCGTTGTTTTCACTGCATTCAGCTCGGTTTGCAGCTGCTTTTGCTCCAGTTCCATTTTCTCAATACGCTCCAATAATTCGTCCTTACTGGTCTTTAATTTAACCATGATGCTATTGAGCACGTTTTGTGTGGATGTGAATTCATTCAGGGCCCTTGTTCCACATTTGAAATAAATGCGGGTACCGCCCTTCACTTTTTCAGTTTTCAACAGTTTGATGATCCCAATCTCACCCGTCGCCGACACATGAGTTCCTCCGCAGGCGTTATACTCCACACCCTCGATCTCGACGATGCGAATGTCTTCCGTTACCGTCGGCTGCTTCACCAGTGGCAATTGTGCCGCCTCTTCTGTTGTAACCCAAGAAGTATTGATGCGAGCGTTACGATAGATCTGGCGATTCACTTCTTGTTCAATAGCAGTCAATTGATTCGATCCCAGTTCAGCCGCAGCCACATCAATCGTGTCATACTCCGTTCCGAGATGGAAGCTGAGTGTCATCGCTTCAGCCAGTTTCAACGTCATTGCCGATAACAAATGCTGACCCGTATGCTGCTGCATATGATCGAATCTGCGCTCCCAGTCAATCTCACAATGTACATCGTTCTGCTCAGGGGCGCGTTCCAGCTTATGCCACACCTCTCCGTCTTCGATGTTCACATCCAGAACTGCGATGCCGCCAATTTGTCCCAGATCACAAGGTTGTCCGCCCCCATGCGGGTAAAAAGCAGTCTCCGCCAGCGTGACATATACACCGTCTTCCTTGTCCACTTTACCTGTAATTGTTGTATGCCACTCTCTTGTATAAGCAGAGTCATAATAGATTTTTTGTGTCATTGAATTATCCCGATCCCTTCTCGTTCAAATGGGTTTTCATAATCTCCAGATTACACTATCTGGAACCTTCAAGCCAATTTATGGCATACAAAATCGCTTTCCATATCAGCCTCAAGAATCAATCTGCTCTCTTCGGTGGAAAAGCGATTCTCTACTTATCTTCTTTATCGAGGCATACGATACGATTGATACTCGTAACTTTAATATTTGCTATTCTTTGTTGTTTTCATAGACTATAATGATAAAAATAATTATAACCTTAGGTTGGAAATGGGGAATACCTTTTGATCGAAAAAGCAACGTTTGCGGGAGGGTGCTTCTGGTGCATGGTTAGCCCCTTCGAAGAACTACCCGGCATCCATGGCATCATTTCAGGTTACATGGGCGGCACGGTTGAGAACCCAACATATGAACAAGTATTGACGGGTGATACAGGGCATTTGGAGGTTGTACAAATTACTTACGACTCAGAGATTTTCCCTTACGAAAAATTGCTCGAACTTTATTGGCCGCAGATTGATCCAACGGATTCCATTGGTCAAGGGAACGATCGAAAAAGTCAGTATCGTGCCGTCATTTTATATCATACGGAGGAACAACGCGTTATTGCAGAGAAATCAAAGACAGATTTAGACCAGTCCGGACGCTTCCTTGAGCCGGTTGTGACAGCTATCGAAGCAGCTTCGATATTCTATCCTGCTGAAGAATATCACCAGAACTTTCATAAGAAAGACCCTAAATATTATGCGGAATCTCGCATATACTCTGGTCGGGACGAAGTGATTAAAAAATTCTGGGGTTAAGAATATAGATGGATAGCGGAATTTCACCGCCAAGTTATCGCCCATGCCGGGTGACCTGTTAAAAAGACCGCCTGTTAGCTAAGCAGCTACAGAGCGGTCTTTTTACAATTATATCTATTTTAAACGTTAAACATGGTTTGTGCCTATGATTACACCGGAACGGAGATTGCAGACTAAACTAAATTCCAAAACAATGCCGTATTCGCCACCGTAACCATGGTGAACAATAATGTGTTCACAAATGCGGCGAGCCATACGTTATTCGTTTTTTCAAACAATTTGCGTGCATACACGGCAGCGATGATGAGACAAGGCACCAGTGCAAAGAGCAGAATGCCATTCAATGCCTGACCTGGATACAACGCCACACCTGTCATGAAGTCTTTGCCGTATTGCACTAGCAACCACAGCACCAACCCGCCAACATTCAGTACCATGGCCAGGAACATACCCCCACGTTTACCACGTGTATTGGCATTCAGGGCAACCGCGCTGACAAAGTAATATATCAGGAAGAACGGTGTATACCGCAATGCGGTAATGAAGTGTTCACTCTCGAACGTACGGACCGCAAACGTCCAGATCCGGAAATCTGTTCCGAAGATCGCCTGTACTATGAATAACAATGCGTACCCAATGACTACTGCGAGTACTGCGGTTACCAAGCTGGCAATTATCGTAACAGGGTTCAGGCTGATCCCATAATCGCTGAAGCGGGTTCCTGCATCCTTTTTGGAAAAATAGTGGAATGCAAAGGTCACCAGAATCATAATTAACGCCGACACCAGCGCCCAGTAGACAATCTGGTTCGTAGTCGGTTCATTGAAGTAAGAACTTGTAACCACAATCTTATCTGCATAGTTGAAGATGATCCACATCACCAGAGATACGATAGCCAGAATTACGCTGCCTACCGCAATATTTTTCATCCGGCGGCTTGATGTATAGTCGTTCTTCTTGCTTCCAGCCATCACGAACCCAATAATGGCCCCAAGCACACTCACGGCGAGTACAATAAGAGCGATGATGCGAAGCACATTCAATCCATTCGCTTCTTTATCCATCAAGGTTGGGAATAGAATCGCTGGAATCAGGGTGCTGAATGCGATAGCGAGCCAATAGATTATTTTTTGTTTTCCATTGACCGCTGCGGACACGGTTGCAATCTCACCTGTTGCCGCGTTACGCAAGAACGGAAGTCTGAGCAGCAACGTAATCAGCGGAACAATCATCAGGAAGAACCCAATCAGAGCGACAAAATTAAAGGCTTCCTTCGCCCACCAGATCTGATTACCGGAATCCAGATTCACATTTGTCTGGTTGGGTGAGGTCACACCATTGAAGGCATGGGCATAAAAGTCGATCAGATGCTCGGTTGTTGTACGCGAGAAATGGTTCCATGGGTGAGTTTGATTAGGCGTAAACAAAATATGCTCACCCGTTTGGGAAGGACGTACCACTTTTCCGTCTACGGTCAGATCGCCGGATGGTACTTTGGTAAATGTATCGGTCGTGCCTCTTGGCGCATCAGGTGCAAGGCCAAGGAAGGCTTTACCCGAAGCCGTTGCTGCAAAATCCTTGCGAGTCACCGTACCTTGTACTTCTTTCTCAGCGGCTGTTTTCTCTTCATCCGATTTGTTGAAGAAAAACTCGTCATATTTCCCCGCGACCATGCCCACCGTCCGACTGCCAAATGCAGCCTGAAGCTGATCCTGTGGCGCAACCGCCGCAGCGTAAGAGTAATCCGCACCTGCTGAGATGCCTGTGTAGATCATACGGTATCCTGTTTGAAGGGAACTCATCTCATCCATGTACATTGACAACAGCGTTGAGAACCCACCCATGGAGTGACCGCTGACTGCGACGTAGGCATTGCCTTTCTCATCTTTTTTGGTGAAGTCCTGCTCATAAATATATTTGGCTGCATCAAACTGCGAGTAGATCCAGAACGTTCCGAACAGATCCTTTACCGGAATATCTGCACTCCAGCGGGAATCCCCGTGGTCATACATGTCCAGTGCAAGCACGATGTAACCGCGTCGAGACATTTCAATGGCAGGTGCATCCTGCATTTCTTTGGTATTCAGATACCCGTGAGTTGTAATAATAACCGGACGTTTGTCATCTGCACCCGCGCCTTTGGGCATGTAGAGCAGGCCTGACAGTGTTCCGTGCTCAGCTTGGAATTTGATCTCTTTGACCTTCACCGAATAGAAGGACGTATTGAACATCCCGGCAAACAAGCTACCGAAAATAACCAGAACCAGTGATAAAACCAGCAACCCCTGCGGTTTTTTTAAGAATGATGTGACTGTTCTCATAAAGGTCCCCTTAATAAATATAAAATACTAGATAAATAAATGAATAATAGCGCATTGCAGATACATCCAAAGAGCTATTCAAATTAGATGTAAATGATAACATGTAAAAATTGACTTAGTATGGCCTAAAAAAAGCACACATAACGGCGCCGGACGTCCGGCGCCATTACCTGTGTCACTTGCTGCATAGTAGCTTAACGTTTGCTGACTCAATCTCTATACCTGTCTAATGAATGACGCTGGGCAAACCCTTGATCAATCTTATTTCATCGACTCGGATAATTCTGTGAAAATAACACCCAGCGCATACGCGCCAGCATCCGGGTAGCCCAGACTACGATCGCCGACAGCACCTGCACGTCCCATACGTGCCACGATGTCTTCCGTTTTCTTCGCACCTTCAACGGCTGCTGCTGCACCTTTGGCAAATGCTGTTTTGAAGTCATCTCCAGACTCCGCACTTTGTGTCCAGGAATCGGCACACGGAACGAGTGCATCGATCAAGGTTTTATCACCTACAACGGCGCCACGTCCGAAGGAACGTTCTCCTGTAGACTGAATCCCTTGTACGGCTGCATGGATCATCTCAGCAAATTCAGCAACGTTTAATTGCTGTTTATCCCCTACAGCTTTGCCAGCCGCACGGAATGCCGAACCCCAGATCGGGCCGGATGCGCCGCCGCAATATTCCATGATGACCAAGGAACATGCATCCAGGAACGATCCGATGTCTTTTTTATCTTCGTTAATGATGTGGTTCCATTCGCGTTTCAACTGGCGGAAGCCTTTTGCCACACTCATACCGAAATCGCCATCACCGGCATGGGAATCCAGTTCACAGAACGGTACTTCGTTCTTGATGATGATCTCACCCATTTTATCGATCAGGTAGACGACATTGTCCAGTGAAAATTGATTGCCTTTGATTACCGCAGCTGATGCATCCGTCTCCACTTCGTAAGATACAGGAGCGTCTTCACCAACAACAGCTTCCAGCGCTTCGGAATAGGCCACTTGTGCTGCTGGAGGGCCAGATACTTTAAATGCAGGTGTATCACTTTCCTTGAACAACAGCGTTTTTAGTTCCTCATCCAGTTTCAGGATCGTAACCGATGCACCCGCCATATCGATACTTGTCATGTAGTTGCCTACAAACGTAGTAGCGACCTTCAGACCTGCATGTCCAGCAAGCTCACGCTGAACGGAATTGTTGAGCAGGTACAGTTCTTGCAGTGGTGTTGCACCAAAACCATTCACGAGCACCGCAATCTCAGCGGATGCATCCTTATCCAACTTCATGTCTGCGAGCAATGCTTCGACCATGCGGCCTGCCAATTCATCCGCTGATACCAATTTCTCCCGGCGAATCCCTGGCTCACCATGTATCCCTACGCCGAATTCCATCTCATCTTCAGCAATTTCGAATGTAGGCGTACCTTTAGCTGGCACGGTACATGATGTGAATCCAAAACCAATACTGCGCACGTTCTGAGCTGCTTTATCGGCAACGGATTTCACATCTGCCAGACTGCGACCTTCTTCGGCTGCTGCTCCGGCAATCTTGTGAACCAGTACAGTTCCGGCAACGCCGCGACGTCCAACGGTATACAAGCTGTCTTGTACAGCGATGTCATCCTCAACGCGTACATATTGTACGTCGATACCATCCTCTTCAGCCAGATGTGCTGCATTCTTGAAGTTCATCATGTCGCCGCTGTAGTTCTTGATGATCAGAAGTGTACCCTTGTTGCTGGCTGTTGCCTTAATCGCTTGATACACCTGGATTTGGGAAGGAGATGCGAATACATCTCCACACACCGCTGCATCCAGCATCCCTTTACCTACATAACCAGCGTGAGCCGGTTCATGTCCGCTGCCGCCGCCACTGATCAGGCTGACTTTATCGGCCTGGATCTCTCTGCGTTTGATGACTTTATATTTTTTCAGAAATTCAAGCTCTGGGTGTGCAAGCGCAATCCCGTTGCACATTTCCATAACAACATGCTCGGCCTGGTTAATAATTTTCTTCATTATTTCACCTCCCGGCGAGCTGCTTTGTACTCACGACCCATGCGGTCAGCCGCTGCAATGGCAGCAGCCACTTCAGGAACAGTGATTGGGAACGGCATGGCGTGAATGGATTCTTCCGGAATACAAGCGATCTCGGCAACTTTCAACAACTCTTCCTGACTAATGGTGTCTACACCGATATCCGCCAAGCTGATCGGCAGTCCCACTTCGAGACAGAAGTCCATGACTTCATGCAGCTCTTCGGTTGGTGCATTTTCAAGGACGAGTTGTGCAATCGTACCGAAAGATACTTTTTCACCGTGGAAGAAATGATGTGTGCCCTCCAGAACAGTCAAACCGTTGTGGATCGCATGTGCTGCGGCCAGACCACCACTTTCGAATCCAAGACCAGACAACAGAATATTGGTCTCAACGATATTTTCCAGTGCTTGTGTCACAACGTTGCTGTCACTCGCTACTTTTGCTTTTGCACCGTCAGTCAGCAGCATTTCATAACACAATTTTGCCAGTGCAAGTGCCGCATTGGTACCTACTGCAGAGGGTGTGTATCCTTCGCGGGAACCCATTGGCAGACTTGCGTTTACACGGGAATAAGATTTCGCTGTTGCTCTTGCTTCGAAGTATGTAGAGAGCGCATCTCCCATACCGGATACGAGGAAACGTGTTGGTGCATTGGCAATTACGGTTGTATCAACGAGAACCACACTTGGGCTTTGTTTGAAGTAAGCATAGTCATCAAAAGAACCATCCGGTGTGTACAATACAGCCGAGTGACTTGTCGGTGCGTCTGTTGCCGCAATCGTTGGGCAGATGATCAGTGCTTCGCCTTCTGCTACACATTTAGCCGCATCAATGGCTTTACCACCACCAAGACCGATGGTAGAGTCACATCCTTTTTCCTTCGCGATCGCTTGCAGACGAGCAACTTCCTCACGGGAACATTCCCCTTTAAAACCGCTTTCAACAAACGTAATATTAAATTTCTCGGCTGTTGCATCAAGCTTTGCTTTGACACGCTGTACATCATCCGGATGTGCAATCAGCAAGGCAGATTCTCCGAAGGATTTAACAAAGTATCCCAGGTTCAACAACTCGTCTTCGCCTTGTACATATTTAGTTGGGCTGATAAATGCTTTTCTCATAATAATATATGCCTCCTAAGGATATGAAATAGTGTAGTGATTACATCAAATTTTAATTTCTTACAATTGACCTTAATATAACGCATGAGCAGCAGGTTTACAGTGGACTTTGATAACAAATTATTATAATTTACAATCGTAATTTTTTGCTTTTTGATGCAATCATGGTATGTTATTGTCATGAGATGGTTGAATTTTGACCTCCCATTATACATTACCCGTCATCATTACATCTTAATATGTACAACTTGCTAACTTTTAACGGCCTAAATTATGAATCAGGTTAGCCATGGAGGTTTCATCCAATGATTAAAGAATATCTGCATATCAACAAAATTCTCGACCTTAATAAATGGAAGCGCCTACAAGATTCTCTCGCAACAGTAACCAAACTGGCGATCCTCACCGTTGATTATAAAGGCATTCCCGTAACCAGTCACAGTAGCTGTCAGGCTTTCTGCCAGAATGTGCGTAAAGACCCGGAGCTTCTCCCCTACTGCCAAAAATGTGATTCCCGAGGTGGTCTGGAAGCCGTTCGGTTGAATGAACCTTATGTGTATCTATGCCATTTCAATATTATAGATATCGCGATTCCAATCACGATTGATGGCAAATATATCGGTGCCGTCATGGCAGGACAAGTGAAACTCGCCGATCCGGAAAAGGGTAGCGACTTGGAGCAAATTGTCACGTCCAAAAACGTACCCATGCATGCAGCCAAGCTGGAGGAATTAAAGGATGATTACGCCCAGCTACCTGTGATGACCTATGAAGAGATTGTGAAAATCTCTAACATGTTATCCCTGCTCTGCAACTACATTGTGGAAGAAGCGCTAAACAAAAATCTGTTAGTTGAAATGTTCGAAAAAGCTTCAGGCAATCAGGAGACTCTAAACCTCTCCACCATTCTGCCGGGTTACTCCATTCGTAATATCGAGTCGATCAAAAAAGAGATGACCAATGCGATAGCGGATGCTTATCTGAAGAACAGCCCAAGTGACACGGAAAGCTCCAGCCCGGTGCTTCAGCCTGCTTTTGAATACATTCACAGTCACAAGAGTGAACAAGTTTCACTCAAACAAATGGCCGATCTATGCCACCTGAGTCCGAGTTATTTCAGCAGACTGTTTGCTAAGGAAACGGGCGAGAACTTCACCACCTATCTGGCAAAACTCAAGATAAAGTGGGCCAAGCAATTGCTGGAGGTCACCGACATGCCTGTCTCACAGATCAGTGATGAGCTGGGATTTAATGAATCGGGATATTTTATCAAAATATTCAAAAAGTTCGAGGAAATTACGCCTGCTCTCTATCGCAAATACCTCCAGGAGAAAATGTAGATTCACTGATACTTTTTTCGTATCAAAGATGAGGTTAAAAGATATTTCACCTATTAATCTGCCATTGTTACAATGGAGTCCAGATGACTTAGGGAGGCGACATGAATGGAATATCGCAAATTAGGAAACAGTGGATTAACCGTCAGTGAGATTTCACTCGGCAACTGGATTACGCATGGAGCGCAAGTCGAGGATGGAATAGCAGAAGCTTGTGTGCGAACCGCGTTGGATGCAGGTATTACCACATTTGATACCGCAGATGTGTACTCCAATACCAAGGCAGAGTCCGTACTGGGACAGGCTCTTAAGGATATACGAAGAGAAAGTATTGAACTATGCACCAAAGTCTGTCACCCAACCGGCACAGGTCATAATGACCGCGGACTTTCCCGGAAACACATTATGGAAGCCTGCAATGGTTCATTACGTCGCTTACAGACGGATTATATCGATGTCTATTACGCTCACCGTTATGACTACAACACTCCGCTGGAAGAGACGTTTCTGGCATTCTCCGATCTGGTGCGTCAGGGCAAAGTTCATTACATTGGCGTAAGTGAATGGAACGCGGATCAGATTGCACGAGGAGCCGCTTTGGCGAAGGAACTTCATATACCCTTCATTGCAAGTCAGCCCCAATATTCGATGTTATGGCGTGTGATTGAGCAAGAAGTGGTGCCTGCAAGCGACCAAGCAGGACTTGGACAGATCACATGGTCTCCTCTTGCTCAGGGTATACTATCAGGAAAATATGCGCCTAACGCAGCATTGCCCACCGGATCACGTGCAGCTGCTGAGGCAGGAGCACCCTTTTTCAATAAACTGGCTGGACAGTGGTTACGTGAAGATGTTCTTACCGCTGTGCAACAGCTTGTTCCACTCGCTAAAGAGATTGGTCTAACTCTCCCCCAACTCGCTGTGGCGTGGGTTCTTCAGCATACGTATGTCAGTTCCGTCATTATCGGTGCATCCCGGCCAGAGCAGGTATTGGAGAATGTAAAAGCTTCTGGTGTGAAACTGGACCCTGCGATCATGACTCGTATTGATGAAATATTGAATCCATGGATTGAGCGTGATCCGACCAAGACGGGATAGTTTCTTTTTTTACTACTCACAACATACTAAGTTGTACTAATCATTTACACGATAACGGAGAGGACAGAAAAAACCTGAAAAAGCGGAGCGTTCGCCTTTATCACCAGATTTTCCCCTTGAGAAAAGGGATCGAAAAAAATCTGGGGATAACAGCGATTGGAAGGTTGTTCTGTCATCGCAGTGTAAGTGTAAATAACCTTTAGCGCAACTCATATTCCCCATCAACAATGCTCATAAAGCGGGATATCACTTCCTGATTCATATCCGTCCGCCATGCCGTGTACAACGGTACGGAGGGCGGATTTTCTTCTAATGGAAGAAAGACTACACCCTTACGCTGGAACACATCCACCGATGACGGAACAATAGAAACGCCCATGCCCGCCGCAACGAGATTCACAATCGTATACATCTGGATCGCTTCCTGTGTAATCCGAGGGTCTACGCCATGCTCCCTGCAATAATCGAGAACGAGACGATGGAACGGAGAGCCGAGATGCCTTGGGAATAAAATAAAATCTTCATCCGCCAGTTCTCGAATTGAAACTTGAGTCTGAGAAGCCAACGGGTGATGATCTGGCAATACGGCAATCAACGTTTCCATCTGGCAGGGGCGGAACGAGACATGACGAGTATCTTCCTGATATCTCAAAAATCCAATATGGATTTGTCCGTCTTCCAGTGCCTGCAATTGTTGGGACGAAGTCATCTCACGCAGCGTCAATTCAATCTGCGGATATGCAGAGCGAAATTTCCTAAGAACATCCACCATAATGCTCCCCGAAGCCGAATCCACAAAGGCTATGGTTATATGCCCGATGATGCCCTGATCTGCTTTTTGCGTAAGCTGAATGGATCGTTCGAGCTGGGCCATGATTAGCCTGGCCTGTTCCAGAAATACCGCACCTGCCGGGGTGAGACGAACCATTTTTCTGGTGCGCTCCAACAGCTTCACGCCAAGCTCATCCTCTAAATTCTGAATCTGCTGGCTCAGCGGTGGTTGCGTCATATTTAATTTTTCCGCTGCACGGTGGAAATGAAGTTCTTCTGCCACCGTGATAAAGTATCTTAACTTTCGAATATCCATAAGCCGATTGCGCATCCTTCCGTCTACCTTGTTAATTCATCTGTTCCTGAACCCAGATTGCCGACTCAGCCAGCATAGTCATCAATTCATTAAAGTCCACAGCAATTTCCCGCAGAGGAGTTTCCCCTGCATCGTGGATCAACATCAGCACCTTGCCTGAATTTTGATCCAGTATAGCCGTACTTCCTTCACCAAATCCACCAATCGGGAAAGGCTGGAGGTCAGCTGGCAGCTCGTATTCTTTCTCATATTCACGGTATACTTCCAAAAAATCCGGATAAGCCCAGCTCAGTTCTTTCACCGAATACAAGGCAGGGTCGCCGAAGTTACATGCACCGAATTCAAGTAAAAGTGCGCGATACGCTGTGGGCAATTTCACATTATACTTTTGCTCAAAATCCTCAATGCTCTGTTGTGCTTCAGGAGTACACCCATCTCCCATTGATGTATCGTAGGCCTTCACCAAAAGATCACGAATCGGTTCCAATTCTATCGACGTCACTTGAACTCCCCCTTTTAGTTACCTTTCTCCACTGATCAGCCGTTGTGAATTCAATAGTTCTCCTTGAAGCGCAACACCTTACCCAAACAAGAGTCGAGCATTAAAATCAACTTCTTATCTCACCTGTTTACGCAACTCTTGATCCAGCCATTCCAGTGCTGCACGCAGCTTGTCCTGAGGAGCTTGCCCATAACGATCACCTGCAGAATATTCAAAAGAACAGCTATTCCCACTCGTCTTGTTCAAATAAGAAGTTATTGCAATGTCATGCTGCTTAGCCATTTGCACAAGAATCGGTTCGACTTCGTCCGCAGCTAGCGCAAAGTGAACATGGAACATATTCGATACTGGCACCTCGGGCAATGTATGTATCCCGTGACACGCATTCAGTAGGGAGGCAAGTTCTTGAGCCTGCTCGTAATACAGCTCCATTTTGCCAATCCGTTCATTGAAATAATACTGAGAACTCAGAATATACGGATACAGGCCGATAAGATCTCCACCGTGCCGACGTTTCCATACTTTCGATTCTTGCATCACATCCGGATCACCCGCCAATATAGCCCCCGCAATACCTCCAATGCCTTTGTAAAAGGAAACATACACCGTATCAAACAGACTGCAAATCTCCGCAGGCGTTTTCTCATAATAAGGAGTGATCTCAAACAGGCGTGCCCCGTCCAGATGCAGCTTAATCCCGCGTTCACGGCAATAGGCCGAGATCGCTTCCAGTTCTTCATACGCCGGTAATTGCCCACCAATCTCACGTTGTGGCAGTTCCAACAGCAGACAGGCAATGTCCTGATCAAGCGCTTGTACATCTTCCAATCGAATCAAACGGTCCTTGTCCGCCAGCAAAAGCGATTCAATCTGGTGCAACTCTTTCAGTCCGTCTTCCTCATGGATTTCCAGATGACATAGAGGGTGGTAAGCTACTCGCTTTACTCCTTTGCGGTCACACCAGATCCGTAATGCAATCTGCTGCGCCATCGTTCCGCTTGGGAAAAACACCGCCGATTCCTTGCCGAGAACGTCAGCCATCTGTTGCTGAAATTCTTCAATGAGTGGGCCGTTCCCGTAGTGGTCACTGAACAACTCCCCATCGATCTGGTCCAGTACGTTCTGAAGTACCTTCACTCGGCGACTGCCATGACCACCTACAATAAAGTCTGCCTGACTAAATGCTTCCGCGAGCGTTAACGTAGTATCCTCCAAGATCACTCACTCCTTTATAGTTCTGGTTCTGTAATAATCTCAACCAATGCGCTGAGCGCACTAGATATATGTTCACCACGGGAATACACAAATCCTACTTCCAACCGGCAATAGGGATCCGGCAAAGACATCACCGCGATCTCGCCTCTTAATTCTGCTTTGGTAACCGAAGAGCGTGGCAACAATGATACACCGAGCCCGGCAGATACACCATTCAGAATCGTGTCCAGTGTTCCATATTCCATGATGTTAAGCGTGTGGATACCCTGATCGTTCAAAAAGGATTCCGCCTGAGTGCGATGAGTGCATCCGATCTCAAAAAACAACATCGGCCTGGACAGTAACGTGTACATCTCATGTACTCCAGGTTCAGCGATCAACACCAATTCCTCGTCATACATCTTCATATAGTTCAGCTCAGGATGATCAATCGGGCCATATATTAAGGCTCCATGCAATTCATATTGGATAACCTTCTGGTTCAATTCATGCGTCCCACCCGTGACAAGCGAATGATGTACCTCCGGGTAGCATGAAGTATATTCAGCCAATAACGGCGTCAGAAAAGTGGAAGCTGCTGTCTCTATGGCACCTAGACGAAGCATACCAGCTGGTGGGTTACCCACTTGTGTGGCCTGCTCTGCTTCATATAATAATTCCAAAATTCGATCCGCATACCCAAGCAGGTTCTCGCCTGCTGGTGTAAGCGACATCCCCCGATTGGAACGATGAAATAGCGGTACTTGCAGTTGGGTCTCCAACTGTTTAATCCGTGCTGTTACATTGGACTGCACATAATTAAGTGAGAGCGCAGCTTTACTGATACTACCTTCGCGGGCAACCGCCTGAAATATTTTCAAATCACCTGCATCCATACCCTGATCACCTGCTCGTCGTTATATCGGCATTCTGCATCATCCGATTCATGCAAAGTGCTTATCTATTATTTTTAATGATACTGACAATCATTTTTGTTCATTTTACGTGAATCTGCTCCGTCTGTACAATGAGGCTCAGTAGTGAAGTCTGGCTACATAGACAGGAGGAATATTGAATATGAAAGCTATCGTTCATTCAGGCCAGAGCGGCCTTGCAGGTCTTCAATATACAGAGTCAACATCTCGGGTACCAGAAGCCGGGGAAGTGCAGATTCAATTAAAATCCGCTGGTATCAACCATCGGGATCTATTCATCATGGCAGGACGCGGAACCCAGGACACCCCGCTCATTCCCGGTTCCGATGGAGCAGGTATTATCGTAGCGATTGGCGAAAGCGTAAGAGGGTTCGCAATAGGAGATGAAGTCATTATCCATCCTACGCTCGGTTGGGAACATGCATCTGAAGTGCCGATCGTACCCGATATTGTTGGTGGCCCTACGGATGGAACGCTCGCGCAATATATAACGTTGCCTGCTGAAAATGCCCTGCCTAAGCCAGCCCACCTATCCTGGGAGGAAGCAGGCGTACTGTCCCTTTCCGCGCTTACAGCCTATCGCGCCTTATTTACTCGCGGCATATTGAAGAAAGGTGAACATGTGCTCATTCCCGGTATTGGCGGTGGTGTTGCAACCTATGCCCTGCTCATGGCAGTAGCGGCTGGTGCCACGGTGACCGTCACCTCCAGAAGTGAAGCCAAAAGAAATGAGGCACTGCGCTTGGGTGCTACCCATGCATTGGATAGTCATGCCGATTGGAGTACGCAGAACGATCTGGAACCTGTGGACATCATCTTGGATAGCATCGGACAAGCCATGTTCCCCAAATATTTTGATATAATCAGACCAGGTGGACGTATCGTGATGTATGGTGCAAGTTCGGGGGATGATCTGACCCTACCCATTCGCTCTATCTTCTTCCCGCAGATCAGTCTGATCGGCACCTCTATGGGCAGCCGTGAGGAGTTTATCCAGATGCTGCAATGGGTGGAGCAACATGACATACATCCTGTAATTGATGGCGTATATCCGTTACAGGACGCAGCGAAAGCGTTCGAACGTATGGAAAAAGGCGAGCAATTTGGTAATTTGGCTATCCTTATGGAGTGATATCTATTTTGAGATGGGCCTTCATGAATTGTTGAAAATTGATTTAGATAATGGGGTGAATCCATCTGATCCGTCTCGCTAAACGTATACTAATTGTCCTTATTGCTATTATCATTGTGGCCCAAATTCCTATGTTAAAAGAAACCTTAGCCCGAGGAGTTACTACGTTATATGTGAAGATAAAGTATCCCGAACATTCCTTTCAATTCCAAGACTTCATCTACGAGTCTCATTTCGGAAACTATATCATTTCTTATACTGATCAAGACGAACAACGCATTAGTCTGATGCTTGAGCCCAAATTTTTACCGGTGATCATTACGTATGATCCATTGAATCAACCCATGAAATGACTAGTTTGTTCACACTATGAATCTTTCAGGAGGTATCGATATGGACAATAGATTACATTTGGTAGAATTGGTTCGCAAACTGATGGACTCTGAAGGAACGGAAGCCGAGTTGGATGACATGTTAACGGAGCTACAGCAGCAGGTTCCACATGCGGAGATCAGTAATTTGATTTTCTGGGATGATCGAGACATGACGCCTGAACAGATTGTGGAAGAAGCCTTGGCTTCCCGTCCGATCCTGCTTCCGCCCCATTCTTAATATTTTTCAGGAGGTGAACGGTAGGATATGTATGACATGTCTGATTTAAATCATAATAACAACAATGAACACCCTGATTTTAACGAAATCAGCCGAGAAGAAAAACTACTACATATTAGTCAGAGGAGCGGCCTTTGCTATTCTTGTTGCACATCAACAAGTTAATGGTGCTGCATACGCGTTAGAATCGCTTCAATCCGATCCTGACTTTGGCTCTTCTGCAATGCGGGTACTGCATTCGAAACAACGAATTAATAATCAATAAACCAAGCTACCCCCTCCCCAATTTCCATAATTTCGTTATAATGGTAAGCAAGACACCATGCTATTGGAGGAGAATTATGGAAACGGAAGCTTTACGCAACGTGGAACAACTAGCCCTGAAGAAACACAAGATTTACAAGCAAAGCTTAATCAGGTACCTTGCACGCTCCATGCTGGCCAGTATGTTTATCGGATTCGGCGTCATCGTGGCGTTTAAGACAGGTAACTTCTTTTATATGGAGCAGTCCCCATTTACCTATCCGATGGCGGCAATTACGTTTGGCGCGGCCATCATTTTGATTGCCTATGGCGGGGGTGACCTGTTCACGGGCAATACGTTTTATTACACGTATGCGGCGCTGCGCAAGAAACTGCGCTGGTTCGAAGTGATCAAACTGTGGATTGCGAGTTATAGCGGTAACCTGATGGGCGCAGCTGTGTTTGCCTTGTTAATCTACCTGACCGGATTGTTCGACTCGTCTCAGGTGAATGGTTTTCTGTTAAGCGTGGTGGAGCATAAGATGGAAGTTCCGACCATGCAGCTCTTTTTCCGGGGAATCCTGTGTAACTGGCTTGTATGTATGGCGTTCTTTGTCCCGATGTTCATGAAGGAGAATGGAGCCAAAATGTTTGCCATGATGCTCTTTGTGTTCTGCTTCTTCATCTCGGGATACGAGCACAGCATTGCCAATATGTGTACGTTCGCGATTGCACTTGTGCTGAACCATCCGGGGACGATTTCATTTGAAGGTGTGCTTCACAATCTGGTTCCCGTGACCTTGGGTAATCTGGTGGGTGGTGTGCTGCTGATGGGCTTTATGTATTATGCGGTGAATAAACCGTTCCTGGATGAAGAGACACATTAATCTCTGGCAAAAAAAGCCATCCTTCCGGCCCGGTCCTTCGACCGTGGCTAATCGGTAAGAAGAATCCAAAACACCCCGGCATCCTTCCCATCTCAGGGAAAAGGTTGCCGGGGTGTTTCTCTATAGGCAGGCTCACGGATAAGCCGCCTGCCCTCCACACGCATAGCCATGTGATATACAACCACATGGCTCCATGCGGTGGGTCGGCAAGCAGGCCGCAATCAGGTAGCCCTGTGTTGCCCGCTTGCCAACCCTATCCGTGGCTTAGAAGTACTCCCGCCACGGAGTATATTCAATATCGTTGTCGCCGCGCGTGACCACGATCATATTTTCGATTTTACCCGTCTCCTTGTTGGTCCGGTAGATCATCGTACGTGTCTCGCCTTCTTCCGGCACAGAGAACAGGAACTTGTCCGCAACAAAGGAAGACCCCAATCCTGTGGCGTGTTCCGTGAAGGCAGAGCCCGTCTTGCTTGTCAGTAACAGACCAATCCCATAGGCTGTAGCCGTTTGTGCTCCTTTGCCAAAGATGTGCTCCCCTTCACTGGTCGTATGCGTTTGCTCCCAATATTCATACTTGTCCGTATTTTTGTTGTAATCCACGACGTTCCCCTGTTTGTCCAGGCTAACAGTGGTGGTTTCACCCTTGTCGCTCTTCACCTGATAGGTACCTACGATGGAATCCTCGGTAATTTTTACCGTCTTACCCGTATTGGGGTCAGTCTGATAGATTACATCTTCATACTGAAGCCGAATGATGTTCATACTGGCCTGAATCTGCTGCGCCAGTTCTTCGTCGCCCATCTCTTTAGCTTTCTTCAGCATTTCCTCATAGTTTTGGTAATTCTCAGCATCCTTCTTATCCCATTCATCCATATTCTCCGGTGGGCCTGACGTCTTGCCTGGGCCGTCACCTTTTTGTTTCCCCATGGTTGTAAGTGTCTGTGCCGCGGTCAAAGCCGCCATAAGTTCCTGGCTCACCGCCTCTTCATCTGTCGTGCGGAAACGCTCGGCAATCTTCTTAAGCTCCGACTGAATGGACAGAACCAGTTCCAGAACAGATTTCATCGTGCCTTGAGCCGTTGAATAATCGTTATAGAAGCGTTCCCGTTCCATCCCGTCCCAATTGCTGCGCATGTCACTCATCTTGCCGTCCAATGTGGACATGAATCCCGATAATTGCTGATGTGCCTGAGCGAACTGCCCACTGACCGTCTCCAGTTGTTCCGGTGTCACCTTAATTTGTGTCATCCTGCACACTCCTCTTCGTGGTCATTATATCCCGTAGTTAACCAATGGGTTGCCCGAACAGCACTCTCCCAGATCTCGACCAACTTGTCATGATCTTGTTCCCGATATGCAACGACTAACATGTCCAACGTATTCTCCTTTTTCTATTAACAGTAAAAGGTTATGTAAAAGCCCGATCCTAAGATCGGACTTGTTTGATACTCAAATTTGAAATAACTCTACGTTTATTTTATCATGTCCATCATTCAATCTGTACCCATAATGGCTAATTTTAAGTCAACATCCTTCTACCAATTACGCAATCCAACGAAAGATTGTGGCAGATTGGGAAGGTAATGCATACCAAAACGAATCTGCGTCCATACCCACATCTGGTTTCCTAGTTCTGTAACTGCGCAAGAATCTGCGGGTCCTTGATCTTTTTATCTTCGGCAAGCAACATCACCTTGGACAGAATCTCAGCCGTTCTCGGATCTTCATCGAGGAATGGCAGGAAGATTCGACCCCGATGCTGACTGTGCACCGGAACAATATGAAGTGCACCTGTGGCTTGTTTGATCACATTACCACTCCCCAGATGAACAGCATACTCACCCAATTCACCATCAATTCGTGCGTAATTCCCGTCCAGACGTACATTGTTGATCTTCAGCAGACGCAACGACTCGTTCACAATGACGTGACGCATCTCGATTGTTGTCAGGCTGGCTTCCGGATCTACGCCTCCCACATGTGCAACGCTGACCACCAGATCGATATCACGCATGACTTCCGAGAAGAACGTCAGCGGCACATCTTGCAGCGCTACAGGTTTGTAGCTCTTGCGATCGTAGAACTGCACCGTCTCCAAGGTAGGTGCTTCGGTATCTGCGGGTGAGAACCAATCTGCCATGGCATAGAGATTCGCGATCAGATTGTGCTCATAGCTTACCTTCTGCAGACCTTCCTCATAACTGACAGTCCATTGGCGTCCTTTAAGCAGCGCTACTGCTTTTTTCGGTTGGATCTGATACCCGGCATATCGGCGGGACACCGTACCATTAGCCAATTCGTCCTCGTTAGGAAGATATAGCTCACGGAATACCTGCTTGAACGGCTGACGCTCCTGACGGGTGAACAGATCCCGCTGGAATTCACTCCAGCTTCCGCTCTGATACAGATGAAGCGGATGAGCAATCAACAGTTGATCCTGTTCCGCTAGTGCCTGGATCGTACCCTCCGGTCCTGGAGCAACCAAACCACTGGACGATACATCGAATCTCCCCGTCTTGTCACCTGACTGGAATACAAGTGTTCTTACCAGCGGATATATAACCGGATTTTGCATCAGTCTGGCAATTTCCTGACGTGTAAAGGACGTTCCAGCAGTCATCGAACGTTCCAGCTCCTGTCGTGCCCGGCGATACTGATCCACCAGATCCGATTTCAGCTCTTTTAGTTCAGCGATATATCCATCTTTTTTGAACCGGGCAGGTACAGACTTGAGTGTCTTGCCTTTGCTAACGATAACCATCTCGGGTTGGCCTTCCTCATCAATGACCAATTGTGCCGTCGTGTCAGCATCCAATGCATGAGGTTCAAAGAAGGATTTCATCTCATCCAACTTACGTGCTTCCATGTCCCACATCAGCCGCGTAACATCGGCATAACCTGCATTACGAGCAAGATTGCCCAGTGCAATCTGTGATGCCACACCTTCACTGGCACGGCGTTGTGCACCGAATTGTTTGCTCTGCATCAGGAACTTCTGAATGAAGTCGTATCGCTCACGCAGATCCTGTTCCCGATTTACAGCGAATGGAATCAAACTGTAAGTTAACAAATGATCCTTGTTTCGCTTGTCTGACACGGACTCACGCATATCGTCCAATCGAAGCTTGCCCAGTGCAGCATCTGCGAACAATTGGGATCTGCGGTGGTTAGATCCCCCGGAAATGTACTTGGCACAATCGTATAACAGATTGAATCGTTCCTCCCCGACAGCAGCATAGGCTTCTTCGAACCAAGCGATATCAAACGCACCTTCATTGAAGTCCTGTGGTGAGATTGGAGAATAGTGGGCCACGATGGTTTCTTTCTCCGCAGTAAAGCGTTCATTAATATGAGCATGGAAGTACCAGGCTGCACTGCGTAGACCTTCCCATCCCAGATGTTTCGCTACAATCTCCATCCACTGCGGGGCGTACATGGCTGCTTCCAGCAATTTTTTCTCATTCACCGGATACTTATGGAGCAACTCCCCAAGACGCATATCATCTTCTCCATCCCGTGGATGACAATTCTGAATTAGATAGCTAAACGTCTCTTTACGTATTGTGTTGTCTCCATAGCTATAGATATATCCACGGACAAATGTATCCTGATCCATCGCAGAGACCAGATGTACCCAGTGTTCCATGCCTTCAATTCGATCCAGTTTCATGGCAAGTGTGCTTACTTCTGTAGAGAGTTCTCCCCGGGTCAGCTCAATCTCCAGAATGCGATCGACCACCGCATCTCGCAATTGAACAAGCTTCGGATCACTCGCGATCATTTCTGTACGAGTGGATGTTAAGTCCCGAATAAACAACAGACGATTCTCACCGACCAGCACCTGTCGATATATCTCTTGATCATCAATCAGGTTCAACTGGTACGCACGCAGGAAATCTTCAAGTGACAGTAAAGACAGCGGTTGACTACTCTCTACAAGACTGGTGAACTGGTAAGCTGTCTGGAAGAAACGTTTGAAGCTGTTATCGTCATGGATTTTGCCACGAACTACATAATTCCAAGGTCCAGTCAGAATATGAAGCATGCCTGACTCTTTTTCGAGTCGATCAGCAGGCATACTTGAGATGATGGAGGCCCAGGTTTTCTCAGCTATTTCAAACGTGTCGATCGGATCGCTATCCTGAAATGCCGCCGATATCAGTGCCACTACCTGATCCTTATACGTTAACGAATCCAGCATCTGCTGCAGCTTTTCGATGTCATCCAGAGGATAGATCTGTTCGGCAAACGACTTGCGCCAGCCTTCCAATAACGGAATCTTCTGCAATTCGTCATAGTCATACTGCTCACGGAAATAACTGTAATGGTCGCTCAAATTGCCATTGAACTCCCCGAGCTGTATAGCCATGTATAGCTGCATCAGTTCCACACTGCTGAACCCGGCATGTTGAATATAGTTCTCCCATACGTCATGAAGCGGAAATTGTTCCATCTGCTTCATTTCATTCCGCTCTCCATACGGAACCTTGGAGCGAAGACTCGCTCCGACTAACAATGTGTCTTTATAGCCAGCGTAGTATTCCACTTCATACTCATAATCCCTGTGTTCATGCACTAATTCACTAAGTCCCTCCAGAAATGGTCTGGTCTTATCCAGAGAGAGTGTAAAGATATCCTTCGGATTATGGCCCTTGAGATCACGCTTCTCATCCAGCAATGGCTCACGTCGCTTCGGATCAAATAAACCAAATCCATTAGAAGCTGTATAACGACTCCCCTGATCGGTCAGCTTATCCAGTAGTTTCTGTTCCTTGGCAGTGGGTGTCTCAATCAGCTGCGCCAATGGCTGCAATTGCTCCTGCTGATCTATCCGCTCTGGATCTGCCGCAATCTCGGTCAATAATTCTAGCGCACCCAAGCGCTGCAGTTCACTCTTGGCCTGCAAAAGTCGCTTCAGCGAGACCTCCAATTGGTCCACGGGTTGCAGTAACAATACATGAATGACCTTCTGACGAAGTGAGCCTGTTTTGAGCTTCATCAACGCCTCCATCTGTTTCATCTCATCCACCGTCAACGTGAGCAGCTTCGCTTTGGCGAGTGCATTCTCCCGATTACTGATGCTTTTATCAGACAAACTCTCAAACACAAACTGTCTTTGCACCTCATTATCGGGATGCTGAACAAACTGGGACAACAGTTCTCCGCGCAGTTCCGGGCTTAAACGGTCCTTGATTGCGATGACCTCCCCGATCCATTCCGGGTCCATATCATAAGCGGCCAAATATAACATTTTCTTGACTACATCATCCGTATCAATCCGGTAGTGAACATACTCAAGTACACCCGATGGTCCACCTGATCCGCCTTTTGGAATGGCAGCCAGCATCTGTTTGAACCGATCAAAGTCCTGACGCCGCAAGGCCTTTTCTCCAAGAGCAGGCAATGGCCACACGTAGACGCTACGCTGATTCTCTCCATTCTCAAAACTCCAGTTGTACATATACATCGCATCATAGTTGGTCACAATCCAGTGCATCAACTCGGTGTCCTGCGCCTCCAGATAACGACGTGCAATGTGCAAACGAAGCTCCCTGTTCTGGCTGTTAGCCAGTACGTATTGGGCAACAATCTTCTGATATAACTGACCTTGATCCATAATCTCGATTATCTTGCTCTTCAATTCATTCTCTTCAATGGCCGCTGTCGCCCAAAGACTGATAAAGAGTTTGTTGCCGTTAGCTTCCTGCTGCCAGGCCTCGCGTACTTCTGGTTGCACAAGCGCCTGATAGGCCTGTTCAATCAACTGTGCGGCAACACGCTGGTTGGCTGCTTCTATGCCGATCCCCGTCCATACGGCAAGCGCTCTTACCACGGAACTGAAACGAATCAGGTTGTTGTCGATAATGATTTTTAATATGTAAATATAGGCTTCCAGTGTCCCTTCATCCATCCGCTCCACAATGCTTTGGCGCAGCCCTTCTTGCAACCTTGCTGCAACGAGCAGCTCACCCACCATCTGATAGGCATCCGCCTGATCGCTCATGAATATACCTTTGATCATTTCATGGGTTAACAGTGCCGTCTGATTGTCACCATAGATAATATCATGCAGCGCCTGCTTCATATCTCCTCCCTGATGATCCAGTTCATAAGCGATACAATCCGCCAGAACCCAACGGATCTCATGCAGATAATCCAGCTTGTACTCACGAAGTGACACATATTCTTCCAGGGAGAAATTTTTCATTTCCATACGGAACAATCCCATCAGTTTACGGATGACTTGTTCTACATGCTGCTCCGGATCGGATGTGCGGAAAGGGCGGCGTTCATAGTTGTTACTGTATGGGAAACGAGTCGCACGCTCTGCAATATAACGGAATCGTGCAACCAATGACTCGCTAGCCAGATGCTGGAGCACATCCAGTAGTGGCTCGAATAATGGTTTCTGCGTTTCTGCGGCCAACCTTCCAAGCAACTTATCCGTATTCAAAAACATCTTTTCGTCTCCGCGTAAATACGTAGACCCGGCGATCTCCACAACATAGCCTGCCAGCTCAAGCTGTACCCCTGTTAACGACTTGACTCTTTCCTGCAATCCATCCATATACACCTGTACTTGCTCTTCCTGATTCATCCTGTTCTCCTCCTTCATCGCTCTCTACCACAGACGTCCGGCAAGCATTGTAAAACGAATAAACACCACGTTATCTCCGTCTTTTACAACAAGTGACTCATCCAGCTCCTGCAATTCTTCATCGTTGAGAAATACTTTATATAACCCATCCTCATAGGCGGTTATAGCTGTCTCCATCGCAACATTCAGATCAGGAACACCCTCATTGTATACTGAGCCAAACCCGACTTTTCCCGCCGCTCCTTGCGCCTCAATATCATCCGGCATCAGGTAGGCGAGCAATTCAGCCTGTTGTTTCTTGTCCTGATGCGCTTTTACTTGCAGAGCCACCATGTTCTCAATGAGCTGCCTTAACGTATGAGTTGTTTCCGGAAGTTCGGCAGCTTGCTTGGCAAGTACCGGCTTGCGTTTGCCCAGACTTTTTACCGTTATCCATACGTTCACTGCATTCCCTCCCTTGTCCTGCTCTATTTGAAGAAGCTTCCATAAGCCCTGATATCTATACCACGATGCGGAATAACCTAAACTCGAAATGACTATCCATCTCTAAATAAAAGTTAAAATACGTACATATGTACCCCTAATGAACATCATAACTAAAATTCAATCCATATTCATGAGCCAATCCTCATGTTTACGTGGAACCACGGAACTATGGCCTACTTGCGTACATATACGCAAAAAAAGCCGCACAGTCTCATATAAATATGGACTGCGCAGCCGCTAAGCTACCATTAGAACAGCTTATGACGCCTGAGAACCTTTATAAACTGAAACCTGCATGAATCATCTCGCCAGACGCAACGGTCGAATGGTTACGGCCGCTGTCTTGAACCCAGGCATCCGGCAGAACGGGTCCAGCTCCGGTCTGGTGGCCCGATTCACATTCTGAATGCCGCCCCAATGCATCGGCACGAACAAGGTATCCTCTCGAATGGAATCCTTGATGCGCGAACGAACCGTGAAGCTTCCGTACGTCGATTGAATCTCTACCCACTCTCCATCGTGAATACGATAACGGGCAGCAGTAGCCGGGTGAAGTTCAACAAAGTTCTCCAATTCACGAGCTGCCAGTGCCGGACTTCGATGTGTCTGCACCCCTGTAAGATAATGAGGCAGCACACGCCCATTGGTGAGAATTAAGGGGAACTCCGAAGATATGTCATTCCAACCCGGGCTGGATTCAAATGTGAATGCCGCTTTGCCGTCCGGGTGAGCGAATCGTTCACCGAACAGTAGTCCTTCTCCCTGATCCTCCAGGGCAGAACACGGCCAGTATACCCCTTTCTCGTTACGCAAACGCTCATAGGTAATGCCATAGTAATCAGCCACTCCGCCACGACTCGCCACCCGAAGCTCATTAAAGATATCCTCAGCAGTGTCATATTTAAAATAAGAAGCTTTACCCAATTGTGCGGCAATCCGGCATAATATATCCCAATCATCAAGCGTTTCTCCCGGCGCAGGCCGCCCCTGTTCACGGAGCAGAACACGCCCCTCCAGATTGGTCAGTGTACCTTCATTCTCCATATAAGATGTAACCGGGAGAACCAGATCAGCCATGCGTGCTGTCTCGGACAGGAACATATCTGCCACGATCAGAAAGTCCAGCTTGCGCAGACCTTCTTCCACCAAACGCACATTGGGGTTGGATACGACCGGGTTGGAGCCCATTACAAGCAACGCCCGAATCTCCTGATCATGGACCTTCTCCATCATCTCGTAGGCGGATACCCCTTTGCCTGGCAAACTTGCAGGGTCCACACCCCAGACGGATGCCACATAGGCACGATCGGCTTCATTTTCAATGGATCGATAGCCCGGCAGCTGGTCAGCCTTCTGCCCATGCTCCCGTCCGCCCTGCCCATTGCCTTGACCTGTGATTGCACCATATCCGCAGCCTTCTCTACCAATTTTTCCAGTCGCCAGCACCAGGTTCAAAAAGTGTCTCACTGCCATATGTCCATCCGTCTGCTGCTCCACACCACGTGCTGTCATGATCATGCCTGTCTCTGCCTCACCGTATGCCATCGCCGCCTGACAAATCAGCGCCAGATCAACCCCGCACGCTTGTGCCGCCTGTTCGAGTTGCAGATCAGCCAACCCTTGTATCATTTGCTCGTAACCATGCGTTCGTTCGCCTATAAAATGAGGGTCTATCAATCCGGCATCCATAATCACCTTCAACATGGTATCCGCCAGCAGAGCATCCATGCCAGGCTTCACCTGCAAGTGAAGATCGGCAATGGCAGCGGTTGCCGTCTTGCGTGGATCAATAACGATAATGAAGGCTCCGTTCTCCTTCGCCTGATTAAAGTACGGCAGAAGGGTAGGTTGGCATTCTGCAATATTGGTACCTGCAAGTACAATGCAGCCCGCCTTCGGAATATCGGACAGTCGGAACGTCAATCCACGATCCATCCCCAACACTTTACTTCCAGCTGAAGCCGCAGCTGACATGCAGAACCGTCCATTATAGTCGATGTATTTCGTCCCCAATGCAACTCTGGCGAACTTGCCGAGCAGATAGGCTGTTTCATTTGTCAGAGATCCGCCTCCGTATACTCCGACCGTATCTGCTCCGTATAAATCCCTCAAGTCCTGAAACCGCTCTGCGATGGTCTGAATGGCCTCCTCCCAGGAACAGGGTTCAAGCTCACCGTTGCGACGAATGAGTGGATGCATTAATCGTTGACCACTGAGCGCATGTTGATGAGCATTCATGCCTTTCACACAGAGCCTACCCTGAGAGGCTTCATTCGGAACGCCCTGAACCGTATACTCACCACGACGCTGGCCTGCGACAGGTGCGGCCAGTTCTTCAACAGTCATCTTGCACTGCACACTGCAATACGGACACTGGGTTTCCTTTACATAGAGCCTAGAGGCTGTTGGTTCTGAACTCACGGATAATCCCATCTTTCCATCCCCGCCTTTCATCTATATATATCAGCTTGAAGTGTAACTGCCAGTTCCTTCTGTAACTGGTCATCCAGCAGCGTTTCCCGAATCGACATGAATCCCAATCGCTCCGTCCATGCCCATAACGGCTCATCATACCAAGCAGTTTGGCGATACCATTGAAGGCACGCTGATGCGAGTGTCGCCGCCTGCACCGCTGTTTCAGCCACCCCGAGCAAGCCACCTTGTTTGACCGGATGCTCTGCATGACCTCCTGCATAGATCTCCCACCCAGCTGGTGAAGCCAGCAAGCCAATATCCTGCACCAGTGCGCTCACCAACGAACCAGGCCCTGGTGCAACTCCCATATTCACCGCCGACGGCATCGCAGCGCCGATCCAACTCGCACGAAGCTGTGCAGCCAGCCCCCTGGCATTTCTTGCATAGGATGATATCGGGATCTGATCATCCCAGCGCACCTGAACCTCTGAGTGAACTTCTATCTCTCGAACAACCATCGTTCCACCGGATACCTGTAAGTAATAATGAATTACGGGGCGACATACCGTGCAGCCAAGCTCCGAACCCCAACCCAGCTTCTGCAAGATCAAAGATATCTCTGGTAGCCCTGTCTCCAGAACATCGATGTCAGCCAGGATTTCCTTCAGCTCTGCATGCCCAAGCTCCGTACAACTGCAAACAGGCATTGGAGCAGGTTTATCTGGTGGGGCTACCACGCCAGTACCCCCGTTATTTTTCAGATTATGCGTATGTTTCAATAGAGCAGCCACCATAGGACGACAGCCACCGCATGAACCTGACGCCTTGGTCTGCTCCTTCACCTGATCTGCCGTCTCGAGACCCTGTTCCTGAATAGCGTTCATAATGGCAGCCTTGGTCACATTGTTGCAGGCACATACGGTTTCCTGAGCCGGTAATGCCGCAGCAGCCATCTCAGCCGGGTCCGGAGCCCCTTCACGTGGAGTCAATTCCGCCACATCTGCGCCTCGTTGCACCAGTCCAAGCAATGCCGTTCCTTCGGTTGTATCTCCAAATAAAATGGCTCCACGCACTTTGCCAGCCTGCATCAGTACCTTTTTGTATGTGCCTTGAATGCAATCCAGATGTTGAATTGCGGTCTGCATGCCTTCCCCACTGATCTCACCCACCGAGAAAACATCAACCCCCGATACCTTCAACTGTGAGTATGGAATTGATCCTTTGTATTCAGGCGTTTCCTGTCCACAGAGCGTACGTGCGAGCACCTTCCCCTGTTCGTATAAGGGGGCAACCAGACCATAACTGATTCCCCGATGTTCAGCACATTCCCCAACTGCGTATATATCAGGTACACTGGTGCGCATATAGTCATCTACCATAATTGCCCGATTGGTGGCGATTCCGCTTCGTCTGGCCAGATCTACATTTGGCCGAATCCCTACAGCGACAATGACAACCTGAGCTTCAAGCTTGGAACCATCTGTGAAGAGCAGCCCCCGCGCCTGCGATCGTCCGGTGATTTTTTGCGTATTTTTGGCCAAAAGAAAGGACATCCCCTGCCCTTCAAGTTCTTGTTGAAGCATCGCGGCAGCCTTCTCATCCAACTGCCGGTTCATAATGTAATGTGCGTTATGTACCACCACAGCTTCCATGCCCAGATGCAGTAACCCGCGCGCAGCCTCCAGCCCAAGCAATCCACCACCAATGACGGCGGCCTTGCGATAGGTTTTAGAATAATCAGACATGCGCGTACAATCATCAATCGTTCGGAAGGACATGACCCGCTCTTTATCAATCCCCGGAATCGGTGGGATAAAAGGTGAAGACCCTGTCGCCAGAATCAGAACATCATAGGTTTCTTTTAGTCCGGATTCCGTCTCTATATATTTTCCACGGGTATCAATCCGGTGTACCGTTTCACCTGTACATAGCCGTATATGATGCTCGGCATACCAAGTCCAATCATTGATAATGATATCCTGTAACGAATGCTCACCCTGCAATACTTTTGATAACATGATCCGATTGTAGTTGGGACGGGGTTCATTGCCGTAGATTACAATCTCATACGTATCAGGCTCCAGTGCGATAATCTCTTCGACACATTTCACTCCAGCCATACCATTCCCGATAATCACCAGTTTGCTTCTGCTCATGGGCTGCCCCCCTATCTCTCTCACCTGAAAATAAACAGAAAAATCCCTTCTCCATGATTCGGAAAAGGGCACCGTTGCCTCCGGAATCCACACGCCTTTGTGTGGATTCATATTAGATTCAGATTAAGGGAATCTCAATATAATGTCAACTAAATTAACATTAAAAATGCGAATAACGATTAAAAAACGAATTATTTAAAATTACATGTAAATTTTGTTGACATACACATTTTCTCTTGATTATAATTTGAATCAAAATCACAGTGCTGTGATCAACTCAGATGCGGGAACACAATGACGTGTACCGCCTGTCGGCAACGGGGCCGCAAATCGTTCAGATCTGGACGAATTGCGGCCTTTTTCTGCCTCAACACGCACATAGACAAATCACGAAGATCTCAATTGGATGAGGAGCGATGATGGATGATGGAGAGCAAAAGTTTTTGGAAAAGCGGGCATAAGCCCACCCTCTTCGGGGCGTTTATGTATTTTGACATCAGTTTTATGATATGGGGGATGCTTGGTCCACTCGCAGTTGTCATAGCGTTGGATTATCCGATGACTCCGCTGGAAAAGGCCAATCTGGTCGCATTGCCTATTCTCGGCGGTTCCATCCTGCGCCTTGTGCTTGGCTTCATGTCTGATTATATTGGTCCGAAACTGACCGCACAGATCGGGATGCTCGTCACCTTAGTTCCTTTGTTACTCGGCTGGTTATGGGTCGACTCTTTAAGCCAACTGTACGTGGTGGCACTCTTGCTTGGTGTTGCAGGCGCCTCCTTTGCTGCTGCGCTACCTCTGGCAGGCCAATGGTATGGCAAGGAGCATCAGGGTCTGGCCATGGGTATTGCCGGGGCGGGTAACAGCGGAACCGTACTCGCGACGTTGTTTGCCAATCGCTTGGCTACGCATTTTGGCAGCTGGGAAGTTGTGTTCGGACTTGCTATTATACCGATCGTTATTGTATTCATCCTCTTTTCTATCTTTGCCAAGAATAGCCCTAACCGGCCTGAACCCAAGAAATTGTCCCAATATGGAAGTCTGCTTAAACAAAAAGATGCTTGGGTATTCTGTGCCTTCTATTGTGTGACCTTTGGTGGCTTCGTTGGATTATGTAACTATCTCACCATCTTCTTCAACACCCAGTATGGGCTCTCTCCTGTTCGTGCCGCTGACATTACCACATTCTGTGTAATCGCAGGCAGTTTCTTCCGGCCTGTAGGGGGTTATCTCGCGGACAAAATTGGCGGAACCCGTATGTTGACTTTCCTGTACACAGGAGCCTGCATCATGTTAATCGGAGTATCCTTCATGCCACCGCTTCCTGTTGTAGTAGTCATGTTGTTCCTCGGTATGATGTGTCTGGGAGCCGGAAATGGCTCGGTGTTCCAACTGGTTCCGCAACGCTTCGGTAACGAGATTGGTCTGATGACAGGTATTGTAGGTGCCGCTGGCGGATTGGGCGGGTATGCACTGCCGCTGATTCTCGGTCAACTGTATAGCAGCTATCAATCCTATACACCAGGTTTTGTCATTCTTAGCCTGATTGCAGCAGCTTCCCTGTTCCTGGTTCTCTTCATGCAATCCCGCTGGCGTGTAAGCTGGCTGAGCCGAGGTAACAAAGGCATGGCGGAATCAACATCCCTCTCTTCCTGAGGCGTACAACCACTTGGCCCCTAACCAAGGTACAGTGTTTATGAGTGATCCATAAGTAAGCAAAGAACAGCGTAGCCCCATCAGGCAGCGCTGTTCTTTGCTTACGGCTTTCTTTCTGCTTAAGATGAATACTTTTGAAGAACAATAACCGCATTATGACCGCCAAAACCAAAGGAATTAGACATCCCAATCCGCAAATCCGCTTTTCTTGCCTCGTTCGGTACATAATCCAGATCACATTCGGGGTCCCTCTGCTCCTGATTGATGGTTGGAGGAATGATGCCATGCCGCAGACTCTGAATAAGTGAAATCGCCTCCGCACCGCCTGCTGCACCAAGCATATGTCCCGTCATAGACTTATTCGCTGTGACCGGAATATCATAGGCACCTGTCCCAAAAAGTTGCTTAATCGCTCTTGTCTCAGACAGATCACCTGCCTCCGTACTGGTGGCATGAGCATTAATTACATTAATGTCTTCAGGTCCAATCTGAGCTTCTTTCAGTGATGCTTTCATCGCCAGATATGCACCCCGTCCTTCCGGATGGGTAGCTACCATATGATACGCATCTGAACTGGCACCATATCCTATCACTTCGGCAAGAATATTCGCCCCTCTTGCTAGAGCATGAGACAGTGATTCCACAACCAGAATTCCTGCACCCTCCGCCATGACAAAACCGTCTCTCCCTGCATCAAATGGGCGGCTGGCTGCTTGGAACGCTTCATTTCGTGTAGACAACGCTGTCGCATTACCGAAGCTTGCCAGTGACACTTCCGTTACAGCCGCTTCTGTTCCTCCAGCAATAATGACATCGGCTCCGCCATGACGAATTAACCGGAAAGCCTCTCCAATGGCTGTATTTCCAATGGAACAAGCTGTTACTGGCGATAATGTCGGTCCCCAGCAACCAAACCTCATACTGACCATAGCTGCCGCCATATTGGATATCATCATGGGTACCAGTGTTGGGCTGACACGCGCAGGCCCCCGATCAGACAACGTCTTGCCTTGTTCCATCAATGTCTGGATGCCGCCTATGCCTGAACCAATATATACACCTACCCGTTCACGGTCCAGTTCATCCATCACAAGACCCGATTGTGATACAGCCTGATCCGCAGCAGCAACAGCAAATTGAACGAATCGATCCATACGTCTTGCTTCCTTGCGTCCAAAACGCTCTTCACCATCAAAATCACGGATCACTCCTGCGATTCTGGTTTTGTACGAAGCTGTATCAAAATGTTCTATAGGTGATACACCTGATCTGCCCACAATTAATCCATTCCAGAATGTATCTACATCATTTCCTAAAGGAGAGATAACTCCCATACCTGTAATCACGACTCGTTCCATGTCAATCCTCCTTCAGCGCTGTTGTCTACCTTACTCTTACGCTCTGCCACTAATAGTGCACTTTTGAATATCCTATTACAAGTTGTCAATTATAATAGTATAATGACTACCATGATAACGAGGATTGAAGGTGATGGATTGAACTACGATGTCAGGTTACAGGCATTGTCCACTTTTCTGAAAACACAGCGTTCCAAAATTTCTCCCGAATCGGTCGGTTTACCCACTGGAAGTCGGAGAAGAACGCCTGGGCTGAGGAGAGAAGAGGTTTCCCAACTGGCAGGAGTGAGTACAACATGGTATACCTGGCTTGAACAAGGTCGGGATATTCAGGTATCCCATTCCGTGTTGGATAACATTGCTTCAGCACTAAGGCTTACTGCCGATGAACGAAAATATCTGTTTTCGCTCGCCATGGAGCATCATACGGAGCTGCCCACACTGGAAGAAGAACCGGTTCAACTTCACCCTTCTTTGCAGAAAATTTTGCAAGAGCTTCATCACTGTCCTACCGTGATCTCGGATCGGCGTTGTTACATTGTCGGCTGGAATGATGCAGCCCGGCATGTTTTTATGGATTTTGAACAGATTGCCCCCGAACAACGGAATATGATCAGTCTGTTATTTGATCGAAAGGAGTTTCGCAGGCTCGCGGTAAACTGGGAGGATTTTGTTAGTGGATTTCTGGCGATTTTTCGTGCTTACTATGGCCAGTATGTTGATGATGAATGGTATAATTTATTTTTGGATGACATGATGAACAGACATCCCGATTTTCATACCCTTTGGAAACAAAGCAGCGTCAGCAGTGCCCCGGACGTATTAATCGAGTTCAGGCATTCCAAAGCAGGCAAAATGTTGTTTGATCTGACTTCGTTGCAGGTTCAGGGTAGTTCCGATCTGCGTTGCAGTGTCTACACCCCTGCGCCAGAGAGCGCTACCGAGCGTAAATTGATGCGCCTGATCGAGCGTGAAGCTGATCCACATCTTGGCAAGCATTAAATCGGAGTCTCTCACCTTCTTGGAGTCATGTTAGAGCCTTGACATCCTCATGTTGCATGTTTTAAATACCAGGTATATTAAGTAATCCATGGATCTTAGTCCTTCTACAAGAAGGGGGTTCAGAAAGGAATATCATGACGAAAGTGCTTATCATAGAGGACGACAACATGTTAGGCGATACATTATCCTTGTATTTGCAAGGTGAAGGGTATGATGTTATCCGTGTCGATAACGCAAGAGATGGTCTTCTACAGCTTCAAGCGCGGCCTGATATCCTGCTTCTTGACTTGATGCTCCCTGATTCGGGTAATAAGAATCCTAGTTCTCTCATGCGCCAACATACGGCAATCCCCATCATTGTCATCTCTTCGTTAACCGAGGTTTCTGAGCGGATTCGATCATTAACAGACGGGGCTGATGACTATGTATGTAAACCTTTCAGCATGCAGGAGCTGAAGGCACGTATTGAGGCCGTATTGCGTCGTTACTCTATATTGAACAGCTCTGTTGTCACTGAACAGGAATCCGGAATATCTCTCGATCTGGCCCGAAGAACTGTTCTGTTGAATAACCAGCGCGTGGAGATGACGTTTTCCGAATTTGAGATCATGAAGCTGTTTATTCTCAATCCTGGCAAAGTCTACAGTCGGTATGCCCTGATTGAAGCCATTCGTGGTATTGATGCCTACATTAATGATCGCACCATAGATGTGCACATTACCAAGCTTCGCAAAAAAATTGAGGACAATCCAAAAAACCCCCAATACATTCAAACCATCTGGGGGGTCGGATATAAGTTCACACCATAACACAACACAGCTTCATTCCGATCACCATGGCAGAGACTCGGTAATTTTATCAATTTCCTGTTGTACCTTCTCCAATACCAAACGCAGTTCCTCTTCTTTGAATAATGGACGGGACAAGAGCGATTCCAGTTGGAGAACCGCACACATCAGGTCCACTGCATGCAGATTCGCAGCTACGCCTCGAAGAGAATGAACACTACGAATTGCATCAGCAATCTGCTGTTGCTGAAGCTGAATCGCCAGTTTTTTCTGAAACGAGCCATACTCCATTCTGAATTTCGTGAGCGCATATTGCAGAATATGCGGCTTGCCGTCCATCTGTCTGATCGCCTTATCTGCATCAATTCCATTGATCTCCCTTATGCCTTTTAGATCAATCCATATGGCCAAAATGTCTGCGATCTGTTGTTCATGTACGGGCTTAGTCAGGATGGCATTCATGCCTGCTTCAAGATATAATTCATGGTTGCTTTTTAAACTATTCGCTGTAAGCGCGATAATAGGTGTACGATCATATTTCCTCATCTTGCGAATGTGTCGCGTTGCATCAATTCCATTCATATCTGGCATATAGAGATCCATCAGAATCAGTTCCCATGTTTGTTCGTCCAATTTCTTCAAAACCTCTGTGCCACTGTCTGCCAGCGTCACCTTGAATCCGGTATGTTCCAGCATGGCCCGAATGGCCAGTTGATTGATTTCATGATCTTCAGCGATCAGAATGTGCCCTTTGGATTTAAGCAAGTATGATTCATCGCCTTCTATCATCCGGTTTTTCTCCAATGGCCCCTCACCCTGAAGTGCAAGTATTACTTCGAACAATCCCAGACGTGTAATTGGTTTGATCATCATGAGATCCGGGCGAAAGGATCTCTCCTCACTCCACAGGGCATTTTCACTAAAAGCATGGGTATAACCCACCATTTGAAATTTGGTTCGATTCATTCGCTTCATGAAACTGTCCCATGACGATCCGTTGACGGTCTCCTCTGCATCCATATCCAACATGATCAACATCGAACTTGTCCCTTCGGCTTCAGGAGTGTACCAATCACTTTCCATCATACGGTTCAAGGAAGTATACAGCGTCGGATTCATCCCGAATGAATAGAGCAGCTGCTTCAGATTTGCGCCCATCCGTTCATCATCTTCAATGATAACCACATCATTCGCACCATATAGGAGAGGGTGTGTCTGCAGGGAGAAACTCTCTTCTTCTTCGGAATCTGCAAGTTCAAATATCAAGTCGAATGTAAACAGACTGTACTTTCCCAGCACACTATCCACCCGCAAGCTTCCTCCCAAAGAGGTGACCAGAAGGTAACAGATGACCAGCCCAAGACCAGAGCCACCATATGTTCGATACGTCGAGGGTTCCGCTTGAGTAAACGGGACAAAGAGCCGTTCCAATTGTTCGGGTGACATTCCGATTCCCGTGTCCTGTACCTCAAAACGGATATGAACTCGCTCCGCCTCCAATGAAAGAACCTCTGCCTGCAACGTTACATATCCATGCTCCGTAAATTTAATCGCATTACTGAGCAGATTCAATAACACCTGTTCAAGTCGGAACGGATCACCAATCACCGTTAATGGCAGATCGGGATCGGTTGTAAAGATCACTTCGATATCTTTGTGCCCGATGGCCACACCAATCTGATCTGCCACACGTTTGATCACATCCTCTGGTGAAAAAGAGACCTTCTCCAACATCAGCTTGCCTGCCTCAATTTTCGAAAAATCAAGAATATCATTTACGAGGGCAAGCAAGGTTTGGGAGGACGCATTGATTTTACTCAAATAATCCTTTTGTTGTGGAGATAGATCTGTCCGTTGAAGCAACAACGAAAAGTTGATAATACCACTCAGTGGGGTACGAATCTCGTGGCTCATGAATGCGAGAAACTCACTCTTTGCCTGGCTTGCTTTGTCAGCCTTAACACGTCTATAGTGATCCGAAATGTCATGAATGACTGCCTTAATTTTCTCACTCGAGTTTAATACTTTAACAGGGGATAGGTGAACCCGAACATGCTGCTCATGACCTTCTCCAACAATAAAACTCAGTTCCGTATCCTGTGCTATATTGTGATGTAAGGCTTTTTGGAAAACGAACAACCAGTTCTCCAGCTGCTCAATGAACAACAATTCTTCAAGCTGACGCCCAATCACTTCCTGCCTGCCGAGACCGAGAACATCCAGAAATTTCTGATTCACTGACACAATATATCTGTTGTTATCCAAACCGACAAACCAGTCTGCCGACACTCGCTCAAGTGTTCGATATCGCTCTTCACTTTCTTGAATCCTTCGTTTAACCGCTCTGTGCTCCGTAATATCAAGTCCATATCCCACGACATATTTCACCACACCCTCTTCTCGCAGAGGGCGAACGTTCACCAGCGAATAGTAACCTCCATGCTCAATCTCGTAAAAAAAAGATTCCCCTTCCCATGCCCGGTTAAACTGCTTTCGCAGGAATTCTACCTTTTCCTGAGGTAAAATATCCAATGTACCCAGTGTGTAATCTTGCTTCAGACTACTCATATCCAAACCTAGGCGGGAGAGCATCTCTCCTTCAAGCAGAAGATACTCGAATTTTCCATTCTGTTTTTGGATTTTAAAAGTAAACCCCGGCTGCATACGAAGCATCTCCAGCATTTCCTGATCCCTTTGAATGACCAATCTCTTGTATCGATGATTTTGGTTCAGATAATAAAGGAATAATATAACGAACAGCAGGCAGATACATTGAAAAAAGAGAATCTGCCCCATCATTAACAGAGAAGGGGAATTTGTCTTTAGTGCAGAAAACTCATACACAGTAATCAACAGCAACGCTCCGGACAACCACTTCTGCATAAATCCCCTGATATACTTAAAGATCAGACATATGGCTACAACAAATAACAACTCTGTCAACGCATACTGCCAGTTCTCCAACAAGGGATTACGCCCCATATTAATCCGAAAAATCCACATGAATGCAAAAGTAACGAAAGTCGAGCCAATCCCACCAAAATAAGCAGCAAGCAGATAAACAATGCCCCGGAAATTCAACAATGTACCATCCTCAAGCACAATAGAGAAATAATAGAGCGCCGTGCCCAACATGCTCAGCGTAATACCAATAATGATCCGAGTCGTGATGGATGTTGAACGGGTAGCATTTGTATGGTTCAAATAGTGATGAATCAGGAAAACAAAGATCAAAATTAGCGTGAAATTTAATACAAGATCGCGTAGCAAATGGTCACCGTCCACATTACGACTTCAGGATTTCATGCATTCAATGAATGTTGTCAGATTCATGGTCGCAGTTCCTCAGTACACAAATCATAGTATGCCGTGCTCCCTTATTCAATTGACGATATTGACCATTTTTTTGAAAATAATTACTACTTTCAGCTAACATCCCCTTATCACCAAACAACGTTTTTTTTCATGAAAATTCATCATTAAATATGCTGATATAAAAAAGAGAATCATCCAAATGAACCGATGTAATCGTAACTTGGGCTTCCCACACTTCCTGATCAGCCTTCATCAGTTTGGCTACGCCGGACCAGGTCTGATTTCCTCTCCAGTGGGTATCCATTAGCAATCGGGCAGGCTGACCTATGGTGCTCTCCCGTGAGAATCCTGTTTTGGTTACATAAACGGAATTCACATCCAGAATCACACCCTCCTCATCTGTAATCATGACCGCATCCGTTAGCAGTAAGAAGGCTTTGAGTTCCAGTTGCATGGTTGTCCACTCCCTCTAATGAAACATGATGTGATGCTGTCCCTGTGTGATATCTCTCTTCTACGATCCCGTTAATACTTAAACTGTCTAATCAGGCGCTGCAGTTCTTCAGCCAGGGTAGACAAGCCACGAGCCGAGGAAGAAATCTGCTCCATCGCTGCCAGTTGCTCCTCTGAGGAAGCGGCCACTTCTTCGGAAGTTGCGGCGTTGCCTGACGCAATACCTGCCAACTCATTGGATACAGCAGATACTTCCTGCACACCTGCTGTGATCTCTTGCGACGTGGCAGCAATCTCTTCAATCTGAGGTGTCGTTTCCCGCATGCTATCCAGAATACGTTCAAACTTCCGAATCGCTTCTGTAGAGATGTCCATGCCCTCTCCAACCTCTGAAGTCACCTTCTCCATCATGCGAACGGAAGCAGCCATATCTTCCTGTACCGCCGTAGTCAGCACGGTGATTTCATTGACGGACTGCCCGGATTGCTCTGCCAACTTGCGAACCTCTGCTGCTACAACGGCGAATCCATTGCCATGTGTACCTGCACGAGCAGCTTCAATGGATGCGTTCAGCGCGAGCAAGTTTGTCTGTTTGGCTATATTTCCGATTAACTCCGTGATCGCTGAAATTTGGTGTGATCGTTCATATAACGCCTGAATCAATTGGTTTGTCTGTTCTACCGTCTCTTGAATCGATTGCATCTGACTCACCGTCTGTTTGACGGTGTTGCCGCCTTCTTCTGCTTGTACGGTTGTATGTTTCGCCAAATCAGCGACATGTATGGAACGTTCGGCGATTCTTGTAATACCAATCGTAATTTCATTCATGGCCTGATGGTTATGTTCAATACCTTCGGTCTGTTTCTCCGCACCACTCGCAATTTCCTGAATGGCTCGCGCTACCTGCTCACTGGCTGCACTGGTTGATTCCGCACTTTGAGTCATTTCATCCGATGAGATGACTACCTGACTGGCGCTGTTCTCCACATTTTGAATCAACACACGCAGATTGCTCTGCATTTTGCCAAAAGCCTCACTCAGTTCACCTATTTCATCATTACTTGTGCTTGTAATGGTCTGGGTTAAATCCCCTTCACTCACCTGAATCGCCTGAACCTTCAACTGACGAATCGGTTTAACAATGGATCGCATCACCAGCCAGATGATCAAAATCCCGATGACAAGAAAAGAAACGATGACCATAATCGTTCGATTCAGAATAGGAGCCGCGGCATCCTCTACTTCAGAAGAAAACATGGTGCCTGCGACCTTCCATCCCGTTGATTCATTCGTGGCGTAATACATGACCTTATCAACCTGATCAAAGGTATAGTTGAAATTACCGGATTCATTTGTATACACTTGTGTCCAAAAATCTTCTGTTGCATCTGTTCCAGGTTGCATCGTCGGATGATAGATATACTTTTCGCTGGCATCCAGCAGAATCAGATGTCCCTTTTCTCCTACTTTAATTCCGCTAACTAATTGACTAATGTCCGCCAGATTGAGATCCAATTGGACCACACCAGATTGGTCTTCCAGTGCCTTCGCAATCGTAATGGTAATCTCTTTTGTCTCGGCAGAAACATAAGGGTCTGTAACAATGACCTGCTGTGGAGTACCCATCGCTTCTGTGTACCATGGTCTTGTTCGCGGATCGTAATCTTCAGGCATCTCCGCATCAGAGGACATCAGATACACACCTGCCTCTGTGCCTACACCTATGGTGATGATATCTTTGTTCTGTGCGGCATACCCCTTCAATTCGTTCACAACTCGAACCTCGGCATCTTCTTGACGCAATTGCTTCGCGAGTGTACTCGCATAATATTCAATGTGATTCCGCTTGGCATTGACTGAAAGATCTATCGTTGCACTGGCAAGGTTCACATTTTCCATCGCACTATGTAAAATTTGCTTCTCCACTTCATCTTTTGCACTGTTATACGATAAAACTCCAATACTGAACGAAGGAATGGCCAGGAAAGCAATAAAGGACACGATCAACTTCGTCTTAAAGTTATTATGGATCTTGTTGAACCAATTCGATTTGCTATTTTTTCGGGACAAATTTCTCTACCTCTTCCAGATAAATTTTAGTTTTACTTGATCTACTTATAAGTTGAACTAGTGATTATTTACACTTGCCACTCCGATGACAGAACAACCTTCCAATCGCTGTTATCCCCAGATTTTTTAAATTCCCCTTTTTTAGGGAAAATCCGGTGATAAAGGCGACCGCTTCGCTTTTTCAGTTTTTTCTGTCCTCTCCGTTTTCGTGTAAATGATTAATACAACTTATATAGCTCTCATAGAGTGTAAACCATCTTTCTAAAAACTAGGTCTCACTTCTTGTAAAAAACACTTTTTACACTAAAAAACATGATTAAATCTCTTAATTTATAATCCTAAAGAACTATTTTCAAACAAATTATACGAAAAAACTATTAAATAAAGTGTTCCGGGGATATGACCAAATTGTTAAATTTTTAAATACTTGTTAATAAGCACGCGGACGACAAAAAAAAGATCCAAGCGTTATCGCTCAGATCTAAAGGCTAATCACATTGGACCAACGTATTCTCTATTTA
Organism: Paenibacillus xylanexedens; assembly: GCF_017874615.1. Taxonomy (GTDB): domain Bacteria; phylum Bacillota; class Bacilli; order Paenibacillales; family Paenibacillaceae; genus Paenibacillus; species Paenibacillus xylanexedens. Next base: position 329,280 of record NZ_JAGIKV010000005.1, read on the forward strand.
AATGCCGGGATCGCGATATCTGCATATTTCTCTTCGAAGAAGGCTTTGACCTCTGGACCCGCCATGCGTTTAGCCAGCTTCTGGATCGCTTCGGAGTCCTTATTATCCTCACGAGCAACCATGGTGATTGCAAAATGGGAATCATCCTTCTCCGTTAACAGTGCATCCTTTTTCGGTGTAAGACCGAGCGGACTGGCATATGCCGGAGTCATGGCTACCAGATCAGCATCATCCATCATGCGAGCCAGCATCAACAAGTCCACTTCCTCAAACTTGAAGTTCTTTGTATTCTCGGTGATGTCTGCCTGTGTGGCGTTAAAACCTACGCCCTCTTTCAGCTTAATCAACCCGTTTTGCTCCAGCATCACAAGAGAGCGACCAATGTTGGAAGGATCGTTTGCAATTGCAACCGTTGCACCTTCTGGCAATTCCTCAATCGTTTTGTACTTTTTGGAGTAGCCGCCATAGATGGCATTATAGATAGGCTGTACAGCCACCAGATTGGCATTGTTCGCTTCATTATACTGGGTCATGTAAGGCACGTGTTGGAAGAAGTTTGCATCCACTTCCTTATTCGCGAGTGCCGTATTTGGTTGAACGTTATCTGACAACACAACAACTTCCAGGTTGACGCCATCTTCCTTCAAAAGCGGTTTAACAATATCCAGTACGTCTGTCATCGGCGGAATCAACGTGGCTACTTTCAGCGTAACTTCTTGTGCAGCTTGTGTATCTTCTTTTGTTCCTTCAGCCGCAGGTGTCTCTTCTTTTTTGCCACAAGCAGCTACAACCAGCATTACTGCAAGCAACATAAGCATCATTTTCACTTTCATTTCATGTCTACCCCTCATCGTATAATCTGTATTGGTTATTCTTAATAATGCACGGTCCAACCGTTCAGGATCTACGATCCAGCCAGTGGGACAGTCTGCTACCTGTGAATTGGATCATCTGTACCAGGATAATCATAATGATGATCGTAAATACCATAATCTCCGTTTCGAAGCGCTGATAACCGTAGCGAATGGCAAAATCGCCAACCCCGCCGCCACCTACAATGCCCATCACCGTCGAGTAGGAGATGAAGCTAATGGTAGCTGTCGTGAGTCCCAGTACAAGACCAGATCGTGCCTCCACGTACAAGAATTTCACCACAAGTTGCATCGTTGATGCCCCCATGGAAGCAGCAGCTTCAACCACTCCCCTCGGTACATCCAGCAATGCTTGTTCCACCAGTCTGGCGTAGTAGGCAATCGCAATAACCGAGAGTGGCACGGTTGCCGCCAGTGTACCGATGGACGTTCCCACGACAATCCGTGTGAATGGAATCATGAATACAACCAGCAGTAAGAACGGAAACGAACGAACGATGTTGACGACACTGCCGAGTACAAAGGACAGCGTTTGATTCTGATACCGTTGTCCTTTTCGGAATAAGTACAGCAGTGTACCCAAAGGTAACCCGATCAGAACAGCTGCCGCAATGGAGATGCCCACCATGACAAAAGTCTCTCCAATCGCCTGCCATATCTCATGCTGATATTTCAGCACAGACTCAGGTAACCTCATGACTTGTCCTCCTGTTCTGCCTGACGGAACAGAGACGAACCTGTCATCCCGTATTCGTCACCCGCAAGCAAGGAGGTCAGCAGATCAGGCTGCGGAGCAGGGATACTGCTCACTTCCGCTTTAGACAACGTACGAACGAGTCGCCCATCCTTCATGACGGATATCCTGTGACATAGTCTGCGAGCCACTTCCATCTCATGCGTTACTACAACAATGGTCACGCCCAGCGTTTCATTGATATGTCGCAGCACATCCAGGATACCGTTCGTGGTCTGTGGATCAAGCGAAGAGGTCGGTTCATCACAGAGCAGCACATTCGGACGACTGGCCAGCGCTCGTGCAATCGCCACACGCTGCTTCTGTCCTCCGCTAAGCTGAGCAGGATATTGACCCGCCTTGTCTTCCAGTCCAACAAACCGCAGCACCTCAAGTCCACGTTCAACTCGCTGCGCACGGGGCATACCCGCAAGCTCCAATGGCATGCAGACATTGCCACTCACCGTTCGGTTACTGACAAGATTGAAGTGTTGAAAGATCATACCAATGGATCTTCGTGCCTGACGCAGACTCTGTTCATTCATCTGGGTCAGGTGCTGCCCATTCACAACAACCTCACCATCATCCGGCTTCTCCAATCCGTTGAGCATCCGCAGAAGCGTGGATTTGCCTGCACCACTCGATCCGATGATGCCATGTATTTCTCCTTGTCCCACTTCGAGGGACACCGAGCTTAATGCTTCGAATCCCTGATCTGCACTGGAACCGCGCTCGTTATAACGTTTGCTTACACCATATAATGAGATCATGGAGAGTCCTCCCGTGAATGATCATGCATGGTTCTTCAAGAACACATGAAGAAAGCCCGCACAGCCGATAACCGGAGCGCGAGCAAGCCTGTTCATTTATAATAAATCAACATCCCTTACGAGACAAGCTTTTAAGGTGAGATTGCCTCCTGAAGGCGGCTGGCTTCATATACACGAAAACGTCCGTTGGACGAACCCACATACACTTCATTACCGATCCGGTTGATCGTTCCATTCTTCGCATCCCGGTCCCGGTGCTCCGGGTTTCCCATCACAACGTCATGTACACGACCTAACAGTGCTCCATTCTTTTTGTTCATCACGAGAAGATTTTCGTCCATGGGCAACAGCAACTGATCATCAATGACCAGATAACTTCCCTGATTCGTCGGATGCCTTAGTGTTGCAATCGTATCTTTGGCATTCCAACGCGTCTCCCCCGTTTTATAATCCAAAGCCGCCGGATAGCCATTCTTAATCACATACAACTGATCCTCTTCCACCAGTCCTCGTTCAATCTTGCCCTTGATCGTCCAGCGTGTATTGCCTGTCTTGGCATCATACAGGATGGTTGTAAAATCTTCATATTCGCCGTAATGATCGCCGTTTTTGTTCTCACGGATCAACAGCATGCCATCATCCAGCTCCTCAAATCTCTGTCCTACCCGAGCAAGGAATTGGGCAAGCTTTTTCCCCGTGTTCAGATCAAGCAGAAGCCACTGATTATCTAACGATAGCCATCTTTCAGCATTCGTGGTTGCAAAGGGATCCAGACGTTCGATTCCATCAAAATATGGATCATTCACAAATTGTTCTATGGTAGAACGTTTAGCTTTCAAGCTCCATACGGTTCGGCCCGATTGCGGATCGGCTGCAACTAGCTTATTCTTTTCCCAATACAACACATAAGGGTCATCTGCACTCTTGTTCAATATTTCATAACCCGTAGCCAGTTTTCGCGTCCACAATGTTTTTCCGTTTGCACTGTCCAGAACCGTTAACCAACTGTTGCTTGAGCTCTCAACAACCGGGGTATCCACAACCACAACGTTCTTCGCAGCGGTGATACCATTTAGTCTAAAATTTTGCTTAGGGGTGTACGTCCACGTGACCTTTCCGTTCTTCAAGTTCAAATGACGAATATGATCCACGTATTTTTTCTTATCAGGGTCATAATCGGTGTAGATTGTAACGTATTTGCGCTCTGCATCCACCTCTGCCTGCTGTCTTCCAAAGCCCCCATTAATCCCCCATAATTTCTGGCCCGAATGTCGGTCAAGAGCATATATGGAACCTTCGTAGTAATCCCCGCTAAATCCACCGTCATCCCCTTTCATCAGGAGTACATCATCCGTGGCTGCTTGTAAAAAAGTGTAGTTAATATCCCCCTGGTTGGTCCATACCGGTTTCCAAGGGATTGTCGTTGGCAGTGTTGTGCCATAGATTTTTGTTGTGAACCCATATTCATCCGCCCGACTGATGTTCCAATCGGAAACGACAGCATTTCGATTATCCTGTGCTAAATTCCAGCGTGTTCTGACCAGTCTGCCATTCTTGTTGAATGTGACCAGAAATTGCGCATCTTGCCGCTCATATCTCCAGGTCTGTCCAATACTCATTGCATAACCCGTGAAATTTAGATTGCTTGAACTCTCTTTCCACTCCGGCTCGCCCAACCACCCAGCCATTTGTTTGGAGGTGGTTGCCTTGTTCAGCTTAATATCTGTCAGATGGCGTATAACCGAAGTTGGCAGCGATGCATCCTGTTGGAACCAACCATCAGTCACATTCATCCGCTGTTCTATAGCCTGTGCCTTGATCCAGAAGAGTCCTGGCCGATACGTGGAGGATACTTTATTCCAGACTCGTGGGGCAATGGAGACCCCATACGATCCTTTCCACTTTGCAACAATAACAGCCTTATCTGTTAGCGCTTTCTCAAAAGACCAGGTTGTAGAACTATCTGGAGCCAGATACAGCTTGCTGCCTGATTGGAGTGTGAAGCTTTGGGGAGCTGTTTCCGTCATGCTTCTACTCTCCTTCAGTGCATACCAACTTGGCAGCCAAAAGTTTCCATGATCGGTTGACTTAAGCTGCACCCACTCGCCTCGAACCGAGGCCAACGTATACTTTTCGTTTTTTGTTGTATAGTATTCAATCCCCATCTGGTCAGCAGCCACACCGCCGTCCCTTCTGTTTTTGAACAGAGGGATGTCATTAATAAGCGTAACGGTGTCTCCTTTTTTGTAAGCTAACTTTGCAGTTAAGACTTGGGAACTTGCCCCCAATGCTTGTGGCGTTGTAGCCGAAGCTTGTCCTTCAAGGGCGACCATTTTGGAATCCAGCAGCATCCATCCCGTCAACAGCATAGCTGATAATCCAGTCATGGTAATCCATTTGTACCCCGTTCTCTGCCAGTCAAGACCCGTCTTCACTCTCGTTCATCCCCATCCATTAGAAGTTATTTCCAATAGAGACGCAGAAAAAAGGAAAAAGTTACCGTTTACCTCAATATATTTCTATCTATCTGCCCGTATTACCTTACATCCACCATCGTAGCATGATAAGGAAAGGTGACCCCAATGTAATAAGCAGCGGTTAAGGTGAGCATATAATAAAATACAAACCACAGATCAGCTCGGGAATAGCCAATCTGAATGTAATACGTTCGGCTCGCGCCATCCGTAAACCCTTTCGCTTCCATCGCTACCGCCATTCGCTGTGCACGGCGAATGCTCTGTGCCAGCAGCGGAATAGCGTAACGCTTGAGTGTACGATACACATTCCAGCGAGAGCCGCGTTGCTGTGTTCCACGAATACGAATCGCATAACGGAGCGTCTGGAATTCATCCAGCAAAATGGGGATCATGCGCATCGCGGCCAAAAAGCTATAGGCATATTTTGCAGGAAGCCGCCATTGCTGCATCAGTGAATAAAACAGCCTTACCGGCTTCGTTGTCAGTCCGAACAGCAGGCCAGCCGCTGCCATGCTCAACGAGCGAAAACCCAAGTGTAGACCGCGATAGAAACTCTCTTCGGTTATGTGGATCAGTCCCCACTTATACCATGTGGTCTCGCCCTTACCAAACATCATCATACCTGTAGACGTCGAGATAAACACCAGAATGAATGGTGATGCGTACAGTATCAATCTGTACCACGGATGACCTGTCCAGCACAGTAATAACATCATCGCCATCGCAACGTTGGTCATTACATTCAGATTGTGAATGAGGATAACGATGACAAACATCATCGTCAGAATGATCATCTTTAATCCCGGATTGACGTTATGAAGCCAGGTTTCACGGTGAGGAAACGACAGTTGCATCAGATAACCTCCCCTCATCTACCATCCAGATTCGGGTGCAATATCTTTTTACGATTTCACGATCATGGGTAACCATAACAATGGCTGTTCCCTCTCTCCGCAATTGCTCCAGCTGTGCTAACATGGCAAACGTATTGCGGGCATCCTGTCCAAAAGTAGGTTCATCCAGCAGCAGTATTCGCTGCTCTCTCACCAGTGCAGAGGCAACGCTCAAGCGTCGTTTCTGCCCCATCGATAATTGGTAGGGATGGCGCTCGGAGAGTTCTATTAGCCCAAATTGATTCAACATATGATCAGTCCTGACAAGTCTTTCTTTCGTTGTCAGCCTGCCCCCCAGCAATGAGACTTCTACTTCTTCCGCGACCGTGTTGGTCACAAATTGAAACTCCGGGTTCTGAAATACAAACGCAATTTGATCTGCAAGCTGCTCCGTTTTGCCAGAAGGCTGACCGTCCACCTCATAATGACCTGTTGTTTTCAGGATATTCATCAGAGATAACAACAACGAACTCTTGCCAGCTCCATTGGCTCCGACAATACCAATCCAGTCTCCATACCATACCTTGGCCTGCTCCACCTGAATGAAGGGTGTTTTCCCACGCCATCCGGTGAACTGTTGCAAGTCCAGTGCAGGCAGATAGGCGGGTGATACAGGCGATAAGGATGAGACGTGAGATATGGGGGATATACCCGGTGTATCAGATAAGCCAAACGATTGCTGTGCTTCCAAACTTGAGATGCCGTGATCCACACACACTTGAAGCTTTCCAGAAGCACTTCCCTCTTCTTCCTTAGCTGTCTGCTCTTGCTCCTCCCATATGCCTGGATACCAGATTCCATAAGCCTTCAGCTTGCCCCGTTCATCCGTAAATACCTGCTGTGCTGGCCCATCCGCCACAATCTTTCCTTCAGGTGATAACACAATAATTCGGTCGACCATATCCACAATCTCGTTTATTTTGTGTTCAACGATGATGATTGTTTTGTCGCTGGCGATCCGTCTGATGGTATCCCACACTTGGGAAGTCCCCTCATCATCCAGCAGTGCAGTGGGTTCATCCAAAAACAATACCTCCAGGTCCATGGCAAGCATCGAAGCAATCGCAAGACGCTGCTTCATCCCCTGAGACATGGACTGGATCAATACACGATTCTGTTCAAAGGATAACCCCACTTGTTTCAGATAATATTCAATCAGAGCAGGCATCTCTTCACGCGGAATATTTCGGTTTTCCAGAACAAATGCGATCTCTTCATCCGTAAAGGACATACAGAACTGGGTATCCGGATCTTGAAAGACCACTCCTGCTTGGGCGGGAACCTGAATATCATCACATTTCATCGGAATCTCTACCGAACGTGGAATTAAACCGCTCAAAATTTGCAATAACGTCGATTTACCGGAGCCACTTGGACCAAGCAACAGCACTTTCTCTCCTTGACGCACAGAAAGAGACAAGCCTTGAAATACCAAGGCTTTCTCTCCCGGGAACTTGCATCTTAGATTAGTCACACTTACCGCTTGCGAATTCCCTTCCCCGTTCATCTAATCCAGCGCCTCATAATCTTGTTTGGACACCGGTCTGAGTGAACGTGTTACACCTGTCAGTTCCAATGCTTTGGCAAGATAATAAGCGAACACTCCAGCAATCAAGATGCTTCCAATGAAGCGGAATCCGATAAATAACGTATAATTCCAGGCCGAGAGTGAATCAATATACCCGTACTGGTAATCAAGCAAAAGCGAAGCCGCTGCAGCTCCTATGGCTGCAAGACAGGTGACAAACAGATTGGTTTTGCGATACAAAAATGCGGCGAAGAATATCTCCGCTCCCAATCCTTGCAACAGACCGTATACAAGTGTGGACATGCCCCATTCACTACCCAGAAAGGCACTTACCGTTGAAGCCGCAACTTCGGCAAGAATAGCCACACCTGGTTTACGAATGATAACAAAAGCAAACGTGCCCGCCATAAACCACATGCCGTAGATCATCTGCTCCGCATGAACACCAAATGGTTTCATCAAGTCATATGTAGGTCCCCATATCTTGTAAATCACCCCAAACACTACTGCGATCACGATGGTTACCAGAATATCCGTTAGTTTCAATCGCTTGTTGCCTGCTGTTGTTGCCATGTTCTCTACGTCCTTCCTTTGTCCCCTGTGAGGGTTATCAAAATAAACGAAAAAGCCTCCCCGGTTCCGGGCAGGCCTTACGTACAGTGTACAATCCTCACAATGATGTATTGGATGGATGTCGAAAATACGGAATATCAGCCAGCACCCCTCGGTCATGGCAGATACACCACCACAGTTCAAAGAGGTCTGTTGTTCATCCATGTTCATTCCCACAATTCACCCTTACATATCGCAAATCCATGTTCTCTACGCTGGCATTACCCAGATCAGATGTACGGTCAGCGGCACAAGGCCACTCTCTCAGCCCAACTTCATTGAGCTCCCGGTTCACTTATTTCATTGCTTCTAATGTACATCAGATGGGTATTTGTGGCAATGGTCTCTACAAAAATCAAAAGTTGTCATAGGAAAAGGCATCCCCCTGGATGCCTTTTGGACATACTTCACGATGTGAAATAGCTACCTTATCCGTACACGCCTTCAATGCGTATTCCAAGGTATCCCTGTTCTTAATATTGCGTGTTCCCAGACTGGCTCGTTTTCCCCGAAGCAAACCCCTTGAACAACGTTGGTACTTTGGAATAACGGGTATTCGTAATTTTCCCTTGTGATGAGCTGCTGTCTGTACGCATAATCGAATCTTTTACATTAGAAATGTTGGAGTTATCCAGCGTCATGTTAACTGCAAAGGAAGTTCCACCATTTTGGCGAACCAGTTTGCCAATATCATCTGCACGAAAATTTTTGATGTTAATTGTTCCAGCTGCATTCATCTGGAACACTTTATCATAAGCCTTATACGCTGCCCCACCGGTAATGTTAACCGTTCCGGCAGACTTCAATGTCAGAGCATCCTCGCCCACGTCCTCCCAGACTACATTCGATATATTACAGTTACCATAACAGTGAACACCATCAGCAGCTGGTGATCCAATGTTTACGTTTTTGAGCGTGGCCCCTGCCTCCAGACGGAAGACTGGCTTCTGATTTTCTGCTTGAGATCCGTCGCCCAGTGTGGAAGGATTGGCTACAAATGTTTTACCTTGGCCGTCATAGGTCGTGCCCTTTGGAACAACAATCGTTGAATTTACAACGGTAGGTGCAGCAGCAACCGGAGCTACACCAAATACGGAAGCAACCAAACCAGCCGACAGCAACAACGTCAATATTTTTTTCATAACTTTATTCCTCCCTTATTCTCTCGTTATTTGGTATTGTACAAGCCTGAGCTTGTCCTGAAGTTCGTCAGAGGTGCACCTCTGCCCGAACCACAACCTAATCCTACCAAATAAGGAAGGTAACTAGAATAATCATTAGATCAGATATATCATGACATCGCACAATCCCTGTCTTATCAGCATTTTTTGCATATCAGGTCACTCAAGCAATATGCTGATATCAACCTCTGGTATGCTCATTTGTAACGTATGTACCCCTCACTTAATCCCCGGTAACAAAGAAAGACCACTACATTTGTCTCCAAATGTGTGATCTTGAATGGCTTCTGGCTTGCTGATATAAGATATCAGGCTCCGAATCTCTGACGATAACCGCACTTTCGACACAACTCTTCCACAGCTTCCCGCTTGGAGAAGCCATATACCAGATTGTTCGCTCGCTCACCCTCAATAATCTCCGAGAATGACTTCTCGTGCACATTACCAAGGTTAATCACACCCTCGCCATCGAGACAGCATGGAACCACCGTTCCATCCACAAGCACAGCTGCCTGACCACGCAATGCATGGCAAAAACCTTTGCCGTCATCTTCAGGTGCATCCAGACTCGGCCACTGGAACTCATGGTCCTGATTCAGATATACATTTCGGGCAATTTTGACCCCGCTGCCTGGAACCACTTTTTCCTCAATGCGGAAGTCCAGATTGAACTCACGTTCCAATACTTCAAGGGTCTCCCGATTTCGATTCATCTGAGCATTTGTGAAGTTATCCTGTGTCAGATTCCAGAGCCGGAATGAGATGATGACATTGTGCTTAACGGCCTCGTGTACAAAGGACAAAATATGACGCAGGTATCCGTCACGGTCTGTTGAACCTTCATGCCCATCGAAGCTGTGCAGGGAGAAATTCATCTGCCGCAGCGCCGGTTTGCCCAGTAATTTATGCTGAGTCTTGGGCAGCAGTGTACCATTCGTTGTAATGTTCACCTTGAGTCCCTTCTCATGTGCGGAATCGAGCAACAGATCTATTTTGGGATGCAACAAGGGTTCGCCTTTGACATGTAGATAAATATGATTGGTGTGTGGTTTAACTTGATCCAGTATATTGTTGAAGACTTCAGGGTCAATGAATCCTTTGGCACGCTGCGTCTGAGGACAGAAGCTGCACGCCAGATTACAGATACTTGTGATCTCAATATATACTTTTTTGAACGTTTTCAACTCGGGTCCCCATTCTGCCTAGGAGGGAGAACAATCCCACCTGCATTTGTGATCCGGCCAATATGCGCCACCACTATTATATCGGGTTCATGAGCCAAGGTAAATTGTTCAGTTGTTCGGGTCTGACTCCAAGTTCATATCAAGAATTCCATCATGCTGCCTCTTTACAGTTCATGTTCAAGTGATATATGCTGAACACACAACTGCATATCTTGAACTTTTGCACTAGGGGAGCCTTGCGGCTGAGACGAATATGACTATTCGGACCCTTTGAACCTGATCTGGATCATACCAGCGGAGGGAAGTGGAGCGGCCTTTTAGTAAGCGGAATTTTTTCATGTATGTGAAGATAAATTGCGGATTTAACTTACAGACCCACTCATTTCTCCGGAAATGGGTGGGTCTTTTTTGTTTCTTTTGCAGAGTATAGGATGCCGTTGTTATTGCAGCAGTCTGACATCAAGGGGGGAGGATCAGATGAACAACCATGTAACCATTCACAACGTTAGCTTCGCTTTTCCTGAAAAAAAGGATTCACCCGTGCTCGCCAATGTGTCGCTTCAGGTTCAACAAGGAGAATTTGTCTCGCTCATCGGCTCCAGCGGATCAGGTAAAAGCACACTCTTCAAGCTGCTCGCAGGCTTGCTTGAGCCAACCGTTGGCACCATCGATATAGCTGATGTACCGCACGGACAACGGCTCGGACGAGTCGCCTATATGCCGCAGAAAGACCTGCTGTTATCCTGGCGTACCGTCATGGAGAACTGCCTGCTGCCTGCCGAGCTGGCACCAGGCCGACAGGACAAGGACAAACTACGAGCCGATATCATCGCTGGATTGGCAAGGTTTGGCTTGTCCGGTTATGAGCAGGCCTATCCGGATGAGTTATCCGGCGGCATGCGGCAGCGGGTGGCACTGCTGCGTACCTTGCTTACAGGCGGGCAGCTCATGTTGCTGGATGAACCCTTCGGTGCACTCGACGCTTTAACCAAACGAGAAATGCATCGCTGGTTATTGGAACTGTGGGAGGGCATTGGCCAAACCGTGCTGTTCATTACACATGACATCGAAGAAGCCCTGTTGTTAAGTGACCGTATCATTCTATTAACTCCAGGGGGACAAGGTCAGCAGTTGCGGGATATGACGGTTCCTTTGCCACGCCCAAGGCATTCGGACATGATCTACGAACCGGCTCTCGTGCAGATGAGGCAACAACTGGAGGAACAATTGCATGCAAAGCGATAGAGCTGAGGTTAGCGTCTGGACGTGGTGTTTAAAGTGGCTCTCGAGGTCGTTTTCCCAATATGGTTTGTTTATTATGCTCATGTTCTTATTACTGGCGATCTGGGAATTGATTGTGCGTATGGGATGGGTGCCCTCCTTTATCATCCCTGCACCCACGGCCATCGTAAGCTCACTGGTTCAGCATCGCCGTCTGCTATTGACCATCCATCTGCCTGCTACCTTTATGGAGGTTCTTGTTGGTTTTGGCTTGTCCATAGTGACCGGAATTATGCTAGCGACAGGCATGCATATGAACCGATCGATTGAAAAGGCCTTGTATCCCTTCATTGTGATCAGTCAGACCATCCCGCTGATTGCCTTGTCCCCCGTATTTATCTTGTGGTTTGGTTACACGTTGTGGAGCAAAGTCGCGGTGGTATTCTTAATCGCATTCTTCCCCATTGTGGTCAGTACCTACGATGGACTCCGCCAAGGCGATCCGGAGCAGCGTGAACTACTGCTCACCATGGGCGCCAACAAGTGGGATATTTTTTGCAAACTCCAGGTTCCACTGGCACTTCCCTCTTTTTTCTCGGGGTTAAAGATGTCTGTGGTGTACTGCGTGGTTGGGGCAACGATTGGCGAATGGCTCGGTGGCAGCAAAGGTCTCGGATACTTCAGCCGTCGCATGTCCAGCAACATGAACACGGATGCGATGTTTGCAGCTATTGTGCTTTTATCCCTGCTGGGGATCGTTTTGTTTGTACTGATTGCCTGGCTGGAGAAACGGTTTTGCTTACGACGTCATCGTCATGGAGGCAAAAGAAACGTTGGATAATAGTTAGACAGAAATTAGATGTAAATACAGGAATGACGATCTTCAAAACAAAACATACCTTATGCACCATTTCAGCAGCAAACTTCAATCAGTTCATTGTCACATTGTCGTTAACATGCTGTTGTCCATTTTCTACAAATTAAAACGCTGAAATGAGGAACTTCATTTATGAATAACAAAGGTATACACTCCCTGCTTCCCATCATGCTCATTAGCCTTTTGCTATTCGTTAGCGGATGCAGCACCACGAATACCAGCAAAAACACGCCAACAACAGACTCTGCAACCCATGCACAACAAACAGACAAGTCTGCAACCGAACCAGCATCAGACGCCAAAGATAAGCTGTCCATCATGCTCGACTGGTACCCGAATGCAGTACACTCCTTCATCTATGTTGCTCAGGAAAAAGGATACTTTGCAGACCAAGGTCTGGATGTCGAAATTCAGATGCCTGCGGATACCAATGATTCACTCAAACTTGTTGCTGCCGGAAAAATTGATCTGGCTCTAAGCTACCAGCCTCAAATTTTGCTCGCTCGTGGCGAGAACATTCCTGTACGTTCCATTGCTGCTGTTGTTCGCCACCCCCTAGTGCATCTATTGACCGAAGCAAATGGCAACGTGAGCTCACCCAAAGATCTTGACGGAAAAACTGTCGGTTATTCTTCGATTCCGCTGTATGAAGCGATGGTTCGTACGATGATTAGCGAGGATGGCGGCAATCCCGACAACATGAATCTGGTTGACGTTGGGTTCGATCTGATTCCTTCGCTGGCTTCCGGACAGGCAGATGCGATTATGGGTGGTTTTATTAACCATGAACAATTGATTTTGGAGAAAGAAGGACATGCCATGAGTTCGATTAACCCCGTCGATTATGGTGTGCCTGATTATTATGAATTGGTCCTGACCGCAAGTGAAGCTGGCATTGAAGCGAAAAAAGACCAACTTACCCGGTTCGTCAAAGCGGTCCAGGAAGGACAAAAATATGTGACTGAGCATCCAGAAGAAGCCTTGAATATTCTGCTCGCTCATGAGAATGAAACGTCTCCGCTTGACCCGGAGATCGAAACCAAAAGTCTGGCGATTCTACTTCCACTTATGAATGAAGAAGGCCAACCGTTTGGTCGGCAGGAGATGGAGTCGTGGGAGAATGTACGCGCATGGCTCGTTGAACAGGATTTGATTCCTGAATCGGTGAAAGCCGAGGATGCTTTTATTACTCTGCAAGGAGAGTAAATGATTTAGATTTTACGTTTCTGCTTTTCCCGCATTAATGATCTGGCTGTTGTTAGACTCTGCGCCCCAACTCAACAAGGAGACTCATATCCTATTATTCTGCTGAGTGACCCTTCATACTGGCCTTCTACCGATGGGGTTACTTCATAACAAGGAGGAAATTATATGTCTTATCTGAAACGTGTTCGTACGCAAAATCCGCTGGTACACAATATCACCAACCTTGTCGTGGCTCCCTTCACAGCCAATGGTCTGCTTGCACTAGGTGCGTCCCCTTTTATGGCCTATGCTCATGAAGAGGTCGCTGATGTCGCCAAGATGTCAGGAGCCGTGGTACTCAACATCGGTACACTCGATGACAAAGTCGTTCAGGCGATCCGTCTGGCAGGCCAATCGGCTAATGCGCATCACGTGCCTGTGGTGCTTGATCCGGTTGGAGCTGGCGCGACCACCTATCGTACAGAAACCGTGCAGATGCTCGTTCGTGAACTTCGTCTCACAGTACTGCGCGGCAATGTGGCAGAGGTCGCCAATGTCATCGGTGAGAGCTGGAGTATCAAAGGTGTGGACGCAGGATCAGGTGAAGGCGACCGAATCGGCATTGCGGAGCGGGCAGCGCATAAACTTGGCTGTGTCGTGGTCATTACCGGAAAAGAAGATATTATTACTGATGGACAATCCACATTCCTCACGAGTAATGGTCATGCCCTGCTCACTCAGGTCACAGGTGCTGGCTGTCTGCTCAGTTCAGTGATTGGCGCTTTTACAGCCATAGCGGAATCAGGAGCCGATCTTCTAGGCAGTGTTGTTGAAGCGCTCGCGTTTTATGGTGTAGCAGCTGAACTGGCGGCAGAGCGGACAGCTCATCAGGGGCCGGGCAGCTTCCAGATTGAATTGTTGAATCAACTGGCACAAGTAACACCAGACCTCTTGGCAGAACGCGCACAGATCCGTCAGATCCATGGAGGTGCAATATGAGCATTGCTCAAGCGCTAACCATTGCAGGTTCTGATAACGGGGGCGGCGCAGGCATTCAAGCCGATGTGAAAACATTTCAGGAGCTTGGGGTATACGGTATGACGGTTATTACCGCTATTGCTGCCCAAAATACAACAGGTGTGCAGGGCGTCTTCCCCATCTCTTACGATGGCATTGCCCAGCAATTGGACTCGACCGGCGAAGACTTTCAACCAACCGCAACGAAGACCGGCATGTTATATAGTGCCGAGATTATTCGTCTAGTCGCTGAGAAATGGCAGCAATATCGTTGGTCTAATCTGGTCATCGATCCCGTGATGGTAGCCAAAGGTGGCGCCTCCCTTCTCCAGCAGGAAGCTGTACAGGCGTTGATTACGGAGCTGTTGCCCCATGCCCTGATCACAACACCTAATATTCCGGAAGCGGAACTACTTACCGAAATGTCCATCACGAATATGAATCAGCGGGAAGAAGCCGCAAGACGGATTGTACAGATGGGCTCAACGTATGCTTTGGTCAAAGGTGGTCATGATGAAGGAAGTGGTATGATCGTGGATGTGCTCTACGATGGGCAGTCTTTTCATTACCTGGAGAATGTTCGTGTGGTAACACGTCATACACACGGAACAGGATGCACGTACTCTGCTGCGATCACCGCAGAGTTAGCAAAGGGTTCACCTGTTCTTTCTGCCGTTATGACCGCGCGAGCATTCATTCAGGCAGCCATCGAAGATGAGTTGGGGATTGGGGCCGGACATGGGCCGACAAATCATTTTGCGTATCAGCGCAGACAGCGGGGTGAGCAGTGATGCACCCTTGGGATGCAGAAGCGGTACGACGCACGATGCAGGTGTATTTGGTGATGGGCAGCGTCAATACAACGCAAGACCCTGTGGAAGTGCTGCGCCAGGCCATTGCTGGCGGCATTACGCTGTTCCAGTTCCGTGAAAAGGGAACTGGCGCCCTGGTCGGCGAAGCTCGCATCACGCTTGCGATGCGGCTTCGCGAGGTGTGCGGCCAGCACGGAGTCCCGTTCATCGTGAACGATGATGTGGAGCTGGCTGTAGCGGTGGAGGCCGACGGCGTGCATGTCGGCCAGGAAGATGCGGACGCGGCGCTGGTACGCGCCCGCATTGGAGATGGGCGGATGCTTGGCGTATCCGCCCACTCCGTGGATGAGGCGCGCCGTGCGGTGCAGGCGGGCGCCGACTACCTTGGCGTCGGGCCAATGTACCCGACGCGCTCCAAAGCGGATGCCCACGCTGTGCTGGGCCCCGCAGGGGTGGCGGAACTGCGCGCCGCAGGCATCGCAGTTCCGGTTGTGGGTATCGGCGGCATTACGCCCGATACCACGGCCGCCGTGATGGCGGCTGGAGCCGACGGCGTAGCCGTCATCTCCGCCATCGCGGGCGCGGCCGACGTGCGCGCAGCGGCTGCGCAGTTCGCTGCGGCAGTGCGCGGGATGCAGGCGTAGCCCTGCTTCCCTGCACTGCCAGCCCCGTGGGCTGCACCGCATACATGGTGCAACCCACAACTGCTCACGCTCCTCTCCATAACAGAGGAGCCTCAAAACACCCCCCCGGCGCAGCAGCAACCCATGTCTTCGACTTAGAAGCGCATCCGCTCCCTACAGTGACTGAATGTTATAATAATTCAGTCATATCCAGTCACATCTATTCACCAATCCATGATCAAGATGCAGCTTCCATGCTCGCATCTTGTTTTTTTCATTTTCAACGGTTGACTCTCACGTAACGTGACACTGTACAATCGATGTTGTAAGGAGGTTTCTCACATGGCCATGAAGGTAAAAGAAGTTGCCGAACTTGCCTCGATCAGTGTGCGCACACTGCATCACTATGATGAGATCGGACTATTAATTCCGGACGAAGTGACTTCAGCCGGGTATCGATTATATTCAGATGCCAACCTGGAACAGTTGCAGCAGATATTATTTTTCAAGGAACTCGACTTCTCTCTGAAGGAGATTAAAAACATTATAACCAACCCCTCCTTCAATCCAGAAGAAGCACTAAACATGCATCGACTTATTCTATTGGAGAAGCGACAACGCTTGGACCAAATGATTGCGACCATCGATAGAACGGTTTTACACGTGAGAGGAGAAATTAAAATGACAGCCAAAGAACAATTCGAAGGGTTTGATTTTAGCCAGAATCCATATGAGCAAGAAGCGCGGGAACGTTGGGGAGACCATGCCGTCGATCACGCAAATCAGAAGCTGCACAATAAATCAACCACGGAGCAAAAGGCTCTATCCGATCAAATGAACGAAATCTACAAACATCTGGCTTCACTTCGTCACACAGAACCAGCATCCGCCGAGGCACAGGCCGGTATTCAAGAATGGTACACCTGTCTAAACCTAATGGGAAGCTACTCACCTGAAGCCTTCAGAGGACTTGGTCAGATGTACGTGGACGATGAACGCTTCACGCGTAATATTGATCAGTTTGGCGATGGTTTGGCATTATTTATGAGAGATGCTATGGCTGTATTTGCTGACCAAAACAAATGATATAGCCCTGTATTCAACCACATACAGTATTATTCAACTCTCATTGCCGTCAGATGTGCACTGTAAACGATAGTCTGGAAGTTACCCCCCTGTCCTGAAAAGGTGCCATCAGCTTTATTCGCTGTAAATGACCATTCGGATATTTGAACCTACCTCCTGGGGTGACCCTATCGTTCTTGTAATTAACCTTATGAACATAATGAATATTTACTAGGGTTATGTGGTAAGTAATTTAAATCGATCCGAATTGTTGCGAAAGTTATGAGCCGTATCCCGCCTACTGCCCAGTATACACACAAAAGGGACGTCCGCCCTCTCAGGCGTCACGTCCCTTTTGTGTATGCAAGTAACTCAGCCGCAATGTGAACATGCCTAACTGCTGCTCACTCTGAGTACTTTATGAATATCTTTTAAAGCAGATTGCTATTTACTACGTTTTTTTTCCGCTCCCAGTCCTTCAATATAACCGTTTCACCAGATGCTTAGGATGATGAGCATTAAGTTTCTTCTGTCAAACGTTCTTCATTTTGCAACCAAGCGTCCACCGTCTATCCGATTAAGCTCTTGGCGCGTGATCCGATGAAGATGCATCCGTAGCTAGACTGGTTCTCGCCATCCGGCCAGGAATCTGCCATGCAGATACAATCGCAAGCACAATGAATAATAAATCAATCGGTTGACTGAAGTACTCCTGGAAGGTTTCCACAAACGCACTGATCATCTCGCTATCAAACACAAGTTCCATCACGCTTACATCACCAAACAGTTCGGAAGTAAAATATACGACCGTTAGATATTTCCCCAGCAAAATACCAACAAGTGCAAACAGTACGGCAATAATCTTATGTACCGTCGCAATTCGTTTATTGGAGAACAACACAACTGCGTAACCCGTGAGCGCTCCAATCAAAATCGCAATTAATCCCACCTCATAATCGGTCATTGCAGCAATAGCTGCCCATACGATGCCTCCCAGAATGGCTGCAATTAAACCACCAATGATCGGCATACCGATTTTAACTCCTTGTTTCTCTTCCACGTTGTCTTTCCCTCCTGAGTCATGCATATGCTTCTTTTCCAGAATTCACCTTTCCTATGAAACCACAAAAAGACCTATTATTCAACATTTTTCTACTTTTGGGACCATCTATTTACATAATAGAAAAGATATATTAAGCATCCATTTCCTTATTCGCTCGAATATCATTTTAGTTTTGTCCACAAACATCTCATAATCATTTCCTTGGCACATAAAAACATCCCCCAACAGCATAATCGCCGTAGAAGGGATGTTGTCCATATCTGTATCATAGATATAACAATGTAACCGAGAAAACTACATTGGAAAGCTCTCTCTATCTTACCTTTGCACTTCCTTGGAAGGCTGAATGACAGCTGCAATCTGTGCCAAAATGGCATCCACCGATGCAGGATCATGCACATCATACTCATCAATGTTCAGACGCAGCACAGGGCAAGCTGTAAACTGATCAATCCACACGGAATAGCGCTCGTGCATGTGTTCCCAGTACGAACGGTCCGTTTGGATTTCCATCTCGCGTCCGCGTTCCGTAATACGGTTTAAAATCGAAGGCAGACTACCTTCCAGATAGATCAGCACATCTGGATGTGGGAAATACGGTGTCATCACCATCGCTTCAAACAAACTGCTGTATGTCTCGAAATCTGTAGCAGACATGGTTCCTTGATCTGCATGCATTTGTGCAAAAATGCCTGTATCTTCATAGATGGAACGATCCTGAACGAATCCCCCTCCGAGTTCAAAAATCTTTTTCTGTTCCTTGAAGCGCTCTGCCAGGAAATAAATCTGCAGATGGAAGCTCCAACGTTCAAAGTCATGATAGAACTTCTCCAAATATGGATTATGATCAACTTGTTCCAGAGAAGTCTTGAAATTCAAACGCTGTGCAAGCGCAGCCGTTAACGTGGATTTGCCCACTCCAACCGTACCTGCTACCGTAATTAATGCATTCGTTGGAATGCCATAGTTATTCATATGATATACTCCT
Organism: Paenibacillus xylanexedens; assembly: GCF_017874615.1. GTDB lineage: Bacteria > Bacillota > Bacilli > Paenibacillales > Paenibacillaceae > Paenibacillus > Paenibacillus xylanexedens. The sequence goes on from NZ_JAGIKV010000005.1 coordinate 348,381, forward strand.
TTACCTGATTAACAATTTGCCTGAAGTGTTCAGGATGTTCCACAAAATCGAGTTGCTCTGCATTGACCTTAATGATTACTGGCGGATTCGAGCTATTCGCCAGATAGTCCATTCCTGTTTTGTAATCGGCGATCAGTTGTTCCATATATGCCGGGTCCATATCCTGCTCAAATGAGCGTCCACGCTTGTTAATGCGGTACATCAACGTATCGAGTTCAGCTTCAATATAGAGCACCAGATTGGGCTTTGGCAGATCATCTGTTAACAGATGATAGATTTGACGATATTTATCCCGTTTCGTTCCCTTTAAGGTACGATCGGCAAAAATCATATTTTTATAGATATGATAGTCTGAAATGACTGGGGTATTCTGCTCTACATAATGAACGCCCGTGTCTTCCAGTTGTTTAAACCGATTACACAGAAAAAACATTTCCAATTGGAAACTCCACTCGTCGATATCCTGATAAAAGGAAGCCAAAAATGGATTCTCTTCTACGATTTCTTTAACTAACGGAAGATTCAATTCATGGGAAAGCATCGTTGCCAGCGTTGTTTTTCCCGCTCCGATCGGACCTTCCACGGCAATAAACGGGGCTGATTTCATCGTGTTCACTGTTCCTCCTCGTACTTATGCGTGTTTCCGTTTTCTATATAGACCTCACCTATTGTATCACAGCTTTAAGGATTGGAACGCCAGTATTTTATGTATATAACAAGTCAAATCTGAACTAAGGATTACATTAAATGAATTACACTAAAATAAAAAAGACACACTCGATATCATCAAGTGTGTCTTCCTATTGCTTGGCGGCGTCCTACTCTCCCAGGACCCTGCGGTCCAAGTACCATCGGCGCTAGAGGGCTTAACGGTCGTGTTCGGGATGGGTACGTGTGGAA
>NZ_JAGIKV010000006.1 GCF_017874615.1 Paenibacillus xylanexedens
ACTCGGCGACCTCTCCCCAATTGAATTCCGGGAAAAAGTCGCCGCTTAATGGAATTTCTCTTTTTTTATTGTCTACTTGACGGGGCTATGACCAACTATTATACTCTTTTATGAAGTTATCCCAGTGTTCGTCAGCCACTTTCACACCAACTCGGCCCTTTACCGAATCTGGAAAGAAAGCAACTCTATTCAATTCGTCTATTCCGATAACTTTTTTCACGTTAGCAACATTCTCTTCAGACAACCTTACGAAACCAGGAAACCTCAACATACTCTCCAATTGTTCTTGAACTTCTTTTTCGTTCATCTTGAACCCTCCTATGATGTGGTATACGCCACAATCATACTAACTTATAGGTTAAGGAGGCAATAGGATTGTTATACCCATCCTACCTAAACCACGTTTAACGTGACCATAGTCAGTAGGACAGGCTTATATATGTGATGTGCAAAGGCACCGTTCACTATCGGAGGGCCGCCTTTTACAGCGGCTATAGAAAAAGTTATGGATACCGTATATAAGAAAAACCTATAGTGAGAGAATTATTTATTCTCTCTACCTATAGGTGGCATTCGTATGGGGAATTTCGGCGTTTTATTTCTGGTGAATTATTTGAAAAATTTATTTATTACTCGTAACCACCTAAAAATAGGCTACTCTGTAAATCATCTGAAATTTTATGCTGTGCAGTTTTAACGTAGCTCTGTACTGCGCTCTTGCTAATGTTAAGCGCCATTGCAATATCAGCGAACGAATGACAGTCCCCATGCTTCATTACATAGCATTCTCTTTCTCTTGGCGACAACCGCGACAATGCATCCTCGATCTGAAACAATTGCCAGTCTGATAGGTTTGCACTACTGCCGGCATGCCCCTGTTGAACGTATGCTTGCATCTTAAGAGGATCTACCAACTTCTCACGTTGATATGCCGCTAATCGTTCAACGCCTCGTTTGTTTCCTGGTCGTCTGCCTGTACTCAACCACTCGATAGCGTAATCACAATCAGACACCATCTGAGCAATTAACTTTTTATCTGATTCATTCTCATGAGCTTTAGCCCGGTCATACGCTCTATTCGCTATTCTGCGCGATTCTTTGTAACTGGAGACTGTAGCTTCTCCAAAGCCGTCTATGCTTACTTCTGGACTAAGCTGAGCCATAATCATCCTTTTTCTCCCCTTTTACATAAAATCGAATATAGTTGTTTGTCCTTCTTCCACATACTCTGATGCATCTATAATGAGTCCCTGATCCAACCATTCCTTGGGTGCATCCTTTTGATAATGCGGCCATACTGGCACGCCTGACACTGATCTTGACGGGTTTTTAGCTGCTGCTATATACGTCCACACCCAATATGTTTGGGCTGTAACTTTTTCTCCGCTCATATGACCACTCCTTACACCGATACAGGCGCTTTGATAGCCGGGTGATGTTTGTACCCGATAAACTCAAAGTCCTCGTATACGTAATCGTCGATGCTCTCAGGCTTACGTTTGATGTGTAACTGGGGAAGTGAATATGGTTCGCGTGTCAGCTGCTCTTTTACTTGGTCAATATGGTCGTTATAAATGTGTACGTCTCCACCGGACCAGATGAATTCTCCTACTTCTAAATCACATTGTTGAGCAATCATATGTGTCAGTAATGCGTAGCTGGAAATATTGAAACCAAGGCCAAGGAACGAATCCACTGAACGCATTGTTAGCATGCAGGATAGTTTTCCTTCTGACACGTAGAACTGGTATGCAAAGTGACATGGTGGAAGTTTCATTTGGTGTATCACTCCAACGTTCCAAGCGCTCACCAGATGCCGCCTTGAGTCCGGATTGTTTTTGATTGAATCAATTACCGCTTGGATCTGATCAACCTTTTCTCCGTTAGGAGCTTCCCAGGTACGCCACTGAGAACCGTACACCGGACCAAGATTACCGTTCTCGTCTGCCCAGTCATCCCAGATTTTCACGTTGTTATCTTGCAGGTACTTGATATTTGTTTCGCCGCTCAGGAACCAGAGAAGTTCATTAATTACTGATTTAAGGTGTATCTTCTTCGTTGTTATAAGAGGAAATCCTTCCGATAAATCCCATCTCAGCTGCCGTCCGAACACGGATAACGTTCCTGTGCCGGTCCTGTCTCCCTTTGGTGTTCCGTTGGTTAATATGTCATGTAGTAGTTCTAGATAGTTTTTCAAACCGGATCGCCTTCTATCTTTTTAACGATATTTAACGAAGGGGCGTAATAATCATCAAGAATACTTTTCCCTCCACGTGGTACAGATACGATTAATCTGTCATACACATCATTAATGTTCTGAAATTTAACTCTTGATTTTGGTATTTTATTAAAATTCGGCACAATCTTGAAAGCTTTTGCCCCTTTAATGCAGATTCCTATTACAATCCCCTGTTTTTCTTTAGCGCTTCCTCCCGCTTGGGATTTCCAGAAAACTTTCTCTCCAATGCTTATCGTATTCATTTTTTCCCTCCTACTGAATGTATTGTTCGTTTTAACATCTAGGAAGCGCAACCTTCACAAGCGATGTAGTTGTCTCCGACCTTTTTGCTGATGTTAATGACTTTGCCTAACTTGATATCCGACTCATCCGTGAACTCCAGATCGGCTATACGAGCAACGATCAGTGCAGCAGCCTCTTCTTGTGTCGGCGCTTCTTGGCTGAACTCTGAAGTTGATTGAACGGACAAAACTTCATATTCAAATGTGTATCTCATCTCTTTGTATCCTCCTTGGGTATAGACTCCCAAACCTTCTGGCATCGTTTCAACGGAATAGCGAACAGTTCTTCATCGAACACCACATTTGCATACCAACCAAATTCATACCACTGAATGCTCTCGATCTTCACTTTTTGAAGGAATGGGTGGTGTATTTCCTCAATCACGGTTACCGTATCACCAGGCTTAATTGTTGGATCGTATTGACCACGCTCAATCTTATCCAAGACAAAGGCATGCACATCAGGCGAAATGTCCTCGTTCGCCAAGTCATACAGCAGCTTATCTGCATCTATCAGTTTCATGCTTCATCCTCCTTAACATTTGGGAAAGTAAAAGGTGCAAAGTGTGTTACATTCATCATCATTGCTTCGCCCCAAGGCACGGATACAGTACGCTTAAACCATCTATATCCGGTTGGGCTATGAGCGAAAAAACCAACATCAATTGTTTGTCCATCCGTGACAAGGTGGTCAATATGGCTGTTTATACTTCGATCGTTTTTATCAAATTCACGCCAGTCAATCATGCTTCATCCCTACCCTCTAGTAAGTGTGGGTGTATCGCTATCTCTCTCATGCTTCTTCCTCCCCAGGTAGGACAAGATTGTACCAGCCACCATATATCTGTTTGCGAGCCCATGCGATGTGCTTATCTAGTAACATGTCCTCAACTTCTTTTTCAGTCTTGCCTTCGAATTCTTCATCTGGTATATCAATCACATCATTCTTTTTATCTAACCGTGCCCAGAACTCATACTGTGCCATTTATGTTTCCTCCCCAGGTAGGTTAATAGGTGTGTTTATAGGCGCCCAATGAGTTACTTCGTTGACGGTATATCCGCCTGCTCAGCTCCATTCATAATGTCGACCTGGCATGAAGCTTTTGGCACGTTCAGCAATATTCACGCCTCTCTGTTTGCTATAGACCCAATGTGGTACATGGCTTTCGATACTTCGGTCTGTTGGATCGTATTTACGCCAATCTATCATTCTGTATCCGCTCCTTCCCCACCCAATTTCACCATGCGTCCAGTGGAGTCAACTACCGTATCAGGTGTTCCGTAACCTCGTTCAGCAGCCATTGCAGCACGTTCCAGCAAAGCTTCCTTGGACAACGGTTCGTACCATTCCGAAAACATTACGCGCTTCTCTCCTACGTAGAAATTGTGTGTCACGACTTTACTCATGCTTATCCGCTCCTTCCTTGGGAGCCAACCCTTGACGAGAGTGTACATTTCCGACAACCCTAACGCCTTCTGCCCAGCAGTATGATCCATCAAATTCAATCACTTCAGATGCCCAAAGGTACCCGTCTGCCAAGGAATCAGCGACAAACATGAATCCACTGCCCTCATACTTCACTTCACAAATGTGCGTTTCGCCTTCATATTCCAATTCGACGATATCACTTTCAAATACCTCGACTTGGTCGCCTGATTCATCATGGAAGCCTGCGTATTGCAACCACTTCACGTTTCCATTGAAGGGCTTAGAACCCATTTCAATTAAATCTTCGATAGTGAATGTCTTACCCATCTGGCAGTGTTCTGTTAGAAATGCTGCAAATTTAATCTCACGCATCTTGTATATCCTCCTATTTGGGGAGACCAGACCTGATCCGGCCTCGCTTCGCTTAGTATTTCGGTCGTTCCGAGGGCCTGACGGCCGTTAACCATCAATCTCCGGTACTGCAATCGGCGTCCAGTGTGTATGGCAATCCGGCCAATCAGAATCTAACGGTGTGCCGCAGTATGGAGGTTCTGAAATAGAAAACTCCCACCACAGTACGTCTCCATAATCTTCATGCCAATCCTCGATTGGTCTTGGAGTACGTAAGTTATCAATCTCTTTTTTCAGCCGAATGTTATCTTCTAGCAGATCACCATTCTTTTTTGTAGATGATACGTCGATGCCTACTTCTGAGTAATGAGTTACCCCCACAACCTCCGATCCAGTCAATACACACCAGAAGCAAGTTTCGCCGTCGTAATTGTAGAACTCGGTTGTAATGTACTCCCCTGTCTCGTTACCCGGCACATATACAAGGTACGTTTTCCCGCCTTGTGGTGGTTTTTTTGGGTCGAACTCTCTCCAGTCATACACGTCTATCCCTCCTATGAATGTTATAAGTCCAGTGCATCAAACAGTGCCGCTTTGCATATAGCTTCTGGTGCCGTTAAAGCATGTGCTGAATACCCTAATACAGTGCAGATATAACCTCCACTATGGTTTGTTTCAACTGCGGCATAGTGTCCGCATGAAGCAATTATGTCCCACGCATCTGTCATATCTGATGAATAGTTTTTGCACCATGTTTTGATATGTTCAATTGGATTGGTGTGTCCAGGGAACATGACGTGCTTGGCTACCCATGCATCCAGTTGCTTTCCGACTGGTTCAAACTGCACTTGCTCCCTGGTCAACGCTGTTTGTGTCATCTATATATCCTCCCTACTCTTCAAATAATTTAAGTTCGTGGAATTGACCAGTCTCTTCAATAGCCATTTTCAAATCTTCCAACGCTTCTGTGTATACAGCCTGATCGCCGTCATTTGGATATTCGATCATCAATTGTCCGTGTAAAAAGATTCCGATTTTCATGTGTTATCCTCCTTAGTAGGGAGAGGCCCAAACCTCAACCCTTGATGTTTTGCTTTATATCCGTCAACGCCCGGGCAGCTATGCGTTTTACATCCACTTGGTCGTAACAATCGCCTGCGTGTGCCGGGATCGTAATAACCATGTTGGATTGCTCATACCGTTTGTAGTTGCCCGTCTGTTTGCCACAGATCATGCATTTCTTGCTTTCGCTCGAAGATGAGAATCCTACTATCATTGGTTCCCCTCTCCTTCCTGACCCACCGCCAGTGCTTCACGTGCAATCCGTCCAGGGTTAATCCGCCGTGTTGTCCACACTTCCAATCCCTGCTCATCAAACGTACATGCCCATTCGCCCATTGAGATTGCATTCAGTGCGTAACGTGCCTCTTCAAGCTCCTTACGAAGCCGGTCATTTTCCCGTTCAAGATCAGCGTTTTCGCACACTGGGCATGTGTGATTCCCGTTCCCCTCACCTGTCGCCGGGTCAATATCTTCGTGACATGCATCATAAGTGAATCCGCATTCCGGACAATCCCACAACTCGACTTTCTCAGCTTTGAGCCTTTCAATCTCTGCGTACGCCTCTTCCAGATCATCCATCAGTGACACCGGATACGGACAACGTGCCGCTGCCAGCCTGCGTTTAACATCCAAGATAGTTTTCATGACTGCTCTTCCTCCCTCATCTTCGATTCGTTCTTCAGTTCCTGATGATCAGACCATGTATTGCCCACTAGCGTATCCACATGGCGTGTGATCCGCTCTTTCAGTTCATCCATCACCTGATACGGGAAAGGTACCTCTTCCTTCCTGAGCTTGCCGCGACCCGTGTCGTTTGGTCTGTTGCCTTGATATTCATTAGCAACTTTCCATCCATGACTGCGCGTTTCTCTGGTGTATAAACGATATGCGCTAAGTATGAGCTTGTCGCCTGTCAAAACGACCACTTAGCAAGCATTAAGTTGTCTTTGTCCGTGCGTTCAATTGTGTATTCCATGTATATCCCTCCTTGGTTAGAGGCCCTATGGACCTCAAGATTGTTCTGGGGTGTTGATGGGTGCCCATTGCGTCACATCTTTGATCAAATATCCTCCAGAATCGCTCCATTCATAATGACGGCCTTTAATAATTCTTTTGGCATGTTCGGCTATAGTCACGCCTCTATGTTTGTCATAGACCAAGTGCGGGATGTGACTCGGAATGCTTCGGTCTGTCGGATCGTATTTACGCCATGGTATGCCATCCGAAGGAATGCCGTTTGCGAGGTACAGTTGTCGTGCTAAATCTTCTTTTGTCATGTGTTTGATCTGCTCTTTGAATTCCTTGAATTGTCGGCTCATTGTTCCGCCCCGTTACCGGGAACCAATAAGCTTTCCCACGTCTCTTCTTGCATCATCCGTTTTGCTTCCTGAAGAGCTCGGATAACTACGTCAATCGACTCCACCTTGTCAAAAGTCATTCGTACTGGTGTTTCTGCCGGCAGTGCAACGACTCTTTCATTCTTCTTCCGTTCTCCAATCGCTCCCGGTTCTTTTGGTTGGAACACAACTACACCGCACGGATAATCCAGTTGTATCAATCCCGGCGAAACGTTGATGTCACCTGTTCCGAACTCAATTTGCGTTTGACCTTCGTGTTTAATGATCGGCATGTGTTATCTCTCCTTTGGTGGGCCTAAACCCACAGAATTAGTCCTCAATGATTTCGTAATCCATGCATTCTGATTCGATGCTGTCAGGGCTGTCCAAGTCGGTATCCCATCCATCGTCGCAAGTGATGCCGCGTTTTCTTAACTCATGCATAAACTCGTCTGCGCCACCCCATTCTCTATCCCCGTCTTCCAATGCTTCTTCCAGATCTGCACTCGTCATGCCATCAGGTAAATTGACGATAATCTCCCGGTTGTACTCCAATGTTTCAGTGATGATCAGTTTTGCTTTTTGCATGTTCATTCGCTCCTTTAAATTTGGTTTAGTGTGTGGTGGGAAGGGAGGGTATTCCCTTCCTCTCAAAATAGTGTCAGTTGCATATTTTCAATCCGGCGTTGTCCGCCTGCAGCAGATTCCGGGTCCTTCTCGATCACGATGTAATTCCTTCCTGTTCTTGCTGCAGCAACTGCTGTCGTACAGCTTCCACCGCAGTTATCAAGCACCGTTTCACCGGGAGCCGTGTACGTCTTAATCAGGTATTCGCACAGCTCCACGGGCTTCTGGTTCGGGTGTGCGCGCTCCGGGTCGTCATTGTTAACCACCGAGTAATACAGCACGCTGCGTGGGTACCGCTCGGTTGATCCAGCTTCGTTTGACCATGGTGTCCCATCGCCGTAAACCGATGACTTGTGATTGTTCGTTGCCGCGTTCATCGGCTTGTGGCCCTGTGACATCTGCGGATAGTAAACGGGAGGACGTTTGTAAAATACCAGGATGTTCTCATGAGCCTGCAAGGGCATCAGTGATCTATTTAAATGACCTGTTGCTTTGTTCTTCTCCCAGATCCATTCATATTTGAATAGTTTCATGTTGCTTGCCGCCAACGCCTTATCAAACGGCGCTTTGGCAAACAGGACGATTGCTCCGTTGTCTTTGATCATCCGCTCATATTCCGGCCACAGTCTATCAAACGGGAGTACAGAGTCCCATGGGCTTTGTGTGGTCCCATAAGGCAGATCACAGAAGATCATGTCTATGCTCCCGTCCGGTATATCCGGGAAGACATCGAAGCAGTCCGCGTTGATGATCTGGTTGATCATGTTTGTCTTGTCTCCCTTCCTCTGTTATCCCCGGTGGGCTATTCGCTAATTTCATCAGTTATATTGATAGAATTTGTAATGCCGTTATCGCACAAAATTTCATGTAAATCTTTAGCGATGACCTCAACATCCTCGACCTTCTCAACTGTTATAAAAACTTCAACTTTCACACAGAAACTCATGGGTGTATCCTCCCTTAGATGGTTTATTGGTGGGTTAACCTGTAGTTTTGTATATGATTAAGGCTGTTTCTCCTAAAGCCATTTCATCGTTTGCGTCTGGTAGAGTGTACGTCCCGTACTTTATATCAATGATCTGCGTTTCTACTGGCTGACCTGACAACCATTCGTTAATGTGATTGCTTATTGGCCCTGATGAAGTGAATGCTCCGTGAAACACTTCAATTTGGTGAGTTTGAATTTGGCCTGCTGTGCCTAACATGTTCTATCCCTCCCTGTGGGTTATGCGTTGTATTGGTGATAACTCCGGACCTTTTTCCTTGGCTTTTTCCACTCTGGAACGTCCTTTGGATAGACCAAGTACACTTCACCGATCACTTTCCCTCTGTCGTCTTTGATAATGTCCCAGGGTATCTCCGAAAAGTAGGGATCATATCGCACCTCGTTTGGCTTCTGCATGCTTTCCCTCCGTTCATTTTGTCAGCTGCTTGCCGAGTTCTTGGATTTGTTTGCCTACATCACATTGTTTGTTGCAATGGTTATCTATTTTTGAAAAGTTGCTGCCGTGTAGTTTAGATAATTCATAGTGTGTCTTGCACCCTTTACATTTCTGATTCATTAAGAGATTGATTTGAGTCAGCACGTCCAATCGGCTCATACGCCTGTGTGACCGAACCCACCGTCACCGCGTTCACTATCGCTTAATTCCTCAGCTTCTTCGAATGACACTCTGACCACTGGTGCAATCACACCCTGTGCTATCTTCATGCCTTTTTCGATCAAGATGTCTGTGTTAGTCCCGAAAATAGATTCCAAGTCTCCACCGTTAAAGATGTGGTCCACAATGATCCCAACCTCACCGCGATAACCAGCGTCAATCGTTCCCAGTTGCACTCGCAGCTTTGAATTAAGTGTCAGTCCGGATCTCGGACGGATCTGCATTTCAAAGCCATCAGGTATCTCGAATGCCAAGCCCGTTGGCACCTTCTTTGTATCTCCTGCAGCAATAACCACGTCTTCCAGTGCTATCAGGTCAAATCCTGAATCTCCTGGTTTGGCGTATACAGGGATTGTTGCGTCTGGGTGAAGCTTCTTGATTTTCACATTCATCAGTTTTTTCAATACAGGTGGTGCAAGTTTGATTTTTCCCGACTCTACACTCCGCTGGAAGTTTTCTTTTGGGGTCAAGGGTTTTCTCATAGCCGCTTCTACGGGGTCTTCTCCAGCGTCATGAACACTAGATTCCCAAGTTCTTTTCTTTATTCCATGTGATGTTGCCAATTCTTTGTAATCGTCCCAAAAGTGCGTGTGGTAACCCATTGATAATCACTCCTATTCGTTGTTATATGAATTATTTGAATGATTCACTATCAAAATCAACTGTATTACCTATGCTTTTTTCTTCTTCGTTTTAGGGCCTTCTAGAATCGCTTCTAAGACCTCTTGTTGGTATCTGGCTTTAGTTGTTCCAGTTAGCTTAGAAAGCGCAATCTGAGCTAGTACAAATGCGTCTCGCACGTTGTCTGAATCATGTTCGAAACCCCAGTGTCGATAAATCGGAAGAACCATTGCATCTTTTTTGGTATTTCCTTTACCTGTAGCGAACTTCTTAACCTGTGAAGGCGTAGCTTCCAAGACAGTTAAACCGGAGTTGTTCAATACAAATCTTAAAGCGAACCCCACTCCATACTGTGTGCTCACTCCTTGGCCCTTTGATCCAAAGGAGAATCCCTCTATGGCTACCAAGCTACGTTTTGGAACCAAATCAATAATCTTCTGGCTGTAAGCCCATATTTCCGATGGTGTAGAGTATATTCCGGTCGTCAAGTGAATCTCTTGAGCCTCATGCACCCTACCTTGTTCGTCCAGTCCGACCAAACCCGTCTTGGTGCTAGGATCAATTCCGTATACTAAATTCATTTCGTTTCCTCCATCTGTAGTGGTTTGGCGTTCTTTACTCCCTTGAATTTCTTTTCCCGGTTTTCTGCAATTTGATCGATCATATCCAGCATTTTCTTTGCCATGTAATCCTGCCTTAACTCATGTGGGACACGGGCCATTGTCGCCTCTGTCGTTATCCGAGCTGAAATTTCATCTGCTGCTTTCAACTTCTCGAATAAATGCCATTCCCACGGTTCAAATATTTCGTCCATCCGGGCGTTGAAGTCCACTATCTTCGGCATCTCCGATCACTCCCATTCGCTTCAGATATTCTTTTGATGCCTCAATCCGTATGTCATAGTCCAATTCAGACTGTTGTGTTGTATCAATCAGTTCGTCGACCGTCATCCGTTCCAGTGGGTTCATGGGAAGCCTCCTCTATTCCAAATGCTTCACGTCCGCGGCGTAGGAATTCTTCGGGGTCCTGATCCATCAGGTCATAGTCGTCAATTTGTTTCATTGCCGTTTCCCTCGAGCAAATTAATTGATTCTCCCTGAGGATGTGATTTAACTACTTGGAGAGGTTCAAAAACCTTAACTAACATCTGCAGCATTTGGGATTGTTGCTCTGTCAGAGCTACTGGATATAAGATTCCGTTCATCGAATAAAACAACACTGCTTGATCTTTCATATCTCTCGTCCTCTCTATTCAATCATTTGTGCTCTAGCCCGTTCACGCCGCATGCTAGTAGCTTTATTCCGCACAAACTTACAAGATCCAATGATTCTATCAATGCACCGTCCGTCCTCGTCCAGTGGCTTGCCGTCCTTATCAGCTGAGAACCACTGTTCTAACCGTTCTGGGTCGAGGTTGGAAGTATATAGTGTTTTCTTGCCCTGCCGACCGTTGATGATTGGGAAAGCAACCGTTTTGTATTCGTAATCCGTTAAGTGTCCAGCGCCGATATCATCAAGCACTAATAGGTCCACTTCTATCGCCGCCCTGACGATGGCGTGTATGTTGATGTTCTTATCGCTTATAGAGGCCCTAGCGAGGTCAGAGAGCTTCACCCAATCCAAGAATAGGGTTGGATATCCATCGGCGTCTAACGAGCGCTGAATGGCTCTACAGAGGTGGCTCTTTCCTGCCCCAGTTCCACCGTAGAAAAGATATCCCATTTCCACATTCTCGAAATTGCGATAAAACTCTTTGGCTAACTCGAAACTCTTTTCTGTACCGGTCCGTTCCTTGAAGTTTTTGAATCCTGCATCCTTGAGTGAGTCTGGTACAAGATTCATCCGGTTGAACACCTTCTGAATTTCAATTGTCTTAGTGCGGCGTTCCTCAATCACTTTCATCTTCTTGTCATGCTCAAGTTCACAATCGCAATGTATCCGAAGCTTCCGCATCTTCCCGAATACTTCATACTCGTTATAAGTGAGTAGCTTTTGGCAAACAATGCAGCAGCCCCAATGTTCCCATGGCGGATTACTCAATAGTGAATTCTGAATATTTTCCGGTAGAGCCTGTAGAAGATTGAATGGTTTCATTTTCATCACCACCAGATAGATAATCTTTATAAGTTCCAGCGTTTAAATAAGTGGATGGCATTTTAGCAAATTGCCCGGTTGCTCCGATCGTCTTTTTGTCTGCTGCGTAACGTTCAGTGCATTGTATTAATAAATCTCGTTCAGACTCTTTAATTTTCTTCTTCCAGATGCCAAACGTTTTGGCTTTATCCTTGCGTCTGAATTTTGGATAGACTGTCCAGAATGATTCAAAGTCAACATGATAACCCTCGTGTTGAACCACCGGTTCAGCACTATTGTTTTTACTACTATTACTTTTATCTTTTACTTTACTTTTACTTTTACTTTGTGTACTTTCTTCCCCAGTTTCTGCGTCAGAAACTATACAGGAATCCGGCAATAACTCTTTTTCCGCGCCATCATTGGACTTTTTGCGCATCTTCTCTCTCTTCTCTACCACCACTTTAGAGCGTTTTTTAACTCCTCCAGAGGTTAAAACACCTCTTTCGACATATGAAGCACTATCAAAACACTCTCTTTTAATCGCTGTGTTCAACATATTTCCGAATTTCTCCGGTGATACTTCCACTTTCTTGGCGAGTATCTGGATGGTTTCTGCGTCAGAAACGTCTAGTTCGAAATTAGGCTGCCGATAAATGAGTTCAAGCAAAATGAAGTAGAATGCATAACCGTCATTTCCGTATAGCATCCTTAATGCTTCTATCTTGGTGTCATTTACGGCGTCCGTGTCATGAGGAAAATAATCCATTCCATCTTTGCGAGGACGCGCCATTGTCACCCCTCACTCTCTTTAGCTCTCTTGTAAAGTTGTTCTCTATATTTTTCAGCCCAAGCTTTTCCGTTGGCTGTGTAATCAATCAAGTTGTGGCAGGTCCCGGTATTTACACTGGGACCACACAACATAGCGACATCGTTTACTGTTGTTTCAACTTCAACTTTCCACCGTCTAATCAAGTGAGCGCATTCGAGATATCCACCCTTCCCGCAACGCTCACAATAGCCTCCTGACCGTTCTAAGGCTTTATCATACACATCGCTAGTTATCTGCCCACGTTGCTTTGCAGTTCGCTTAAATCGCTTGTGTTTAGGCTTAGGGACTGCTCTTAATTCAAATTCCACAGAGTCGCCTCCTCATCAAAAGGGCAGATCTTCATCTTTTATATCAATTGGTTTTCCGTCATCAACAAATGGATCATTACTATTACTTGAATTACTCCGGTTACCACTGTTACCTTGATTGGATGAATCCAGGAACCGTACATTGTCGGCAATGCAATCATTGGTGTATACCGTTTTGCCTTCACTCTCATAACGGCCCGTTTGCCATCTTCCCTCTACAGCAACTAACCTACCTTTTTTCAAATTTTCCGCGCATGCTTCTGCAGTCTTTTTGAAAGTAACAATCTGAATAAAGTCTGCTTCATCTCCGCTACGACGATCACAGGCTATAGTAAATTTGGTAACGGCTGTTCCACTTTGGCCATATCTAAGTTCAGGGTCTCTAGTTAAGCGACCCACTAACACCACACGGTTCAACAATTGAATTCCTTCTTTCAGTAGAATTTAAGTTCAGAAAAATGTTTGATTGTTTTTATTTTTTTTGTGGACCGGCAGTAATCACACTTTTCACAGCGTACCGGTTCAGCAGCACCTGATTTAACCGCCTTAACTCGCTCTATATGCTTGCCTACAATGTGCAGGCCTTGTTCTATTGCGTCATAGTCAAAATAGATAATATCGTGGTCTGGCGGCTTCTGCTTGGTCACAATGACCATGTGTGGCAGCAACCATTCATCCCTGCCATGTACAATTCTTTCAATCTCCGCGTACACTGCCATCTGCAGGTTGTATCCATAGTGATCGATGAAATTCTCATAGACTCCAATCTCGTTGTTCCAAAACTTGCCGTCCATTTCTTTCATGGTCTTCAGATCTGCGAAGATACCCGTTTGTGGTTGGTAACTGTCCAACATCACTTTCCATTCGATACCGAACAACTCAGCTGACATGATGACTTCCTTTTCTCCAGCTAAGGCCTTCATTACAAGCGGATCGCTAGCCAAAACTTCAATCATCTTGTCACAGTGTTTGAATTGGACCTTCAACTGCCCTGCTGTTTTACCAGTACTTGCGTACAGCTGAGGATTGTTTTCCTTGAATTCATCAAGAGTCCCCTCGTTCCAGGCATGGACATAATGACCTTCATCAAATGCATCTATATGAGCCTGTTCCCATTCGCCGTTGATCTTTGCCATAGCACCAGCTTCACACCCTCCATATGAGGACAAGAAGCCTTTGAACTGGCTTACTGATATATATTGAAGGTTCGCTTCCTGACTAAAGTAGTTATCCTTGTTCAGTTTCAACAGGATCACCTTCACTTTCCGTTACCTCTGTGTACTCAGCTTCAATGATTACTGGTTCCGGATTAAGCGGGCTTTGTTGTTGAGGCTTAATTTCTTGGTTAAAGTCAATATCTCCAGCATCTTCAAACGCTTGGCGCTGCTCGATTGTGTCAAAATCAAGATCAATGTTCTTGCACAAGCGGCGCAATACCGTCTTGCGGTACATTTCTCCAGGAGTCACAACCCATGCTTTGGAATATTCACCTGTCTTATTGGACTTACGAGAGAAATTCACTTTAATTTTTTCTATCTCTTCGGTGCTCATGGTGTCATATTGCATGCTGCCATCTTGGAAAATTACAACTGCAAATGCTCCAATAATTTCAGCATTGTTAAATGAAAGTGGTTTAAAATGGACTGTTTGCTTCCCATCCACGATTTCTTCCGAAAAATCATCTCCAACACGAACAACTTTCGCGTATATTTCGCTTACTGCTTTGGTGCTGTATTTTTTTGCAAGCTTCACTTCACCTTTATAGTCCGTCTGAAATTCGATCTGCCCTTTATATGGGATTGCATAACATTCTTTGTTAAAGAAATCTAATCCCAGAAACGCACCCTTGAGCATGGTTCTGGCTACGCTAACAGGATTACATTCAGCGATACCATTTGTGTCTTGTAGTACAGTCATGCAGTTTTGCAGAAACCGGGTCTTGTTGAAACTGGAAGGCATAGCCTCCCGTTTAGAGTCCAAAAGCTTTTCGAGATTGTTGTGAATCACCAATAACTTATCCGACATCTTTACAACCTCCTAGAAATTTGATAATATGACCGTAAATTCAATTTCAAATGTGTATTACACGACTTCAGAGGGTGCAACCTTTGGAGTCGTTTTGCTTTCCAGTTCGTTTTGGGCGTCATGCAAGATATCAATGACTTCCTGTAGATCGTGTTGAAGAAAGTTACCTGTCTCTCGCATAATGTTAGATGCGGAATTCCCGCGAGGTTCTGTATTTTCTTGAAGCTGCTTTAGCTTCCGGATTGCCCTTTGGAGTGACATCGCCTTTCGCCTCCTTCTGTTGTCTTCTGATACGATCGTATTCCTGTCGCTGTGCTTGATTTATGAAGATGAATACTGGATAAGGACTATCAGAGTAACGACCTCCGACTTTCGATAGAGCGAGACGATCATTGAAATCATCACTTGCCTTGATGCGTACCTGCATTTGCATGTCATTCACCTGCCGTAGTTTTCTCAGCGTTCATGGCTGTACCCAAACACCGGAAGTTGCAACATAATCCATCGCCGTACTTTACTACCTCTTGACCGCGGTATATCTCACCGCCACACCCCAAGCAATCGTCAACCACTTCAGCTGCCTGCGGATCTGGTGCCCCTTGCTCAAATCTGTCCATCTTTATCACCACTTCCCCAGAGTGCCATTGTTATTGCAATGTTCATTGCCACCCACCAACAAATCCAGAACCACCACGGGATCATCATCAGCCTAACTCTTTTAGTGCTTCTAGTTGCCGGTTGTATTTCTCGTATTGCTTCTTGGCGTGGTTAGCGATGTTGGGACGACAATCCGCTTTCATGCGTTCCACCATTTGGCTGAAGAACCCGGTTACGTTAAGCAGATAGTGTTTTTTAGTCATTGTTAGTCGCTCCTTATAAAGAGGTTTTTTGTCCCTTTCTGTTGAATATTGGTAGTTGTCCAGACTATCCAATCAAAACGAAAGGAGGTGAAAATATATTGGCTACACAAGTACATGCCTGCTTAGTAGGCAATTGGGTAAATCTTTGTGATGATCCAGAGTGTAAAATCGGTGAAGCTCAAGCCTCTCCATCCGTTTGGTGGGAAGAAGGTGCTAAGATTTACAGCCCGATCAAGAAAGATGAAGCAGATACGTTCTATAAGCTTGATTACGTCCATATCTACTACAAAGGAATTGATTATCGTATAAATCCGATTTTCATTCAGATCGTCACTACTTAAATTCACGAGTCAATCTTTCAACCAAAGTATCCGGGTCGTCGATCTTCACATCGGCGGCCATGGAGCTATACATCATGTCGATTTGTTGTGTGATTCTTCCCCACTGATATCGCTTAAGACCTTGTATCGCATTCGCTACCATTTCAAATCGTTGTTCCATCGTTAATTCTTCTTGAGCTGACTCATCACCACTTACCATCACTATTGATAATGGACCTGGGTAGTCATGCAACTCTTTGGATGACTCGATTTTGCAACGGTCTCCTTCTGGAACATAAATTGTTTTAACCTGTTTCATTCCATCCACCCTCTCAAATTTGACTTTCAAGAAATTTGATATTAGCTTGCATAGCTTCGTTACCAGCAAATTGCGTTTTGGCACGATCCAAGAAGCTTTCAAGTTGCTCTTTCGAACAGTTGCGATTCTTGCAGTTTTGGAAAGCGCCGATTAATGATTCAGTAGGTGTTGGCATTGTGAACCTCCTAGTATATTTTTTTGAAACTATAAATCCGGTAACAACGTATTGATAATCATATGAACGAAGTTACACAACTTACAGCAGAGCACCAATGGATAATTCCTTAACAATGGTTGAGTAAATCTCTTTCAACTTCGGATCAGCTTCAATCACATCCAAGCGGTTAGCCTTTTCAATCTTTGTTTTAGTTGCTCCACTCTCTTCAAGGCGATCCTTGAGGTTAGCCAAGCGTGTATTCAGTTTGCAATGAGCGCGTTCTTCAAGTCGGGAATAACTTTCCTTCCGGATCTCCTGATGACCACCAAATCGCTGTGCAGCTCCGTTAAGCATGCCTGTGATCTTCTGGCGCCAGTTGTCATCCCGTTGAAGGATTGTTTCTTGGATGGTAGTTACTTTGGTTTGAACCTCAATGATCTTCTGATTAGCTTCAGCTGCTTCGATTTGAATCTTTGCTACGGCATCGAATGTTGCTTTGAACATCTGTAGTTCTGGGCTTAACTTGGACACATCGATTGATGACCCATAGCTACCTGTTTTACGAATCGATGGAAGAATTTCATCTGCGACTATTGATTGAAATTCTTCCGCTACTGCATTCTTTGCTTTCATTGCTAAACGATAAAAAATATTTTCAGGGACAAAACCCTCTTTCCCAACTTGTTGGGAAAACCTAAAACCTTTCAAATACCCTTCAATCGTTTCCCAGCGTACGTACTCCATAGACCCTTTAACCTGAGTGAAACCCAAACCTCTTGCCACATCTTCAAGATTAAGTTGAGCAACACCATGTTCATCGATGTATCCTCTCACGCCAGCCACTGTAATCAGTTCACTCATCTTGTAGCCTCCTTCAATCCTTCTTTCCATTGCAATAGATCCGATTTATCCACCCTTCTTGATGCACCGATTATAAAGTTCGGTATACCGCCATGATCAGGATGAATCTGCATTAACTCATACACTCTTTTTCTGGATAAAACCATAATGTCTGCGATGTCTTGAGCGGTTAAAATTTCTGGCAACTGATCCCACGTGAACACTCTTCTATTCGACATTTGATTCACCTCACTTATACAGTAACTTTCTCAGGCTTTTGTTTGGTCTTACGAGGATCATCGACTTCTTCAATGTAAAAATACTCATCGAACCTGCCACCGAAAATCTCCATAACACCAGCAATAAATTGATTACCAGGCACATTGTTTCGAGGGTCTTCCACAGGCAATTTGATTCTCCAAATCTGTGTCACATTCACATTCAACAAATCGGCTAATTCCTTGTCAGAAGCAATGTCCTTGTCGATCTGTGCTTTCATGAGTTCTTTAACTCTCAAGCGAACGACGAACTTTTTCATACGATCACCTCCCCTCTAGTTGCGTGATTGCAATTAATTTTTCAGGTGATTTCGTCCTCGCAATTTGATTATATTACATGAATTTCGACCACGCAATACAAAAATCAAAAATAATTGCGTACGCGCAATAATTGTGATATCATGAATTCAAGCATTAGATGAAGGGAGATTTTTGAGAGTCGATGAGCGAAATTAAAATAGGTGATGTTATAAAAGAGGCACGTATTCAAAATGGATTTAAAACCATGAAAGACTTATCTATTGTGTCCGGTGTCTCCCCTGCGACACTTAGCAGAATAGAGAAAAATACTCAAGATCCATCTCCGGAAACATTGATGAAAATATCTAAACACTTAAATAACATTACATATGGTGAATTGATGAAAGTGGCCGGTTACTTAGATGGACTTAGTACTGAACACGAAATGTTTATGAAAGATCTCATGAATGAAAACGAAGAGTTAGATAACAAAATATTTGATTTAATCAATACTGCCTTTCTATATAAACAAGTTGATAATAATATCCAAAGTGAAATAGTCGAATTATTTGTTAGTAAAGAATTAGTTGAACTATATGAAAACGCTGATTCAGATGAAATAAAATCTGCTTTTCTTCGAAATGATTTTGATGTTGATCAAAAACGTGAAATAGTTGATACATTAAACGTCTTGGTTAATAAATTTTCTCCAAAACTTGCCCAGTATTTTTCTATGATTAAGAACATGAAACCCATACCACTTGTGGGAAATATCTGTGCCGGCAATGGAATGATACCGATCGACTCTATTGAGGAATACATAAATTATCCTTTTGTAAAATCTCAGCAACCAGATTATGCACTTAGGGTAAAAGGAAATTCTATGATTGGCGCGGGTATTGATGATGGAGATATTGTTTTCCTCCGGAAAGGAAGTTGGGCTGAATTCAATGGTCAAATCGTGGCAGCTCTTTTTAACGGAGAAGAAGGAAGTCTTAAAAGAATGAGATGGTCTGAAGGATCTCCAAAAATCACTCTGATCCCTGAGAACAATTCTTATCAGTCTGTGGAGGTGATGCCTAATGAAGTGACGATTTGCGGTGTTTATGCCGGTCATTATAAACCAGAATTTTAAAAAGGAGTTTATGATATGAAGGGTAGTTTTTATAAACGAGGCAGCACGTGGAGTTACATTGTTGATGTCGGAATTGATCCTGAAACCGGAAAAAGGAAGCAAAAAAGCAAAGGTGGGTTTAAAACAAAGAAACTAGCACAGGCGCACGCAGCCGACTTTCTATCTGAATCAAATAAAGGGGAATACATCGCATCGGTAAAGATGACGTTTGAAGAACTCGCTGATCAATGGCTTGAAGCGTACAGTAGATTAGGAAAACCTAAAAAACAAGGAACAATCTTAGTTAGAACTAAAGAGAAAAAAATATTGATGCCATTTTTCAGGAAAATGTGTACCATGGATATCACCTCAGAAGACTATCAGAATGCCTTGTATAAACTCGAATTGGGGCAAACCGATGACGAAGGAAATATTATTAAAAAAGGGCTCGCATACAACACTATTTCAGGGATACACGCAACAGCGAGTATGATTTTCAAGTACGGTGTGAGAATAGGTTCAGTAAAGAAAAATCCCACTCTTGATGTCTACGTGCCAAGAGAAACAAAAACTGTAAGTGATCTTGAAGCCCACACCTATCTCCCAGCGTATTTCGAGAAAGATGAACTTCTGCTATTTCTAGATACTGTTAGAGAATATGGATTGGAGAATGACTACGAAACCTTCATGACTCTCGCATATACCGGTCTTAGAGTAGGAGAGCTTTGCGCACTCAAAGAAACAGATCTTGATTTTACCGAGAATAAAATAAGAATTTCAAAAACAGTTTACAATGCTACTAATAATTACAAAATGTACACTTTGGTTACGCCCAAAACAGCTTCATCGTTCCGAGAAATAGATACTGATCCGGATATAATGAACATTCTTAAAGATCTACTTACTCTTGCTCAAATTGAGAAAAAGAAAAGACCGAATTCTTACCACGATGAAGGGTTCCTTTTTGCAATGCCTGGAGCTTATGCCGGATACCCATTGATACCCGCAAAGGTTAGAAAACGAATGACAAGAATATTGAGACTAGCTGGATTAAATGAAAATCTTTCGCCCCATTCATTGAGACACACTCATGCATCCCTACTTGCTGAAGCAGGAGTTGGCCTGGAACAAATTATGCAGAGACTAGGACATGCGAATGACGACATCACCAAAAGGATATACCTCCACATTACGAAACCAAAACGAAAAGAAGCTGTTCAGAAGTTTGGGGACCTAATGAATTCTACCACTGAATCAGATTTGAAAAATGTTAACAAAATGTTAGCATCAGAGGATGATGAGCAGTAACATCCTTTGATACATAAGGGTTTGTATGCGAACGGGCGGAATACAGCTCGTACCACTCATAACGGGTAAGTTCAATATTAGTTGCATCACGACAGGCCAGAATACGTTCTGGTCGAATCGAACCAATGACAGGTTGAATCCCTGCTGGATGCTTCATTAACCAAGCCAGTACAATAGACTCCGGTGTAACTCCACGCTCCTTGGCCATTCGATCAACCAATTGAGCCGTATGCTCAATTTCAGCGCGCTGTCCCTCAACTACCCTGCCAGTAAAACGCCCTTGAGCAAGTGGACCCCAAGCCTGCAGTTGAATATGCTCTGCCTGACAATATTCCATCGTGCCATAGGGAAACACATTGTCTCTGGCTTGGGGACGATTTACCGTCACACCGGCTTCTACGAATCCGATTTTATCCAGACTCATCTCCAACTGGTTCACAATCAGAGGTACTTTACTATGAAGCTGAAGAAGACGAATCTGTTCAGAACCCATGTTGGACACTCCAAAATGGCGCACTTTACCGGAATGATGCAGCTCAGCCAGTGCGTCTCCAATCTCTTGCGGATGGGCGAGCGGATCAGGACGATGTAACAGCAAAATATTCAGATAATCGATGCCGAGCCGTTCCAGGATACCGTCCACACTCGCCAGGATATGTGCACCTGAGGTGTCATAACGCTGCGGTCCTTCATCATCACCTACAAGACGTATTCCACACTTCGACTGTATAATGATCTGTTCACGCAAGCCGGAAGTTTCTGATAAAACTCGCCCCAAAACATGCTCTGCCTTACCACGTGTGTAAATATCCGCCAGATCAAAGTGATTAATGCCTATTTCGATAGCTGCTTCTACCGCTCGATGACCTTCCACAACAAGATCTGAAGTAATGGGAAGACCATCCCATTCACCACCAAACCGCATACAGCCAAGAACCATTCGACTTGCCGGAATCTGGTGGTGATGCAAAGGAAGTTGTGAGTAAGACATGTCAGCGTTCACCTCATTTTCATTTTTACCAAGCATAATAACCGATTCTCTCTACCATGTCTTCTTCCATCTTCCTCTATTTTCCTGCTCTATCATCCATATGAAGAAAAAACAAGGTTTCAAAAGCTTGTGTATTGAATATATAGAGGGTGCAGGTATTATGCAGGAATATGAGAGGAGATTTTGCATTTGAACCCAAATGAACCGAACGAATCCTCAAGGCCAGCGTTTTTTACCAAAGAATTCACGAATAACCCTTACCCGGTGTATGAAAAGTTAAGAAAAGATGAGTCCTTTTTTAGAGTCATGTTTCCTCACGGGGAATTCGGCTGGATTATTACGCGATACGAGGATGCAGTCCAGATCCTGAAAGATCCTCGCTTCAGCAAAGATATGGTCCGACGTTACGGCGCTGACAATCAAAGCATCTTCTCCAATAATATGTTGTTCTCCGATCCGCCAGATCATAAACGTCTTCGGGGACTTGTGCAGAAAGCATTCACACCCAAACTGGTCGCAGACATGCGGAGCCACATTCAGGACATTGCTGATGAACTGCTGGACAACCTCCCGTCACAGGAAAAAATGAATCTGATCGATGACTTTGCCTTCCCTCTGCCCATCATTGTCATTAGTGAAATTCTGGGAGTCCCTCTTGAGGATCGTGACAAATTCCGCATCTGGTCCAATACGATAATTGATGCTTCCATAGCCGAGAGCGCCGAGCTGTTTGAGCAGCATGCCAAGGAGTTTACGGATTACCTGACGGCCTGGTTTGCGAAAGTTCGCCAAGATCCCGGCACTGATCTGATCAGCCAGCTCGTCATTGCGGAAGAATCCGGGCAGCAGTTAACTGAACAAGAACTGCTTGGCGTTGTCTCCTTATTAATTATTGCCGGTCATGAAACAACCGTGAATCTGATTGGAAATGGGATTCTCGCCCTGCTGGAGCATCCGGAGCAACGCGAACTGCTCATCAACCAGCCCGAGCTTATTCACAATGCCATTGAAGAGATGCTTCGCTATAACGGACCGGTGGAGTTCAGCACATCCCGCTGGGCTTTGGAAGATATTGAATTCCGTGGACAACCTATCGCTCAAGGTGATCTTGTCATTGTTGCGCTTGATTCCGCCAACCGGGACGAACAGCAGTTTAAGGATGCTGATATTTTCGATATCACACGTGAGAAGAGTCCGCATTTGGCTTTTGGCAAAGGCATTCATCTCTGCCTAGGAGCACCGCTTGCTCGTCTGGAAGGTGAGATTGCAGTCAGCACACTTCTGAATCGTTTTCCTAATATACAACTTCAGGCAGATGTGAATGAACTGGAATGGAGACCTGGTATGAATGTTCGTGGTGTCAAGGAAATCCCGGTTCAACTAAAATAATGGCTAAATATGAATAAATGAAAGTGAGGCACATGACATCATGGAAATGAACACCTTGGTATCGATCGTTTTGCTGCTTCTGATCTTTGTGTTACTGGTCAGAGTCACCAGCCTGCAACGCCAATTAAATGAATTGAAAAGAGATGTCGAGCGTCTGGAGAACGGTTCAACCGACAGCGTCCGATCCGACTTCAATTACACCTTGTCGCCGAAAGAAGCATCCCCTTCCCACACAAGCCAACCAGCCCAAACGGATCTGGATCAGGAACTGCTCACACTGATACAACAAGGGAAAAAAATTATGGCGATCAAACGACTGCGTGAAGCCAGAGGTCTTTCGTTGAAGGAAGCCAAAGACTATGTTGATTCTCTCGATCGGTAATATACAACTCACATAACTCTCGGGGAAGTTACTACAGACTTTCGGCTGTTAACACAGACGCAGTAGAAAGTCTGGAATCTTCACCGAGAGTTTACTTTTCAAACGACATATGCTACTGTTATTTCTATATTACTAGAAATAAGAAATAAAGACGAAAGGACCGATCATTATGCAATCAAACTCAAATGAGATTGAACAAGTCGTCAAAATTCATAAAGCACTGGGCGAGCAAACACGCTACAAAATCATTCAGATTTTATCGGGCGAAAGCAACCTGTGCCCTGCTGATCTGGAGAGCCGCCTTGTTACGGTTGCGCTATCAACTCTGTCTCATCATCTGAAACAGCTATCCGATTGCGGCCTGCTCACATCGCAGAAGAAGGGTACGTATATCTACTACAGCCTAAACACGGAGACCGCACAAAAGTTTGTTCCCTATCTGCTAAATAAATAAAAAATTTGATTTATATTTCTATATAATTAGAAATATTGAAACAATGTACAATATTTATTAGTAAAACTAGGTCACCTAAGTTTACGCTTATACCAATATTCATTATCTAGGTTGTAGCATTACCATTCGCGCAGATGGGTTGCATTCAGAGCATTCATGTCTTGTTCTATCGTCTTTATTTCTATATTTCTAAAAATATAATAATAATCAGAAAGAGGTTATGTTTCCATGTCTTCTACGCTCAAAATCTATGTTCTTGCCTTGGTCAGTTTCCTTGTAGGAACGTCCGAATATGTCATTGCCGGCATTTTGGATCGCATTGCAGATACCATGAATATCTCTTTAATCGCTGCCGGACAGCTCATTACGATTTTTTCACTCGTATATGCGCTAGGTACACCTGTCATTATTGCACTGACTTCGCGCTGGGACCGTCGCAAGCTGTTGTTATACTTCCTCGGTCTATTCGTTGTGGCTAATGTTCTTGCCTATCTGTTGCCGGGCTATGGACTGTTCGTCGCAGCACGAGTGTTGATGGCTTTAGGCGCGGGTGTTGTTGTTGTCACGGCATTAACGGTTGCTTCCCAAATAGCGGCGGAGGGCAAACAAGCTAGTGCAATCGCCACAGTAATCACTGGATTTACGGCTTCTTTGATCGTTGGCGTTCCACTCGGAAGGCTTGTGGCTGCATCTTGGGATTGGAAGCTTGTTTTTGCCGGTATCGCTGTTCTTGGCATTCTCGCCATGCTGGTAATCGCGGCCGCCATTCCGCCTTCCAAAGCAGAAGCGCCTGTTCCGCTGAAGAAACAACTGTCTTTGCTCAAACAGCCACGAATTGTTTTGGCACTGCTGGTGACATTTTTTTGGTTAGGTGGTTATTCCATTGCCTACACGTACATTTCACCTTACCTTGTATCCGTTTCAGGAATGAGCGAAGCACTACTCAGTTCAGCTTTACTCGCATTTGGCATAGCAAGTCTGATCGGTTCAAAAGTTGGAGGGTTCAGTGCTGACCGATTGGGTGTCAAACGAACGCTGATCACAGGCATGACATTGCATATCGTGAGTCTGGTCCTGTTGAATATAACGGCAAGCTCTCATCTCGCTGTCTTCCTTGTTCTGATTTTGTGGTCTTTTGCCGCGTGGTCCTCAGGTCCAACTCAGCAATATAACCTGGTCACCATGGCTCCGGAATCCTCTGGCATTATGCTAAGTCTGAATAGTTCGGTCATGCAATTAGCCATGGCTGCCGGCGCAGGTATTGGCGGAATCGCGGTTAGCAGCGTTTCATTGTCATCCATTACCTGGATTGGAGCTGTCGGAGTCGCTGTTGCCATCAGCATCGTTATAGGCTCGTATCGTTCAGCATCTGCGAAAAGTACCCAAACCAATACATCGCATAACGTTGCCTGATATGAGTTCGTTGTACAAAAAACAAACCGAAAAGAGAGGCACTGTATGCATACAGTGGCCTCTCTTTAACCATTTTAACGACTATTCTATTACCGATAAGCAGAACTCTTATTGGGCCGTAACGGCACCATCGATCGGATATACTGCACCATTGATATACGGCGCTTCATCTCCAAGCAGGAAGGAAACCAAGTTCGCGATCTCTTCCGGTCTGCCCAGACGTCCAGATGGAATGCTGTCAACAGTTGCCTTGAACACTTCAGGATTGTCTTTACCGAACTGAATGACCATCGGTGTCTCAATTGTACCTGGGGCAATCGCATTTACACGAATGTTGTCCTTGCCATATTCAATCGCAGCTGTGCGGGTCAAGCCCACTACGCCATGTTTGGTTGCTGCGTATGGTGCAACTGCGGGTACACCAACAATACCGGCAGTAGAGGCCGTATTCAGAATGGAACCTCCACCTGTTTTGAGCATTTCAGTAATTACATACTTCAACCCGTAGAATACACTTCTCAGGTTAATATCAATAATCTGGTCAAACTGCTCAATTGTATGTTCGATCAGCTTGATACCAGGACCTGCAATACCTGCATTATTAAAGAACATGTCGATTCGTCCGAACTCTTCGACTGTTTTTTTCACATAATTCTCAACTTCAGGTGCTTTACTTACATCTGCTTGTACAAAAATAGCTTTACTTCCCAGCTTCTCAATCTGCTTAACCGTTTCAAGACCTGTCTGTTCGACAAGATCCACAACGACAATGGATGCACCCTTCTCAGCCAGCTTCAATGCTGCTGCTTGGCCCAATCCACTTCCTGCTCCAGTAATAATGGCTACTTTTCCTGCGTGACTCATGTTGATCTCCTCCATGTGTGTGTGTCATCTTGTGATTGGATCGATGAATATGATATGAAACGTACTTACATGCAATGATGCAATATGTAGGTCAAAAATGGCATAAAACCTTACTGACTTTACCTATTCTAATAGACTTTCGACATAAAAACAAATCATATAATATGTATTCATACTATATCACCTGTCACATTTTCAGCATTTTAATTGAAGGAGCACACAACTATTACGTCTTGTTGCATGCTCCTCTTTTACATATTAATACTTTTTAAGTCAGTATCTCTACAACTTCAAACGGTGCATATCCGCTTATCAAAACACTTTAACGCAGCAAATTCGTTTTTGCCAATTCAATAATTTCGTCCCCGCGTCCGTTCAACACGGCTTTCATCATCCATAACGTGAATCCTTCCGCCTGTTTGATATCAATCTTCGGTGGTAAGGACAATTCCTGTCGATTCACCACCACATCAATCAGCACAGGACCATCATGCTGAAGCGCACGCTGTACAGCTCCTTCGAGTTCACCCGGATCCTCAACCCGAATACCTTCCATGCCCATGGCCTGAGCAACCATCGCAAAGTTGGGATTTACAAGCTCTGTTCCCGATTCAAGGAACCCTGCAGCCTTCATCTCCAGCTCAACAAAACCGAGTGCTCCATTATTAAACACCACAACTTTGATCGGCAGATTATGCTGTTTCAGTGTCAACAGATCACCCATCAGCATCGTAATACCACCATCACCCGACAACGAGATGACTTGTCTGCCCGGATCGGCGACCTGAGCGCCAATGGCCTGTGGCAAAGCGTTTGCCATCGTACCATGACTGAATGAACCGAGCAGCCTGCGATTACGAGACATCTCGATATAACGGGCCGCCCATACTGTCGGAGTACCGACATCACAGGTGAAGATGGCATTTTCAGCTGCGGCATCACTAATGACCTTGGTCAGGTACTGCGGATGGATGGGTTTTTTACCCGGTTTTCCAACGGCCAGCTCGTCCAGATCTTTGCGTACTTTCACATAACGATCCACACTTTTACGAAGATGTTTGTCACTGTGTTCTTCTGTTAGATAAGGAAGCAAAGTTTCAATGGTCGCTTTCACATCCCCACATACGCCATAATCCAGCTTCGTGCGCCGACCCAGATGGGAAGATTGAATGTCGACCTGAAGGACTTTCGCATCTTCGGGATAGAATTGACGATATGGGAAATCCGTTCCCAGCATCAATAGTACATCACAGTCCATCATCGCATGATAACCGGATGAATACCCAATTAGACCCGTAAGACCCACGGAATAAGGGTTGTCATACTCCAAATATTCCTTGCCTCGTAGCGCAATAACCATGGGGGACTTCAAGCGATCACAGAGCTGCATAAGGGGTTCCCGAGCGCCCGCGCAGCCTGCACCGCACAATAACGTAATTTTTTTGCCTTGATTCAGATACTCCGCCAGTTTCATGAGTTCAGGCTCAGAAGGATGTACCACGGGATTGGTCGCGTGATACACATGCTCAGGCACAGGCAGATCCGCTGCTTCAAGTCCTGCTACATCCCCCGGCAATACAACGACGGACACACCTGAACGTGCAACTGCTGTCTGAATGGCCATCGTCAGAGAACGCGGCATCTGTTTTGCTGTTGTAATGACTTCACAATAGTCGCTACATTCCTGGAACAGATACTCCGGATGTGTCGCCTGAAAATATTCACTGCCAATCTCGTCACTTGGGATATGTGCTGCGATAGCGAGTACAGGAACACGATTGCGGTGACAGTCGTACAGACCATTAATCAGATGCATATTACCAGGACCACTGCTACCTGCGCAGACAGCGATACTTCCACTGACCTCAGCGTCCGCCCCAGCAGCAAATGCAGCTACTTCTTCATGTCGTACATGAATCCACTCGATCTTGCCCGAACGACGGATGGAGTCGAGTACCGCATTCAAGGAGTCTCCAACAATGCCATATACGCGTTTGATGCCAGCGTTCAATAAGGATTCAACCAGAACGTCCGCGACTGTTTTTTTCATAAGTGATGGGTCTCCTTTAATTGCTCATTTTGATTATGTTTCCACTCGGTTAATATACCTATTCTTATACCCCAATCTTTCGAAAACCGAACCAACTCATATGTATTTCCGGATATATGAAACAAAAAAATGCCCCTTAAACCTTTATTCCAGCTATAGAAAAATGCCAAAAAATCCGCTTGTCGAATGACAAACGGATTACGGTTACACTCAGTTTATTCATTTTTATGTGAATTCCCTAATCCAAATCAGACACTAGATAGCAGGCATCACATTGCCACCACTTACCGGGATATAGGCACCCGTGATAAATGAGGACAGGTCCGACGCAAGAAAAGCTACCGCATTGGCAATTTCCTGATCTTCACCCCTGCGCTTCAGCGGCACAGTACGCGTATATGCCTCATCATGTCCAGGCTCACTGGAACGATCACGTTCACTAATTGTCCATCCAGGTGCAACCTGGTTTACGGTAATCTGATACTCACCAACCTCCTTGGCAAGCACGCGATATACACCATCCATTCCACGCTTACCAGCGGTGTAGGCCGATTGATGAGCAAAATTTTGCATTGCACATTCCGTATTGATGCCAATGAACCGACCGGCTCTGATATTTTGCATATGTGGAATGAAAGCTTTGGCAAGATATACACTCTGCATGACACAGGATTCGAACTGGCTCAAGTAATCTTCAGGAGACTGTTCCAACACCGTTGTCCATTCATATTGAATGACCGCATTGGCAACAACGATATCCACTCCGCCGAGGACAGACTGAATCTCATCACGCATCCGAAATGCTGTATCCTGCTTTGTAATATCTCCCTGTACAATAACAGCCTGACGACCGAGTGCTTCAATCTCACCTTGAAGCTCCCGAGCCTTGGTATCATTATTTATGTAATGTAGAGCCAGATTGGCGCCACAGGCTGCCAACGTGCGGGCGATGACTCTCCCCAGCTGTCCGGTTGCGCCTGTAACCAGAGCCGTTTTTCCTGAGAGATCCAATTGCATAACAGCGAAAACCTCCTTGTATTCATTTTTCGAAAACGATTTCGGAATAAGTTACTTTTGTTCATTAATTACCGCGTTATTCAGAGAGATATACAGCATTGTTCAATGCTGTATATGATAGTTCAACTTTTTTCCTATATGTGGAGACTATTAATTATGATGTTGAATGAGATCAATTTCCTGGAAGCGACTGACTTCCTTTTCCCAACGCTCTTCTACATATTGACGGTGAACCGGGTGATTGTTGTATGCATCATACGCAGCCTGATCTGCAAAGACCATCGAGAAACTGTAGTCAAACTCATTCTTCTCACTTACCTGTTTCAGAACCTGAAATTGCTCTACGCCAGAAATGACAGCCAGTGCATCCGAACTTTCCTTCAAAAAGGCTTCGGCCTCCGGTGTATCTTTACCCGCGTAAAGTGTAAACGTTACCATATGTGTGATGCTGCTCATCTCTATTTCCTCCTCCAATATGTTCGTACTCGTTTCCTAGTGTACATCCGAATGTGTTGTAAGCGCAATAATTGGTTGAATTAATTTTTATGAATTGATATTTCTATATAAATTGAACTAAAGAATATTTACACTGGTCACTTCGATGACAGAACAACCTTCCGATCGCTGTTATCCCCAGATTTTTGATTCTTTCTAAAAAGGTTAAATCCGGGGATAAAGGCGAACGCTCCGCTTCTTCAGGTTCTTTCTGTCCTCTCCGTTTTGTGTAAATGTTTATCTCAATTTATATAGTTACAAATATTAATTTCAAGTAAAATTCACTAGCCTTTACCCTGAATATGTACACAAAAAAACCTCAGGACAAATCCCGAGGTTTTTTTGTAATGTATGGACAAACTTATTTGGTGATGTTGTATTTACGGTTAAATTTATCAACACGGCCACCGATATCCACGTTTCTTTGTTTACCAGTGAAGAATGGGTGGGATGCGGAACTAGTGTCCACACGGATTACTGGGTAAGAGTTACCGTCTTCCCATTCCATAGTTTCGTTAGAGAACTTCGTGGAAGAACTCAGGAATTTGAAATCAGCACTTGCATCGTAAAAAATTACGAGTTGTGTCTTTGGATGGATGTCAACTTTTGGCATAATCTATTTACACTCCTTTAATATGGGTACTTCTTTAGAATCAAACTACATTTTATTATACTCTTTTTTCGGACAAAGTACCAGCAGGTTTTGAGGAATAGCTAAAAAAAATATGATATCTGTGATTTTGCACCTAATCAGGTGTCACGCCGTCCCTTTCTCCAGTACATTTAACATGTACTCCAAAGCCTCCAGTTCATCCCTGCCTCTTGTCTGTAATCTGACAACACTACCATATCGAATGGGTAGTAACGCCATTCCAAGCAGGCTTTTGACATCTACACGATGCTCATGCTCAGACTCCATATACGACAAAATAATATCCGAGGAAAAACGCGACGCTTGAGAAGATACCGACATCAGATCATCCCGATGAAAATCAGCGTGTATCATAAATTCATGTACTCTCACAACCTTCAGTTCCTTTCGCTAAGTACTTATTCACCAATATGGTGTGTATCCATTTATATATTAAAATCTTCATGAATTATACCATGTTATGGGAGCTTGACCCATACTTTTTTGCAAAAAAACAAAAAAAGAGTCCTATACCGCAGGACTCTTCCAGGCTGTTCTTACATACCGTTCGGATATACCATGACCTTCAGACTGCCGCTTTTATTGTGTAATGCACGCTCCATCGCTTGCTGTGTCTCTTCGAGTGAATAACGATCTGTAATCAGGGACATCACATCATGCTGGCCGGAACTCAGAAATTCAATTCCTGCCGGATACGTATTGGCATAACGGAATATGCCATAGATATCAACTTCATTGTCCGCAATAAATGGAACATTGAGTGCGATCTCATCCTGTGCAGGCAGGCCCACAATCGCAAGTTTGCCTCCACGTCGAAGTGAATACAGAGCAGATTGTAGCGCCTTTGGATTCCCTGCTGTTTCCCATGCGGTATCAACACCCACACCATTTGTTAACTCGCGAATCACAGCCAGCGCATCTTCATTCCGCACATTAATGGTATGCGTGGCACCCATGCGGAGAGCTGCTTCCAGCCTAACTTCCTCCAGATCCGTTACAATGATCTTCTCTACACCGAAAGATTTGGCAGCAGCCACAGCCATGAGTCCAACGGGACCCATGCCCATAATCGCCAGGGTTGTACCCGGAGCCAGTTTGCTGCGGCGTGCAGCGTGAATACCAACAGAGAATGGCTCGTTCAAAGCTGCTTCCTCATAAGACAGATGATCCGGGATCGGGAATACCATATCTTCACGCATCACCATGTATTGTACAAATGCCCCATCCACCGGAGGGGTCGCTAGAAATTGTACATCCGGACACAGGTTATAGCGACCTTCCTTGCATGCCGTGCAGCGTCCGCAAGTCACCCCAGGCTCAATAGCAACCCGATCCCCTGTTTTCAGACGTGATACGTTCGAGCCAACAGCAGCAATGATCCCCGCACACTCATGACCCAGAATGATCGGTTTCTCCACCACAAATCTGCCAATGCGTCCATGTTCAAAATAATGCACATCTGAGCCACACACCCCGACAGCCATAACCTGGATTAACACCTCATCCGCTGCCGGTTGCGGGACGGGTTGTTCCTCAATAATAATGTGTCCTGGCTCTGTCATGACAGCGGCCTTCATGGTCTCGGGCAATTGATGTTGTCCCATACGTTTCTCCTCCTCATGTATGTCCATGCTGTCTATTGTACATCAAAGAAAACAAGGTATCTTCTTTCTTCCTAATTACCAAGTTCATCTGCATCCGCAATTCCACTCAATAAATTGTCCGATCCTGTTCATCCGCTATGCCGCTCTTGCGATAGAAGTACGTATTGATCATGTCGCGCCATTCCTTCGCATGTTCGGCCTGGTTGTACTGTAATGAAGCAACTTTGCTGAAAATAACCGGGTCGATTTTGCCCTCCAGCTGTCTCCATGTCTCGGCTAAAGCCTCCGCCTGCGCAACACCTTCAAAGTGTGTATCATAAATATGCTGAATGACCGTTTTACCCGAATGCAGAACATGGGTGTACGGCACGTGATGGAAAAATAAGATCAGCTCATCCGGACAGGTGTCTACGGACTCATAACGATCAGCATTCTCAGGGTGATACTGTGAAGTGTATCCTGTACCGCTGTTCACGGTTCGATCTACACCAATGCCATGACAATCGGCAAAGTGATACGTTCCCCATTTGGAATACTCGTATCCATCTACATTCGGCCCGTAGTGATGTTCCGGATTAACCATCCAACCCACACCGAGAGGCGCAGTGTAATTCTCATAGATATCTAGTGAAGTCAAAAGCATGCCCGTAACCCGCCGCACAACTTCGTCTTCATGTCCAAAAGTAAGTCTCACCCACTCATCGGCAATCTCTTCCGCGGACAGCTCCGGGTTCCACGCAAGTCTTCCATATCCATATAGATTCGCCTGCGCGAGTGGATGTCCTGTCCAACAGGCATCTGCACCAATATTGGATACTGCGGCGAAGCCACTGTATGGTCGTTTATACAGAGAACCGTCCGCAATTCGCTTGATCTCTGAACCTTCGCCTTTGGCGTATGTGTCAAAGTCCAATACTTCTTTCCACTGGGGAACCAGATAACAGAGATGACGTTGTTGACCGGTATACTCCTGTGTAATCTGAAATTCAATCACCTGATTTGTATTTTCCATGGCACCGAACAGCGGGGATACTGCCTCTCTCACCTGAAAGTCCATCGGCCCATTTTTGATTTGCAAAATGACATTTTCGGCAAAACGCCCGTCCAGCGGCGTAAAGTGGTCATAGGCTGCACGTGCACGGTCAGTGGAACGATCCCGCCAGTCCTGCTTGCAGTTATAGACAAAGCAACGCCAGATGACCAATCCACCGAATGGCCGAAGGGCTTCAGCCAGCATGTTCGCACCATCGGCATGATCACGGTTATACGTGAACGGTCCCGGACGATTCTCGGAGTCTGCCTTGATCAGGTAACCGCCAAAATCGGGAATCGCTGCGTACACCTTGGCCGTTTGAATGTTCCACCATTCCCGTACTTGCGCATCCAGCGGATCAGCTGTACGCAATCCACCAATCTCCATTGGACTCGCGTAGTTGGCGCACAGGAACAATCGAATACCATACGCTCTGAATTCAGCGGCAACCTTCGCCACATCACTAAGATAACGTTCCGTCAGAAACAGGCTCTCACGGCGGTGTACATTGACGTTGTTGATCGATATGGCATTGATTCCCGTGGAAGCGAGTAAACGTGCGTAATCCCGGATGCGTCCCAAGTCCAGCGTGAATTCCCCGTTATCATAGAAAATGGATTCTCCTGCGTAACCACGCTCAATGCTGCCGTCCACGTTATCCCACTGATTAATCATCCGTAGCGCATTGGTTGGCTGTTCTGTAATGAAGCTCCACTTATTCACAGCGTCATCCGCCTTATGTGCACTCCCTTGATCCATTGTCAGCTCTCGAAGCAGATGGAATGCACCATACAACACACCTTGGGGAGTCTCTGACCCAATGACCAGTACACCCTCGGTCTCGTTCTCACGAATGATGTACCCTTCCCCTTGAACAGTTGAACGCTCTGTCTCGCTGAACAACCCAGCCACGGAATCGCTCCCTGTCCAAGTGCCGATTCGTATTGCGGGAGCGGAAGCGAGATTGTCCCGTTCATTTTCCTGAGCATCAGACAGATGACTGACCGACGGTTTCACGCCATATAACCTCTCCAGTCCCCGTGAAAGTTCGGTCAGAGCTGTTGTGATCACTCCATGGTTCTCTTCCGCCAGTATCAGTTTGCTCCATGCAGGAGCCGTCTTTTTGGTAAACTCATTCGCTCTTGGCAATTCAGAGTGATACCCCAGCCACGCATCGTACTGTGGACCCGACAAAGCAGCTTGAACGACGGATTGGCTCATTGTACCGCCTCCTTGCTGGCATAGATCTGCGCAATGCGATTCCCTTTTCCTTCGAGTAGCCATAGGATCGAGGTTACACCACGCGGGTAGTACTTGCTGCCAACCGCTACACCAGACAGGATCTGGTCACTCCAGCACCAGTAGGATTCCTCCGGATGCAGCAGCCAGTTGACATGAGCCGCGTCTGCTGCCTTGCCTGTCTCATTCCATTCCACACCCAGCAGCTCTCTAGCGATAAACTGGGACAGATAGATTTTGCTCAACCACGAGTTATTGCTTGTTGAGGACAGTTTCCAGCCTCCATCTTCGAACAGACATGTTCCCGGTACAAGAACTGTCTTCAGATGAGTTTGGAGTGCTTTCAGATAAGGTCCAAAACGGCCATTGACATCCAGTGCTGCTTCACAGCCTGTAAAGTACGGGAACACCAAACCTTCAATCGCCGGAATGATTCGAGAATCATTATTTTCTGCAATAACAGCTGGAATGTAGCCGCTATCAGTCAACTGTGCAGCAATACTGGCAGCGCAGCGATCCGCTTGAAGCCCTGCTTGATGGGACAGATCGGCCAACTTCTCAGTTGCGAACAGCTTCTCCAATGCAACATAGACCGCCCAACATTTACCCGCCAGATAGATATTATTGCGAGACTGTCCAAGTGACACATCCAGGCTGTCGTAGGTTGTAATCTCCGCTCCACCTTGGGTACGGCTGCTATCCAGACCCATC
This sequence comes from Paenibacillus xylanexedens, assembly GCF_017874615.1. Taxonomy (GTDB): domain Bacteria; phylum Bacillota; class Bacilli; order Paenibacillales; family Paenibacillaceae; genus Paenibacillus; species Paenibacillus xylanexedens. The sequence continues at coordinate 34,577 of NZ_JAGIKV010000006.1, forward strand.
AGACCGTTACGCTGCTCTGCGTCGGGATGGTCACGATTAAGCATGCTTTCGAAGCAATCCTGGATAACAGGTAACATGTTTTTCACAAAAGCTTGATCCTGTGTCTGTTCAATGTATACTGTCGCGCAGCAGAGCCAGTTCACCAGTTCCTCGTGGCTCATCTGTGAGAAACAGTCGTCAATGCCAACCAGCTCATATGCCGAGTGTCCAGGGCGTGAGAACACATTGGCAACACCAATATCATGGGTAAAGGTAATTCCTCCCGGATATAACTTCTCTTCCCCCGGGAAACGAACCTGATCCGTATAACTGTATCGTTTCACAAACCACTCCAGCTCATTACGCACCGTCCATGGATTCAAGGCAAGCTCGAAGTACAACTGATCAGCCGTCAGATCAAGTGTGTTCATCATCCGATACTCCCCTTCGTTCACCACCCAGAGTGGCTCACCATCGGCATCCAGCAGTTGAGTACTGGCATAATAGCTGTGAATGGAATGAGCAAGCATGAATGATTGATCTTCGGTCAAAGCAGCCGATCCAAGGCGTTGTTCAACCTCTCCACAAGATGCGGTCAACTCACTGAAGCGTTGTAGTGCATACTTTCCTGCTGCCTGAATATCGGAGAAGTACCGCGTATACCAATACGTTGTGTCCATTCCGGTCGTCACAATGCCCCCGCGATAGAAACATACTGCGAATTGATACGTACGTTTCTCTCCAGCCGGAACCTCCATCAGTAGTGCAGCGGTTGAGCCCAGTCCAAATGCCAGATTCTCCCGATGTTTCTCCTGCAACAGTTTCTCCAGTGTAAATCCGCGTGCGGGCCACAGTCCGTCATCTGCTGACATAATTGCTGTAAGTCGACCTTGTCCCACACCTGTGATGGAGCCACCTTCCGGTCCCCCAATCAGACGCATCGCAGAGTACGGATCATTGCCCTGATAGCCAAAGTAGGCTTTGCGGGGTTGTTGACCTGCCGTATTGTCAATCGTCATCTCAACCAATACGGCAGGTACGAGTGCATCCATTAATTCTTCACGATCCCCATTCGTTGGATCAGGTACTGGACGTACAGGCGAGTAGATACGGAACGTCAGATCTCCAGCAGTCCACGTATCCGTACCTGAGGTAAATTCACGGGTAATATCTTCATCGCGAAAAGCCGTAATAAGAGGTTGTGGAACTTTGGTCGCTGTTGTCGACGCAGTGTCCCCATTCTCCAACTTCTCTACATCATAGCGGCTGCTCTCATCCTCGGAAGCTTCATAAAAAGGAAGCGCCTGATAATTGTCGCCATCGCGAGATTGTAATCCAATATATACATTCTGGTCTGCCGGCTTGCCGAGTTCAAGACCCAGCCCGCCTTTGGCTCCTTTGTAACCCAGTGTAAAACTCGCAAAAGCACCAATCGGTGCGTGATGTGCATTATAAAAGATGGATTTGGACGTATTCATGAATCATAACCCCTCTCAGAATGGTTGCATACGTTTTCATTAGCCCCATCCTAACACGTGGTTCCACCTCCGACCATGATCAAATCAATCGGATATTTACCCAAATCAAGCTGATAGACTATAATGGATTAAAGCGGTTACAAAAAAAATATTCCATTTGATAAACGTGCGTAATCAAATGGAATATTTTTTGAACAACCTCATATGAAGGGGGATCTTCCATGTCTTCAACGTATTTGCCTCCTACTTTGGGAGAAAGTGTCCATGAAGTTTTTTATCCAGATGTACAAACAACGGTTAATCTGTTCGCCATTCATTTACGAAGTGTCGGTACGGACTGGGATTATCCGACGCATGAGCACCCTCAATATGAATTGAATTATGTCACAGAAGGCGAGCAACGCATGATGGTGAATGGTACCCTATACATTCAAAAGGCTGGCGAACTGCTCCTGATACCTCCGGGAAGCATTCATTCCAGCCAGAGCCATAACGGTAAGGGATTCACGTATTTTTGCATGCATTTTGACATTGATGATCAGTTGTTCCTATCGTTGCTGGCACGTATCAAACAAGTGCGATTCAGTGCGGATAGTCCGGTTACACAGCAGATTGAGCCGGTTTTGCGCAAATTGATGTCATCTGCGGATGATGAGACAGCCAATACGATGGTACAGCGAATGCAGCTTCAATCTACGGTATTTGAACTATTTGGCCATCTGTGGGAAGCGGTCTCGCAAGAGGCAGCGCAATGGTTTACCGACGGACACGAGAAGATCGAACTCGCCCACCAGATTCGTAATCGGTTGCAAGGCCTGATGAGTCAGCAATTCAAGCAGGGACACGAGTCCAACGGTCACTATGGCATTGATGATATTGCAGCAGAGCTGGGCATCAGTTCTTCTCACTGTAATCGCGTGTTCAAGGAGGTGTTCGGTCAGTCTCCTCGTGCTGTATTATCCCAGTTGGTTTTGCATGAAGCGAAGCTTCTTCTGGGCAATCCGAAGCTGTCCGTTCAAAATATTGCCGTCATGCTTGGTTATAAGGATATTGCCCATTTCAGTCGTCAATTCAAGCGCTGGTCCGGCATGTCACCCTCCCGTTACCGACAGGAACAGCCTGCTCTGGAATAGGTCTAGTAGCAGGCTGTTTGTCTTTCTGATTTATTTCAACAAACGCTTAATCAGCTTCAGCTTGTTATCATACGGTGGATACAGAATCGGCAGATTCAACTTGGTGCTTTTTTTCAGTACACTTTTGAGATGAGAGAAGGTTTCGAAGCTGTACTGCCCATGATACGAGCCAACGCCAGAATGACCAACACCACCGAATGGCAGACGCGGATTCGCTACATGCGTGATGGTATCGTTAATGCAGCCGCCTCCAAAAGAAACTTCGCGTAGCACTTTGTCCTGAACCCGGGTGTCGGAAGTAAACAGATACAAGGCGAGTGGTTTCGGCCGCTTTACGATTTCTACAATGGCTTCATCCAGGTTACGATAACTAATGATCGGCAGAATCGGTCCAAAAATCTCATCTTCCATCGTCGCTGCATCCCAGGACTCCGCATCAATCAGTGTAGGTTCAATAAAGCGATCTTCCTCATCCGAATTTCCCCCATATATCACTTTGGCCTGATCCCGTTCAATCAGAGTTGTCAGCCGTTTAAAATGTCCCTTGTTCACGATTCGCCCATAGTCCTTGTTGTGCTGGATATCCGAACCAAAGAAGGACACAATCGCTGCTTTCATCTCCGTAATTAACGGTTCCTTCACGCGCTCATGCACAAGTAAATAATCGGGTGCGATACAGGTCTGTCCTGTATTGAGCAGTTTGCCCCATATAATGCGCTCAGCTGCTACCTTGATATCTGCCTGTTCATCAACGATGACAGGGCTCTTGCCTCCAAGTTCTAACGTAACGGGGACGAGATTTTTGGCAGCTGCCTCCATCACAATCTTGCCTACCGGTACACTGCCTGTAAAAAAGATATAGTCGAATGGCGCGTTAATCAGCGCTGTCGTTGTGTCTTTAGCACCGTCAAGTACCTGTACGTATGCCGGTTCGAACACGCTCGCAATCATCTCACGTACAATAGCGGACACCGCAGGTGTATTCTCTGACGCTTTGAGCACGGCTGTGTTACCTGCTGCAATAGCACCTACCAATGGTTCGATTAAGAGTTGAAAAGGATAATTAAACGGTCCGATGATCAGAACTGCCCCGTAGGGTTCGGGTATGATATAACTTTTCGAACCAAGGAGTGCCATTTGTGTTTTCACTTTAACGGGTTTCACCCATTTATTCACTTTACGAATGGTGTGTGTGATGCTATCCATCATAAATCCGATCTCGGTTGTGTAGGATTCGAACTCACTTTTGCCCAAATCCTGATAGAGAGCTTCTGTCAATCTGGATTCGTACTTTTGAATGGCCTGCTTCAGTTGGGTCAGACGGGCAATTCGAGCTTCTGCCGATCTTGTGGCCCCGGAACGAAAGAACTGTCGTTGCTGCTCTAAAATCTGTTCAACTTCCTGACTGGTTACTTCCTGTATAGTCGTTGTCATATATACATACTCCTCTATTTATTATTGATCAAGCGTTTAAACTTACGAACCTATAAGGCACATGCAAAAGCATGTTCTATCACTATTACTCTACAGACACTCTTCTTCCAAAGCAGCTACCAGTTCCTTCAACAGTTCCACCGATGCATTCAATGAAGCCGAATAATAGCGCTGTGTGCCCTTCTGTTCCACAGATATAAGCCCTTTCTCTAACAACAGCTTGAGATGATGCGATATGGCTGGCCGGGATAGGCTGGATTGTTCGGTAATTTCATTCACCGTCATTCTGCCCTTCTCGGTGAGTGTCAGCAAAATGGATTGACGATGGTTGTCACTTAACACCTGAAATAACGGAATACAGGTTTGAAAAACGCTAATTGCTTTTTGTCCCATAGTTTCACCTCTATACTATTTCTTCTTCATTATTTCTACGTATATTTTCTTGTTTTATGTCTGTTCGTTTAAACATTCGAACCTAATGACTGAATTGTACTCTTTAATCACTTGAACTGCAAGTTAACCATCAACTAAATTTAAAACAATACCGATAAAGCGCTTCCATACTACCATACAAGTATGGTAGTATGTCATTGAAGGAGTTGAAGTTGTGGAATATACCCCAAAGTTATCATCCAAAGCCGGTTTGTTGCCTGTTGCGAGCAATATGTCTTCCATGAATAATAAGCAATCTTACTCAACGCGAGATGTCGTTTACTTCACGCTGAAACAACTCATTTTGAGTTTGAAAATGCCTCCGGGAACAGCTATTTCTGAGAAGGAAATTTCGCTGGAGTTCCAGGTAAGCCGGACACCTGTTCGAGAAAGTTTTGTACGGCTTGCACAGGAAGGTCTGCTGGAAGTGTATCCACAGCGCGGCACATACGTCTCTCTGATTCAGGTCGATCTCGTTGAGGAAGCACGGTTCATGCGTGAACAGCTCGAACGAGCCGTAATCAGGCTCGCCTGCGAGAACTTTCCGAACGAACAAATGATGGCACTTGAACAGAACCTTGCGTGGCAACAGGAATGCAGGGTCAAACCGGATGATGAACGAATGTTCCAATTGGATGAGGAATTCCATAGCACTCTTTTTGCAGGCTGCAACAAAAGCAACACCTGGACTGTTATCCAGCAGATGAATGTACATTTGAATCGAAGTCGCATGTTACGCCTGTCCTCGGACCACCAGTGGGATCATCTGATTGAACAGCACCGGTCTATGGTCAAGGCCATTCAGCAGCATGATGCCGACACAGCAGAGCGACTGATGCAGGAACATTTGCATTTAACTGTCACCGATTTGGCTGTCCTGCAGGATACATATCCGTCCTATTTTCAATGACTGAATTTTTCTTCCTACTATTCATGATGAGGTGAACGTGATGAGAATGGTTTTTCGCTGGTTCGGCGAAGGCAATGATACGGTAACGCTGGATCATATCCGGCAGATTCCGGGTGTTGAAGGTATTGTGTGGGCACTGCACGATGTTCCTGCTGGCGAGGAATGGCCGATGGACAAAATACTCGCTGTCAAAACAGCAGCGGACAAGGCCGGGTTACATCTGGATGTCGTTGAGAGTGTGAACATCCATGAGGATATCAAGTTAGGCCTGCCATCAAGGGATAAATACATTGCGAACTATATTAAAACAATGGAGAAACTGGCTCAAGTTGGTGTGAAGGTCATCTGTTACAACTTTATGCCGATCTTCGACTGGCTTCGCACGGATATGCACAAGGAAATGGAGGATGGCTCAACTGCCCTCTTTTATGAGCACAGTAAGCTTGCAGATATAGAACCTCTAGAACTCGTTCGACGCATTACGGAAAACTCCGCACTCACCATGCCAGGTTGGGAACCGGAACGATTGCAGTATTTAACAGGTCTGTTCGAAGCCTACAAGGATGTAACCGAGGATCATATGTGGGAGCACGCACGTTATTTCCTGCAAGAGATTATGCCTACAGCCGAACGGCTGGGGATTCGAATGGCCATCCATCCAGATGACCCGCCATGGCCAATCTTTGGATTACCAAAGATTATTACAAGTCAGGAGAATGTTCGGAAATATTTGAATCTTTATGATAGCCCTTACAACAGCGTGACACTATGCAGTGGCTCTTTGGGAGCGAATGCTGATAATGACATTATCGGGATGATACACGAGTTCAAGGATCGGATTCCATTTGCCCACATTCGGAATGTAAAAATCTACGATAATGGCGACTTTATTGAAACGTCACACCGCAGTCAAGATGGAAGCGTCGATATTGCTGGGGTTGTTGAGGCTTATCACGATATCGGTTATGAAGGTTATGCAAGACCCGACCATGGTCGTCACCTCTGGGGAGAACAGTGCCGACCTGGTTATGGACTCTATGACCGGGCTTTGGGGATCATGTATCTCTGGGGCGTCTGGGATTCCCTGCAAAGGAGGGCAAAAGCATGAGTGAACGTCAATATGAACGCTCATCTCGTCTCGAAGGCAGAACGGCTGTAATTACCGGAGGTGCTGGAGTATTATGCCGCTCCATGGCGGAAGAACTCGCTCGGCACGGTGCAAGTGTAGCCATCCTGAACCGCACAGTGTCCAAGGGACAGGAAGTTGTATCTGCGATAGAAGCTGCTGGTGGCAGAGCGATTGCTATTGCCTGTGACGTAACCCAGGCCGATAGTGTGCAAGCAGCGGCAGATGCGGTGCTGGAACAGCTCGGACCATGTGATATTCTGATCAATGGCGCCGGTGGCAATAACGCCAGTGCCAACACCACAAATGAAATTTTCAGATTGGAAGATCTGGAACAGCAGAACGTCACGACGTTTTTCGATGTGAGTGTAGAGGGATTTCGTCAGGTCATGGATCTGAATTTTGTCGGTTCCCTCATCCCCACTCAGGTCTTTGCAAGACATATGATAGAGCGCGATGTTCCCGCTACTGTCATAAACATTTCTTCCATGAGCGCCCCATCGCCCATGACGAAAGTTCCTGCGTACAGCGCTGCGAAGGCAGCGATTAACAACTTCACGCAGTGGCTTGCCGTTCATCTGGCCGAATCAGGAATTCGTGTCAATGCTATTGCACCCGGGTTTTTCTTGACCGAGCAAAACCGTAATCTATTACTGCAACCAGACGGCTCACCTACGGAGCGTTCCAGTAAAATTATTGCTCATACACCCATGCGCCGCTTTGGCAAACCGGAAGACCTGCTTGGCACATTGATGTGGCTTGCGGATGAAAGACAATCCGGCTTTGTCACTGGCACAGTCATTCCGGTAGATGGCGGATTTATGGCGTATTCCGGTGTATAAGGATTAACGTGTAAATGAATCAGTTCAACTAATATAGAGAATTTATAGAGACCGAAGCTTGGGATACATACCCAGGTTTCGGTTTTTTGCGTTCAAGCATAAGATCATCCGGCGTAGGAAAAGCTTGTTATAGTACTATGCGAAGTGAAGTAAAGGATGGTGATACATATATGATGGAAGAAACATGGGTTGTTGCCGTACGGTCTATTATTGCCTTTCTGACCCTGATCATCTATACAAGGGTGCTGGGCAAACAACAGATGGGTAACTTGACGTATTTTGATTACATTAACGGTATCACAATCGGTTCCATTGCGGGGACTTTTGCAACCGATCTCTCGTCCAAGGCGTGGATTCATTTTGTGGCCTTGACCATCTTCACAATCATTACGATCATCTTTCAGTATATTACGCTGAAAAATCGCACCATCTCCAAATTAATGGACTCTGATCCCACATTGATCATCCAGAACGGTAAAATTCTCGAACAGAACTTGAGTAAAATGCGAGTCAAATTTGACGAATTGACCATGATGCTGCGGCAAAAGGATGTATTTGATATTACAACGCTAGACTATGCCATTCTGGAACCGGACGGCAGCCTCTCGGTTGTTTTAAAACCTGAGAATCAGCCGGTAACCGCCAAAGACATGCATATGCATCCGCCCAAGAGCAAGCTGATGACCGAGATTATCATTGATGGCCTGCTGATTAAGCAAAATTTGGAGGAAAGACACAAAGATATCAACTGGCTCAGTGAGCAGCTGAAAAAGCAAAAGATCACGATACAGGATATTGCTTTTGCCGCCATATTGCCCAATGACAAATTGTATGTTGATCTGTTCGAAGATAAAATCACCGAAAAAATCGATATGGGCGATTATGAGGGGCCTTTCTAAATTCTTTACATCAAGGAGGCGGTTGAATGAAAACGCGTTTCTGGTTGCTATATGTGCTTCCGATCTTCCTCATTCTTGTGTTCGTTGCAATTATGGCTAGCGGAGCTTTTCTCAAAAAGCCCTTTGGCACTGATGATCGCTTGCTTGAATCTATACAAATATTAGAGAAACAGGTTGAGAATAAAAAATGGACTGAAGCCACGTCTCAAGTTAATTACGCAATGAAGGCCTGGGATAAAATCGTTAACCGAATCCAGTTCAGTGTGGAGCGTGAAACGATATATGATATTCTGGGCACCCTTGCTCGGATCAAGGGCGGCGTTGCGGCAGAGGATGATAAGGCGATTATGGAAGAGGTTTATTACTTTTATGTCCTATGGGATAATCTTGGAGATTAGGTTCAATATCTTTAATATCAGACTTTAATATCAGATGTAAGTCCAAAAACAAAAGGCACTATCCTTTTATGAAGAAAGGAAGTGCCTTCTTTGCTTTGATATAACTTTATATCCGTTACGCTCTTCGTAATCCCCGAGACCGTGACGGTCGCGAAGTGCCTTCTTTGCGGAAAAAGAGACCGAGTGCTCCCTTGGCACACCACAGTGCAAACAAAGCGAACAACGTGCCCCAGAACAGCGCCGGAAGGAATGTCTGCTGAGCGAGATTCGCTGCATCCCCTGCCCGTGAAGGCTGAGTCCAGGACATAAATCCAACGTATACCGCACTAACAACCGACTCTTCCAGCGTAAGAAACGCCAGCAACAGATAATAGAACTTCACGATCTTGGCACCAAAAATCATAATGACCACATTCAGAACGATGAACCCGGTAAGCCATAACATGCCGAACTCCCCTCTTACATATAACAGGAGCGACACCAGAGCGACAGCCGTCATAATACCGAGTCCCCACATGTGCAAGCCTTTGCGGTATAAGTAGAACAACAGCAAGGCGAACAGTGATGCACTGATATATCCTGCCAGAGAAACCAGGATCGATCTGCCTGGCGTCAGCATGGATGAGTAAGTTACACCACTATGATCAGCGTACAATTCAATGCGCAGCACTTTACCGGATAATACCAGTGTCATTAGTGCATGACCGAATTCGTGAATCATCGTATCCAGATTACGGAACAAGGACGAAAATGGGATGAGTCGTGTAAGAAAGACGGAGCCTAGTAGAAAAAGTATCGTTTTGACCCACTTATTCAATCGTTGTATACCTCCTTTACCTTCAAGTAAACAAGCCTTTCCTTTATACTACGCTTTTTTCACTCGATTTGTTTCGACTTCCGAACTGTAAGGCACAGTGCTCCATCCACCAGCAGAAGCTCCGATTGTGTCCAATGAAAAAAGAAGATAGATCATAGCGGCCTTTTTCGGCCTCTAGCGTAACGAGCAGTCGATTCCGCATCCGACGGAGCGCGTAGTGCACGAATTGATCTGCAACTTCACTTTGTACAAGGGTAACATAAGCATAAAGGGAATGATCGACAGGTTCATCAAGCGGACTCACCCCTGCACATGAAAATTCCGTCCTCACGCCCGCACTCTGAAGTATGGACAATGCCTTCACGAGTTCGGCATCAACTTCAACACCGTTCCAAATCTCTGTTTTTTTCGCGGATACCGTATGTTTATCACGTTCCGTCCAGTGCATCAGCTCCAGCTTCCGCCGTCTCCACAGATGGGCAGGCTGTTCACTTAACAGCACTTCATGTTCCTCATTTAAACTCATGCAATGTGTCCTCCTGTTCTCCTCGATCCGGTCACCTTGTTCAACAAAGAGAGAGCACATCCCTGTGCTCTCTGCTTTGCAAAAAGGCAAAAGAATGGCGATCCATTCCTCAGCATGTTGTATTATTGTACCTTTTTCGGTGAAAGGCATCAAACTGATCTTTTATTATTCGTTCAGCGCCAGTTTCAGTGCCTCCAGATTCTGTCTCATCACGCCAATGTAGTCCATTCCCGCCGCAATTTCTTCCTCGGTGAGTCCCTCAATTGGATTCAATACAGCCGTTTTGGCTCCCACTTCACTCGCGATCGTCTCAGACACTTTGGATGAAACCAGTGTTTCGAAGAAAATGATCTTCACCTGATGCTCTTTCGCAAAATCAATAACAGATGCCATCTGCGCTGCCGAAGGTTCTTGCTCAGGAGACAATCCTGCGATGGGCACCTGTTGCAATCCATATTCCTTGGCAAGGTAGCCAAATGCAGCGTGTTGTGTGATGAAATCCTTGCGTTTGCTATCCGTCACAGCCGCCTTGAAGTCCTGATCCAGTGACTCCAATTGAGCAACATAGGCATCTGCATTTTGCTTGAACTGTTCAGCATGTTCCGGGGCAGCCTGCGCCAAACCTGCTTCAATATTGCGCACTTCTTTTACAGCCAATGCAGGTGACAGCCATACGTGGGGATCGAGTCCACCGTGATCGTGATCATGACCTGCTTCTGCCTCGGCGCCATGATCATGGTCGTGTTCTTCTGTAGTCGCTTCATTCGCATGTTCATGATCGTGGTCATGTTCTGTTGCCTCTGAATCTTCATGATGGTGATCATGCTCTCCACCTTCAAGCAGGTTGATGTCCTTGCTTGCTTCCACCTGAATGAGCGAAGCGTTGCTTAGACTTCCGGTGACCTGATCAATCCATGATTCCATCCCCGCACCGTTGTATACAAGCACATCCGCTTTTTCAATGCTGGCAATATCTTGTGGTGTAGGCTCCCAATCATGGGGCTCCATTCCTGCTGGAACGAGTGTATGCACATCGGCCAGATCACCTGCCACATTTTTGGTGAACTCATACATCGGGTAGAAGCTGACCTGCACGTTTAATTTTTCGGTTTCCGTCTCGACTGGAACGGAAGTGCCTGTCGAAGCTGTATTTGCATCAGAAGCGGATTTTTGTCCGCAGCCTGCGACGATAAGTGTGAGACTGAACAACAATCCGAGCGTAGCTTTTTTACTGAATTTCATGTGATGTATTCCTCCTAGAATGGTTGACCAGAATGACGTGCTGTGATTTCGTTTCTTTACGGTGACGCTTGCGGTTATATCGTGCAATCAGCTTTTGCGCTGATATTCCAGTCAATAGGATGACCAACAGGATGAGTGCAATTGTTCCTCCCGGTGGTGTATTTAGATGGTAAGATGTTGTGAGTCCACTAAAAATACCGATTAATCCTGTAATTACCGCGACAATAATCGCTGCTGTAAAACTGTGAGACACTCTCAGTGCCAAGGCAGCAGGTAATACAATGAGAGCAGACACCAGCAACACACCGACGATCGGCATGGCTGAAGCTACAGTCATTCCTGTCAGAATGGCAAATGCAAACGATAAACCTCTCACCTGAACGCCTCCAATGGAAGCTGTCTCTTCATCAAACGTAAAGTTATACAACGGTCTCCGGAGCAGGATGAAAAAAAGTAAACCTATGACACATACTCCTGCCATCATCCACAATTGTATATCGCTAACCGCGACAATAGATCCGAATAAGTATGAGCTGAATGTTTTGGACAGATTGGTTTTGAGACTCATCAACACCACAGCAAGAGCCAGTCCCGAAGTCATGATGATCGCCACAGGTACCTCACTGTAGGTTCGGTAACTTCGCCGTAGTTGTTCAACCAGTAATGCACCGATAATTGCAATGGCGAATCCGCAGATCACGGGGTTAAGATTCATGACCGAACCGAGCGCAACCCCTGCCAGTGAGACATGGGATAACGTGTCCGCCATAAGGACCTGCCGCCTGAGCATCAGATAGACCCCAAGAATTGGAGCGATGACTCCAATCAGTCCACCTGCCCAGAAGGCACGTTGCATGAATTCGTACTCAAACACTGCCATTCCTCACTTTCTTGCCGCTCCAGAGTAATCGTTCGGTCCAATCGATCTCCCATCTCTTCCAGTCCATGAGTAACCATAATAATCGTTAACCCATGAACATCAACATAGTGGCGCATCAGATTGTAAAATCCTTCACGGCTATGGCGGTCCATTCCCGTTGTTGGCTCATCCAGTACTAGAACCTGCGGTTGCCCAGCCATACCTCTTGCAATACAGATCCGTTGCTTCTGTCCACCAGACAGCTCACCGACGCGTGTATTCCGATAATCCCACATACCAACTTCCCGCAGACTGCGTTCAACGATGGCATCCTGCTCTGCTGTGAATCTGGGGAATAATCCCAGCCTGGTGTAACATCCGGACCGGACCAGTTCATTCACCGTACTGGGAAATCCACTATTAAACGATGCCACCTGCTGGGGCACATAACCGATATTGGACTTGTTCCCACGTTTCAACTGCGGATTCATATGTATCGTGCCGCTCCAGGGCTTCAATAGCCCTAGTAGCAGCTTTAACAGGGTCGTTTTGGCAGAACCATTGGGACCTGTGATGCCTATGAACTCTCCCACATGGATATCCAGCGACAGTTGATCAATGACCGGCTCTTTGCCATAACCAAATACAACATCACGCATGGAGGATAGTATCATACCTTCCCCTCTTTTCGTAAATATTACGATTTAAAAACAACAAAAAATTTTATCTGGTTTCCCGGTGGATCGTCATTTTCTTCAAACGTGGGGAGTACTTCTTCATCTCAAGTCTCTCTGGATGGTTACGTTTGTCCTTGGTTGTTGTATAGTTGCGGTCCCCGCACTCGGTGCAGGCTAAAGTTACAATGACTCTCATGGTGGTTGCCTCCTCATATTTAATCGTAATTATTACTATTTAATGATATTAGTCTATAGCTTTTCTTTTGTCAACTCCATATCTGTTACAGTAAAATTTTGTATGCACAATATAATTTCATATGATATACTTCTTTGGTATCATTATACTTTACCTACGGAGGAACTAGATGAAGATCAAAAAATCAACTTTTATTGGGTCATTGGTAGCATGCAGTTTGGCTTTCGGTGCCCTGGGTGTAGCAGCTTCAAACGGAATTCAAGATATTGAAGCAGCACTCGACAGCAACATTAGCTTTAAAGTAAACGGTTTGTCTTGGACACCCAAGAATGAAGCTGGAGACAAACTGAATGCACTGGTATATGACGGTGATGTATACTTGCCTGTAAGTACCACAGCAGAAGCACTCGGAGCCAACGTATCTTTGAATGTTAGCAACAAAGTTGTAAGTATCACTAATTCAGGTAGCGGTAAGTCCAGCAGTTCGAGTAGTAATAACAGCAGTACAGGTACCAAAGGTTCTGAAGATTCAAGTAAACCAAGTAGTTCAAGTAACTCAAGCACTTCTGGCTCAATCAAGATGACTGGAACTGACGCTCAGATGATAGTCAAATTGCAGAAAGAATCTTTAACATTGATCAAAATGTATGGTAAAGCACTTAAAACAGGTAGCACTAGTGAATTTGATAAATACATAGATGCTAAAGTTATTGAAAATCCCGAGATCGATATTTTTGATCTGGGTAAGCAATCCCAGAAAGATAAATTTAAGACTACAGTCAAAGGTATCATTGCAGCAAATGATAAAAAAACGCTGACTAAATATGCAGATCAGTTGATTAATGTGAAATCAGCTGATGTTAAAGTGATTGCAATGAATGATAAAACCAAAACAAGACACAGTTACAAAGCCATTTATTATCCACAAGGATGGACGGGTTCCTATGGAGTGTACCTTACCTTTGTGTTTAGTCCGCAAAAAAGTGGCAACGGTGATTTTTATCTTGGCGATTTGTACTTTAGCTAAAGTCCTTAATGCAATATAATCATTGATCTTCAGGGGCACTATTGCACTTGAAGATCTTTTCTTTTCACTTCAACTCCACGCTGGAAAAGGATCTTTCAGTTCACGCCAGTTCATCAACATCTCCTCCTCCGTAAGAAGGGTCTCATCCAATGTACGTTCAATCTCCGCCCGGTCCATGTCAATGCCGATGAACACTAATTTGGTTACCCGGTCATCCCACTCATCATCCCAGTCCGGTATGCTTGGCAGCGTGTCGCCAAAATGAAGTTCCCTTTCCTCCTCACTCATCGCACCTACCCATATTCCTGCTGGCGCAAGCTGCTTCGGTATGTTGCCGCACGTACAAGCATATATTTTAGCAAAGTCCTAGTTGTGGAGGTCTGTTTCATGAAAATGGCAGCCAATCTGAAGCTCCTGTCCTTGCTGATTCCTTGTGCATTTCTTGTTCCTGTGTTGATCACAATGGCTCCAGACCTGAAGGAAGCATGGAACAGTGAAGCTTTGCAAAATATGAAAACCGTATTCATAGGTATTTTCCTTGAAGCCGCACCTTTTCTGCTCATGGGTGTGCTGTTGTCCTCGCTCATGCAGTGGTTCGTATCCGAAGAAATGGTCCGCAGACTCACGCCCAAAAATCCGATCGGTGGTGTGCTGGTTGCAGGGCTACTCGGTATTATTTTTCCCATCTGTGAATGTGGCATGATCCCGGTAGTGAGAAGGTTGATGCACAAAGGCATGCCAGCCTATATCGCAGTGACGTTCATCCTGAGTGGTCCCGTAGTCAATCCCATCGTATTTACCGCAACTTTGCTTGCCTTTCCCTCCCATCCTGAGATTACCATTGCCCGTATGGGACTGGCCTTTGCTGTAGCAGCTTCCATAGGCATGCTCGTGTATGTGTTTGTTCGTCGAAATCCCCTTCGGATGCCAAAAGTCGCAGTGACAGAGGTTAAGACACATCCTGGGTTTAAAATGGCGCAACCTCATGCTCATGCACACGCAAACGCTCATGATCATAACCATGTAAAAAACTGGCGTAGCTTCTTCATCCACGCCGGAGATGAATTTGTCGATATGAGCAAATATCTGGTGATCGGTGCCTTGATTACAGCCTGCATCCAGACATTCATTAGCCGTAGCGATCTGATCTCACTTGGTAATGGTCCTGTTGCCTCTTACGTGTTCATGATGGGATTTGCTTATGTACTGTCTCTCTGCTCTACGTCCGATGCTTTTGTGGCTTCTGCGTTCTCACATACGTTTGCACTTGGGCCGCTGGTATCCTTCCTTGTACTTGGTCCAATGCTGGATTTCAAAAGCACGCTCATGTTGCTCTCAACCTTCCGTACTCGGTTTGTTATAGGTTTAAGTCTAGCGATTATCACACTCGTCTTCGCCGGCTCGTGGTTGATTAACCTGCTGGTATAAAGGTTGAGCAACATACTTCGTGGCCTGAATAGTTAATCACATGAACTTTCATACTGACTATGAATAGAGATGAGGTGATGATTATGAACCACACTGGCTATACGATGACCAAACCCCCAGTTCCAAGATCACACGTCATCCAATGGCATAACCTGATCCGTGCGGTATGGATCGGCGGGCTTGCGGTATACATTATTCACTTGAATTCAAGTGACTCGCTTCATTATTATTTGGCTCCTACCATGCAAAAACTGCTGTTATGCTGTCCTGTTCCCTTATTGTTTATTGCCGTTATCATGGCGTGGCACGGACTGTTCGGCAGAAACGAGGTTCATTGCGACTGTGAACATCCACCACCCTCGGGGTTCCTTCGTAGCTTAATGGTATATGGTCTGATTGCCATACCCTTGTTGCTGGGGTTTCTGTTACCTGATCGGGCTCTCGGCAGTTCCATGGCCAGTCAGAAAGGAATGTCTCTCACTTATGCCCCTCCCGAGATTCGTCGCAAAGAGCCTTTACCTGATCCGGCAACGCAATTAAATGTACAAGATCTCACGCAAAAACCAACGGCTGTTCAGTCTGCATCGGCCACCAAAGTACAATTCATTCCCCCAGACAAGTATAGTCGCGAATTCGCTGAACTGGCGGAGAAGTTGTATGCAGAACAGGTCATCCGAGTCTATCCTGAGATTTTCTCTGAAACACTCGGTACGATCGACATGTTCCAGCGACAATTTGCAGGCAAAGATATCTCGTTAACCGGATTCGTCTATCGTGACAAAAGCATGGATCATGAATCACATTTTGCACTGGGACGATTTCTCGTCATGTGTTGCCCCGCTGATGCGGCTCCCTTTGGTGTGATGATTCACATCCCAGAAGCGGATAGCTTCCCTACAGATAGTTGGGTGCAAATTGATGGCAGCATCGGCTCTGCACAGGTGAACGGTAAGGATACGATTGAGATTCGGGCAACAAAGGTGACAGCTGTATCCCAGCCAGCCACGCCTTACATTTATACGAGTGCAGATTCGGTAATGGCGTATGAGCAAATAAAGAACCAATAATCGCTAGTGACTAACAGCATGCTCTTCAACGACAAAAAAGCCCCAAAGCTATGGATTACATCGCTTTGGGGCTTTCATGCTCAGTCAGACATGAGATTACATCTCGTCTGCTCTGATTGTATTATTCCGTTACGATATCATGAACCAATACAGGCGCATCGGCATGATCCGCAATTGTAATGTTTTCTTTGATCTTCGCGATGACGTCTGCTACGTCTTCACGATTGGCATGGATCGTTACGAGGGACTCACCCGCTTTGACTGGGTCACCCACTTTTTTGTTCAGCATCAGACCAACCGCGAGATCGATCTCAGACTCTTTTGTTGCACGGCCTGCGCCGAGCAGCATTGCTGCAGTTCCGATTTCGTCAGCAACGATTCCGGCAACATAGCCGTCTTTGTCTGCTGGCACTTCAACCAGGTATTGTGCTTGTGGCAAACGATCTGGATGATCCACAACCGAAGCGTCTCCGCCTTGGTTTGCCAGGAAATCTTTGAATTTCTCCAGTGCTTTACCGTTCTGGATCACTTCTTTCAATTTCTCCTCAGCGTGCTCCAAGGAATCTGCCTTGCCAGCAAGGAATACCATCTGACGTCCAAGAGCCAGACACAATTCTTCCAGATCTTTTGGACCTTTACCTTGCAGCGTAAGGATGGCTTCTTTCACTTCAAGAGCGTTACCAATTGCCAGACCCAGTGGTTGGGACATATCGGAGATAACAGCCATCGTTTTACGTCCAACATTGTTACCGATGCTTACCATGGCATGTGCCAATTCTTTAGCATCTTCCGTTGTTTTCATGAATGCACCAGCACCCGTTTTAACATCCAATACGATTGCATCTGCACCTGCTGCAATTTTCTTGCTCATGATGGAGCTGGCGATCAGTGGAATGGAGTTAACGGTAGCTGTTACGTCACGCAGTGCATAGAGCTTTTTGTCTGCTGGCGTCAGGTTACCACTTTGTCCGATAACTGCAACCTTGTGTTCGTTTACGAGACGAATGAACTCTTCTTTTTCAAGCTCTACGTGGAAACCAGCAACGGATTCCAGCTTGTCTGTTGTGCCACCCGTATGACCAAGTCCACGTCCGGACATTTTGGCAACAGGAACATCCAACGCAGCAACGAGCGGAGCGAGTACCAGTGTCGTCGTATCGCCCACACCTCCTGTGGAGTGCTTGTCTACTTTGATGCCTTCGATTGCGGATAGATCAATCGTATCACCAGAGTTCACCATTGACATGGTCAGGTCGGCGCGTTCTTTGTCTGTCATATCTTTGAAGAATACGGCCATCGCCCAAGCGCTGACTTGATAATCCGGGATCTCTCCTTGTGTGTAGCCTTGAACAACAAAATCAATCTCAGCCGTTGTCAGTTCTTTTCCGTCGCGTTTCTTAGCAATAATGTCTACCATTCTCATGATGATCTCTCCTCGGGTAAATGATTTGTATAGAACACTTTGTGCAGCAACCGTTTCGGTCCCGGATCGTTCCTTTGATCGCTGTTGTCTCCAAGTTTTTTTGATCCATTTTGCAATGGGGAAAACTCGGAGACAAAGGCGAACGCTTTGCTTCTTCAGAATCGATTCCGGGTCCTTCACTCCGTGCTTAAAACAAAAGTTTCGATTAAAATCAAAATTATTATTTAATAACAATTACAGTGTGATTGCTGTGTCCAGGGCAACTACCATCATGTCGTTGAACGTTTTTTGACGCTCTTCGGCAGATGTTTCTTCGCCTGTCAGCAAGTGGTCACTTACCGTCAGGATCGTCAGTGCGTTAACACCAAACTTGGCAGCGATGGTGTACAATGCTGTTGTTTCCATCTCTACGCCGAGTACGCCGTGTTTCATCAACTTCTCGGTTACGGAACGGTCATCGCGGTAGAAAGAATCGGAGCTGAATACGTTACCAACGTGAATCTTCATACCTTTAGCTGTTGCACGGTCATATGCTTCTTTCAGCAGGGAGAACGTAGCGATTGGTGAGAAGTCATATCCACCGAATACGTGCTTGTTCATGCTGGAATCCGTACAAGCTGCTTGTGCAAGGATGACGTCACGTACACGTACATGCTCCTGCATACCGCCACAAGTACCCACACGGATCAGGTTTTTTACGCCATATTCGCTGATCAATTCGTTAGCATAGATTGCGAAGGACGGAATACCCATCCCTGAACCTTGCACCGAAATCCGGTGTCCTTGATATGTACCTGTGTAACCGAGCATTCCACGAACTTCGTTGTAACATACAACATCTTCGAGGTACGTATCTGCAATATATTTCGCGCGTAAAGGGTCTCCTGGCAATAGGATCGTTTCTGCGATATCCCCGGGTTTTGCTCCAATATGTGTACTCATGAATGAATCTCCTCCAGTTATACAAATTAGTCTATTATACTGGCAGGACCGGAGCAGCCCAAGCTACTCCGACCTCCCCTATCCAGTTTTGAAAAACTTATTTCAAATCCTTCAGGAAGCTGGTGCCGTATTCCGGCATTTTCACTCCAAAGTTCTCGGCTACGGTTGCGCCAAGGTCAGCAAATGTGCTGCGCAGATCAAGCTTTTTGCCCTCGCTGAAGCGCGGAGAGTAGGCAAGTAGTGGTACATATTCACGTGTATGGTCTGTACCGCGGTATGTTGGATCGTTACCATGGTCAGCTGTGATCAGCAGCAGATCATCATTGGTCATTTTGGCAAAAATCTCTGGCAGCCGCGCATCATAGTCTTCAAGTGCCTGAGCATAACCTTGCGGATCACGACGGTGACCGTACAGGGCATCAAAATCAACCAGGTTCAGGAAGCTGAGTCCAGTGAACTCTTCATCCATCGTTTCGGACAACTTGTCCATGCCATCCATGTTAGAGACGGTACGAACAGCCTTGGTTACACCTTCGCCATCATAGATATCTGCGATTTTACCCAAAGCAATCACATCAAATCCACCATCTTGCAGTTCATTCATAACAGTACGACCAAAAGGTTTGAGTGCATAGTCATGACGATTTGCAGTACGTTTCCAGTTACCCGCTTCACCTACAAATGGACGTGCAATAATGCGGCCGAGCATATACGGATCTTCAAGTGTAATCTCACGGCAGAACTCACAGATCTCATACAGCTCTTTCAGTGGAACAACGTCCTCATGTGCTGCAATTTGCAGAACCGAATCGGCGGATGTATATACGATGAGCGCGCCAGTTTCAACATGCTCTGCACCCAGCTCATCCAGAATTTCAGTGCCGCTGGCCGGTTTGTTACCAATTACTTTGCGGCCCGTTTTCTCTTCAATGCGCTGAATCAACTCATCGGGAAAACCATTCTCGAACACACGGAAAGGTGTATCAATGTAAAGACCCATCAGCTCCCAGTGACCTGTCATTGTGTCTTTGCCTCTGGATGCTTCCTGCATCTTGGTGTAATACGCTTTAGGTGCATCCGCTACAGGGACACCCTCAATTTCTTTGATGTTGGACAGTCCGAGACTGGCCATATGAGGCATTTTCAGACCTCCGCGTTCACGTGCAATGTGACCGAAGGTATCTACATCAAAATCATCAAATTCTGCTGCATCCGGCGCTTCGCCGATCCCTACAGAATCCATAACGATCAGATGTACTCTTTTGAATGTTGACATAACCTAAGCACTCCTTCCAATAATCCGGTTTACAAGAACAGTCCAGTAATGATCGCTGACAGCACGCTGACAAGCGAAGCACCGTAAAGCAGTTTCAGACCGAAGCGGGCGACCACATTACCTTGCTTCTCATGGAGTCCCTTCACCGCACCAGCAATGATACCGATGGAGGAGAAGTTGGCGAACGACACGAGGAAGACAGATACGATACCCGTTGTTCTGGCAGACATTGCAGTCTCCTTCAAATTAAGCATAGCTACGAATTCGTTGGATACCATTTTGGTTGCCATAATACTTCCTGCCTGAATCGCTTCTTTCCATGGAACACCCATGATGAAGGCAAATGGTGCAAACACATAACCAAGTAGCTCTTGGAACGAAATGCCAAGCACCGCGCTGAAAATTCCGTTAACAAGTGCGATCAAGGCAACAAAACCGATTAACATCGCAGCTACGATGATAGCAACTTTGAATCCATCCAGGATGTATTCGCCAAGCATTTCGAAGAAGGACTGTTTCTCCTCTTCCTGTACTTCCAATATATCTTCTTCCTCTGTAACCTCATAAGGATTCACAATCGAAGCAATGATAAAACCGCCAAACAGGTTCAGTACAAGAGCTGTAACCACATATTTCGGCTCGATCATGGTCATATAAGCACCAACAATCGACATCGATACCGTGGACATCGCCGAAGCACACAAGGTGTACAGCCGATGTTTTGGCAACAACCCAATTTGTTTTTTCACAGAAATGAACACTTCAGATTGCCCCAATACAGCCGAAGCAACCGCGTTATATGATTCCAGTCTGCCCATTCCGTTGATTTTGCTTAATACCAGACCAATATATTTTATAACAAAAGGCAAGATTCGGATATACTGCAATATCCCAATGAGTGCCGAGATGACAACAATCGGCATCAATACGCTGAGGAAGAACGGTGCCCCCCCGCTCTCTGCACCTACGGTAGTTAAACCCCCAAATACAAATGCGATACCTTCATTCGCATAGTCGAGTAAACTTTTAAATACGGTCGCGAAACCGCCAATTAAAAAAGTACCCACTCCTGTATTCAACAGAGCATAAGCTAGTATAACTTGCAAAACAATCATGATAGCCAGCGGCCGGTAACGTATCTGCTTTTTGCCGTTGCTTGCGATATAAGCCAGTCCAAAAACAACGAGTAAGCCGATAATGGCAATTAGAAATTTCATTTGAACTCTCCTTTGAAGGTAGTTAAGCCGGATGTGAATCAGCTCAAAGGTTTTTCATGCGTGTAATGAAATAAACCTTTCAGAAAATAAGTAAAGCGCTTACAACAAATTCGTTTTATATCAATTTTCATGCTAAAAAATAAAAAGGCTTTTCAGGCTTGAATCTTGTTCTCCATATTAATGTTTAACATGAAGAACAAGTCCACTCCCGTAGGCGAAGCCTAGATGTTATCTAACGAGTCAGATTCCAACGAATTAATAAGAAGATGTAGACTGACCACCCTGCATGATCTTCACGCCAGAGCTTGCACCAATACGAGTCGCACCCGCTTCGATCATTTTTTGCATATCTTCCAGGCTACGTACGCCACCGGAAGCTTTAACGCCAACATCAGGACCTACAGTACGACGCATCAAAGCGATATCTTCTGGCGTTGCTCCACCTGTGGAGAAACCTGTAGAAGTTTTAACAAAATCAGCTCCAGCTCGCACAGCTGCCTGACAAGCACGTACTTTCTCTTCATCCGTCAACAGACAAGCTTCAATAATAACTTTCACCAAAGCTTTACCCGCAGCCGCTTCAACGACAACACGAATATCTTGTTCAACGTAATCATCTTTGCCATCTTTCAAAGCACTAATGTTGATGACCGTATCGACTTCAGTTGCACCTTTAGCAATCGCATCTTTCGTTTCGAAAGCTTTTGTCTCCGATGTAGATGCTCCCAGAGGGAAACCAATAACGGTGCAGATATCTACGCCAGTACCCTGCAACTGCTCAGCAGCATAAGCAACCCAGCCTGGATTAACACATACGGAAGCAAACTGGTATTGCTTCGCTTCTTCGGTTAACTTGGCCATTTCACTTTGCGTTGCGTCCGCACGAAGCAACGTATGGTCGATCATTTTCGCTA
This sequence comes from Paenibacillus xylanexedens, assembly GCF_017874615.1. GTDB lineage: Bacteria > Bacillota > Bacilli > Paenibacillales > Paenibacillaceae > Paenibacillus > Paenibacillus xylanexedens. The sequence goes on from NZ_JAGIKV010000006.1 coordinate 56,819, forward strand.
ATTGTGGTGTAGTCAATTGAATCTCTCCCTTATCTGAACTAGTTATTTTCTATACACTTACACTAACATGAACATATGTAAAAATCAACTTGAACTTTTGTTCACAGTTACACTTACAGTTCATCTTCGTTATATTTTCTGCCTAAAAAAGAAAAACATCCGCCCTTTTTGCGTGGCAGATGTTGTCATCCATATCCATTTGAAATCAGAATCGCAGTAATGCCTGTGCTGTGTACTGGTCCGTAACCAGAATATTCGCGTAATGACCTTTGAGCGCGGCGTGAATGGCTTCAATTTTGCGTTGTCCCCCGGCAACAAGAATTGATTTTTCCTTATTTCTCAATTCGGCTAGATCAATTCCAACGGTTCTGTTGTTAATCTCTTCACTGATCAACTGACCTTCCGCGTCGAAAAAGCGTGAACAAATGTCACCTGCACCGGAGTTCATCAGCAATTGTTGTTCTTCTTCATTGAAGTAACCGAGCCTGAACAGTAACGCATCTTCCTTCACAGTACCTACGGTAAATAACGCGATGTTAGCCTGTCTGCCAAGTTCCACGATTCTGCCGATATGCCGATCCGCTTCTACCATGTTTTTCACTTCAATGTTGTCGAAAATAACGGGCAGTGGCAGATACCTTGGTACCGTATGGAATGCCTCAGCGAACAAATGAACAATCTCAGCGGCATACGTATTGACATGGGAGTGGCTTACGCCCCCCTTCAATTGAACGACTTCGACACCTTTGACCTGCTTGGGACGAAGCTGGCGTGCTACGGCATGCATGGTTGTTCCCCAAGTCACCCCGATAATATCTGCATCCTGAACCGTCTCCTGAAGATAGTCTGCTGCTCGTTTGCTAATATGCTTCTGTATTTCCTCATCACTTTTCAATGGGGCAAAACACACAAGTGCCGTATCCAGATCATATTTCGACTTAAGTTCTCCGGCAATGATGTCGATATCCTCCAGCGGGTCCATAATTTCAATCCGGACGTATCCGCGATCTTTCGCGTACTGAAGTAACCTTGATACGGTTGGACGCGACACGCCTAACCTTGCGGCAATATCCTGCTGGCTATAATCGGACTGATAATACAATTTCGCTGCTTCAATGCTTAATCGTTGCTTCTCCAGATCCATTCCCATGTGCGCTCATCTCACTCATCCTATTGTCTTTGGAAAATAAATACTCGTCCTGTATATTATACATGGATTGAGTATCTGGTCACCATATAACATCCAATTCAGTATCATGATCAATCCATACATATCCCTTTCTGACGTATAAAACGGGGGAAACGATGCATACTACTGCGGTCGCTTCATCATTGCCAAGATCGCTTCACCCCATTAATCGCACAGAGAGGAAGAACTACATGTCTACCTTATTGTATATTACTGCCCATCCTCATGATCATGAAACCTCCTTCAGCATGGCTACGGGCAAAGCATTTATTGATGCTTATCGTGAAAGTCACCCTTCTGATGAGGTCGTTCACCTCGATCTGTATCGTTCGGATATTCCGCATATCGATGCGGATGTCTTCAGTGGTTGGGGCAAACTGCAATCGGGCAGTGATCTGACTTCCGAAGAGCAGACCAAAGTAAACCGTTTGAATGAACTGTCGGATCAATTTGCCTCAGCAGATAAATATGTTTTTGTAACACCGATGTGGAACTTCTCGTTTCCTCCTATTCTGAAGGCTTACGTGGACTCGATCTGCGTAGCTGGCAAAACATTTCGTTATACCGAACAAGGTCCTGTTGGACTGCTGTCTGACAAAAAAGCGTTGCATATTCAAGCCCGCGGCGGCATTTATTCCGAAGGACCAGCGGCTCAGATGGAATCCGGTCACCGTTACCTGAGCATTATCATGTCATTCCTCGGTGTGCCGAAGCTTGATGGCATTTTTGTTGAGGGGCACAATCAATATAAAGATCGTGCGGATGAAATCAAGCAACAAGCTATCGAGCAGGCAACTACTTTCGCAAAACAGTTTTAATAGAAGTAGTTCAAAAAGTCCGCTTTTGAACACTCACTTAAAGTGTAGTAAACAATTAAAACATAAACAAAACCCGCGTGCGACCCAGGAGATAATCCCAGGGAACACGCGGGTTTTCAATGTATAATCAACCTAGAGCTTATTGATGTCCAGCGCTGGCACGGCTCATGGTTTCAAGTTTACGTGTGATCGCATGACGGTCTACTTTCAATCCCCAGATCATTTCAATAATCTGCTCTTTCTCCTCAGGACTGTCGGCATGCTTCAATTGCATTAACAGATCATGCATTTGTTCATTAATGCCTTCGAATTGAATCCATAAATCCTGTCTTACCTCTTTGGAATCCAGATGATGATTCGCATCGACTTCTTCCTTCAATGCTTGCAGAATAGCATCTTTCCATTCGTCATCACCTAGCTGTTTCGCAATGTTCAGGAGATCCAGATAATCGTCAACAAGAAGTGAGTTCAATTCAGCATGTGTTTTCATCGTTTATTGCATCCCCTTTTCGTCTATTTACCAAGTATTATACTCGGTATTTTAGGATATGCAATAGCTGTCGGAAAAAGTTGATTTATGTAGCCTGTCCCTTCAACCTGTGAACAAGCAAATTACACAAGACAAAACCGATCAAAACATACACACCGATCATCCCCACAATGCCTATCCATCCAAAATGACTGTAAAGCAGTCCACCTCCTGTTCCACTTACGCTTGAACCAAGATAGTAGAAAAATAAATACAACGCATTAGCCTGGGATTTGTGCTGAATAGCCACAAGTCCAACCCAGCTGCTTGCGATGGAATGACCGCCAAAGAAACCAAAGGCAAACAGGGCGAGTCCGATAATTTTGACCCAAAGCGCTGGATGAACGGTACAGACTGCACCAGCCAGAATAATTCCCAGCGCGATTCCAAGCACATGTGACCTGCCATACCGATCTGCCAGCCTGCCCATCCAGGTGCTGCTTACCGTGCCCATCAGATATACCACAAAAAGACTTCCAACGATAGACTGGCTCAGATGATAGGGTTCACCCGTTAATTCAAAACCGATATAGTTGAACAGGGTCACGAATCCCCCCATCAGGAGAAAACCGAGTCCATACAGGCATAACAGCCTTGGATTGCGACATTGTGACCACAAAAGAGGTATTGGATTTTTGAATCCAGGTGCAGCTTTGACAAAATGACGGGATGGCGGGATAACAAGCCAAAAAATAACGGCTGCACACAGTCCAAGAATACCAATGAAACCCACAGCAGCGCGCCAACTGAACCAATCTGTCACCACACCGCTGATGAAACGGCCGGCCATGCCTCCTATCGAATTGCCACTGATATATAGGCCCATAGCATAACCAAGACTTCTAGGTTCAATTTCTTCTGACAAATATGTCATGGCTATCGCTGGCAACCCCGCGAGTGCCACACCCTGGAGAATACGAAGCAGAAGAAGCTCCGTATATCCCGGGCTGAATGCGCTGAGCAAAGCAATAACAGAAGATATCACCAGTGCAGCTGTCATTATAAAGCGTCGGCCCACAGAATCAGACAAGGACCCGATGAACAGCATCGTCAGTGCCATGGCGATCGTTGTAACGGATAACGTAAGACTGGCGTGTGCCGGCGTAATGGAGAATGCATTGCTAATCTCAGGCATCAGGGGCTGGAGGCTGTAGAGCAAAGCAAAAGTGACAAAACCTCCGGCGAACAGTGCAAGGCTAATGTTACGAAACGTCTTAGTTCCCTGCTGAATCATGGATGTTCCAACTTTCCCAGTAAGAAAGCTTCTTGGATCGACTGTGGTCTGATCGCTGGTCAGTGAAGCCTTCCATCTATCGTTATTTAGTGAACAATTTCCGCTCCATATGGGTCAGAAACTCATAACCATCTGGCGTTACAACAATTGTATCCTCGATTTGGAAGCCACCAGCACCTAGCTCGTAATATGGCACCTCAACACATAACACCATACCGGGCTCCAGTATCCGCTGGTCACCCGGGGAAAGGGTTATATCGTCGTACAGTTCCAACCCGATGGCATGTCCGACATGCTGACGTCGGTAATGCGGAATCCCTTCACGTTGTACGCGAGATACTGCCGCATGGAATACTTCCGACGCCTTGACGCCAGGGCGCACCGTTTCAAGTGCCGTCTCCCATCCACTTTTGACTGCATCAAAATGCTTTTTCATCCAGGCGGTAGGCTCCCCTGCAACAACCGTACGGCCCGTATCTCCCCAGTAACCTTCCAGCTGTAGGCAAAGATCGAAACGGATCTGATCTCCGGTCTCAATCGTATGAAAATAATTTTCGATGAGTGGCAACGCACTACGTGGCCCTGCCCCTACCGCTGTCATTGCCGGAGTTCCACCTGCTCTCATCACAGCCAGACGATAATGATCGGCAAGTTGCTTCTCATGAACACCTGCAGCAATCAGGTCAATTAGTTCCTGTTCAATCCGTTCATTTAATTGGGCAGCCTGACGCAGTTGCTCGATTTCAAAAGGTGTCTTGACCAGACGGATTTCTCGGAACAGCTTATATGCAGGAATTACCGGTCTGTCAGGAGCCTCCTCCTTGATTCTCGTCAGAATATCGGGAGCGATCCGCATCTCATCGATTCCAATCGGCTGATATTCGATCTCAAGCTGTTTTAATGCAGCCTTGAGTGCTTCAACAGGACCTGGATGAATAACCGTCGTTTGCAGGAGAGAATAAAAGAGATCAATGTCGTCAGTGGAAGGTTTGCCTTCAATTGAACCTTCCACGAAGAAATCACTGTAGGCAAATATATCTACCCCCGTAATACCGAACTGGGCTACAACGCCTAACCGATTCGTCGGAATGACGATACAAGGCTTTGCAGATCTGTCGGCAGGTAAAACCGCATAAATCTGCATGGTCCAGTTGCTTGCACGCAGCTGGGACCCGATGACATAGTGAATGTTCTCTGGAGTAGTTGCAATCAGGGCGCTTAGCCCCTGAGTTTTCATCACTTCTTCCGCCCGCTCCCGGTTCAGACCTGAGCTATGGGATAGATGCTGTGAATTATTCATTTTGATCCAGACCTCCTTTTGTTTTCCTGCGACCAAACAAACTTTCAAGTCCTGGTACAGAGCGCAAAACTAGTTTAATCGTGATAAACAGAGCCAGCGCAAACGCGATCAAAACAACAGATACCACGGCTATCGTTGGGTCCTGCCATTTCTCCATATACAGGAATAGCTGTATTGGCAACGTGTAGCTGTCCTGACGGAGCAGCAACAGTGCAGCCTCGACCTGATCTAAAGTGAAGACAAAAGCGATTGACCCTGACAGAAGCATGGATAGTCGGAGCTGTGGAAGTGTAATCGTGAAAAAAATACGCATCGGCCCTGCACCAAGGTCCGCGGCAGCTTCCCGATGAGCCGGGTGCAGATTGGCTAACGCACTGCCCACAATAGTGAGCACAAATGGAAGTACAATGACCGCTTCACCCAAAATAAGTGCAAACAATCCACCTGCAATATGCATTTTCGAGAATAAAATCAGGTATGCGATACCTAGCGTAATTTTTGGCATAACCATCGGAGATACAAAAAATGCCCTTAAGATACCCGAGCCCGGGAAAGGGTATTGCACGATTGCTAGCGCAGCAAGCGTACCTGTAATCAAAGCCAGCAGAACCGCCCCTGTAGAAGCAATAAGGCTGTTCTTGAATGCATCGAGAAACTGGGTCTGCTCACTCAGATTGGCATACCATTTCAAGGTGAGACCTTCCGGGGGAAATTTGCTGGCTGAACCTGAGCCTACAGATGTCAACATAATCATCAGCAGTGGCAGCAGCAAATAAATCGCTACGGCACCCACAAAGATGTAGAGTAACAGCTTGGTGCCCCTGTTCGACTTAACCATATGCCTGACCACCCTTACGGGAACGACGGAACATCAACGTTTCTGCTCCTTTATTCACAAGCAACGAAACAACAATGGAAGACACAAGTAAAAACAGGCTGGCAACCGCAGCCATCGGCCAGTTGGTGTCCAAGGTTCGCTGGTATATAAATACCGGAAGTGTCATGACTCTTCCCCCGCCGATCAGTTGAGGTGTGGTGAACGCGGTGAGGCATAGGGTGAACACAATCTGTACCCCGCTTGCAATACCTCTTGCCGATAAAGGCAGGGTAATGGTCAGGAATGTTCTCCAGCTGCCCGCCCCCAGATCCTGAGCAGCTGCCTTTAAGGAAGCGTCACTTTGGGACAGTACATTCAGGATCGGAAAGACCATAAATGGCAGGAAAATATGGACAAGGGCCACGACAACACCTGTCTCGTTGTATATCATGCTGAACCCTTCCTCGGTTAGCCCCAGACGGATGAACAGCCAGTTCATGAAGCCCTGTTTGGACAACAAAAGCTGCCATCCGTAAGAACGCACAACCGCACTGACCAGTAGCGGAAGAAACGTGAGCAGCAACAACAATTGCTTCATGCCAGGTTTCTTTAGACCCGCAATGCAATACGCCAGTGGGTAGGCAAGCAGAAGACTCCATAGCGTAACCTTGAAGGCAATCCGAAACGTTGTGCCAATCAGCTTCCAATAATAAGGATCAGACAGAAACGCACGATAGGCCCCCCAATCCCAGCCCCGAATAAGCTTTCCATTCTCATACATATCAAAGCTATATCTGCCAAAGATCAGCAACCCACCAAGATAAACGATGCCCATCAGTGCAAGCGCAGGCAACAGAAGCAGCAACCGGGTTACCCATGTGCGGTTTCCAAAGGAATACAGATTCACGATCCGTTCCGCGATCCGGTTCATATTCCTGCCCTCTGTACACGGTCATGCATGGGTTCGGATAACAAGAGCGCGTCCTCCGGATCAAAGCCAATCTGTATCGGCTCACCTGGACTATAACGTGAGGCTCCCCGCTGATGCAGCACACTGGCCTGAACTAGAAAACCCTCAGAAATTTGCACGTTGTATCGAATATTTGCTCCGCCATACACCGCTTCAATCACGTGTCCATCCAGCTTGTTCAGGCAATGAGTTGCATCTTCTCCAAGTCGAATATACTCATTGCGGATCGATAAGGAATGTCGTGCTCCCGCTTTCGGTACAGCATTGCCATCACTGACTTTCACCAGTAATGGGTTGCCGAAGCATTCCACCCGAATTCCATTCACATCATGTCCCAGCACTTCCGTCTCAAAGAGATTGGTATCTCCAATAAACTTGGCCACGAAACTATCGGTCGGTCTTTCATAGATTTCATCAGGGGTTGCGTATTGCAGCAGCCTTCCATCGCGCATAACGCCAATTCGGTCAGACATATTCATGGCTTCACTCTGATCATGCGTTACAAAGATAAACGTTCCGCCGAATTCACGCTGGATGCGTTTCAGTTCACGCTGCATATTAAGACGCAGCTGCATGTCCAATGCCGAGAGAGGTTCATCAAGCAGCAGCACTTCGGGTCTGTTGATCAGTGCGCGAGCAATGGCGACGCGTTGGGCCTGCCCCCCGGACAGCTCGGATACAGCACGCCTGCCATAGTCTCCGAGCTGGACTAGATCAAGCATTTCACCTACCTGCCGTTGGATATCGGCTTTTGGTAACTTCTTCACCTTTAGCCCATAGGCAATGTTGTTGAATACATCCATATGAGGGAACAGCGCAAGCTGCTGAAAAATCATATTGCTATTGCGTCCATAAGCCGGGATGCCAGTAACATCCCGAGCTCCCAGCATAATGGTGCCCTGATCCGGCTGCTCAAGTCCGCCAAGCATGCGAAGCAGTGTTGTTTTGCCACAGCCACTCGGACCAAGCAAGGAAACGAATTCCCCCTTTTTCACTTGGAGTGTTACTTGATCAACGGCGGCTCGCTCACCATAAGTCTTCGTGACTTCCCTTGTTTCAATGGATATGGTCTCTTGTCCGCTGCTCATCTCTGATTCCCTCCCATCCATTCCAGGTTCATAACAGAACCCGGAATTGTTGTGTACCTGGCAACACCCCTTTTATTGAAGTTTTGTTTTCACGAGTCGGTCCCATAGTTCCTTCCAAGAAGAGCTGTTCTGTGCAAGCAAATCCCAGTCTGGATTAATGCCGTTACTTTGCGTTTCCACGGAGAAGGAAGGATCATCCTTGTACTTGTCTGGAACTGCAGCTGTCGTACTGGTTACCGGCGTACCCGTTGCTTCTGCATATTGTGACAGCGCCTCTGCGCTCAACAACTCGTTGATAATTTCGTTTGCAACACGTGTCTGCTCAGGTGTTGAGCCCTTCACTACCTGAAGTGTGTACGGGAAGGAAATAGCACCTTCGCTCGGATATGCTACGGCCAGTGGAGAACCGCCATCAATCCATGTCTGTGCAACCTGTGCACTGAATGGGGCAATGAGAGCATCACCTGACTCCAGCAGTGCCTTCAGCTGATCATTGGATGAAACCAATGTGCCAATCTGGTCACTGCGATCTGCCCAGAACTGGAAGGCTGGCTCGGGATTTTCATAAGATGCGCCAATTTCTTGTCCTTTGGCAGCAATAAGTGGGGAGATATAGGAATAGAACATGTAGTCCCAGAGCGCAGTTTTTCCTTTGAACTCCTCGTTGTCCCATAGATCGTTCCAGCTGGTAGGCGGCGTTTTCACCAGGTCTTTGTTATACACCAGGGCGAAGCTTGAAACGCCCCAGACCACACCTTTATTGTCTGGCTTGTGGAAGGACTCCGGAATATCTTTGATATTGGTAACGATACTGGTATCAAGTGGCTCCCACATGTCATCATTCAAGCCTTTTGCCGTCGCATCTGCATTGAAGTAACCGAAGTTAACAACCGGATTGTTGGCATCAGCCTGCTTGCCTGCGACCATCTTTGGGTACATTACCGAATTGGAGGATTCCTCAAAGGTGACTTCAACGTTCGGATGTTCTTTCACATACTCGGCGACCACTTCTTTCGGAACGACATCCTGATTGGAGCCAGCCCAGATAAACATCGTCAGCTTAACTTTGTCTCCGCTTGCTCCTGAAGAGTCGCTCTCTCCGGCAGTATTACTCGAGCTGCCTGCTCCACCGCAGGCGGAAAGCACCAACGTACCGGCCAGTGTCAGAGAGGCGAGGCTGAGAAAGCGTTTTTTGTTGGATTTAAACATGCAAATTCCCCCATCCATGTAGTTGGTTTTACCGAAAAGACAGAACTAGATAGTCTCTATACACTTGATCAATGCAACCCTATTTGCTGGCGTAAACCTTCCATAATGCCCGATATCTCCCGTGGATCTACAGATAGGGAATCCTTATATTTCTCCTCTACAACGCCCATGGTCTGACGCTTCAGGTAGTCTCTCAGTGCAAGCGGAGCATTCAGCAAGGCCTGATTCAGCGTTACCTGCATCTCATCGCTCCATATGTCTTCAAATTGCTCCCGCGCCTTGCCATAGGCGAATTCCTCCTGCTGCCGTGGTCGCTTGACTCGCATTTGTTCGGTATCGCTCTCGTTCAGCTTCAGGTCGTCAATCACAACACCGTATAACTCAAGGGCTTTCTCCGGGGATACCAGCCCACTTCTTACATCTTCCAGAACCAGACGAGAATCACGCTCATAGGGATCTCCATATCCGCCTCCGCCTTGTGAAAGAAACGTAACTGTTTCTCCAGGTTGTAGTAGCAACTCATCAATTCTTCCCAGATGATCCTCACTTGCACGTCCAGCATTAAGAATCGCTTCTCCATGTGAACCTACGCCGCCACCGAGTCTGCCCCAAGGCTGGAACTCCATACGCTCCATATTTCTGGCCGTCATCACGGTATCGGGTGTTAGAATTCTGACGCACAGGTCAATTCCGCTTCCGCCGCGGAAGGTACCTGCACCTGCCGAGTCAGCACGAAGACCATAATGCTCGATCAACACAGGCATCTCGGATTCCACCGTTTCCGCAGGTATATTCCGAAGATGACCGACCGCAAAATCCATGCCATCAATCCCGTCTTTCATCGGCCTAGCTCCCGAACCTCCGCAGATCGGCTGAATTACACCAACCTTCTTCTTACCATCGGATGCATCTGTCATCGCCATCATGACGATGCAGGCCTGTCCAGCTCCTGCCGCGGGAACCATACTGCCCTGAGCTTTCCCCAAAGCACCCGTGATAACGTCCATCAGCCGAATAAAGGTCCCGGCGCGTGCCCCAACAGCTGCCATCGGCTCCGGGTTGAGTACGGAAGCAGGCGGTGCGTAATTTCGCACCATACGAATCATGCCCGAATTCCACGGAATCGTCGGATCAAGCGTACGGAAATAACGAATAAGTGCGGGCACCAGCATGTAATGTCCCTGTTGGTTGTGTGTAGGAATGTTGAAGGAAGCCCTCACCTGAGGATCGGTGCCGCTAAAGTCCAGATGAATGTCAGTGCCTGCAATCGTCATTTTGCAGCGCAACCGGATAGGATATCCTCCTGGGCCTTTCTCCAGGTAGTCCCAGAAGTCATAGGAACCGTCCGGGATATCCTGCACGATAGCACGTGCCTTCAGCTCGGCATATTCCAGCAAATGTTCTATGCCATGTTGAATTTTTTCCATGCCATAACGTGCAATGAGTTCCTCAAGCCGCTGCTCTCCCCGATTCAATGCAGCCATAAGCGCTTTGAGATCGCCGAGATTTTGCTCGGGAATTCGGCTGTTGTCCAGAAACATGCGCAGGATCTGCTCGTTCAGAACACCAGCTTCATACAGCTTGACTGGTGCAATTCGAATGCCTTCCATATGAATATCGTAGGCGCTGGGAGATACGCTCCCCGGTACCTTGCCGCCCACATCGGATGAATGGACAAAGCACATGCCGTAAGCAATGATTCGCCCTTCGTGAAAATAAGGCTTGATGAGATGAATGTCTGGAAGGTGTGTGACCATGCCTTTAGTGGAATAAGGATCATTACATATGACGAGATCCCCTTCTTTCCAGTCTTCTATGCTGTTAATGGTCGCAGCAGCAGGGATGCCCAGAGACAGATTGTAACCCGTCTCCAGCGGTGACCCAAACGTTTCCCCGGATGGAGATAAGAGGTAGGTTCCAAAATCGCCCGTTTCTTTGACAAAAGCGGTGAATCCTGTACGCAGAACGACATTTGCCATTTCTTCCACGGCAGCTTGAATCCGGTTGTTGAAAATCTCAAGAAAGACCTTGTCGCCGATCATGCTTCCACCTCCCCAATCACGTTCCCGTGGCCATCCCGGTATACCTTATATCCAGGTGGGATAAAGATCGTTGTATCATATTCCTCCACAATAATGGGCCCGGGGATGGGAGCATCCACAGATGGAATCTGTCTCCTTTTCAGTACCTTGGCTGTCTGCTGTACATGGTCAAAGGTGATGAGCCTTTCTTCCGCTGCACTCTCATCGAATGGCAAATTTGCCGAATCTACCTTGTTATGGGTAGGCAAAACACCAACAATGGTCGCTCTGAGACTTACAAACATAACCTCTGCCTCTGGCTGACTAATGCCAAACACGTTTTGGTAAGATGTATGGAATTTAATCCCTGCCTTCTTGGGATCTTCAATTTCTTCCAATGTCAGCGTGACCTCAAGATCAAAGGCCTGTCCCTCATATCGCATATCCGCATTGTATAGGCAATAAATATTGTCCAGCTTGACACCACCACGGGCTTCCTCATCGACCCAGCTACGTCCCTGGTTTTCCAATTCAGCAAAAAGAGAGCTTAATTCACCAGACTCCAGAGTCTGGGTGCTTTTGTGTAACGTATGAACGAAATCATTGCGGAGATTGGCAACCGTGCAGCCCATGGCACACAGTGTTCCCGGAGATGGCGGGATCAGCACTTTGTCGATACCTACCTCGCGTGCCATCTGAAAAGCATGCATCGGGCCTGCTCCACCATATGCGAGCAACGTAAAATCGCGGGGATCAACGCCCTTGCGAGCCATGAGGGGAGAAAACTGGGCGTACATATTGGCAGTTGCCACATCAAGAATGGCTTGTGCAGTCTGTTCGGCATTCAGTCCAAGCTTCTCTCCCAGATTGCTCAGAGTACGCTCTGCAAGTTCGGGATACAGACGCATTTGTCCGCCAAGGAAACGGTCAGCATGCAGGATACCGAGCTGTAGATAGGCATCTGTGGTTGTCGGCTCTTCTCCTCCGCGCTGATAACATGCCGGACCGGGGTTGGCTCCCGCGCTACGTGGCCCCACCTTGAGTACGCCTACGGAATCAAGCCAGGCAATTGAACCACCACCAGCTCCTATAGCCGTTACATCAACAGCAGGAATGATGACAGGAAAATCTCCAACCTTGTTCTCAGAAGAATAACTCGGTTCTTTGTCAATGAGGGCAACGTCAACGCTTGTCCCACCCATGTCAAATGTGATGACCTGATGAATGCCCGCTCGTTCAGCAATATGGGTCGCAGCGATTACACCGGAAGCAGGCCCGGACAGAAGCGTACGTACCGGCTCATTAGCCGCTCTGGCAGCCGTCATAATTCCACCGTTGGACATGGTCGACAGCAAGTTGGCTTTGAGGCCGTATGCCTGAATCCCTTCTTGGAGACGCAGGAAGTAAGACCCCATCCGTTCACCTACATAAGCGTTCATGGCCGTTGCGAGTGTTCGTTCGAACTCACGCTGTTGTGGCCAGATGGCGCTGCTTCGGCAGATGAACAGTTGCGGATAACGCTCCCTGATCAGATCTTCCGCAAGCTGCTCATGAGCAGGATTCACATAAGCATGTAAAAAGCTGATCGCCAAAGCGGTAACGCCATCCTCCACCAGCTCATCCACAGCTTTCAACAGTTGTTCCTCATTCAGTGGCTGGAGTATGCCTCCACTCGCAATGACCCGTTCATCGACTTCCTTAACGCGATGTCTCGGTACCAGCGCATCGGTCTTGTCACCATACAGATTGGTTGTATCCTCAAGTCGCAACCGGCGGATTTCAAGAATGTCACGGAATCCTTTAGTGACCAGCAGACCTGTAACTCCGCCATTTCGCTCAATCAACGTGTTGACGCCAAGCGTTGTTCCATGCACAAAAAGATCAATCTCTTGAATATTCACGCCACTCGCCTTGAGCTGATCCAGTGCGTTAAAAATCGCTTGTTCGGGAGCTGCTGCAATCGATGGCGTCTTCAGCGCCGCAATCACCTTGCCCTGATGGTCCATCACCAGCGCATCCGTGAAAGTACCTCCGATATCTATGCCTAAACGGTAGATTGTGTCCACAAGCTCAACTCCTTTATATCCGGGTCTTATTCCAAGGTATGTTATTGGTTTTGCATGGCGAAATAACGTTTGACATCATCGATCATTTGGTTGATATGATTCACCATTGCCGCTTCAGCCTGCTCCGGAGAGCCCGCTACAATAGCATCCAGAATGTGCTGATGATCCACAACTAATTCACTTCCTACTCTCTTACGAATATACGCGGTCTCCAGAAAATCGCGGCTTGTCTCCCACACCAGTTCAACCGCATGCAGAAGAATTTGGTTTTGCGCGGCATAAGCCAGCAATCTGTGAAACTCCCGGTCCTCCTCGTATGGTATAATATTCTTGGAAAGCAATTCATGCTGGTTTGCAATCGATGCTTGCAACAGAACTATGTATTCTTTTGAGGCGCGTTGTGCTGCCAGGGAAGCGATCTCCCGCTCAAGTGCCCTTCTGGCAACAAGAACATCTAGCAGAGCCTTTTCCCCGGAATGGTTCAGCATCTGAATTAACTGTGAGTTCACGCTTTGTTGCTGCAAATCTCTTTCCAACGTCTTCATTCGATCCAGACCCTGATCGGTCAACGTCCTTCCCTTGCGACCTTCCAGAACTGTAAAACCTTCAACATCCATCTCCATAAGCCTTCTTCCGATGGTTGCCTGACTCAGACCATACGTTTTGCCCAAAGTATGAACCAACGTACTGGCCCCGATGGGAGCGTTAGCGTCTCGAAGCTGCTTCAGCAGTTCGTATTCCAACTCCATTTCGTTTAACTCAGGACCCACTGATTTCACCCCTCTTAGATACTTAATTGTTTTTTTAATCTTCTTCGTAGTTGTTACTCATTGATGATTAACGTTAGTATACCTTGCAGACATCACAATTTCAACAATTCTCATCAAAATAGTGCGAATTATTCCCTCAGCTATACTCTGCGCCTTTTAAATTCAAAATTAAAATTAAAAAGAGCATTTCACATCTTTTATTCCAGCGTTTATCTGGAGGATGCAATCTGCCCTTAACGTAGCAATCTTTTCAGGACTTGAGTTGTTGCAGCAACTGTACACGGTAGGCTTCACTTTCAAGGGATTGGATTTCCTTATATTCTTCGGCAGTAAGCACTTTGGGTTCCCCGGCTGCCTTTGCGATCATATATACCTTCGCGCTTTCTTCCACCACCTGGGTGCGATAATAGGCTTCGCGGAGGTTTTTACCCGTTGTGACCAATCCGTGATTGACGAGAATGAGTGCCGTATGTTCTTTTACCTTTGCTGTGACTGCATCGGCAAGTTGTTTCGTCGTTGGCAGAACATATGGAACGAATCCGATATCGCCCACCAATGCCGACTGATCAGGGAACAAGTGTGGCAATTCATCGAAAACGAGACTGAGTGCGATCGTATATGCCGGATGCGTATGCACAATGGCTTGGATATCAGGATTCACACGATAGCTATACAGATGCATCAATACTTCGGAAGACGGACGAGTCGATCCGGCGCTAGTCGCCCCTGTCTCGATATCAATAGCGATCCACTCGTCCGGTTCCAGGTCTTCAAGTGCATAACCGCTCGGAGACAATAACATCGTTCCCCCAGAGCGAGCGCTCAGATTCCCACCGGGTCCTACCACCAACCCTTGGGCAACTGCTCTCCGTGCATACTTCGTCAACTCTTCCCTTACTTGCTGATCAGACATGTTGCTCACCACTCCTCATACTTTTCTTTTTAGCATTTTGCGTCAATACTCATTGCATTGAATCTGTTCATTACCTTTTGATTTGATTCAGACTTTGGTAGTATTCATAAGCTTCCTGCCACAGCTCTGTATCCTCAGGCTCATAGGTCTCGGGGAAAAAGGAAGCAGCCATGACCTCCCGTACCTCGGCCAAGCTACTCACTTCTCCATGCGCAAGGAATTGCAGCATGCAATTCCCGGCTGAAGTCGCCTCGGCCGGGCCTGCCACCACCGGGACACCAGCTGCATTGGCTGTAAACTGGCATAATAGTCGATTGTGTACACCACCACCAACCATATGAATGACACGAGGTCTTGTACCTGTAATCAACTGCAGTTCATCCAGCGTCTGTCTGAATTCCAGTGCAAGACTTTCCAGAATGCAGCGCACAATCGCTCCAGTCGTTTCAGGCACAGTCTGTCCGCTGAGACTGCATTGTTGCCGTATTCGTTCAGCCATATTTCCTGGCGCCAAATACACTCCATCTCCCGGCGATACATAACTTTGATGCGGCGCTACCAAGGTAGCCAGTTGAATCAGTTCTTCATGTGTAAAAGGTTGATTCTCCCGCTCCCATTGCCGTTTGCATTCCTGTAGCAGCCACAAGCCTGAACGATTTTTCAGGGTACGTACTTTGCCATTCACGGTCCCTTCATTGGTGAATCCCAATGCACGACTTCTGTTATCCAATACAGGTGTATCACGCTCCACACCCATAAGAGACCAAGTTCCACAGCTGATAAAAGCGAAGTCCGAATCCATCGCGGGAATCGCTGCCAAGGCAGATGCAGTATCATGTGAGCCCACAGAGACTACCTGCATCGGTCCAGTCCGTAACTCGGCGCACAACTCATTCGTTAAATTGCCCAGCACGGTACCCGGTTGAACGAGTTTTGGAAATAATGTTTCCGGCATACCGAGACGCCCGATCAGGTGTTCATTCCAACGCGCCTCGCCTGCATGCAACAGCCCACTGGTACTTGCAATCGTATACTCACAAGCCAGCTGACCAGATAGATAATAGTGAAATAAATCCGGCATAAATAACATGCGCACATCCGGACGCAAACCTTCGGCCTGCTCTCGTACACTGCCTAGTAGCTGGAATACTGTATTAATCTGCTGCGGCAAAACGCCGGACATGGCATACAGTTCTTCTTCTTTCACCATGTGCAGTACTTCTTCCATCCACTGTGCATTGCGTGCTTCCCGATAGTGCCGCGGATTCGAGTATAATCTTCCCGCCCCATCCACCAGTCCATAGTCCACTCCCCACGTATCCACTGCTATAGAACGGACCGATGGAGAGATGCCTTGCGTCCCTTTCACAAGGCCTTGTTTTAATTCATGAAAAAGTCGCAAGAAATCCCAATACAATCCATCCCCCAGCTGCACGGGTTCGTTGTTGAATCGATGCACTTCTTGTAACGAGAGTCTGCTTCCATCAAAAGAACCCCGGACTACGCGGCCACTACCGGCACCGTAATCGGCAGCAAGCACATGTGTTGCTTTGTCGCCCATTCTTTCAAGCCTCCTTAACTCTACGCGATAAGCCGTATTCGAGTTCTGAAGACAGCTTTCAAGAGAACGCCATGTTACCTTCATTTCATAAGGAACATGGCGTTTGACAGGAATGGAACTTTATTTTAACGATACAACGGACCAAATACACTGCAAGCACGGTAATCTGCACTCTCCGGCTCACTTGTGCCGAATAATCCCCATGCACGCGGACGGAAAATTTCCGTTTCAGGTACATTATGCATATTTACCGGAATGCGAAGCATGGAAGCCAGCGTAATCAGATCAGCACCGATGTGTCCATACGAGATGGAGCCATGGTTGGCGCCCCATTGATTCATGACTTCGTATACGGAAGTAAACGCTCCTGATCCGGTTAGAACAGGTGCAAACCAGGTGGATGGCCAGGTTGGATCTGTCCGCTGATCCAGCGTATCATGCACATCTTCAGGCAGATCAACCGTGTAACCCTGAGCAATTTGCAACACTGGACCCAGTCCTTTGACCAGATTCAGACGTGTCATCGTTACAGGCATGCCACCTTTGGTCAGGAAATCCGCTGAATAGCCGCCCCCACGGAAATACTCTACGGATGCCGGTCTCCATGATGTTGCTTTTAGGCAGTCCTGTACTTCCTCATCTGTAATTTCCCAGAATGGCTTGAGTACAGGCTTACCCTCTCTGGACTGTTGCCCAGTGCCATCCAAGGCTGCCGAACCAGAGTTGATCAGATGCAGGATGCCGTCCTTCGCGTTTCCTTCCAACTGGTGCCCCGTCACACGTTGTACTGAATCCGGGCTCCAATACGTACGCACATCAGCAAAGATCTGTGCTGTATGCGTCAGCAGCGAACCGAATAACATCGATACCCCGTTCAGGCTGTCATTCTCCGTTGCAACCAGATAAGGTGCACGTTTGCCATTCCAGTCAAAGGAAGAGTTTAATATCGACTCCAGAAAATCTCCGTTAGGTGAATGATCTGTCCACTGCCGTTGTCCCTGGAAGCCGGATACAATTGCGTGGTGACCCATCGATTCCTCTGTGAAACCAAGCTCAGCCAATCTTGGATTGCCCGCCATCAAGTCACGCACGATTTGGGTCATTTTCACAACGGTTTCCCATTCGTACTCTTTGCGTTTGCGATCCGTTTGCAGATGGGCAACGTTGTTATCCGGACCTTCGCTACAATTCTCCTTCACCCAGGCCAGTGCGAGCTTATACTCCTCAGGATCGTAGATTTCTTCTTCGATACGACGAGTGAGTTCGCTCATATCCACATATTCGTTGCGCATGCCCAGATATTCCTGGAAAAATGAATCGTTCACAATCGAACCTGCAATCCCCATGGATACCGATCCAATGGACAGATACGCTTGCCCTTTCAAGGTTGCGGCTGCAAGACCCGCACGGCTGAACCGGAGCAATTTCTCACGTACGTCATCGGGAATTGTTGTATCCCCGCCGTCCTGCACATCCTCTCCATAGATTCCAAAGGCAGGAATCCCCTTCTGTGCATGAGCAGAAAGTACCGCTGCCAGATAGACTGCACCCGGACGTTCAGTCCCGTTAAACCCCCAGATAGCAGTAGGAATGGATGGTGACATATCCATCGTTTCCGTACCATAACACCAGCATGGTGTCACGGTGATCGTTACGCCAACGTTCGAACGGCTGAACAATTCTGATGCTGCGGCCGCTTCGGCCACTCCGCCAATACAGGTCTCGGCCACAACACACTCCACCGCGGAGCCGTCAGGATAACGTAGTTCGGCTGCAAGCAGTTCCGCAACAGATGTCGCCATCCGCATCGTCTGCTCTTCCAGTGATTCCCGAACACCTTTGCGTCTTCCATCAATCGTGGGACGAATACCAATCTTGGGGAAAGCCTGCTTATAACGATAATCCTGATGTGTCATACTGGAATGTCCTCCTTCAATTCGTTTCATAGAATTTGGGTTGAATTGAGAAACCTTCTGTCTGATCCATGTGCAGTGACTGGAATAAGATAATGACGGAAATAGAACCGATACCCGAATGGCATACAAGAGCTACATACACAGATTGCCAAGAGCCTCGCTTGGGTTGAATGCGTTTACATATTTGAAAAAATACCAATAAACCATTTCATTAATTAGCTATGTATGTAGTTCCTCTATTCAAGAAAATGGAACGTGCATGAGCAAATTTAACGAAATGGTTTATGTAGTAAATACGTACAGTACCCTTTAGGGTTATCGGTAACCCTAACATAGCATGGGCCTATCTTGCTGTCAATTGGCATTATCCTATAGAATGGTAAGACTATGTTGCGGAAAGGTTGGATTCCTAATGATTACCATTTACGATATTGCCAAAAAAGCCAGCGTCTCCGCCATGACGGTCTCCAAGGTCATTAATCATACAGGCCGTATAAGTTCCGCGACACGTGAACGTGTGCAACAGGTGATCGACGAACTGGGTTACATCCCGAACTCCAATGCACGCAGCCTTGTGCTTCAACGAACCCAGATGCTCTCCCTGCTTATTACGGATATTACCAACCCTTTTTATACAACACTGGCGCGTGGTGCTGAAGATGCAGCCCATCTTCGTGGGTACCGTCTTTTATTCGGCAATAGTGACGAGGATTACAAAAAGGAAAAGGATTATGTAGATGCGATTCTGTCTACTCGTGTGGATGGTGTACTCTTTGCCCCAGCGGGAGATCGTTCTCTCCAACATCTGAAACAGCTGCAGGAACGTCACATTCCGTTTGTTTTTCTGGATCGCACCGTACCTGGCATTACGTCAGATATCATTGCTGGAGATAGCCTGGAAGGCGCGATTGAGCTAATTCGATACCTGGTGCAATTGGGGCACCGGCGCATTGCACTGGTCAATGGTTCTTCGGAGGTTTCTACCGCCAGACTGCGGGAGGAAGGTTATATAGCGGGTTTACGAGAGGCCGGAGCTGATATCGATCCCGAGCTTGTGCTTCGAACCGGGTACCGGGATTTCAGCGATGAAGAAGGACTGGATCAACTACTCTCTCAACCGGATCAACCAACAGCCATTTTTGCCGCCAACAACATGCTGGCGATTGGGGTCATTCGGCTTTTGCGCAAACGAGGACTGCGTGTACCAGAAGACATCTCTGTTGTGTGCTTCGACGATCTGGATCTGGCTTCAGCCTTCGATCCTTTCCTGACTGTAGCAGCACAGCCAGCATATGACTTTGGGTTTCAGGGTGTACAGATGCTGATTGACCGGATTGAAGGCAAGGCCCCTTCCGAAGCCCAAACCGTCATTCTACCATCAGAACTGCGCATACGGGCTTCAGCTACTGCTCCACGTGAGCAAAAATAGAGTTAAGCACTAGAGTTGACTAAATATTATCGTGTAAATGATTAGCCCCACTTATCTAGATTAGGTTCAATTCAGATTTAAAAAATGTAAAACATGAACAGGGTGCACCGGAGATTACGCTCTGGCTGCACCCTGTTTGAAGTTCATTCGCTGAAACAATCCGTCGTTCGAGCCGTTTGGTTCGTCTGGTTCATTCAGGCTCGTCGTTTCATTCAGTTCCATCCAAGCCGATATTTCTACCGCTCAGACTGTAATGCTAAAGCGACCTCACGAACGAGTCCCGGGAACCATTCCATCAGAGGTTCGAACGTATATCCCGCTTGTTCAGCCTTGGTTGTCTCCATCGTCCATGATTGCTCAATTCCGAAGGGTGACATGTCCTCTTTCACCGTTTCCGTGAGGATCTGGGACTGCATGCCCGTGACGGTCTCGATCAGATGTATCATGGCTGACAACGTAATCGCACCTTTGGAAGCTGCATTCACCGGACCGGTAATGGACGAATGTCCAAGCCAAGCGAGAAATCTTGCCGCTTCGGTGGAATTGATAAATCCAATCTCCGCATCCGGATTTGGCATGCCGATCGGTTTTCCTTTTTGCACATGTTCAATATGAAAATGAAGTCTTCTCGTATAATCATCAATTCCGAGTACAATTGGAATGCGCATCGCCACAACCGGGAAATCCGCTTCCTGGAAAAATACAGCCTCGGCAAGCCGTTTGCCTTCTCCATACGAAAAATCTTCCGCACTCCCATACTGTAATGGATATGTATACGGGTCAAAATCCGTTTCCTTAAATCCAGGTCTTGGATCACCGTACACTGATAGTGTGGATGTCAGAACGTATCTTTTGGTGCGTCCTGCAAAAGCGTCACATGCCGCTTTCGCCGCATCCGGTGAATAACAAATATTATCGTACACAACATCCCACATGTCTGTCTGCGCAACCTCTGCCAGTGATTCCGGGTCTTCACGATCCATCTTAATTCGATTCACTTCGGGACCGAAGTCGACATCCGTTTTACCACGAGTTGCGACTGTGATCTGAGACTTCCCTTCCCACAGCAAGTGATCCACCAGACGTTTACCGAAAAAACGTGTACCCCCAAGTATAAGTACTTTATTCATCCAAAAAACCTCCTATCTTGTTCGATTATGTTTAACAATTTGAAGCATGGTGTGAGCGTTCCGTTGAAACTCATATGCTGTTGGTTCTTCGGATACCGTGTACCCAAGCTCTTCAAGTATTAATTTTAATTCATCCATGTGCTTGTAACGTTCGCCAGACAGATCAACTGTTGGAAAAATGCGAACCTCTCGTTTGCTCACACGCAGCAGCTCCATTATGGTTGCAATATGAAAATCAACATCCAATCGATCCGCATACGTAAACAGGAAATGGGCGGATAACGTAAGATCGAATTGTTCATCGGCAAAGGGTAGATCCGGGAGCACAGACGCCACATAACGGTCAGGAAACATTTTCATATCTGCTACGCAATCTGTGATGGCACGAGTTCGCTCTTCCTTTAACCCCTGGATTGATCCAAATTGATCCCACACATATATGCTTTGCACCGGTTCCATCTGTTTCATCGTATGCTCAATATCCTGGAATCCCTTTAATTCAAGCTCGTCGATCTTGTATTCGTAGGCCATATCCACGGCCATGGGGTTGGCACCCAATTTGCGCGCTTGGCTACTAAACGAACAGGCACCGCCTGGACAATCCAGAATGGACCTGCCATTAATCTCGTCCACCGTTAAGTTGAACATCTTCATATATTCTTCGAAGGTTCTTCCTATGAAAACAATCTGTTTCAGTTCCAAACCTCCAGAATCATTGGACCGGTTGCTCAGCTCATCTCTGCTCATCTCGTCTCAGCTACCTTTCCTGTTTTTGAATCAATCGTTAGGGAACACAAGCCCAATCTGTTTCCGAATCTGATCCATAACCTGCATCGTCACATAGGAGCGTTCATACGTGTTCATGTCAGACTCCTTTTTGCCTTCCTGAACCAGATTCACGAACTCCTCCACTTCATAATACATCGCCGGATGGTTTTGTTCGACTGTGAGCTGCTCCACCGTACCGTCATTGTAACGTATCTCTGCATGTTCCGGTGAGCCAATCTTGTCAATGATGATGCTGCCCAGTTCCCCCATAATTTCGCTTGGTACATGAGAGTTGGAGATTTTGGAGTATGTAACGACCGCATCCATCCCATCATAATCCAGCAGCACACTGCCTTGTCCATCCACGCCAGATTCCAGCATCATCGCTTGGGATTGAACCCGGTTAGGTGCACCGAACAATGTAATCAGCGGATAGAGACAATACACACCGAGATCCATTAACGCCCCATTAGCGAGTTCAGGCTTGAACGCGTTCAGGACAATCCCCTCTTTGTACTTGTCGTAACGCGAAGAATACTGAGAGTATCCTGCTACATATTTGCGGACAGGACCGATTTTATGCAGGCTCTTCTGCACCATTTTGAACTGGGGAACAAGGGTCGATTTCATCGCTTCCATGAGCAGAACCTCGTGTTCTCGTGCTGTATCGATTATGCTCCGAACTTCGGCGCTATTTGCAGCCAGAGGTTTCTCGCACAATACATGTTTACCGTTTCTCAGAAAAAGCTCAGCCTGCTCCGCATGAACCGTATTCGGTGTTGCGATGTAGACTGCATCAATCACATCACTTGCCGCCAACTCTTCCAGATCGGTGAAGCGGTGTTCAACATCATATTTATCTGCGAATGCAGTAGCCTTATCTTCAGTTCTTGAATACACGGCGGTTAATTTGAATCCTTCAACCTGTGCTGCGGCTTCAAGAAGCCTTTCTGTAATCCAGTTGGTACCCACTACGCCAAAACGAACCATGCCTACCTACCTCTTTCATCTGTAAATTTCATTTGAGTTCTATATGAGTTCAACTAAAGAATATTTACACTTACCACTCCGATGACAGAATAACCTTCCGATCGCTGTTATCCCCAGATTTTTTTCAATTCCCTTCTTCAAAGGGAAAATCCGGGGATAGCGTATGCTTCCGAAGCAGCTTTCTTTCAGAAAGCTTTTAGGCGAACGCTTCGCTTCTTCACGTTATTTCTGTCCTCTCCGTTCTCGTGTAGAAAGTTTAGTTGAACCTATATAACCTGTATACCATCCTGTATATTGTAGCTCATATTTCGTTCAGATTGAAGGAAGGTACTTTATCCCAGATATTGATATCTTGCTTTTTAAGTTGAAACTTCGTCAATCCCTTCGAATCAAGGGTATAATTAGAGATGAGGTGATCACCGTGGAAAGTCCAGATCAAGATACCATACTGCCCGAATCTATAGATGAAAAATACTGGCATGCCATCATCCACAACGATAATTCTTATGATGGAACGTTCTTTTACGGTGTGCAAACAACGGGGATCTTTTGCCGACCTTCCTGTAAGTCCAGAGCACCCAAAGCTGAAAATGTGCTGATATTTCAACATGTTGAAGAAGCCTTGGCACGAAAGTTCAGACCCTGCAAACGTTGTAAACCAACAGGCGAGCGTGTACCTGATCAGGAGTGGATATACGGGATCACGGATTACATCGAACAGCATTACGCCGAACCTCTAACCTTGGATGTCCTTGCCACCGTAAGTCATGGCAGTCCTTATCATCTGCATCGTGTGTTCAAGCGGATTACAGGCCGCACACCGGTTCAATATATTCAGGATAAACGAATTACCGAAGCCCGGAAGTTGCTTGAACATACCGGACTTACCGTCACCGATATTGGCCGCCATGTCGGTATACCTAACTCAGCTTATTTCATTACTGTATTTCGCAAACACACAGGTCTCACACCTGCATACTACCGCGAAAGGCATGAGAACTTATGAAGACAAATCTTACTTACAAAGTACCCAAAACGTTACTCAACAAGGGGACAGGGTTCCTTAATGGCTATACACATACGCTGAATCCTTACACAGGCTGCGCCTTCGGTTGTTCCTATTGTTATGTCAGACAGATGCCTGTCTCCTTATTTCGCAAAGAGGATTGGGGAAGCTGGGTCGATGTGAAACAAGAGGCCTCCCGAGTATTCGCCAAAGAGTTGCAACGTGCCCTGACCAAAGGAAAAGTCACTCTGTTCATGTCATCCAGTACCGACCCGTATCAACCCGCCGAATACAAGGAGTGTATCACGCGTTCATTGCTTGAAACGATGGTACAGCATCCGCCCGATTTTGTATTAGTCCAAACCCGCAGTCCACTCGTTACACGGGATATAGATCTGCTACAGCAGTTAGGTGACCGGGTTCGGGTCAGCATGACGGTGGAGACGGATCTAGACGATATGCGCAAGCATTTCAGTCCTTCCGCTCCCCCGATTGCAGGCCGATTACGTGCACTGGAACAGTTGCGGGATGCCGGAATACCCACGCAGGTTGCGATTGCTCCCGTATTACCCAGCAGTGAACAGTTTGTAGCCATCTTGAGACCTCTGGTTCAGCGTGTATGCATTGACGATTATTTCATGGGCGATGGCAGCGAGGGCAAGCGAACCCGGCGACTCGGCATGGAGTCGCTCTATCAGCAAGTGGGGATGGAGCATTGGTATCATCCAGATGCGTATCAGACTGTAGTTCAGCGGATGAAAGACTATTTCGCCGAAGATGAGATTTGGATCAGTCAGGCGGGATTTGAGCCATAAATGGCTATATAAGTTGAACTAAAGAATATTTACACTGGACACTCCAATGACCGAACAACCTTCCGATCGCTGTTATCCCCAGATTTTTTTGATTTAATAAAAAATAGCCCCTTTCCTTGTTTGAAGGAAAAGGGGCTATTCGTTATGACATAAGGCATAATGGCTATCTTATTTATCCAATGTATACAATGGCAGATCCACTGGCAATGCAGCCGGGCGCTGACACGAGCTTTTCATCTGGTAGAACGTCTGTTCATCTGATGAATCGTGGAATGCCCACATGGCCTCAAGTACGTGGTATGCCAGTTCCCCACTCGCACGGTGTGCACGTCCACTATGTGCTGCATAGGCCATATCTGCCACACCGATGCCGCGTGTATTTTCCTGATATCCTGGGAGAAGCGGAACTTCCGTCCATTCATGTTCACCCAGCAAGCGGTAACGAACTGGACCGCCGAAGGTATTGGGATCAGGTACCTGCAATGTACCGTGCGTGCCATATATCTCAATCGGTGGCAATGCACTTCCGCCAAATACGTCAAAACTTGTAATTAGTGTGCCAATGGCCCCCTGTTCAAACTGTAACAGACCGGTAACATGAGTAGGAATTTCGACGGGAACCGTCTGACCCCTCTTTTTCTCACTCGTAATCGTCCGTTCTTCCATGGCTTTACCTGTCATACCTGCAATTGACTTGATCGGTCCCATTAGTTGAACCAATGCGGTGAGATAGTACGGACCCATGTCAAACATTGGCCCACCGCCTGACGCGTAATAAAACTCCGGATCTGGGTGCCAGTGCTCATGACCACGGCTCATCATAAATGCCGTCGCCGCCACCGGCTTGCCGATTACCCCTTCCTCCACCAATTGAAGTGAAGTCTGGATGCCTGAACCGAAGAACGTTTCTGGTGCACAGCCCACGAGCAATCCTTTACGCTTCGCTGTTTCGAGCACGGCCTGCCCTTCTTCACGGGTAACCGCGAGCGGTTTTTCTACATACACATGTTTGCCAGATTCAAGCGCCCGCAAGCATACATCCGCATGAACGGAAGGAATCGTCAGGTTGATGATCAGCTCAATCTCGGGATCAGCCAAGATTTCGTCGACGCTGTATACGTTAGGCACGTTATAGGCTGCTGCCTGCTCCTCGGCACGTTTACGGTCGAGATCCGCAACAGCAACAAGTTCCAGCACCTCGAACCGGTGACAGTTTTCCATATAAATACCGCTGATTTTACCGCAGCCAATAATGCCTACTTTCATTGTTTTCATACCTGGGGCTCCCTTCGCCGTGGATCAGAAATGGTTTATCCATTGAGGATGAATGGTTAACACTGAAGTTACGTTTGCAATCAAACTACAATCTCATTAGTTCTGGTTGTCCGCCATACCTGTGTACACTTCGGTTGATGCACTTACTCGACTCTTGGCAAGTTCTTTGCCTGCTGCTGTCCATTTGAATCCACTGCGCATCATTTCAGTCACGGGTTTCATGTCTACAATGTCTGCATGATGTCCCAGTGAGTTGTAGAATACCCGTCCTGCGCCCCAGCGTTTCGTCCAGACAACAGGCATATCTACGGGTCCATTCGCTGCATGCGGACCAGTCACCACTGGGAAACGAGTTGTTGCCAGCACTTCCACTGCCGGGTCTACGTGCAGGTAGTACTGTTCACTTTTCACCTGAAAATCTTCAATATGATCCAATAACGGGCTAGAGCCACGCTTCATGTTCACCATATACTCCACCCCATCGTTGCCTGGATGAGCAACCCATTGTCCACCCGTCATAAACTGCCAGTCTACATTATTTCGGAAGGCATCACACATCCCGCCATGAAGACCAGCCAAGCCCACACCGCTCTGGACAGCCGCTGATACGTTATTGACGAGTTCTTGCTCAATCTGTCCCATTGTCCACAACGGCACGATCAGATCCAGACCTAGCAGCTTCTCGGCATCCGCATAAGACTCCAACGTATTTGAGACTTCAACCTCAAACTGCTCTTCCTTCAAGATACGCTCAAATATCGCTGCTACCTGCTCCGGTTCATGTCCATCCCAGCCGCCCCATACAATCAGTGCTTTACTCATCGTTTATTCACTCGCTTTCGCCTAGTTTAGTTGTGTTCAACCCTATTTCTGACGTCACTGTTTTGCTTGCTCACATCTCTTCAAGCGTCACCCAGCGCCGTTCTGTTACCGAACGTTCTACCGCTTCCAGTACAGCCTGACAAGCGACCCCATCGTGGAAACTTGGTGATGGTTGTCGTCCTTCAGAGATCGCTGTCACCAGCTCCAACATTTCATGTGTGAACGTGTGCTCGAATCCAATTGTATGTCCGGCAGGCCACCAGGCTTCGGCATATTTATGTGCCGGATCGGTCGCCAGTACACGGCGGAATCCCTGTACGTCCTCTTCATCCTTTGTGAAATATACTTCCAGTTCGTTCATCCGCTCAAAATCAAATCGTACACTGCCGAGACTGCCGTTAATCTCAAACGAGTTCGTACTCCGATGCCCTGCTGCAAAGCGTGTAGCCTCGAAGCTGCCCAGCGCCCCTCCTGCGAATCGTGCCAGGAACAACGTAGCGTCGTCGACGGTCACTTCTCCTTTCGGTGCATCCGCATTCGAACTGCCCTTTGCACTCAGCCCGGTCATCTCGGCTGCAAGCGGACGCTCTTTGATGAAGGTTTCGCTCATACCGATGACTTCCTGGAATTCACCAACAAGGAAACGAGCCAAGTCGATTAAATGCGCACCCAGATCCCCATGGGAACCGGAGCCAGCCACTTCTTTTTGCAAACGCCATACGAGCGGGAACGAAGGGTCCATGATCCAGTCCTGCAGGAAAAATGCACGGAAATGATAGATTTTACCCAGTCGTCCGCTCTCCACCAGATCCTTCGCTAATTGCACCGCTGGTGAGAAACGATAGTTGAACCCGACCATATGAGCGACTCCAGCATCCTCTGCTGCCTGAAGCATCTCACGCGAATCCGCAAGCGACAGGGCCAGTGGTTTCTCACAAAACAGATGTTTGCCCTGACGAGCTGCTTCCAACGCAATTTCCTTATGGGCATCACTTGGCGCGTTAATATCAATCAGATCGATATCATCCCGCTTCACCAGTTCGCGCCAATCCGTTACACTTTCGGACCAGCCGAACTGATTCGCTGCCTCCTGCACTCCCTGCTCGTTACGTCCACAGATCACAGACATCTCAGGCTGCAGCGGAGCAGACGGGAAAAACATCGGCAGACTGCGATAGGCATTACTGTGGGCCTTCCCCATAAATTTGTATCCAACCATTCCGACACGAAGACGATTTGACATGGTCATTTCCTCCTTTGGAATAATAAAAAGTCTTTCAATTTGTGTACCAATAAACTATTGACGGATAGAAGAAGCACGGATGATCAGTTCGGTAGGCAACAACGCTCTCGCAGATTCGGTTACCGCTACATCAGAGTTATTCGCTTTATGTGTATCACCCACAGACCCATGCATAAGCTTCGATACTGCAAGTTCACCCATTTCGAAAAATGGAACCCTGACGCTGCTCAGCGGCGGAACCGCCATCTCGGCGGCATCGGAGTCGTCATAACCCACAAATGCCGGAAAATCCGCAGGCTCTATTCCCCGCTCACGTAAACCATGCATGACACCAATGGCCATCCGGTCATTGGCCGCAAATACAGCATCAATCTCATGTAGGCGATCTGCTACAATCGCTGCCGCCTCAATGCCACTTCTTCTACTATAATTCCCTTTAAGCAATAGACTCGGCTCCAGCTCCATACCTGCTTCTTGCAGGCCAAGACGAACGCCTTCCATTCGCTCCTGGCTGTTGGAATAGCTGTCTGGACCATTGAGAAAAGCGATTTTGCGATACCCCTGATCCGTAAGATGACGTATGGCAAGTCTGCTTCCTTCCACATGATCCGCATCCACTTCCGTAAACGATTGGCCCTCAAAATGCTGATTCATGACACAGAATGGGTGTCCTTCCTGATGAAGTTGCTGCATGGCCGCCAGTTCTTCATGATCATCTCTGGCACCAAGGATAATGCAAGCGTCCACTTTCTGACGCCGGAACAAATCCGTATAATTCATCACTTCACCGGGTGTTCGGAACATAACCAACAGGTCCATGCTATTGTCTCTGGCTTTGCTTCCAATCCCACTCAGCATTTCCGAGAAGAAATACGCCGAGAACAGATGCGCCTTCGGAACATAAGGTAATACCACGCCAAGGTTTCCGCTTTTACTTCTGGCAAAACTGCGAGCAAGCGCGCTGGGCACATAGCCTAACTGTTCGGAAGCTTCAAGAACCTTGCGGCGTGTCTCTTCTTTAATAGGGCCTACCCCATTAAGCACCCGGGAGACCGTCGCCTCGGAAACACCCGCAAGATCAGCCACTTCTTTACGAGATGCCATGAATTTCACCTCCTTCTAGCTCACCTATTAATGATGTAATAATTAAAAATCGATATTTATGTACGCGCGTACATTTTCTCATGCCATGTAACCGTTGTCAATGCTTTTAACACAAAAAAGATGAGGAATGGATTGAACCCATTCCCCATCCTTTTAACTACTAATAAGGATCAATTACAACGTCGTTGTAACGCCAAGATCAACGGAGGATTGACTAAACTCAGCCTGCTCCATTGTTTTCGCATGACTCGGAATGCGATACGAGGGTTCTGGCGTGAATTGGAGCTGTCTTACTTTGTGCAGCACTTCTTTGTTCGGCAGAAAGTGTTGGGAACGAATAAACCGAATTGTTTTGGTTTTGGCACGCATAACAATCGAATCGGTCTCGGCCCGATCATCCGCAAGATATCGTACCCCTCCCAGAATCTCACCTGGCGTCACACCTGTTGCGGCAAAAATGACATCCTCTGTGCCGATCATATCCTGCATCGTTAACACTTTGTAAGGATTATCGATCCCCATCTGCAAGCAGCGCTGGAATTCGTCTGCGTTGGCAGGCATCAGACGACCTTGGATCTCACCCCCAAGGCAAGATAGCGCTGCGGCAGCCAGCACACCTTCTGGCGCTCCTCCAGATCCGACATACAGATCAATGCCCGCCTCCGGGAAGGCCGGTGCCATCGCACCCGCAACATCACCGTCACTGAGAAACTTGATCCGTACGCCAACCTTGCGTAGCGTCTTGATGGTACTCTCGTGTCGCACACGATCCAGAATCATCACAGTGAGGTCCGAGATGTTTTTGTTCAATGCGGCAGCGGCTTTCTCCAGTGTGACTTCAACCGGGTCTTCAATGCTGACCTTGCCTACAAGCGCAGGCCCTACCGCCAGTTTCTCCATATACATGTCCGGTGCGTGGAGCAGGTTACCTTTTCCCGCCACTGCAATAACCGATAGAGCGTTGTTTAGTCCTTTGGCCACGATTTCTGTACCTTCGAGCGGGTCTACAGCCACGTCAACCTCAGGCCCCTCAGCGTTGCCTACTTCCTCGCCGATGTACAACATGGGTGCTTCATCCATTTCTCCTTCACCGATTACCACCGTGCCGCGAATGGACACGGAATCGAACATGGCGCGCATGGCCAAAGTAGCCGCTTCATCTGCACTGTTCTTGTCGCCTCGTCCCATCCAGGGTGCTGAAGCTAACGCAGCCAATTCTGTTACTCTGACAATTTCCAACGCCAGTTCGCGTTCCATTTTTCCCACTTCCTTTCCAATTTCCAAAAGCATAACGTGAAAGCGGTACTAAATCCATCGCAAATCCATATGAAATTGATCTATAATCGGCGTAGTAGCGCCTTTTTAACGATTCATCCCTTATTTATCCAATTAATATATTGATCGATTTCGCTCCTTTTTTCGACTGGTTTTAAGAGTCCAATCCTCCTGATTTCTCACCTGAAATATTAATTTTAATTTTCATTTTCCGCTCTAAAACTAAATAATTCAACATGGTGGATTAACACATCCGTTTCATGCGCAAAAAGTTCTTTTAACATGAGGTATATACAACTTATTTACTGATTATTAAGAACTTAACGCTATCTAACAAACTACGAACGAAAACGATTTTCGGCTGACTGTCCAAACGTAGAAATAAACTAATAAATTGTATTGATGATCCTTGAGATCAGGCTATTACCTTCACGATTATTGAGCAAAATATTCCTGTTAATTATGTATTAATCAGGCCTTTAACTTTTGCTAAAGCCATAGATGCAGCTTATGAAGGTCATCGAAAATAATAAGTTTACATAATATTTGTTATGTATTAACCTTCGCCAATTTCTTCATTTTATGATTCAACGGTTCTGGCAAAACATGAAAAAGCCCGAAAGAGTTCTGCTCAATAGCATTTTTCTCCCAAGCTTTTCACTCGATGATCCAGTTACAATATCTTTTTGGTCATTATAAAATCAATCTGTTCCTCATCTCCCATGTAAAAAGCATGAGCTCCTGTCTGTACAAACCCCATCTTTTCATAAAATGCAATGGCATTTTCATTTTTCTCCCACACGCCTAGCCAAATATTCGTTTTGTGATGTTCTTTTGCCATCTCTATGGCTTTATGGAGTAGCACTTTACCCAGGCCATGTTTTTGGAACTCTTTTTTGATGTATACCCGCTCGATCTCAAGAGATTCCACACCCATATCCTCAGACTGAGCATCATTGATATTCACCTTCATGTACCCTGCAACTTTATTGTTGACATAAATAAAAAGAAATTGTGAATCCGCAATGGACAGTTCCGTTTCCAATTGCTCCCGATTAAACGCCTTTTCCAGATAAGCTTTCATGTTTTCGGGTGAGTTTTGCGCTTTAAACGTTTCATTAAACGTCTCATAACTAATCTCCTGCAGTTCACATACATGTTCAATGGTACATATCTCTATACGAATCGTCATCTATATTCACGTTCCTTTATCAAGTTAATCGTTTGTTGCAAATGCACTAAAAAAGGGTTACATTGAATTTAGCTCAATTTTGTTGTATTTGCAACATAATATTGAAAAAGAGGTTGAATGAATTTGAAATATGTACTTTTTGTCGCAGGTATTCTCATCTTAACACTTGGCATCTCCCTTACCATCCAATCTGAACTGGGCACCTCACCGTTTGATGCACTTCTGGTAGGGCTGTCCCATCATGTGGGGCTTTTACAGACCAATTTTGCACCCATTCCGATTGACCGCTTAACATTAATCTTGCATGAAATCACTCAAACACCCTTATTTGTATCGAGAACATTCATTTACCTTGTATTTTTAATTCTGGCGTTTCTGCTCAGTGGACCGATCGGGCTTGGAACGTTGATAACCGTATGTTGTGCAGGTGTGCTTCTTCAGTTCATCATGGGCCATACGAAAAGGATAATAGATCACATATTAACAGACATGGATACATCGTCACATACTACAAGTGAAAAAGAACATTCCGTCTAATCGGTGTACACCTTCTACACCATAAAAAGGCTGAATCAGAGGTTCAAACCCTGATCCAGCCCATTAAACGTGCTATCTACCTTTACGGCTCAATTCCCCATACCAGCTGTCCGTTCACATACCCGGTAACCTTATCATGGTTTGCGAACTGACTATCGGTTGCCTTAAACGAGTAATCATTAGTCTGTGTGTAATTCGTCCAATTGTTTTTGGAAAAGCGTGTTTGAATCTCTGCGCTCTGGCCCGCATTCAGCGATCCCGCCGCACTTGTAAAGCCCACTTCCAGATAATGATCTGCTCCGGCAACTGGAGTCGCCAGTTTAACGAAATTGCTCGTTACATTCGCACTGCCCATACTGGCCCAGTCGGACCAGAAACTCTGAGCCTCCTCCCCGTCAATTGTATAGTAATACCGGAGTTTTACATCACTCAACGGAATAGCCGAATTGCCTGAGTTGACCAACTTGAACTTGGGTGAGACGCCGTTGGTCAATGCACTTGTATTGCCGTTAAAAGCTTGAATCGTCAAATCCCCTGCTGGCACAATAACCGTGCTGTCTACGACGTTCACTGTTAGCACAGCGTTATTTCCTCCATTGAAGTGAAAGGTCAATACGTTCTGGCCCAGCGGAAGCGTGGAAAGATAGGATTTGTTCAGAACAACAGCAGAGCTGGATGCTGTATAATTCTGACCGGATACAAGCGTAGCATCCCCCTTTGTGATGCTTGTAAGCTGACGGCCATTTAGGGTGAGAGAGACGTTAATATCCTGCGCGGGATTCGTCGCTTTATCAAATGTTGCATTCACAGGAGAAATTACAGCATTTGTACCCGGTGTTGAATCCACAATTTTGACTTTTAACACAGGGTCCTGGCCTTGATTAAAATCCAGAACAATCGAATGCTCACCAACTGGCAGGGTTGCCAGATAAGCTTTTTTCAGCAGCAATGTGCTTCCGTTCAAGGTATAGTCTGTTGTTGCGGTCAACGCATTGTTGCCCGCCCGGAGAGCAGTTAGCGTATTGCCGTTTGCATTCACGGTTACGGTTTTATCGCTTTGATTGGATGTGTATTTGTCAAATTCAACGTTTCCAGGTGTGATGGATGCACTGGGGTTGGGATTGTTAACCTTTAGATTTGGCAGCTCATCCAGCGTAATGACATAATCACTTTGATAAAGCGTTTTCAATGTTGCCGGGTAATTAAAAGCAGAGCTCATCAGATGCTCGCCATACCAAGGGCAGAAGTACAGCCATCCTGATTTCTCCTCGGTCAGATTTTTCACACTTGGAATAGTATCGTTCTCCGTCATGGCTACCATTTTCGTACCGTTCGTCAACTCAACAAGCTTATAGAAAATCGAGGTGATTGCATCCTCATTCGGTACGCCGGACAAGCCGTCATAACGGTTGTAGATCGTATTGTATTTATCATATCCGACAAGATCTACCTGATCATCGCCCGGATACCAGGCAGGAGAAGTGCTGTATACGTAGCTGTTGTAGGTCCAGATCAGATTGTGCAAGCCATACGTCTCGGTCAGTTCGGTATATAGCAGATCCCATAGCTCTTTGTACACTTCTGCACCTGCCGAAGCCCACCAGAACCATGCACCTTCCCCGTTCAGCCCGCCGTTGCCTTCTGCTTCATGATACGGACGGAAAAGCACTGGCACATCGTTATCTTGCAAAATCAGTAATTGTTCTGCCAGATCCTCAATGGTCATCATCACGTATTGATACTCTTTGGTACCGGGAATTACCGCATTGGCTGTATTAAAATTCGTTTCTGTCGGCTTGTAGGTAGCCTCTTTCCAATCCACAAAGTCCCCAAGCTCATACGTATTGAAATTACGAGGTACATTGATATGCCAGGAAGCTGTTGCAATACCTTCACGGTTATTCACCCAATCAATCATGCGATCAGTTGTACCGTCCTCCCAACCATACAACGGGTTATAATTCATCAGATCAAAGCCACGGATTGCCGGATACTTTCCGGTCAGATCATGAATCCATTCGAATTCAAGCTCCGAATCTCCGTCATTCCCTCCTCCATAGATTTCTTGCTGACCAGAAATAATATTGTTTCCGTATACCTCCGTTAAATAATTCATCAAAATTTGAGTTTCCGGTGTAGCTTCAGGATCACTCAGAACTGGTTGTACATTCAAGGGGTCCAGATCCGCATGATCCACTGTGAAGGTGTCAAAATACGCGAAGCCCCAGCCAGCCTTCAGCTCAATCGTATTGGCACCCTGATTCAGCTTGTGAAAGCCAAAATCGAAGTCTGACCATGTTGTCGTGTAAGGCAGCATATACGCCCCTTTCGTAACACCATTTACGATTAAATTTTGTGACCTGCCATCTGCACTAAGCTCCTGCATATATCGTGTGGAGATTGCGTACATGCCGGTTTCCGGGACAGTAACTGTGAAGGTTAGTGTGCCAGAGTTCTGCATCCAGACAAATCCGGCACCTGAGAATCCGGG
The DNA here is from genome assembly GCF_017874615.1 of Paenibacillus xylanexedens. Lineage (GTDB taxonomy): Bacteria > Bacillota > Bacilli > Paenibacillales > Paenibacillaceae > Paenibacillus > Paenibacillus xylanexedens. The sequence goes on from NZ_JAGIKV010000006.1 coordinate 91,297, forward strand.
CTTGGGCTGCCCATAGATTGAAGTAACCACTTGAAGATCCGGGGTGAGCTGCGCATCTTCGCTTTCGATGGTGAACAATGGTGTGTCTGCATGAACGGGCGCTGTCATTAATCCAAGCAGTAGGACCAATGCTAGCATCATTGCGGTTGCCTTTTTGAGCAAATTTTTCATCAATTCCATCTTCCTTCCCAAGTGAAATATGATAATGAAATGTCAATGAACCCATTCATGATGGCGCTTTCATTTTAAACATAGCACGCACACCAATATTTGTAAATATATGGTGAATGAGAATGTTTGAAATTCTTTTGTACCAGTACTTTGAACATTATATTTCCTTTCTCTCATCCGACTTGATAATTGACGAAAACGGTTCATAATCTAATCAATTTAGCGTATGAAACTTCATCTCACATTAGATGTGTACTTGAAAGAAAAACTGATAAACAACAAAAAAAAGCATTCCTATTTGGATGCTTTTTCACGTATATTTCTTCAATTGCCCTTGCTTATGTCTTCGGCCTAGGTCCCGGCTCAACTTACGGTTTCCTCGGCAGACGTTTCTTTCACCACACAGCGTTCCCCTGCCTTGCGTACCGCCCGAATGATGCCACCGTAGCCGGTACAACGACACAGATTTCCGCATAATCCCGTTTCAATCTGTTCTTGAGAAGGCTCAGGATATGCATCCAGTAATGCCTTGGTTGAGATCACCATGCCTGGAGTACAGTAGCCGCACTGAAAGCCACCTTCCTCCACAAAAGCCTGTTGAATCGGATGCAGAGTGCCTTTCTCCTCGCCGTGCAGACCTTCAATCGTCATAATGTCACTGCCTTCACATTGATAAGCCATGACAAGACAGGAGTTCACGGGCTCTCCATCCATTAGAACCATACATGCGCCGCAGCGACCAATTTCGCAGGATACTTTGGTACCCGTTAGTTGCAAATGAGTCCGAAGCACATCGACAAGTCGGGTCGTTTGCGCGATCTCCAGATGTTTCTGTTCGCCATTCACAACGGCTGTCCAGTGATTCTCAAGTGGTTTACTCATGATGGACTCACTCCTTCCTGCAAAGGTACATTTAAAGGTCGGACCAGTTGTTCCCTCGGTACAGGAAGACGGTTAACCCATACGCCTGTTGCCTGATGAATTGCAGCTGTTATGGCTGGCGCAAGTGCTACGGAACCAATTTCACCGATCCCCCTAGGGCCAAATGAATCCCCTTCGGGCAAGTCTTCAATAGCCTCAACCTCCAGATTGGTATGAATATCCTGAATGGTTGGGATCAGATACGTGTCGAGGTTCGTGGTTACATAACGGCTGTCCTGCATGACCGCATCCTCCGTTAACGTGAATCCAAGCGCCATGACACTGCCGCCTTCAATCTGTCCGATATAACCCATCGGGTTGATAACTGGACCTGCCGCAACAACATGGCGCGTATCAAGAAGCTTGGTTTCTCCGGTCAAAGTATTTACTTCCACCTCTGCCGCAACCGCCGCATACGTATACAAATAATGCCCGCCTACCACATTGTCCGGCGTAGTTGGATAATCGAACTTTGTATCGAAAATCCATTCATCGGCTTCGCCCTGCGTCGCGAGTTCAGCATACGAGATCAATAAGCCTGATGAAACTCCCTCTTTCGCCAGGTATTGAGATGCACCTAAATAACTACTTTCAGCAGTTTGATCACTTTCAGTCCCTCCAGCAACGATATCAGCCACTTTAGTTCTTTCAGCCTTCTCTAGTTTTCCTGCTTCTTCAGACGTTTGATTTACGCCTTCCAGCGCCAATGCTACTTTCTTCTCGCTCTTTCCTGTCCCTTGCACATCTGTTTCTACTTCTGAAGTTTCGGCAGGAAGCTGGCCTTTGCGCCATACACCACCAGGTCCTGTTAACAGTTCATCTGCCGGAACGCCTGACATTTCAGACGCGACAGCGAGAACACGGGAACGAAATGGAGTCTGCAAGCGTTGAAGAGCCATCCATGCCATCGTTGTTGAACGTGAAGCTGTACTTGATCCGCTGTGGGGCACACGATCCGTATCGCCGATGATAATACTGAGATCCGATGTACTGCATTGGAACAGATCACACAACATAATTTCCAACGTTGCAATGAGCCCCTGACCAAATTCCTCGTAGCTGAACGCCACCTCAATCTTGCCTTCGTTGTTCAGGGACAGGCGGCCTCCCGCAGGGTCCGGAATGCCGTAACCCAGCCCTGCACCGTGCATGGCGATGGCTGCTCCGACTCCGCGTTTGATCCACGGCGGCATAGAAGGATCTGCCGGGGGATGCTGATGTTTTTGCCACAATTCAGAACGATCCAATGCCTCCCATACTTGTGAAAGTCCATCCGTAACCAGAATCCGTTGATTCAGCGGTCCAGGATCATTCTTTTCCCTCATATTACGTCTTCGGAACTCCCAAGGGTCCATGTTCATGATTGCTGCAAGCCGATCCATCTGGCCTTCCATGGCAAAAATCGCCTGGTTCCCGCCAAATCCGCGAAACTCACCTGACAGCCCGTTATTCGTATACACAGACACACCTTCCACATCCACATTTGGAATGGCGTAGGGTCCAAGGCAATGCTCGGTACAGAAGTTCAGCACGGGTGCGCCAAGTGTGGCGTACGCTCCTGTATCTGCTGTAATGCGGACACGATGCGCCTGTATGATGCCTTCTCGACTCATGCCAGTCTGCATTTCAATCTTCATTGGGTGCCGTTTCAGCCCTGCACGCACGGATTCTTTACGAGAATTATGCATTTTCACAGGACGTCCGCATCTCAAGGCCAGTAGTGCACCATAAGGCTGTACGTTTAGTTCATCTTTTCCGCCAAATGAACCCCCAATCGGTGAAGACACCACCCGGATATTTTCTTCAGGACAACCAATGATTCGCGCAAGCTGCATCCGGTCTTTATAACCATGTTGCGTTGCCGCGTATACATTCAGCCTTCCCTCTTCATCTGGGACAAACAGGCCACCTTCTGTCTCCATGTACGCATGCATCTGGCGAGGCGTATAATACGTCTCTGTCACGATATGATCACACGTGGCAAAGGCTTGCTCGGCATCTCCACGTTTGATCTCCGTCCGATGCAGCACATTACCTGGACCATGCTCATGCAACTCTGGTGCACCTGGAGCCAATGCAGCGTCTGTACTATTCAGAGGTGTAAGTTCCTCATACTCTACGCGAATCGCATCCAGCGCAAGCGCCGCACGTTCCGGGGAATCCGCAGCAACCGCTGCAATGGCGTCACCAACATAACGTACAATATCCTCGCAGAATACAGGTTGATCCGGGGTCGCAATACCAAAACGATTCAGTCCAGGCACATCTTTGGAGGTCAGAACCGCATAGACACCTTCCAACGCCTCAGCTTCCGAAGTATCTATAGACAGTATACGAGCATGAGGATATTCGCTTCGCAATACTCTGCCATGAATCATGTCAGGTAGCGTCATATCCGTCAGATATTGAAGCTGGCCTGTAACTTTGGGTGCCCCATCTGGCCGCAGGTGCCAGCGTTTCCCGCTCTGTTTCCGATTCAGCAGCATGATGCCTCTCCCCCTTTGTGTGATCGAAGTCTTCTATTCGTGAAGTTCTTCCCATAGCCCGGCGCCAAGTATGTTGCCCGCGGTCTGTTTGCGATAATGTTCTGTTGCAAATGCATCGCCATACGTCGTAAATTCGTCAGTCACAGCAGCTGCAAGAGTCGCCGCTTGCATAACAGTAGCTTCGCTACCAAGAAGCTGTCGTTCCGAATCCAGAAGTCGCATCGCCATGCCTGAGCCTCCACCAGCCGCAATCGCAATCTTGGTCCAGCGGTTATCCAAATCAATCTCACCATATAACGCAACCGTAACCAGCGATGCGCTGAACGTCTCCCTTCTACCCAGCTTGCGGTAAAAGGAAACTTCTCGTGCAACAGGTCTGTACTCACCTTCCACATCAAGCATAGAGGACGATCTCATCGGAATATGAATCGAGATTAATACATCCCCTGGATTACGGCTGCCATCCCGTCCACCCTGAAGCCAGGAAGACACACTGCGGATCTCAATTCCGCTGTCCGTCAACCAGTGCAGCTCCGCATCATATACAAGCAAAGCAGTCAGTGTATCCCCGACTCCGGATACAACATTCCCGCCAATGGTTGCCACATTGCGAATGGAAGGAGCAGCAATTGCATTCACCGCTTCCTGCAGGATCGGCAGTTGATGCAGCAATGCTTGTGAAGCACATTCCTTTAATCGGGTCATGGCTCCAATGACCAGCTCATCTCCACGATTAGATATACCGCTCATTTCAGGAATACGAGCCAGACTAATCATGTGTTCAGGCGCTGGAATCAAGCCACCTTCCCACTGGGTTCGCAGCAATGTTCCGCCTGCCGTAAAACGACATATCCCCTTGAGTCTACTTCTTAACGTTTGCAGCTCTTGCAGATTCTCAGGTTGCCATACCGATGGCAATGCTCCAGAACCGTATGTCGGTGTTACCATCGCTGCATCCCCTTTCTCTCTCTTCCATGGGCAGGAAATTCAACCGTCTAATCCAAATAATTCTTCAAATCATATGAGAGTTCAGCAGCAACGTCAATTACCTTCACATCGTTTTGGATAAATGTATAAAACCTGCGTTCTATTTGTGCTTGATGCATTATGATCTATCGAAAGCTAACATAGGCTCTCTTTCACCATACGTGAAAAGAAGACAAACAGGCCAACCAGACTGCCTGGCTGACCTGATCATGTAATTAAATTATACATAGTTAATAATCTTCTCCTGTTATTTAGTCTGTCTGATCCGACTCGTATACATGTTTCAGAATACGTTCCAATTCCGGTTCTGTATCCGCATCCCAGAAACTAGTCTCAGACAGTGGTACATGTACACCTGAATAGTTAGCGCTGCGCATAATCTTGCGCGCCCCCTCATCTCCATGCAAAGACAAGAGAGGTCCGAACATATGGGAGCGAAAAGCAACGGGCGGCTTGCCTCCCTCACCGTCGGTAGCTGCGACATAGTCACTCAGCTTGTGGGTAGCCAGTGCTGTGGTCACCCGATTTATATCCTGTGCTTGTAATAAAGGCTGATCGCCCAGTAACATGAGAATGCCTTCCGGTTTGTACTCCATGGCCGACAATACGCCAGAATGAAGAGAATTGGCCATACCGCAGGCATAGTCAGCACAGACCACAATTCGAAGTCTTGCTGTGGGATGATAGGCATACGCGGCAGAATCAAACCATTTTACAGGCAGCCATGCCAACGAATCTTCCGGTTTGACCACACAGATCACTTGATCCAGCTCCGAATTCAGCGCAGCTTCCAGTGACCAGCCAGCCAGGGATCTCCCGTCTGGCATGACAACCGAGAGTTTATCTCGACCAAGGCGACGACTCTTACCTGCTGCCAGAACTATGCCCGTCATTCGCATGTGCAACGCTCCCCTTCTGCACCTCGGAACTCAAGGAAGAGACCTTTTGTTTACATGCGATCAATTCCGCTGCAATGCTGATGGCGATCTGTTCGGGACCGTCTGCTCCGATGCTCAAACCAACGGGAGAATGCACATATTTCAACGGTGGTAAGCCATCCAGCAGACGGGCTGTTCGTGTTTTGGAACCCATGATGCCAAGATACGCGTACTCACAGTCCACTACCATCTCCAACAGTTCACGTTCGCGGGGGAAATTGTGACTCATCAAAATTAAATAATCCCCTTTGTTTACGTTTAACAGAGGCATGATCTCACATGGGAAACCCAGTACAAGTTCGGTTCCAGGGAACCGTTCCAAGGTGCATAAGGACTCTCGCCAATCGGCCACCACAACACGGAATCCTGCGGATTGGGCGAGTCTGGCAACAGGAATAACATCATTCCCGGCTCCGATGATAATCAGGCGTGGTTTAGGTGTGTACAGCGAAGTAAGTTGCTGCGGGAGGTCCCAGGGATTCGTTGAACCCGTGTTGTTTGTCGCTATTTCAGCATCAGCATCAGAGATATGTTGTGAATTAGCGGATAGATGGGAAGAGTGAGATCTGTTTGACGTAGCAGGTACCACTTCAGGCACAAGCGTAAGGCGAGGTATATCGGGAGAATGTTGTGTCGATCCCGTATGTTCATGCTTGATATCCCCACTGCTGTGTTGTACATCAACCCGCAATGAAGCTATATTATTGTTCGCCACAACATCATGAGGGGGGAGGAGCGAAGGAAGCAATACTGGCTGGTGCCGGGTACCCGTTGGTTCAATCCGTTTCCAGTCATATTCTACCCTCGTATAATCATCTAGGAACGTTCGCGTTAACGCTGTTGTAGCCCCGGATTGCAAACACTCATGCATCTTCTGCAACGTATGTCGGAGTTCACCACACACAGGTTCAAGCAACACAACAACGAGTCCGCCGCAGCCAATCGTCTCACCCCAGGACAGATCATCCTCGGGACGCATGTCGTACTCCGCAAATTCCATCTGGTTTGTATCCAGCACACGGCTCACCCGGGCCTGAAGATCACTCTCCAGACATCCCGGACTGATACTGCCAACCATTTTGCCATCCTCAGTCAACAGCATAGCGACTCCCTGCTTACGGTAAGCATGACCCTCTACCTTAATCGCTGTTGCGAGCACGCAGCGCGTTTCACGGGCTGCAATTGCACACAGATCATGCATTTCCATAGCGGTCTCCATCCTTTCTGGAATTGCATAAACTTCCTTCGATCAGATACGTTTCATCAATCTTGCAATACTCTTATCCGACTCACGCAGCACAATGCCACGATCAATCGTCTGAATCTTACGATTCTTGAGTACAATGCTGCCGTCGATAATAACGGTGTCCACACAACTTCGTGTTGCAGAATACACTACGCGGGAATAGACATCCGTCTCATAGGAAGGGTACGTGTGGAAATCATCCAGATCCAGCAGCAGCATATCTGCCTTTTTGCCCACTTCGAGACTTCCGATTTCCTTCGACAAGCCAAGCACCTCTGCTCCGCCCATGGTAGCCATGCGCAATACGGTCCGGGCATCCATCACTGTTGGACCATGAGGAATTTTCTGCATCAGCGCTGTGAGGCGCATCTCCTGAAACATATCCAGATTGTTGTTGCACGCGGCACCATCTGCCCCAATCCCAACCGCGATCTGTCGATTCAGCAGATCCGGAATATCCGCTACCCCGGAGGAAAGTTTCATATTTGATCCAGGACAGTGAGTGACTTTGACACCGCGCTTGCGGATGATTTCTTTCTCTTCCTCACTCAGCCATACACAATGAGCAAGCACCAGTCTTGGGGTCGCGAGACCGATATGATCGAGGTATACAATGTTACGCATTCCGCGTTCGTGTTCTACCAGTTCAATCTCTCCGCGATTCTCGGAGGCATGGGTGTGGACTTTGACATGATATTTATTAGACAAGTCGCGCACCTCTACCAGCAATTCTTCGGTACACGATACAACGAAGCGTGGGCAGAAAGCATATTGAATGCGACCTCCGCCAAACCCGTTCCATTTCTCCAGCAGATCCACACTCTGTTGCAGCGAAGTTGCTGTATCCTCACGCAGGGGTTCCGGAACCTCGTCCCCATGATCCATCATAACCTTGCCGGAAATGACCCGGATGCCGCTCTGTGCCATCGCCTGAAACGCCGAGTCCGTGTGATGTACCGTCTCCATATCCAGAATGGTCGTGGTTCCGCTGGAGATCAATTCGCCCAATCCAAGCATTGCAGAATAATAGACGGACTCCTCATCATGTGCTGCTTCCAGCGGCCAGATACGTTGACGGAGCCAATCCATCAGTTCCAGATCATCCGCACGTCCACGGAACAAGGTCTGACACAGATGAATATGCGTCTGGATGAAGCCTGGCAAAAGCACTTTGCCACGAGCATCAATGACCTGGTCAGTCTGAACGTCGATGTGAGCTGCAATCTCCTTGATTTTGTTATCCTCGATCAACAGATCTCCGATGAACACTTCCTCTTCTGCATTCATCGTCACAAGCTGTGCACCTTTCAGCAGGATCGTTCCCATGCCAATCTCCCCTATCTGTGTCTGTCTATATAGTACAACTCATACTTATTTACACTTTCACTCTAATGACAGACTAACCTTCCGATCGCTGTCTGTTACCACCCAATAGCCATACCATCGCCTCTAGGGTCTGCTGCGCCACTAATCATGCCGTCCTCACGAATGACAATGCCTTGCGACTGTCCCATAATGCCGTCCCACGGCGCTCTCGCTTCAACGTTATGTCCCCATTGGGCAAGCGTTGCACATACGTCATCGTGATATCGGTTCTCCACACGCATCGTATCGCCTTCTTCGCCCCAGGTACGCCCATACACCCAACGCGGCAGGCTGATTGCTTCCTGAATGTTCAGCCCATAATCAAGCACTCCGGTAAGCACAGATAATTGTGTCTGCGGCTGCCCTTCTCCCCCCTGTGTACCCACGAGCATATAAGGTTTGCCATCTCGTGTAACAAGGCCCGGCATGAGGGTATGGAATGAGCGTTTGTTCGGTTCCAGTACGTTGGCATCTCTCGGATCTAAGGAGAAAAACGATCCCCGGTTCTGCATAATGACCCCTGTATCCCCTGGGACATAGGCTGCACCGAAGTCAAAATACAGGCTTTGGATGAATGAAACGGCATTGCCTTCGCTATCAACAATCGCTGCATACGCCGTGTCCTGACCTATCGTTTTGGACAGAAACGGCTGTGCCACAGGTGGAGCAGACTGAATCTCATTCCACAGTTGGTCTCCATAACCCTTGGATAACAGATGATCCAGCGGAATATCCCTGAAATCCGGGTCAGTCAGATAACGGTCACGATCCCGAAACGCCTTTTTCACCACTTCCGCCATCAGATGATAGAATTCAGGTGAGGTACGTGCTACAGAGGACAGATCCGTATGCTCCAGCATATTTAACATCATCAGCATCGAGAAACCCTGCGAGTTGGGCGGCATCTGATGAACTTCATAGCCACGATAATCCGTACTGACCGGTTTCACCCACTCGCCCCGATGCCCTGCAAAGTCCGCTGGTGCAAGCATGCCCCCATCCTCACGAATAGCCGAAGTCAGACGATCCGCAAGCTCTCCTGTATAAAAAGAGTCTCTTCCACCCGTCTGAATCAGACGAATGGAGGTAGCAAGATCAGGCTGGATCAGTAGCTCACCTTCCTGCAAAAGTGTACCCAAAGGCGCAAATACCGCTCGCAGCGGTGTATGCCCCATAATAAAATCTTCATCCCTTTCCATCCACAGGCGGAGATTCCGGGATACAGGGCATCCTTTTTCCGCATACTGCGCGGCAGGTTCAAGCAACTGCTCCCACGTTAACTTTCCGTACCGAGACCATACTTCCCACCAGGCATCCACCATTCCCGGAACCGTAATGGCACTAAGCACTCCGCGCTGAGGGATGGCATTCATGCCCATCGCTTTGAACGTATCCGCATGAATGCCTGCGGCTGAGCGCCCACTTCCGTTATAGGCGGTAATCTCACCACTGGCTCCATCATGAATCAGGAAGAAGGCGTCTCCGCCAAGTCCGGTCATATGCGGATATACCACACCCAGTGCTGCACTGACCGCAACAGCGGCGTCATAAGCATTCCCGCCTTGCTGGAGGATGGAGCTTCCCACTGCACTTGCCAGATAATGAGGAGAAGTGACCATGACCTCCCTGGAGATTGGCATCTGATTTAACATAAGGCGCCCTCCTTCCCTGCATACACATCCAATGCGGCCTGCACTGCTTCACCGGCTGGTAATACGTGACGATGACGGAGAAGAACAGCTTCCAGCGCTCCCAGCACATGAAGTACGTTCTTGCGTTGGCAGCTGAATCCCATTGTACCGATCCGCCAGATTTGTCCTTTCAACGGTCCAAATGAACTGGCAATCTCAATGCTGAAATCGTTCAGCAACATGCTGCGCACCGACTCACCATCAATCCCCTCCGGAATCGTGATACAAGTGACCACCGGAAGTTTACTGGACATATCCCCATACAACTGTAGTCCCATTCCCTGAATTCCAGCGACCAACGCACGTTCATTTACCAGATGTCTCTGGAACCTGGCCTCCAATCCTTCTTGCAGCAGAATGCGTAAGCCTTCGTGAAGACCGTAGAGCATGGAGGTGGCCTCCGTATGGTGGTTCAACCGTGCTGAACTCCAGTAATCCTGCAATTGGCTCAGGTCAAAATAATTACTGGCAATCGTGCGGCCTTCTGCCCTCGCACTGGTTGCATCTCGCAGTCCGCGTTCAACTGTTTTGCGGCTCATCAGTTTCTTTTCCACACGACTGTTGTACGTGAGAGGTGCCATCCCTGAAGGAACGGACAGGCATTTCTGCGTTCCACCCATAACCGCATCCAGATGCCACGCATCCGTCTCCACCGGAGTCCCACCAATGGTTGCTACAGCATCCACGGCGAGTAAGATATCAAGGTCGCGACAGGCTTTGCCAATCTCAGCAAGAGGCTGCATCTGACCGGTGGAAGTCTCACCGTGAACCATCGCGACCAGACTCGGTTTATGGGCATGGATCGCCTTGATCACCTCTTCCGGATCAAATACCGTTCCCCATTCCGTTTCAAAAAAGACAACCTCTGCACCACAGCGTTCCGAGATTTCAACCAGCAGATGTCCGAATCGTCCGTAGATGGGGACAAGAACTTTGTCACCGGGCTGGATCAGACTAACTAACACAGCTTCAATGCCTGAACGGGATGTACCATCGACTGGATAACACCACTCGTTATCTGTCATATATAGCTCACGCAGCATCGCCATCGTCTCATTCATCAAAGATGTGAACTCCGGGTCAAACTGACCCAGGATCGGAAAGGATAATGCTCTGAGTACACGTGGATCAACTTCAACCGGTCCCGGGGTCATAATGGTCCGCAAGGACGGAGATAACTCTTTATAGTTGGACATCTGCATTCAACTCCCGTAACCGTATTTATAGAGTAGCCGGACCAGAACCCGAAAACCGTGCATCAGGTCTGCTTCAGCTGTATATTCAAGCGGATTATGACTGATACCGTCCTGACTCGGCACAAAGATCATGGCTGTCGGACAAGCCGGCTGAAAAATCTGCGAATCATGTCCCGCGCCGCTTGGCATTAGCCAATAGGACAACTGCTCCTGCTGACAAGTATCTTGTATGTCTGAGATCATCTCTGCATTCATAGGAATGGGCGTCACCGACAGATGTTCTTCCCAGTCCAGTCCGAGCTGCTGCTCGGCTGCGATTCGACTAAAAGCGTGAAGCGTATCCTGCCAGCAGCGATCAATACTCTCCTGCCGGATATGGCGGATATCCAGTGAAAACACCGCCCTGGCTGCAACCACGTTCCCAACACCCGGATCGGCTGTGATTCGCCCAACCGTGGCTACGAGCGGTTCGCCTGCATCCAATGCGATACCTCTTACCGCAGCAATCATCTCGGCTGCTCCGGCAAGTGCATCCTTGCGCCAGGACATCGGCGTCGTCCCCGCGTGATTCGCTTCACCGCTCACGGTGATACTGAACCGCTTCTGACCTACAATGTCGGATACAACTCCAATCGAATGTCCAAGACGTTCCAGAACCTGACCTTGCTCAATATGAAGTTCAATAAAGGCACCATAATTTTTCGCGGCCGGTCTATATGCACTATCCGGTCCAAAGCCCGCATGGCTTATCGCTTGTGCAAAAGTAACACTGTCTTGATCCTTCAAATGCTCTACATCTTCCAGAGACGTTATTCCTGTTATACTGCGTGAACCCCAATACGCAAAAGGAAAGCGACTTCCCTCTTCTTCGCATAACGATACCACTTGAAGTGTGCGCTTCGGTGCTCCAAAATGCTTCTGCAAATACTCCAAAGCAAGGACACCCGCCACCACACCGTAAGCACCATCATATTTGCCACCATACACGACAGAATCAATATGTGATCCGGTCACTACCGGTAATTCTTCAGCACCAGTCGCTGATTCCTCACCCTCGCCCTTGAGTGTGCCATACAGATTACCGGACTGGTCGAACTCGGGAGACAGCCCTTTCTCCTGCATTTTGGCAGCAAGGGCAACTTGTGCTTCACACCAAGCCGCGTCATACAACAGTCGTGTGACGCCGCCCTGTGCGTCTGCACCATATGTCGATAGCCAGTCAAGCATGGCTTGCAGCTCCACCTGTTCTACATTTGGCAAAGGAAGAGGTGCGTTTGTACCGGATGACCGGTATACTCCAGACTCCGTCATGGCGTTTCCTCCGTTCCCGCTTCGATGGGACTAAAAGAGTAAGCCGCAATGTGTTGCCCGATTGGTTTGGGAGATAACCCTGATTCCGAGTTGTAGACGCGCTGCCCACGGCAAAATACGTCTGCAATCTGACAGTTAAATGTACGTCCCACATAAGGGCTCTGTTTATGCGTATAGAGCAGATCCTCCGTATTCAGGGTTGTGCTCTTCTCCCAGTCAATCAGAACCAGATCTGCATCTTTGCCAATTGCAATCTCTCCTTTGTTCTCCAGACCAAGCCTTCTGGCAGGTTGCAGGGAGAGCACTCTTCCGAGCAACGGAAGTTCGATATCACGCTGAAGATGTCCATCCTCCAGCATAATTAGCAGTGTGCTTTGTGCCCCGGATATGCCGCCCCAGATTTCAAAGAAGTTATCAGATTGTTTCATGGATGGAGGACATGGCGAATGGTCTGAGGCAATAACATCAATTAATCCTGACGTCAGTGCATCCCATAACTGCTCCTGTTCAGATGAGCTGCGAAGCGGTGGAGCGCATTTCGCTACAGCACCCAATCGGACCACATCCTGATCGGTCAGCGTCAGATAATGAGGGCATGTCTCCGAAGTGACATTCTGCCCACGCCGTTTTGCCGCTGCAATCAAGTCCAGTGCTTCCCGGGTACTAATATGCACAAAATGCAGCGCACATCCGGTCTGTTCACCATATTTCAACGCCCGGGCAACCGCAACGACTTCGGCTTCAACAGGACGGGACCGGATATAATCCATCGGTTCAGTCTTTCCCTCAGCGATACTTTTCGCACCGAGTTCGGCAACGATGCCTTCGTCCTCTGCATGAAGTGCAAGCACACGGTTTAAAGTTGCAATTTCATTCATCCCGTCCAGCAGCGTATGGTCATCGGCTCTGGCAAAGATGTCTTCCCCTTCTCCACCCGGCTCGGACATAAATGCCTTGAATCCGGCTGCACCCAGCCGTGACAGTGGAGCAAGTTCCTCACGATTGCCGGGAACCAAGCCTCCCCAGAAGGCATAATCGACATAGGATTGGTCTGCCGCTGCTTTCATTTTCATTTCCCATGCTTCCGGTCTTGTGGTTGGCGGTACGCCGTTAAGTGGCATATCGACATAGGTCGTGATTCCCCCTGCGGCAAGGGCTGCCGAACCCGATCGGAATCCCTCCCAACTGGCGAGTCCGGGTTCATTGAAGTGTACATGAATGTCCACGACACCCGGCATCGCCGTAAGGCCTTCAGCTTCTATAATCCTAGTCGCTTCGCCAGCGGCCAGCCGTGTGGATATGTCTGTTATTTTTTCACCAGTAATGCCAATATCCAGTTGCTCTACCCGATCTTTCAGCACCACCCGGGCCCCCCGGATGATGGTATCAAATGTTGTCATGTGGATGACCCTCCCCCTGAATCAGAACCGGATGTGTGCATATTCAGCTTCCCCGGTATGTACTGTAACCTCCTGGAGCAATCAATAATGGAATATGGTAATGGCTTAAGGCATCAGATACAGCAAAACGAATCGGAACAATCGTCCATAGCGCCTGTCCCAGCTTCTCCAACGAACGCTGTGCGTAATAACTCTCGACATGGAATTGAAGCTCATATATCGCTTGCTCCAGCTTGCCGCCATCCAGCAGCGGCATATCCAAACGCCCATCCGCATTCGTCACCGACTCCGCAACTTTTGTCTTGTTTTCCTGCTCTCCATCCCTCTTCAGGGTATACAGCTCGATCCGAACACCCGCAGCAGGCACGCCTTTGGATGTATCCAGCACATGTGTTGTAATTCGTCCACCAGATATCGACATCAGACGTCACCTTCTTTCACGGAGTCACGGCCGTCTGTTCCCAGATCATCCCTTGTCATCGAGAAACCCTGGAATCCATATGGTGGTCTCGGCTCGGTAAATACTTTGCCTTCTCCCTCTTTCACTTCCTCCAGCACTGTCTCCCATGTCCGATTGTTGGATTCAAATGAAACCTCACTCAGTTGCTCGAATCGGCTTAACAACCTTCGTCCAATCTGGTAGATCAGATGTTGAATGGAAGCGGATCGACACTCATGAAATACCGCAGCAGCCAAATCTCTGACCTGTTCCGCCGCTACATACCGTCCACGCTGATCGTCGATGCCATCCCTCGAATCTTCATAACGCCAATTGATGTTCAGGAAAATAAATAACGGTCGATCCCATGTCTCTGGAAGAGTGGTATATTCATCCTGCATAAATCCGGCAAATTCACTGCCTTTGACCTTGATCAGTCTCAGATCGGCTACACCACTGAAATGGTTGCTTAGTTCAATCGAGTCTCCTGTTCGTTCCGCTTCCACCGCAGCTGTCGCACGATCATTCTGCGAATAACGAAATACGAGCGCACTCGGTCGATAACTTCCTTCCAATTCAATGGGTATATCTTCAAAAGGAATCTGGTCCGCTGTCATCTGAACCTTGCTCATCTGCGGATACGTCTCCAGGAAACGCCGACTTACCAGCGCAAGAAATCCTTCCACCGTCGCCCCTGTGTAATCCGCTGCATGTTTGAGAATAAAATTTTTCATCGAATCGGTTGCGACCACCAGCGAATTATCCCCTTCTGCAAAAGAAGGCAAGAATTCATCGCCCTGCACAGCGACCTTAATGTTCAATCCAAACAGAATATTGCTGCGTCCCATAAAAGGAGATTCCGGAATGGACTGTATACCCGTCAATGGCTTGGCGTAGGAACGGTACATCCACACATCCCCTTTGCCGTAATACATGGTCCGCTGCTGCAATGCGGCTGGCTTGCTCACGAACTCATGTTCATGACCGATCTGTGCAAGCCACTGCTCCAAGCGAATGCCCGCAATCTTGAATACTTCCTTCAATGCAGTCTCGAATTCTTCTTCCCTGCCTCGGCGATGACGTTGCCTCATGGATTCGAGGATGGAGCTTGCGGTATGGCCTTTTACGGCCAATATGAAAGGAAAGCCAAATTGGCTTGTATATGCTTTGTTTAATTGTTGAAGTTCGTTATATTGCTCCTGTGAGAGTGAATCAAGCCCTGCACCGGCCTGCTCCTGAACGGAGTTGCTGCTCATGCTGATTCGTGCTCCAAGATCCGGGTGATTTCGAAGCAACTGCAACTTCATCTTGTCATCCGATGCCTGAACCACGTTTTTCATCATTTTCATCATCTGTTCAAATGAATCAAAAGGTCGTAAAAGCCCGGCACGCTCAGCCACCCATGGTGATTCCTCAAATAAGCCGCCAAACGCATGCACAAACTGTGTGATAGACCAGTTGTTAACAAGTTTAATTAAGTCGCTCATGTTAGAACCTCCGGTCTGTTGTGGATTATTGTTCTTCATTCTAAGTGTCGTTCAATATCGCGACAACAATATTTACGCAATTTTGTAATATAACATAACATCAGAGTTGTGATTTGTTTGCTGTGCACGGGAAGATCAGCTTTTGTTGCCCTTAAACATGAAAAAACCGCACTCCATCAAGGGAATGCGGTTCATGGGGGTCTGACCGGGTAGCATTGTCATGTTACACAATGTTCGGTCTAGAGTTGGACATTGTGCGGTCTTGCAGCTGCTTTGTCCCGCACGAACTTGCGGAAGGTAAATACCAGCTTTAATTTAAGCAGATCATTCGTTTTCTTAAAGTCCATTTGCAGCAAGCTACCGACTTTCTCCATACGATAAGTGACCGTGTTGCGATGCACAAACAGTTGCTTGGCAGCTTCATTGATCAGTCCATCATTCTCGATAAAGGACTCCAATGTATTCATCAATACCTGATTGGGATCACCGTCCCTGGCAAGCAGTGGTTCGAGTACTTTATTACAGTAGTTCTCCATAATGTTATCCGGTACGTGTTGGAACACATAGGCAAATTCGAGCATTTCAAATTGCAACGCACGGTCTTTCATGCCGAACCGACGAGCCAGTTGTCGTGTATCCAGACACTCCTGGTATGCTTCACGGAGCGATTTGGGTTCATGTTTCATTTTGCTGATCCAGAAACGCGGAGCCGGTGCCCCTTTTGCTTCTTGTGCAGCCAGAACATCACCGAACCGGTTCAACAGAAAACCTGACAGCTCCTCTCCATAATCTCGCCCTGTTGGACAGGTATAGATGGACAGAATGCCATCCTCAATCTGAAAATGCTGTGAGGCCGTGAATTGCATTAGCGGATTGTATTGTAATTCGCGATGAATCTGTTTAAGTAGCTTTCCTTCGGAAAACAGAGTCGGTTCAAGCGTAATCAATACGCACTGATATGTTCCCTGGAATAGATGTACACCTTTGTTTTCACTCAAAGTGGTCAATTCCTGGATGGTCATTTTGTTATCCAGATACTGTGAAAGCAGCGTACGCATCTCATCTTGCACAGTCGGATTAATATGCTCGCGATAAGTCATATCCATATAAAATGCCAGTACATCGGCAGCCTGCTGGAACAGCTCTTCTTCTGCCCGAAGGGATAAGGCTGAATTGGTAAACACAAGCAACGAGCCGTATTCTTCATCATTTTGCTTAATTGGTACGCGGTGACAGCTTCCTTGATTCCATTTCACTCGATGCATGACGGATTTCCAAGGCCAGCCTTGAGTTACCGCATCCCCTGCAATGCCTTCACTGCCATAGAGCACATGCCCACGAGAACCAATGACGGCAATCGGATAGTTCAGCACCGTGGCAAGTTCGGCAAACACATTCCGGTGTGGCTGCTGTTGCAGTGCAAACTGCATTAATTTCTTTTGCTTCTGCACGACCTCATTGAGTAATCGGTTACTACGTTCATGTTCAGCCTTGAATAAGGCATTCATCTGGTCGGAGAAGGTGAATTGAAAGGGAAGCTCAAGCAGCGGCAAACGAAGTCGATCGGCTTCCTCGACAATGCCTTGGGGAATGGACTGCCAGAAGCGTCCCAGCTTGATGCCGAGTCCTGCACAGCCGCGTTCATTCAAGCGCCGCATCAAACGCAGTGCATCTGTTTCATTGTCTTTCATAATAAAAGCGGTGGTGAACAGCATTTCTCCGGATTTGATCCAATCCGCGATATCAGGAGCGTCCATGACGTTAACGGATTTCATCATCCGTGAAGTCCCTTCTCCACCCGCAACCAGTTTGGCCTCTGACAAAGGGTATACCTGTAAAGCCTCTTTAACCGTAAGTTGCATGGACACTACCTCCCATATATATAACACAATATCGTGTTATTCTTGTTTCAACACACTTAATTCTGGATTATACTTCTAATTAAATCTATATTCATCCATTTAATTTTGTTTATTGTTAAGTATTATAACATCAAATTCCGGAATAAAGCTTACACGACAAAAAATAAAACCTATGACCTAATTACAGCGCACTTTCCTGTAATCGGCATAGGTTTTTAGATCAGATTTCCATGGTTTCGTGATTCATCCATAATTTCATACGGGATAATACATCTTTGATATTCAGTGGTTTGCTGAGATAGTCCGAAGCACCTGCTGCAATACATTTCTCCCGATCCTCTTTCATGGCTTTGGCTGTCAGTGCAATAATCGGAAGCTGGGTCATGCCAAGTCGTTCACGGATCTGGCGAGTCGTCTCATAACCATCCAGTTCTGGCATCATAATATCCATCATGATGATATCAGGTTTGACTCCTCCACGCTCCAACAATTCCAGACACTCGTACCCGTTCTGGGCTGAGATGACATTCATACCGTATTTCTCAAGGGCGTTAGCCAGGGCATATACATTACGTATATCATCATCAACGACAAGTACTTGGCGTCCGCTGAGCAACGCTTCTTCCAGAGGTGTCAATAAAACATCCGATTGTCTGGAAGTCATTGAAGGAAGCTTATTGATCTCAGGTGTAGTGGTAGCCACCTCATTCAGGAACAACCGCGATGCATTCATAGTCTCAGGTTCATCTCTTCGCAGTGGCAGGAATAGCGTGAACACGCTGCCCTGCCCCTCACGACTTGTAGCCGAGATTGAACCACCCAGCAAATTCGCAAGCGATTGAGAGATGGACAGGCCAAGTCCGGTCCCCCCGTATTTACGTGCTGTAGCTCCATCCGCCTGTTTGAAAGCATCGAAGATCTGAACGAGTTTGTTATCCGCAATTCCGATCCCTGTATCACTGACGGAGAAAGCAATCACGTCGGTCTCTTGATCTTTCAATTCAGGATGAGCCAGACTCATTTTGGAGATGGTTAAGGCAACTTCACCCTCACTGGTGAACTTGAATGCGTTCGAGAGCAGGTTTCGGAGAATCTGATGCAATCTCATCTCATCCGTCACGATCGTTTCCGGTAAAGGACTTTGGAGCTGAATCCGGAAATCCATTTTTTTCTGTTCGGCTGTTTTCAGGAAATACTGGTTCATGACTTCAGGAACACTGCCCAGATAGACATCATCGAAATCCACTTCCATCTGTCCGGCTTCCACCTTGGATAGATCCAGAATATCATTGATCAGATTCAGCAGGTCTTTTCCTGATTTGTGAATGACTGAAGCATAGTTCTGCTCTTCACTATTCAAGTGTTGATTTTTATTTTCAGACAATATCTCAGATAAAATCAACATGCTGTTGAGCGGTGTCCGCAGTTCGTGGGACATGTTCGCCAAGAATTCGGATTTGTACCCCGAGCTCGTTCGTAACTGATCCGCCACAACCGAAAGTTCATTGGCTGATGTCTCTGCAGCACTCTTCTGTACTTCCAGACGATCGTTCAGCATATGAAGCTCTTCGGTCTGCATCTGCAGTTCCTCCGTCTGAGACAGCATTTCTTCGGTCTGAGCCTGAAGTTTCTCTGATTGTGTCTGTAATTCTTCATTCAGAACTTGTGACTCATCATATAATTGCTGTAACTCCATTCGAGTGACGGTCGAGTGTAGTGAAACACCAAAAATATCCGTCAGTTCTTGCATCAGCTTCATATCATTCTCTTGCAACGGCTTCATTGAAGCAAGCTCGATTACCGCAATCGTTCTACCTTCGAAGAGGACCGGTACGACAGTAAGTGATGTGGCAGATGTATACCCGAGACCCGAAGAGATTCGGATATAGTTCTGGGGCAGATCATTCATGCGTAAAACTCGCTTCTCCACAGCACTTTGACCTACAAGCCCCTCACCCGGGGCAAGCGACACTTTACCGAGCGAACGTTCTTTCTCTCCATCCCCAGCATATGCAGCCACGCGCAGCAGTCGATTGTCTTTCCAGTAATATAAGACGCTATATGGAACTTCAAACAACACGGCTAGCTCGTTCAGGAACAAGCGGGACAATCCCTCCAGATTGGTCGGGTTCTGTAAGAGTGTGGCAATCCCTGTAATCTGGTCCTTGACCCGATTCTGTTCCTGTACTTCATCCAGTAATTTGTTGGTTTCGTGGCCCAGGTCTCCCACTTCATCATGTGTCCGCACCTGAATTCGCTGCTTCAGGTTTCCACCTTTGGAGATATCACTGATAGTCTGCATAACATCTCGCAACGTTTTGACGATATTTCCTGATATCACAATCGCGGCTGCAATGGATAATGCTGCAATAATACCCCACAGCGTGTACATAATCGTCAGCAGTGTGGAGCTGCGTCTGGCAAGTTCAGTAACCCTCGCCTCGGTCAGAGCGATCTCTGTGTTGCGAAAGGTTGTAAGTTGAGAGCGCAGTAGATCAATTTCAGTTTTACCCGGATCAGATTGAAAGAATGCAACTACTTTCGCTTGATCCTCTTGCTTTTTCAAGTCCACCGACGGCTCCCCAGCAATCTCAATCCAGCGTGTAATATGAGCTTTGATGCTTTGCAGACTCTGCTGCTGTGAAGGATTATCGCTAATGAGAGCATTCAACTGATTATAGTTGGAACTCCATTGGGATAGGCCTTGGGAATAAGGCTCCAAGTAACTTTCATTGCCTGTAATCATGAACCCACGCTGTCCTGTCTCCATGTTCAAGACATTTTTTTCAATCGCGTTGGTCAGATTATGTACTTCCAGATCATGATGGGAGATAAAATCATTTTCCTTCTGTAACACATTAATTTGGGCCGTAAGCACTAGCAGAACAGCACCAAACAAAAGCACAACCACAAGATAGCCCAATAAAATTTTGGAGCGTATCGTAAATCTTCTCGTTTTTGACAACGCGGAAACCTCCAAATATATACGTATCCCATTCAATTAAATTAAAACGGTGCATATGTAGTTTATATGTATACGTATAGTCTGACAAGCTTTAAGTTCATCGGTAAGCATGAGAAAAACGACCTGCTTCTGCAGGTCGTCCTCTTCATTGATCTATATTGCTCATTTTGGCTGATTTTAGGCCTTTGGAGCGATCATTTTGGCTGGATCGACATATTGATCAAATTGCTCTTCGGTAAGCAGGCCGGTTTGTAACGTCGCCTGTTTCAAGGACAAACCTTCTTTATGTGCAAGCTTCGCAATTTTGGCTGCATTCTCATAACCAATATGCGGATTAAGCGCTGTAACCAGCATAAGCGAGTTGTTCAGATTATGTTCAATCTGATCCAGGTTAGGCTCAATGCCTACGGCACACTTGTCATTAAACGCAATAATGGAGTCCGCCAGGAGTTGCACGGATTGCAAGAAGTTATAGATGATAACCGGTTTGAATACATTCAGTTCAAAATTACCCTGACTTGCCGCGAAACCAATCGCTGCATCATTACCCATGACCTGCGTAACCACCATAGTAATGGCCTCGCTCTGAGTTGGGTTGACTTTACCCGGCATAATGGAACTGCCTGGCTCATTCTCAGGAATACGGATCTCGCCCAATCCACTACGAGGACCACTGGCCAACCAGCGAACATCATTGGCAATTTTCATCAAATCAGCTGCAAGCGCTTTAACCGCACCGTGCGCATATACAACTTCATCATGACTTGTAAGTGCATGGAATTTGTTTGGTGCAGATACAAAATCTTTCCCCGTATGCTTGCCAATCTCCTTGGCAGTGAAGTCCCCAAAGTCCGGATGTGCATTAATGCCCGTTCCGACAGCTGTACCGCCGATTGCAAGCTCCTTCAGGTACTGCACACTTTCACGAATCATGCGCTCACTCTTGCCCAGCATGGCTTCCCAACCACTGATCTCCTGACCAAGCGTAATTGGTGTTGCATCCTGGAGGTGAGTACGTCCAATCTTGATAATATCCTTGAATGCCTCCGACTTGTCTGCAAAAGTGGCTTTCAATACCGCGATTGCTGGCAAAAGTTGATCCTCAACAGCCAGAACACCTGCGACATGCAGAGCCGTTGGGAATGTATCGTTGGAGCTCTGGGACATGTTCACGTCATCATTTGGATGCAGACGCTCTTCCTTGCCCTTTTGCTCCAGCAGTTGGTTCCCAAGATTCGCAATCACTTCGTTCACGTTCATATTGGATTGTGTTCCGCTTCCCGTCTGCCATACTACCAGTGGGAAATGGTCATCAATCCGGCCTGCAATAATCTCGTCTGCTGCATAAGCAATAGCATCGGACTTAGCCGCAGATAATTTACCTAATTTATGGTTACTGGCCGCAGCACTTTTTTTCAAAATGGCAAGGGCACGGATAACTTCCATCGGCATATGTTCACTACCAATCGGAAAGTTCTCCTTGCTGCGCTGCGTCTGAGCTCCCCACAGCCTGTCGGCTGGTACTTTCATTTCGCCTAACGTATCTCTCTCAATGCGGTATTCCACTTGCTTGTCCTCCTCCAAAAAGATGGTTTGGGTCTCTACAAAGCTTGTGTATCTCGTCATATTATACATGATTTACGAGCAGGTTTTCACCTTTTCGACAAAATTGTAAGCGTAGCTCAAAATGAGCGTGAATTATTTTTGTGACGCAATGGGATACAATCGGCTGCTCTGTTCGAATAGTTCACCTGGTTCCAGACCGATCAATCCGATTTCTTCTGCAGGGATGCCTTCAACATTAGGAGCGTTAACCAGGTTCATCTGTGGTTCAGGACAGAAGAATTCGCCACCCATGTTATTGTTCCAGATCATCCAGTGCTTGTAGGAGGTACCCACATCGTATACCAGTTTGTCTCCAGTACGGTGATCCGTAAGTTCCATATAGTTACGTCCATTCTGAGGCTCCGCAGTGTAATGATTATCCATGGCAGCAAAGAACGGACTTACCCCATCTTTCTTCAATTGTTCTTCCTCAGGTGTAAGCGGTTGAAATTGTCCTGTTGGCAGAGAACGCTCGTTCAATTCACGACGTTGTCCAATCGTAACTTTGGCCGTGTAATCCGAGGCTTGACTGTCCGGTGCAAAAGGTACAGCGATCGCCGTGTGGAATGCAAACAAATTCGGCATATTTTCAGTCCCGTTGTTGCGGACGATCAATTGCTGCTGAAGTCCTTGGCTGCTCAAAGAGTAACGAAGCGTCACCGTGAACGTAAACGGCAAGTACTTATAGAATGTATGCCCTTCTTTCACGTCCTGACTAAGCAACACATAACTCTCCAGCTGATCAGAACCGTATCCCTCGACCTTCCACTCGGTATCATGCAAAAATCCATGCAAATGGTTACCCGTAGCCGGTTCGTTCACAGGCAACTGATAGACTTTACCATTCCAGGGGAAACGTCCATCCTCATAACGGTTCGGTGGCGAAAGAATCGGAATTCCATAGACCGCAGGTGCAGCCATAAATTCATCCATCTGATCCTGATTCGGCTCTCTCAAGTAACGGAAACCCTTTTCTGTATCACGGAAAGCAACGAGGTTGGCACCCACGCTTGGAATAACCGCCGCTTCAAACTGATTAAAACGAAGCCAAACGGCCGGAATCCCTCCAAATTGTTCTTCAAATGCTGCATTTTGCTGTGTCATCGTTATATGTACCTCCTGCATACTAAGGTTATATTATACGGCTCGACTATATCATGCCCGAGCCCAAAATACCAATCTATGATAGAGAACAAATTCATAATAGAAAGACAAAAAAGACAGGAAAAAGACAGCTGCAATACGTTACGGCTGTCTCTGCTGTCTTTCATATGATGGTTCAATTAATCCACATATTTGCCGTGATCCGGCACAGTGCTCTCTTCAAAGTCCAGATCAAGCCGCTTCAAGGATTCACTCAGCATATCTCCGCTCAAGGCATGCCCATGCCCGGTAATCGCAAGTTTCGGTTCCAGATGCCTTATATGCTGGACAGATTGATGTGCTGCCTGCCAATCGGTTGTAAAATAGGAAGGCGGGCCATGCAACTGTTTGTCCTGAAGCAACACACTCCACAGCGACTCCTGCTTCACTGTGATGATTGCATCTCCCGCAATTAACAAACGGTCTGCTTCTCGAAACAGCGACACATGTCCAGGCGTATGACCTGGCGTGTGCACCCACTCCCATCCTGATAGACCTGGAACGGAATGATCTTTGGGTAAACTGAATATCCGATCATCCAGATTGATTGCCTCATTAGGATAAGCGAATGACAACCTGGACATCAGACCTCCACCTACAGAAGGGTCCGCTGGCGGGTAATCTTTTAATCCCGTTAAATACGGAATTTCAAGCGGATGAGCATACACTGGCACACCCCAGAATTGTTCCAGCTCAATAACGGTTCCTACATGGTCGAAGTGACCATGCGTCAATATGATCGCAGACGGCGGACCTTGAAATCGTTCTGTTGCAACCTGAACAATATAATCCGTGAACCTCGCCATTCCGGTATCCACGAGGACCCAGTTCCTGCTTCCTGTCTCTCCGATGAACACGACATTAACAAATAATGTACGTAGACTGAGAATATCGGGCGCGACTTCTTCAAGTCCCGTCAACCCTTCTGTAATCAGATTGTCAGATGTCATTCACGGTTCCCTCCCATTTGGCGGATTGTCTCTCTGGTTCCATTCATCTCGTAGACTTCCCTTTTCTGGATCATCTATTCAACATTTCCAATAAAATAGACGGTATACACCCTGTTTCGGGCATACACCGTCTAGTATAGTCATCGACACGACACAATAGAACAAGAACATCTCAGCCAGTTAAGCCGGAAATGCCTCCAAAGCAGCATCGAGCAATTGATTGTACAGATCGTCATCATTCTCAAGCAGCTCGTCCATACGAAGCAACTCATCTTCATCTCCAGATTGCTCCGTGAAATGTAAGCTGTAGTCCCAGTCTTTTCCGTTCTTGCTCATGAAGGTAATCTCATATACTGACTTTTCGCCTTCTGTGCGGTAAACGGTATTTCCCACGTATCCTTTTTCACCTTCACGGCGCATCTCAGTACTTATAATTTCAATATTCACAATCATTCTCTCCTTTAATCTTTCATCTACAGTCGGTCTCCAACATTTCTGGTAAACCTAGTTTGGTAATTATTATTGGTTAATTGTACAATATATAACGTAGCAACGTATACCTTATTCAATGAAGGAACCATTCTGAGTCCTTACATCGTTGTAATGAGGATTTTAATACGTGTTCAAAAGGTCGGTTTTCAGTACCATAATAGCCAACAAGCTACGATATTATTATCACATTGGAGGAAAAAATAGCATGAATACTTTTGAAACGAATCTTCAGCAATATGCTGAACTGGCTGTACAAGTCGGTGTCAATGTCCATCCTGGACAGACACTCGTGGTTAACGCTCCAATCTCGGCAGCGCATTTTGTACGACTAATCGTCAAAGCAGCTTACGGTAAAGGTGCCAAATTGGTCAAAGTAAACTGGAGCGATGAAACCGTTACACGTCTTCATTACGATCTTGCACCTGATGAAGCCTTCTCCATTGAACCGAAATGGTTTGCAGCTGAAATGACTGAATTGGTTGAAGAAGGTGCCGCTATTCTGCACGTCATCGCTGAAAATCCGGATCTGCTGAACGGTGTAGCGCAGGAACGCATTATTACTAGCCAAAAAGTGCGCGGCAAAGCGCTAGAAAAATATCGTTCTTATCAAATGGCTGACAAATTCAGCTGGTCTATCGTAGCCGTTCCTTCTCCGGAATGGGCAGCTAAAGTGTTCCCGGACCTGCCGGAAGCACAACAAGTGGACCGCCTGTGGGATGTTATTTTCAAAACAGTACGGATCGGTGAACAGGATGCTGTTGCCGAATGGAAAACCCATTTGCAAAATCTCGATTCCCGCGCTGATCTGCTGAACAACAAGAAATACAAGAAGCTTCACTATACAGCTCCAGGCACAGACTTGACCATCGAACTTCCAGAAGGCCATATCTGGGTATCCGGTGGAAGTGTGAATGAGCAAGGACATGTCTTTATTGCCAATATGCCTACCGAAGAAGTATTCACGGCTCCGCTGAAAACGGGTGTTAACGGTACTGTGCGCAGCACGAAACCACTGAGCTACGGGGGCAACCTGATTGACGGTTTCTCACTAACATTCGAGAACGGCCGAATTGTTGACTATACCGCCGATCAAGGTCTCGATGCACTCAAAAACCTGATCGAGATAGATGATGGCGCACACTATCTGGGTGAAGTAGCCCTCGTTCCACATCAGTCCCCAATTTCCGATACCAATATTTTGTTCTACAATACTTTGTTTGATGAAAATGCCTCCAACCATTTGGCGATTGGTAATGCCTATGCCTTCTGTCTGGAAGGTGGTAAAACGATGTCCAAAGAGGAACTGATTGAACGTGGCATGAACTCCAGTCTCACTCATGTAGACTTCATGATTGGATCCGGAGAAATGAACATTCATGGCGTGACCTCCGAAGGTGCGGAAGAGCCGATCTTCCTGCAAGGAAACTGGGCATTTTAATCCCGTTTATGTGATTTAGGAGAGAGGAGATTACTCCTCTCTTTTCCTGCGTCAACAGGTCAAAAATTCAACAAATGGAGGGAACTCATATGTTAAGTTTTGAACAAAAACTGGATCGTTACGCTGAACTTGCTGTAAGAGTAGGTGCTAACGTGCAACCAGGGCAAGTATTTGTCATCTCTGCGATGATTGATACCGCTGAATTCGTACGTTTGCTGGTACGTAAGGGATATGAAGCTGGAGCCAAGCAGGTGATTGTAAAATACGGAGATGAAACCGTCAATCGATTGCGGTTTGAGATGGCCCCTGAGGAATCCTTCCAAGAGCCGCCGAAATGGCATGCAGCGGAGCTTGAAGAACTGGCGGCCAATAATGCAGCCTTTCTGACCGTATTGTCATCCAGCCCAGACCTGATGAAAGGTATTGACCCGGAGCGGATTTCCACCCATCAGCGTACATATGGTCAGGCGATGGCCAAGTACCGTCAGTATCAACAGGCGGATAAAATGAGCTGGACGGGTGTGGCTTGTCCTTCCTCCGATTGGGCAGCCAAAGTATTCCCGGATCTCCCGGCAGCCGAGCAGGTTAGCCAGCTGTGGGAAGCCATTTTTGCTGCAGTGAGAGCCGATCTGGAGGACCCTGTAGCGGCTTGGGAACAGCATATTGAACGACTGGAGACCAAAGCCGTTGCCCTGAACAACAAGAAGTATCAAGCATTACATTTCCTCTCCCCAAGGACGGATCTTACTGTCGAGCTTCCAGAAGGTCATATCTGGGCGCAGGCAGGTAGCGTGAATGAGCAAGGCACCCCTTTTGTCGCGAATATCCCGACAGAGGAAGTATTCACCGCTCCAGCCAAACATGGCGTTAATGGCAAAGTGTCCAGCACCAAACCACTGAGCTATGGCGGCAGTATTATTGATCGTTTTTCACTCACATTTGAGAACGGACGTATCATTGATTTTCATGCTGAAGAAGGTCAGGATACGCTGGAAAGACTCATTTCCATGGATGAAGGATCTCATTACCTCGGCGAAGTCGCTTTGGTTCCCTTCCATTCACCGATCTCTGAGAGTGGCATCCTGTATTACACTACATTGTATGATGAGAATGCGTCTTGCCATCTTGCGATTGGCAGTTCCTATGCATTCAATATCGAAGGTGGCAAAACGATGTCTCCTGAAGAGCTTGCAGCTCGTGGCATGAACACCAGCATCACCCATGTGGACTTCATGATGGGCTCTCCCGAGACGGACATCTATGGTATCACGGCAAACGGCGAACGTGAAGCCATCTTCCTTAAGGGAGACTGGGTATTCTAACTGATTACGGAGAGTAATCTCCTGTAATGTATTTTCACTGAACAGCCTTTTATTAATTTTCAGCAAACTTTCCCGCATGTTATACACACTTCCCTCATCTGGTTTTTCCCGGACCAACCTCCCATTGTACCGTTTCCATATTATGTTGTAAAATGTAATGATACCAATGTTTGTGGATTGTTCACCAGAAAGGAGAACATCATGGCCAATCGGCTCCAGTTATTACTAGCCTCAGATTTCCATAATTTAGGCTCTGCACTTCAAGAAGAAGTGTATTATGAATATTATAATATGGTACATGGTCTTATCGTTTATATCATCAAGGAGCGTGCTGCAGCAGAAGATATTATTCAGGAAGCTTTTATCAAAATCATTAAAAACAAACCCATCTTTGAAGACGAGGTCAAACTGAAAGCCTGGCTCAAGGTTGTCACACGGAACACAGCTATTAATTATCTGAGAAAAAATAAAAATAACCGTAACCAATTGGATACGGATAGTGTTTTTATAGATATGGAGACGATGAATCAGACGGCAGCTTCCGTGGAAAGCATGGTAGAAACGCAGATGATGGAAGAGTCCATTGAATATTATCTCAGACAGCTCAAACCGGAATATCGTGTACTGGTGGAGTTACGGTGGAAAAAAGGTCTCTCTTACCGAGAGATGGCCGAACTGCTGGATACCTCCGAAGACATTGTGAAGCAACGCTTGTTCAGAGCCCGTGGCAGTATCAAGAAGAAATTACATAAGGAATGGGGTGGAAGCATTGAGCAAAGGCAAGTCCGATAAAAACGCGGAGCGATTCGATTCAGAGCTGGAAGACGAATATTTCGACGCTGCGTTTGACCTGGCTTTTGATGAAGCTTTCCATCAGGCCGTCTCTGCCCCTTCCGCCTCCCATACCGAAGCCATGCAGCAATCCTGGCAGAAGGTAAACAGGGAAATTAACAGAATCGGTTTACGTAAAAAAAGAATACGTACTTTGCGACTTACAATCGTCGTAGCTGCGTCCGTGACCATCGGAGCCGTTATTTTCAGCCTGCCGTCCGGTACGCAAGCGGTATCCCCTTTTGTGCAATCCATCAAAGATTGGGGTAATGGCATGAAATCCATTATCATTGAGGATCGCACGACCCAACTGGGGGCTGATCCGTCAACAGCCAAAACGCCTCCACCACCGGAAACCAGCTTAGACGACATTCTTAAAGTACAAGAAGAAGAAGCTCTTAATACACCTTCGTATGAGTTATCGAGCCATCTGTTTCGTCCAGTACTTGTTACGGAAGAGATCGCACGCGAAGGGTTCATGGGTGACTTTCTGTTATCCAAGGCCATTCCCGAGCGATTCAATAAGGTCAAATTCGAACTCGTGCTCGATACTGAAAACCCTGTGAATCCAGACGATTATTATGAGTCCACACAAATGAGAGTTCAATATACCAGTGAAGGCAAGAGCATAGAGGATGAGATCATCCAGTTTGATTATGTCCATGTCATGCCTGGGGAGAAAATTGAAGGGGCCATGCTTCGTGATATGAGCACCGTAAAGCTGGCGGACGGCACGGAAGCACTGATGTATATCGGCCCACCCTATAACTCCTTTCAGTGGATGATGGGTTCCAACAATATGAGTCTGTTTGGCACCCTTTCGGAAGAAGAAATGACTGCTATTGCCAACGATTTTCAAGAGCAGAAGTTTCCCGGCAGCACCCGTCGATAAGATCAGAATAACACGGTGCCAGAGACATGTTTGCTTGTTTCCGTGGTACTTCCATCATACGCTGTATGAATACTGGTAACGCGATAATAATATCCTGGCATGACGGTCCAATCCGATGCGGCATTCAGTAAGTTTGTATTCGTTGCATTGTTGGAATTCGTTTTAAAAGTTACCCATGCTGTTCCTGTCCAGCGCTCAAGTCGATAATCTACGGAAAGTGTCTTCATTGCTGTATATGTCATGGTCTTGGTATTGACGATAGCCGATAGTCCACCCCCAGGAATGACTGCACCGACCGCTTGATAGATATGTCCAAGTTCTCGAGTGTTAGCAAGCGAATGGATGGATGGTTCTGGCGGAGGCGGAGCTGTAAGAGCACCAGAGGACACATTGATCATCGGGCTTGCAACGGCTGGTTCGGACGTAGGTATAGCCAGGATTGTTGGCACCATTAACAAGGCAACAAGGGTTGTTTTTAGTATAGATGCTGCACTCTTATTATTCATTTTCCGCATATTGATCCATCCTCCGCTTCCATACTTGATTTTGTGTAAGGGTATAAACGGACGGATCGGGTGACAGGTTTCAAAAAAAATTAGACGCTCCGATGTTTCTGTCGGCAGCGTCTTTTGTCTTTGCATGCATCTCCAGCATGGTTGAAACCTAAATTATTCCATTCCGTATGTATATCAAGAATAGCTTCGTTACAGAGAACCGTTACGCCGATGTTGTCATTCATGCACCCAAAGAATCATGAGCATGCAAAGAAGCTGTACGATGACCATTACGTCACCATACAGCTTCATTTGTTACAATTTCGATCCGGCTACGCGCCTTCTTCTTCAACCAACAGTTCCAGCTTAATCACATTTACTCGGGAGATCCGCTTATGCTCTGTCTCTTGAATGACAAATACATAACCCCCATACTCAACCGATTGACCGACCTCAGGTGGAATGGCATCTACTCTGGAGTATAGCCAGCCCCCGATGGTATCGTAATCGGCACGATCCATCTCCAGTCCGAATCGTTCGCTGACTTCTTCAATCAGCATCATTCCATCAATAGAGTATTCCATCTCATCCACTTGTTCAATGACAGGACGCTCATGGTCGAATTCATCCTGAATCTCGCCTACGATCTCTTCCATGATATCTTCAAGTGTGACAAGCCCGGAGGTTCCGCCGTATTCATCAATCAGAATCGCAATCTGTGTCTTGCTACGCTGCATACGCTTGAGCAGATCACTGATTAAGGTGGTATCTGGCACAGCCAGGATGGGCCGGATCACGGAGATGGTATCCGTAAGTTGGGATCGCATCAGATCCTTAATGTGAATAAAGCCGATAATATGATCCTTGTCTCCGTTATATACCGGATACCTTGTTCGCATACTCTCGCTGGCAATCTCCAGATTTTCCAGCATGGACTCATTGGCATTCAGACAGATCATCTCCGTCCGCGGAATCATAATTTCACGGGCGGTTGTATCCGTAAAATCAAATATATTATCAACAAGTGCTAATTCAGTGTTATCAATTAAACCGCTCTTATTGCTTTCTTTCATCAGAATACGTATTTCATCTTCGCTATGTGCCGAGTCAATCTCCGAAGCTGGTGCTATTCGGAACAGTCTCAACAAGCCGTTAGCCATACCGTTCAGTGCCCATATGAATGGATACATTAACTTGTAGAAGAACGTTAGCAAAGCCGCAGACCACAACGTGATCGTCTCAGACTTTCGAATCGCCATCGTTTTGGGGGCAAGTTCTCCCAGTACAATGTGCAAGATCGTAATAATCACAAATGCAATGGCAATAGAGATTCCATGAACGTAGACTGGTCCCAGTCCAAATGCGGTAAACACGGGCTCTAACAGATGTGCAATTGCCGGTTCTCCCAGCCACCCGAGTCCCAGTGAAGCCAAAGTTATACCTAGTTGGCAAGCTGACAGATATGCATCCAGATTACGTACGATATTGGAAGCATAGATGGCATTTTTGTTGCCTGTTTCCACCAAAGCCTCAATCCGACTTCCACGAACCTTCACCATCGCGAATTCCGCCGACACAAAGAAACCATTCATTAATACAAGTAAACCAATTATTACTAAATTTAAAATACTCGGTAAGGGGTCACTCAAATTTTCATCCTATTCGCCGTCATTCTTCGACAAATAGGTCCACCTCCTTCGAAAATGTAGGATATTTGCCATTCTGCCGCTCATATGCAATTTCAACTTCCCAATGCTTCCACCTCCACTTTGTTCTGTCGAATAACAAAGATATGCTTCTTTTATTATATAATTCTACACTACACAGTCAATCCGTGTCCTATGACAACGAAATGGCACAAACGCCTTTTTTCTTTAACAAAAGTCTCGATTACGCTGTTTTTTTAACATTTCACAAACAATGAACTAACCAAACTAAAGAGAGCATCCTCGCTCATGCTTCCGCATGGCTGGATACTCTCTTTTTGCAATGCTGTTATTTTCTTGAATTCTATCCGCTAATTACGATGTCGACTCAATCTCCACTACGGTCTCAGAAGCGGTATTCCAACGCCATCTGGCTTGTTTCCCGCTTTCGTTATGCAATCCACCGATCCAGAGTTCATCCTGCTTCAGCAGTGCCCAATCGACTTCACCATTCAACACCTGAATTCCGAGTTCCGTTAGAGACAGGACTCCGTCACGGAATTTTTCATCATGCTGCTTGAAATTAGGGAAAGTTGTTGCACCGGTCATCTGAAGAAGGGCATGAGGTCCTTCTGTCATCCGCCTCAGATGTGCCCAGTATTCAAGATCACCCATCCCGAGAATATGCAGCTTGTCCCCCACCTTGCGAAACAAAGGATACGGACGAACTATACCCGCTCTAATGGTCTCCAGTGTTGTCTGCTCAATTAGTCCCAGACCGTTCGATACAGATGGCAGACGGGACAAATGTGCCTTAAAGGCAGCTTTCGCAAAGGGTAGCGCAGAAGTGTCTGCCTGCAAGTAATCCAGATGATCCCGGATATCAGTCGACGTATAGGCTTCCCAGAACTGTGCACCGGCTTGTAACTCGTTTTTCTCAATCACATGCCAACTGCCGGACAGACGTTCAATCTGTGTGGAGGTAAGCTGTCCCAGTCCTCTAAAATGCTCAATCTCTGGATACGAGTCAATACAGAGCAGATTCAGTTTCGTATTCTGGAGTGCTTGTCCTTTGAAATAATGTAACAGATACGATAACATCGTCTGATCATAGAGATCGTATTCGAACCATAAGACAATTTCCTTGTATTGTTGAAACGAATTCAACTTGCGTTCAAGTTCCTCAATCTTCAAGTATTCCGCCTGTGGAATGCCCAACTGCTGCTCTAACACGGATGCCCGATTCTGCCGCTCCTTCGTATCTCCCATCTCTTTGGCTACCGGGCCGAACGTGTACAACTCTCTCCATACCAGGATGTCTCCCTGAATTCCACTTTCTCTTAAACGATTGGCAGCGTGATCCCCATTCATAATGTGTAACAATCCTTTTCCCCCTTCATACAAGTCACTGAATACAGAGACCAGATCCCTTACTGGCATAGAGCGCTTGAGTTTGGATCGGGCATCGAACAGTCTTTTCTTTAATGCAGGTACTTTGACCCCGAGGAAATCCGATATTTCCTTGAGCGAGTATCCTTCCAAATAAAACAGTTCAACAGCAATCCGCATCGATGATGGCAGTATTGCAATGGAATCACGCAGCGTACGATGCATTTCATTTTGCACCGCTTGTTTTTCCGGATCATGCGCCTGATCCTCTTCATGGAATACATGCTCCAGCTCCTGAACTGGAATCATGGTATGCTGCTTGCGTCTTAGCCAGCGATAACACTGCCTCTCCACGATCACCTTGAACCACCCGGGAAAAGCCTCAGGAGCTTCCAGCTTGGACAGATTGCCAAAGGCTTCAGTAAACGCCTCCTGTACGACATCTTCAGCCCAAAATGTATCTCCTAAACGATTGTAGGCAACAGCAAGTGCCATCCCGCGATATTGAGACATCAGTTGTGCGTAAGCTTCGGTTTCCCCCTTCATCGCTCCTTCAATCCATGAATTCAATGCTATGGACTCCCTTCATATAAGCATGCTGCTTGTTCTATTCATGTATAAGTGCCATGTTATCGCCAAAAGGTTACGTATGACTCTAAACCTATAGTAACCTTAGTATATATGCTTATGTAAAAAGCTGCCCCGTTTGCGGATAACCTCCACATTCGGGACAGCCTGCAATTCACTATGTGTTAGACATGTCAAATATCAATTGAAATCGTGAAGCGCCAATTAAAATCTGCTTGGAGCTTGCGGGTAATTGCCTACCACTCCAGGATATTGATACAACAACGGCTCATCAAATGTAGCATAGTCGAAGTTGACCATCAACAGCATGATCCTTCTTCCTGTCTTCGGGTCACTGATGATAATATGATCACGGCCCGCTGCTTCAATAATACCTTGGAATATACGAGCGTTCCATTCTTTGTTGCCCTCATATGTCATGTAGAACGTACCGAATTTCCCGAGATTCAAACGTAAAATATTCTCAATGTATGACTGCTCAAACTGTGGAGCCGTTGTCGTGATCACTGCACCCGATGGTGTCATCGGGCTTCCACTGGATACGAGTGGGGGTACACTTGTGGAGCTTGGTGATACCATCCCTGGTGTTGGTGACATGGCAGGCATTCCGTTACCGATTTTGTAAGACGTACCTTGAACCTGAGAATTGGCTTGTTGACCCAACACAGAATTCGCTTGCTGGCCCAACACGGAATTCGCTTGCTGACCCAGTGTTTGAGTCGTTGGTTGATAAGGCTGATTAATCATGGTGATTCCTCCCCAAATTTAATATACTTCCGGACAGTCATCGCCTGTCGGACTGAAGAAACAATGTGCTTTGAAACGTCCTGTATTTTGCTGGTCATACCACGTTGGTGGACAGTCGCCCACAGGTCGGAAAAACCACAATGAATTACTCGCTGGCCAGATGCGTTCTCCATTAATTACACGCTGTGCCAGACGAATCTCGGATTCTCTAGCCCGCTGGTAGAAGTAACCCTTCTGAGTTGACTCGAAGCCCCCCGGGTTTTGGAATACCATACGATTGATGTCGCGAATATCCCGAAAGTCCAGACAATCCACCAGTACCCGGTTTACACCTACATTGCCCACAAGCAGCATGCCCTGTTCGCCGTCACCTTCAGCCTCCGCCCTCATCAGCCTAGCCAATAGCTTGACGTCCTCTGAGTTGGCTTTAATAACAGCCATAGTCTGTTTCCTCCCTTGTTTCAGCTGTTCATCTCCGTACATCGTATTGTGCAGGAGCCCATTCGGTGACACGATTCCATCTTTTTTCCATAAAAAAAAGCCCGGAACCTCACCCAAGGTGAAGTCCCGAAGCAACTCGTTTCTTATAATACTCGCCTGTTCAGGGCTTGGCTTCAATCCAATAATCATAGGCATGAACAATGTTGCCTTGGTAAGCCTGATGTTCGGCCAGCAGATCCGGAAGCTTGGCAAGCTGAAGTTCCATCTCCGCTGCCCCTTTCTCATAAAAGGAAATATGAGGACCTTCATGGTTCTGCTTCATTTCGACCGAAATCATTAACCTTTTTCCCAAACGATCCGCGATCTCCATCTCCTGACTCACAACAGCAGCAATCCCATTGGAACCTTCGGCGTTGTTACGGAAGGCCATCAGCGACACATGATCGAGTGTACGGATCATAAATTCAGCCACAGATGTATCCTTTCCTGACAACGCGAAGCTATCCAGCCATACAGCAAGGTCTGCGCTTGTTTCGAGATCACTGTCCTTCTTTGTTTCTTCCTGGAAAAATGTAATATTGGCAGCCCATTCGGTCAACAGGGTGTCCCGACTATTCTCCCACTCCGGCAATGTGTAAGGCTCAATATCCAGATGGATGCCTTCAAATCGTTCATCCGGCTCGGATTCAGCATTATAGTTTTTCACATAATCAATCAATCGCTGAATGCGTGGACGATTCTCCTTTTTGCCCCAGATGGGGTGTCCACCCATCGCATGGATCTCAATGCCCTGCGCTTTTGCCCGTTTCACAAAACTGCGATAACTGGAATAGGGTTGATCCAGATCTAACCGCACATACAACCAGTTAATATTCTGCTCTCTAGCAAACGCTAGTATGTGCTCTCCGCCGTCATGCGTCACCTGAGAGGCCTCCCAGATATACGTTCCCCGAATCTCTGGCTGATTGGATGGAATCTCCGGTGATGGCAGTTCTGACGGCTCCAGTTGTCCCCAGTATACGATGTCATGTACTGCAGAACCTGCGTAGGAACTATGTCCGCTGAATGCTGAGGCAACTTCTTCAATAACGCTTTCCAGTTGTGCTGCACCTTTCCCGGCAAATGTCGTGAACTCCTCGCCAGGCATTGGCTTGGTGTTCAACCCAACCGTGACGCTCACATTGCTGGCATCTGCCCAGTTCATTTCCTGTTCAATCAAACGTATGATACCATTGTTCCCTTGTGCGTTATCACGGTAAGCGAGTAAAGTGACATGCTCCACTCGTTCAATGAACCAACGTGACAATGGTTCGTTATCTGCATCTTCAGAAACTCTATTTCCTGTGACGGTATAGGAATCCAGCCAAAATGGCAGGTCAATATTCACTGCAACTGCGCCATCCTGTCTCACTTGCTCAAATAACAGATTCATATTGGCCACCCAGGATTGAACAAGTGGCTTGGCATCTTCTTTCCATGCCGGGAGTACATAGGGCTTGATATCCAGATGTATGGCATCAAATCGCTCATTAGGCTCCGCAGCCAGATTGTAGTCACTCACCCAGGATGCTAACCTGAGCATGGGGCCTTCACGGCCACTGAGTGCCCAGGACGGATCGCCTCCCAGCGCTTCAACCGCAATACCCGCACGGCTTGCTTTGGCTATAAACGTCTGGTATACCTCCTTGGACAGCGTCATGTCTACATTCACGTACAGCCTGTTTATCTTATGTTTAGCTGCATTGGCCAACAGCTCATCTCCGTTGCTAACAGACTGTGCCTGCCATACCCAGGCCGCCCGTATATCTGTGCCGTCAGCTTCAGCAGGTGACTCATTCCCTATCATTATCATCCCTCCGATCAGCAGTAACAGCCAAAATACCTTCCGGGATTGTTTCCCGAACATATACTCCCTCCATTCCTCTACTGTTGTAAAATCACATTTATTATAGCAACCGAGTTATTAAAAACAAATAAGCCCAAGTGCTTAACTTGGGCTTATCACTCTTAAGTTGGGACAGCTTAGGGCTCGCCGGGTTCAATCCCGGTTCTAGTCCTCATATATCATTTTTCGGGTCATGCCTCCATCAATAACGAGGTTGGTCCCTGTGACAAAGGTATTGCTTGGATCAGACAAATATAAACAAGCACGGGAGATATCCGAAGGAACACCCACACGACTGGAGGGATGCTGTTCATGATCCTCCTTTTTCAATTTCTCCACGTCACCTGTCTCAATCCATCCCGGACTGATACAATTGACCCGAATTTGGTCCTTACCCAGTGAGACCGCCAGCGCATGCGTCAGAGCTACAATCGCTCCTTTGGATGCGGCATAAGCTTCTGTATCCGGCTCAGACATCAGCGCACGAGTAGAAGCCATGTTGATAATGGCACCTCCATGTTCATTGCTTTTCATATGTTTGGCTGCTTCCCGACTCGCCAAAAAGCAACTTCTCACATTGGTATTGAGCACATCGTCCCATTCTTCCAGCGTCAGC
Source organism: Paenibacillus xylanexedens (assembly GCF_017874615.1). Taxonomy (GTDB): domain Bacteria; phylum Bacillota; class Bacilli; order Paenibacillales; family Paenibacillaceae; genus Paenibacillus; species Paenibacillus xylanexedens. Next base: position 128,241 of record NZ_JAGIKV010000006.1, read on the forward strand.
TCATAGGGTGATTTCCATTTGGCGAGTCCTGCATTATTCACCAGAACATCAATTTGCTTGAATTCTTCCACGGTTGTACGAAAAAGATTCGTAATATCCTGCTCGCTCCGAACATCACATTGGACAAAGATGGCTTCTCCGCCTTCATTACGAATGGAAGCTGCAGCTGCCGCCCCTTCTGCTTCCTTGTAGTCAGCAAGTACAACTTTGGCCCCGGCGACTGCATAAGCCTCAGCCACACTTCGTCCTATTCCCTGAGCGGCCCCGGTTACAACAACGACCTGATCTGTAAATGACATATTGATTGCCTCCTCTATGGTAATGATCCTTTGATCATAATCTCATTAAGCCTCTTCTTATATAAAAACACGTTAGGCCCATTAAGAAACGCTTGTCCAGCAAATAATCAAAAAAAGCTCACGCCATTCTGGCGCAAGCTGCTCAGTTTAACCCCGTAGGCGTTCAGAATATACGCGATTATATCGCTCGAAGCCTACATAACGTGTTCCTTTGAACGAGAGCCGTCCTTCATCCCCCTCAGCGCACAAACCATACTCTTCGCCATTGACTTTGAATTCGAGCCGATCTCCACTTTCTACTTCAAAGGTGACGTAGTATAACGTTCGTGCTGTACTGCCCGGTTCAGATTGCGACTGACTCATCTTCATCCGTCTGCTGGTGATTCGTGAAGGCACGGTCAATAGCGGCTCCGAGTTGTTGCGTCCCCACCTCCATACCTCCTTTCCCATCGACAGAAGGACTATACCTATAATCAGAACAAATACAACCGGAAAGACGGTTCCAAACAAATCAAACATCCAGGATGATTCAATGCCCATGTCTCTCCCTCCGTTCATACAACTTAGGACAGCCGGAGTCTTGACCCGTCTCCTGTAAATGTATATGCACGTAAACAAAGAACTTGTTATCCGGATTGAAATCGAACGGTGTGAAGGGAAAAACCCTCCGGCAGAATACCGAAGGGTTGCTTTATACGAAAATAAGTACTATCTCATTATCTAATACCCTGCTGCCTAGCAGCCCTGTTTTACTTAAAGGTTGTTGCAAATCGTTGATCCAACAATATAACCTGTCCCTCTTTTGTCAGCATAAACGATGCACGATAGATAGCCAAATCATCTTTTTCCGCTTGCAGCGACTTCTCATCCAGGAATGTTTCCTTCTGAATATGATAGGCATAATCAATATTACGTTCAGATTCAACCAAAACATGTTCCTTGCCATACAGATCGAGAATCTCTTGATGTGTCATCCCCGCCTCTGCCCCGCGAGCCGTCTTAAAGTAACCTTTCGAGTCCTTATTCAAGATGATACTAACGACTTTGCTATCCCTGTAGCCAATCGTAATCCCGTTATTGTATTGATAGGATTGACCCACACTGGTTGATGTTCCCTCACCGAGAATTTTCTCCGCCTCTTCCTGACTCATTCCTTACGTAATCTTATCCTCACTGTCGGTCTTCGTCACAGCCAGATCCTGTTCTGAAAAAAATTTATAGTGACGTTTTCACCATTCCTCACAAAACAAAAAGGGTATCCGATATGTAGTTACTCCTGTACCATTATCCGCTCCAACTGAGATAACAGCCTCAGGTAAAGCACTGCTATCTCAGTTCAAGCAAACCCATGTTACCGTTGTGGATGCATATTTAATAAAGTTAAGGAGAGTTTGCTAGCCTGTTAACGGACTCATGCTAATTGTGTGATCACAAGATGTGCGGATACAGGTCTAGTTCCGCCCGCAAGTGGCGTGATTGTTAATGCTGTAGCATTACCAGCCGGGTTCCGCACGGTCAGAATAGAATTAATCACGGTTGTCTGCACCAAAGCCATACCAACAATCTGAGACGTTCCCGTTGCTCGCCCAACTACTGTGAAAGCCAGATCTGCCCCATTGAGGGTTAAGATTAATTGACCCGCTTCATTGATGCTCACCTGGAACAAAATCTGATACGTACCAATGGCTGCCAGATTGAAGGAACTAGGCCCTGTGCGTGCGATAGTTGTTCCACTTGTCGGCCCATCCTGAGGAAAGCTTACATCTGTACCGGGAGCAACCGTTGCAGCATTATCAGGTGGCATCAGTGCGAAAAAGTCAGCGAATCCAAGTACGCTTCCGGCTGCCCCTGTTGCACCTGTAGCTCCCGTTGCTCCAGCGGGACCTGCTACTCCTGTCGCACCTGTCGGGCCTACTGCTCCAGCAGTACCTACCGCTCCTGTTGCACCAGCTGGGCCTGCCGGGCCTACTGCTCCAGCAGCGCCTACCGCTCCTGTTGCACCGGCTGGGCCTGCCGGGCCTACTGCTCCAGCGGGACCTACCGCTCCTGCTGCTCCTGTCGCACCCGTCGGCCCAACAGCTCCTGGAAAACCTTGAGGTCCAATTGCTCCGGCAGGTCCGGGATTACCTTGCGGACCTTGTGGCCCTACAGCCCCTGCTTCTCCCGGAATCCCCTGGGCTCCCATAGGTCCAGCAGGTCCGACCGGACCTTGAGAACCTACCGCTCCAGCAGGACCAGGCTGTCCCTGGGGCCCTTGTGGTCCAGGTGGCCCCCCCGCTGGTCCTTGAGCTCCTGGTGGTCCTTCAACCCCTTGTTTACCTTGGATACCCTGTACGCCTTGTGTACCTTGTGGTCCTGTTGGACCAACAACAGTAGGGGTAGATATATTTACTTCTGGAGGCGGACATTTTACTTGAACGAACTTTTTAACCACTTTCAATCGGCGGTCTTTTCTTTTAACTTTACATGGACATACTGTTGCCTTTTTTCTCTTCATACGTTTCTTCACTTCTGAATGACTCACAGTGTGGACACCTCCCTATAGACATAGTTTAACGTACGTATGTAGATGAGTAGATGCGTGGACGAACAACCATTTTAACTAAAAAACTCCGCTAATTATCAGGTAAAACAATGAAATCAGTAGCAACTGCCTATACGTTTGATCTATTTTGTTCATAACCATCGATTCAAGCGAGTTGATTTACATGAGGAGACTTGTTCACAAAAAAACTCATGCCATTTGGGCATGAGTTGCAGGATTTAACCACGCAGACGTTCCGAATAAAGCCTATTAGTTCGTTCAAAGCCAATATATCATGCCCCTTGAAAGAGGGCCGTCTTAAATCTGCATCGGGTGTACGACGATATATGAGTTTTGACAAAAGGGCAACCATGACCTCCATAACGTGTTCAGTTCACTTATACTGAGTTTTCGATTGTAATATTCTTCATCACAATTAATCTTGTGATCTAACGATTCTGCCAAGTAAAAATGTGTTTCATCATAGCCAACGACGGGAACAAAATGCAAATAACGTTGTTTGGGATGTACTCTAATAAATATAATAACAGGCACCCCTTGGCTGATCTGCTTCTTCAACGTGTTCACATTTCCTCGTAAGTACATTGCCTGATATCCTAGCTTTCTGAAAAAAACAACGACCGCTTTGGGATATACCGTACCATCCAGTAATTTGCGAGGATAAGTTTCATAGAGCTTTGTTCCTTTAGACTCTACACCGAAATGTCTCAAGACGAACGCACTCGAAAATGCAGCGCATTCGTAGTTTTTCTGAATATCCAACCGATTTGAAGATTGAATGTAATATGTGCTTGGCACACTGACTGTGTACATGCGATCTTTCTTAGGAAAACTGAAATAAAGGGAGATCACCCAGAGAATAATCAACCAAAGTAATACATTGAGAAACAATACGTGACCTCCTTCGCTTCATCAAGATGTCTTTTAGGTGTTCATTCCTCGCACCAGTTCTTTAAAACCCATTCTTTAATTTGTTCAGCTACTCCCACTGCTGTAAGCTCTGTCGTATCAATTGTTTGCATTGGCGGGTCAAACGCAGTTTCCGAATTCTGGAGTAACCAATTGGCAAAGTTTTTGTGTTCTTCAACCAGGTTCTCGTTCCACCCACGGGCTCTTAAACGCGTCTCGCGAGTAACATCGTCACAGTGCAAATTCATATATAGAATTCGATCAAATCGATCTATGTAATCGGACGATGCAATGTTTTCCGGCACCATCGTTCCGCATAAAACAGTCCCTCGTCCACTTAGCGATATGTTATACGCAATCCTCAACCAATTCTCTTTGGCAATCTGCCAATCCATGTTATCGATGATATCCATATCAAAGACGTCAAATTCGGGTAGCTGCTTCCGAACATGCGAAGAGATCGTTGTTTTTCCTGTTCCGCTTGCGCCTGTCACTACAAACAGCGGTAATTTTCTCATAACTAGCTCCTTTAGTTAAAATAAAATTTGATCTATTACGTTCTCCATTGATCTGCTTTCAAGCCATAAATGATAGCGATATATAGGTAGCAGTATCCATTTGATATTTAAACATAGCCCACTCTCCGATTCATTTCATTTAATCACCGTTTTCTTGCTTTAATCACAAAGGATACAGGTAACATCTTCGCTCTTTTAAGGAGACTATCGCTATTATTATGTAATTGCATGATATCCTCATCGGATTCTTCTATCATTTGTTCAATGACAAATCCCGCTTTCGCTAACGCATTGATATAGGTTGATAGTTGACGATCAGCCAAGGTTAATTCACCCTGACAAAAGTCAGGAGATACCGCATACCACGATTCATCAGAATATGGCTTATTGAAGACAAATCTATCATTTTCTTCAACGACACATCTATGAATTGGATGAGACCAGCTGAAAATAAAAATGCCATCTTTCTTTAAATAAGAAGCGATTCGGCTGAAAGTACCTTGAAGATCGGTTGTCCAACCTATGGCATAAATCGAATACACTGCGTCAAAATAATTAGTAGGAATACCACATTCCTCTTCCATGGGTGAACATATCAATGTTGCAGAAATGCCGTATGTCCTCAAGTGTTGTTGTGTCTTTTCTATCTGTTTCTGGGATATATCCATACCCCATAGCTCACCAGCTTTGCGGTCTCCATGATACTGCAAGGATTGACCATTTCCACAGCCCACCTCTAACATCTTTAATCCTGAGACATCACCAAAAAGTTGGTGTTTTTCTTCTGAGATAAATGCTCCATAATGTGGAAGCACGATTGCTCTCAAAAAGTCATTCCCTTTTGTATCCCAATAAAAGCTGTTTGTTTCATAAACACTGTATTTGTTCATCTGATAGTCTCCTTTTTACACTACATTCAGAACATCACTTGTTACCTTCGTTGAAATATGTAATCTCATTGCCATTAAGTAAGCTTTTAAAGCCGTTCTTGTAGTAAGTTTTAAATATTATTCTTATCACTGAACTCAATGCAAAAAGGTTGCATCTCAGGTTTTAAGCAATACTCTATTCTTTCTCTGAAGTTTTTCCATTCGACTTTTAAAATAGCTTCTTCAATTGGAAAGAAACCAGACTCTAAGCTCTCCGATGATGTGATTAATACTCCTCCTATTGGTTTGGCTAGAAATAATGTGTTACATATTGAATTTTCGATATTTTGAAATATTCCACAGAATTTGATGATTTCAATGTCGATTCCGGACTCCTCTTTCGTTTCTCTGATCGCAGCTTGACTTAGGGATTCTCCTTCTTCTACTTGACCACCTGGCATTTCCCATCCTCTTCGTGGTCCTCTAATAAGTAATAATTCATTTTGTTCATTGATCACGATTGCAGCGGCAGATAAGATATGTTTTGGAGGGCTCATTTATTCGACTCCTTCTAGAGAGATTGGATATACGTTTGAAGAACATGATCTATAGCCAGACTAAAAGAAGTTATATATCCCGTCTTCAAAATAATTGTATTCTTCATCCGTTATTTTTGACTTTCCATACCCTTTATAAAATATTTCTCTATCTCTTTCATTGTCAAACGCATTATGTTTCGGTCTAATAGCTAATGCTACATCATATCTTGGGTCGCCATAAGCTGCTCCTGCCCAGTCAATAACTCCAACAATATTGCAATCATTAACTAGCACATTATCAATAGTAAAATCTCCATGGATGAAAGTGTTCTCTATTGGTTTTGGTCTTCCTTCTTTCAACTGTTGAAGTAGTTCTGCTGAGCCGTCTACAGCAAAGTGAGTTAGATTATATTCTGCTTTATTAAGCATTGTATCTAACCAAGGATTGTCATTGTTCAATAATTCAACAGGACAAGAGCATTCATGTATTTTCTTTAAAGAAAGCCCAAAGTTAAAAATCGCTTTTTCTTTACTTTGGAGGTCAGGCATCTTAGAGAGAAATTCTCTTAAACTTATTCCATCAATATAATCCATCAGAAGCCATCTCGATGTGTCCTCAGTATGAAATGAATATACCTTTGGAACAGGGAGTCCCGTATGGTAAAGGTATTGGAGCACCTTATATTCATCGGATAACCATTCATTATAAAGATCGTTTTCTGTCTTCTTAATGATGTACTTTTTATCGAGCGTATCCAGAATAGCCACAGTAGAAGTATGGCCTTGCTTAGGAAAAGTGATTTTCTGGACTTCCCCTATATGTTCTTTTATTTCAATTGGGAGATCTTGAATATTCATAGTTTTGTCCTTTCTACAATTTCATGCCCTTTCTCTTTCAGATAAAGTCAATAAACAATTCCACATTTTGAGTCATTTACCTTAATTGTTTCTATAATAACCCATGCTGCAATATTTGCGAAGTGAATTTAAAAGCGCATACAATTCACTCCAAATCAAAAAGAACCCTCCCGCAGGAGCGTTCTCTGTGAATGATCAGCCTACGCGTACATTAGATCCATAAACCCGCGAGTTACTTCTCCGCCTTCGGCTGGTTCGGGCTGGTCTGCCTGTGCGTGTTCTGTCATGCAAGCCTTCACTGCTTCCTCTGTTGTACAACGATTCGCATCGTCACATGTGTAGCATAATTGAAGCATATATCTGGTTAATTCATCCGCCTGCGTGAATTGAGTTTGACCGTTGGTTCTCATCTTCATCACTCCTTCTCTTGTTGAGTTAAATATATCACCTTCTAGTGGATTTATTTGTGATTTATTTCACAAACTAAGCGAAAAAAGAAAAGGAACCCTTAAGCTCCTCTCCTTTCTCCTATCTATTCACAACGATAAAACTCTACGTTTATAGTACTTTCCAATGTACACCGCCATCTACCGTTTGCAATAACAACGATCTTTTCGCATCTGTATTTTCAACCAGTATCCAGCCAAGCTTGGAGGTAACCATCTGTATCTTCACAATCTCCGGATAGTCTTCCAAAATTTTCTCCAGTACACTGCTTGCAGGAAGAGCGCTCCACGTTTTGCCCGCATCCTTGGTGTGGTAGGTTATGCCCTTTTGCATCGCCCAACCTTCTGATGCGTTCAGAAATACCGGTGAAAGGTTACGATTCGCACCCGTTTGTTTATTCAAAGTGAAATTGGACAGCTTCCAACTCTTTCCACCATCGGTGGTGAAAAAACCATTAAATGTCGTGCTCTCCCCTTGAGAACAGGACACTGACATCCAGGCTGATTGCGCTTCACGTCCAAAAAATTGTGGTGAACTAACACTGAAATTACCACACCCGTTGAATTTGTTTCGATCAAAGAAGGATGGTCCAGTATTCCAGTTCTCTCCGCCGTCTGATGTTACATACAACTTCGGTGTGCCGAACTCCAGCGCTGTTAAGAAACCATGTTTTGGATCCGAGAAAGTCATCCCCGTGGTGTATCCACGTTTGGAAATCTCTTCTGCTTCCTGTTTGCCATCTTCATCACTGGATGACATCCGATTCCAGGTAATTCCACCGTCCTCGGTGAAGTAAAGTTTCTTGTCCTGTTTACCAATAGCGGTATCCACCGTGGTGAGAATCCAGCCTTTTTCAGGAGATACAAATGAGATCGCAGTCACTTTATCCGTCTTGGACAGAGAAGACAGACTCCAAGTTACGCCTCCATTGTTGGTGCGAAGCACCATGGTATCTGTTCCACCCATACCTTCACGAACAATCCAACCATGTGCACGATCTACAAAATAAATGCTTTGTCCATATTTAGGGTTAGCCGGAAACTGTACATTTTCCGAAGGTGAAATATTGGTCCAGGTCTTTCCCTGATCCTGAGTGTAGTACAGGCGCAGCGCATTCCGCGTCACACCCCACGCCAATCCTCCGTTGTCATTGAGCAACTGAAAATCGGTCAAACGGGTCTGTATTTGGTACTTGGCGTTATCCGCAGATTCTGTACTGTTGACAGGGGGAACGACGGTTAATGTCTGCCCTGTATTCCCGGCATCCTCCTGCTGCTGCGGAGGTTCTGCTTCCGGAGGTTGATCTGAGTCGGTGCATGCAGCCAATACAGCTGCTATACCTAGAGACAGCAATGCTGTCTGCGCCATTTTAATCCATTGCGAACGCAAGTGGGTTCCACCTCTCTCACCCAATATACAGGCGCGCATGCCTGTCCTATGGCGTTTTTATTTACGATTCATCAGAATCCACTGCTCCTATTCTACCACAAACCTTATGTAAAAGGCTCATTGGCTACGTATGGGCTGGCCACTCCCTTTTTCCAGTTACCATTAATTTCATCCTAAACTGTTTTTCGACGGAATAATTGGTAAAAAGACATGAAATGTGAACTATTTTATAGACAACACTCGCTTTATATTCTTCAATCCCTTAATATGGATGGGAGTATAACCCCAAGGGAGTGGATATGAACATGACAAACAGTGTAGCATTGAAACCAAGTCGTGTCGTGATTGTAGGCATGGGTGCGGTGGGAACAACAACGGGATACACGCTAATGTTGAGGCAGCGTTCGTCCGAGTTGGTATTTGTGGATGTGAATCATGATAAAGCAACCGGCGAAATGCTGGATATGAACCACGGTCTTCCGTTTACGGGTGGCGTGAAAGTATGGGCTGGCGATTACTCCGACTGCAAAGATGCAGATATCATTATTATTACAGCCGGCGCTTCCCAGAAACCAGGCGAGACCCGGATTGATCTGCTGAAGAAAAATGCAAGCATTTTCAAAGATATTATTGAGCGTATTACTGAAGTGAACTCTCATGGTATTTTGCTGATTGCAACCAATCCTGTAGATATTCTGTCCTATACTTCGTGGAAACAAAGCGGATGGCCTGCTTCCCGTGTCATCGGTTCAGGCACATTGCTCGATAGCGCACGTTTCCGTTACCTGATTGGTAAGAACAAAGGAATCGACCCACGTAGTATTCACGCCCACATTATTGGTGAGCATGGTGATTCCGAAGTACCGGTATGGAGCCTGGCTAACGTTGCAGGAACAGATCTGGAACTGGATGAAGAAACACAACAGGATATCTTCGACCGCACCAAAAATGCAGCGTATGAGATTATTAATGCCAAAGGCGCGACTTCCTATGCAATCGCTCTTGCTCTGGACCGCATTGTAGCTGCAATTCTGGGCAACGAAGGCTCCGTTCTGAACGTATCCACGTTCCTCGAAGATTACAATGGCGTATCGGATGTCTATCTGGGCGTTCCATGTGTTGTCGATCGCAACGGTGTGCGCGAAATTCTGCCTCTTCCGCTGAATGAAACCGAGAAAGTAGCTTTCCAGGCTTCTGCTAACAAATTAAAAGAACAGATTGCTGGATTGGAATAATCTAGCCACGCAGTCATTCATGTCGTGAACGATTTAGGATGTTAAACGTTGTGAATTAAGATATCAGTGCCAGCCAAAAGGACCATTTGTTTCTTCCAGAGAGAAGAAGCGAATGGTTCTTTGGTTTGACTTCTATTTATATAACTATTTAGATACCAGATATTAGTTTACATAATATTAATTATGTCATAAATTCTACCTTCAAATCAATACCAAAAAAGCCTGTCACTTGGACAGACTCCTTTTTGGATTAAATATTGGCTTTTCACTTCTAATATGACGGAAGTTTAACGTCCAGCAGAGCCATAGCCTCTTCTTTCTCCCGGCTGGTTACGTGAGTGTACACGGTTGTTGTTTGAATCGACGCGTGACCAAGCAGTTCCTGAACCGTACGCAAGTCGGCTCCACGCCGTAACATCATGGTCGCGAAAGAGTGACGCAGCTTATGACTGGAGTAGTTTTGACGTTGATTCGCTGGTGATTCCTGCTGGAAACGTTCAAAGGTTTCTGTAGATATGAGCTGGATGCTGCGAATCGATAGTCTCTTCCCTTTCTGGGAGACAAATAACGCCTCCTCTTTTGGCCGCCAAGGATCGAGACGCTCAGCCATCGCTTGAGATAATACTTTTGCCACAGTCTCCGGTACAGGAAGCGAGCGCCATTTACGGCCTTTACCAAATACATCCAATGTACGCCGCTCCGCATTATAGTCTTTGCAATCCAACGCATGTACTTCTCCAACCCGTAATCCCATATATCCCATCAGTAGAAAAACAGCCAGATTACGTGTGCGATACTTGCCTTCTACCGACTCCAGGAAACGTGTCAGCCCACTTTCATCAAGGAAAACGGGCGCACGGTTTTTCTCGGTTTTGGATTTTTTGATCCCAAACGCCGGATTATTCGTTAACAATTCGAGTTCAATGAGGGACTTGTAAAAACAGTTCACCGCCGCATGTTTGCGATTTCTCGTGGCATCACTAACCCCACGCTCCCGCGCGCGGGACAGAAAAGACAACACATGCAGCTTTTTGACCTGCTCCAGTGACTTCCCTTGAATGGAGACCAGGAATTCCACCACGTCACCGGTGTATGATTTTACCGTATGGCCTGTATATCCAGCATCCTTCATCCATATGTGAAAAGCTTCAAGCTCGTCCGCATATTGCTCCTGAATCTCCTCGGTCATCATCTGTCTACGTCACCTCAATTCGGTCTTTATAAGTTGAACAGTGCTCCTATGCTTCATCCACAATGACAACGTCAATCAGCGGGATGATCGCTTCGGGCTTGCCCTGACTACGGGTAAGTACAAACGATGGCAATGGATTCTCGTGCAGCCCATTCACGGATTCACAGATCTGAGTATAAAGATCCATATGCAACGTCTCGCCTTCGCCCGCCACATCAATAACAGGCCAATCGTTCTGCACACAGGCAGGCCAGTAAGCTAGCTCATTCGCAGGTACGATACTTAATTGTTGAATGGACGGATCAATACGGTAAATCCCTTGCCGTTCAGGTTCATCGCCCAGCTTGTCCAAGGCAAGCATTCGAGCAGACTGCTCATCTGGTGCAGAATAGAGTGAATAACACCACGGAGTCACGCCCCAGGCAATCGCCATCAGCCCCTCTTCCAGCAAAGTATTCGACAGATCCCCTTCCGCAAATTGTTCAATAAGATTATGGTTACCCGGTCCGATCAGTTCCTCTACACGTTCAGCGAGTCGAGGCAGGTCAGCGAGAATGAATCCCCCTCTGCCATAGGAGTCAAACACATGATGGTTTCTGCTCCACACAGCTTGAGATGGTGAACTCAACGACGCTGCTTCTGCCGGGAAAAGCGATATATATACGGTAATCACCTGCGCATACTTAACCATTGCAAGTTGTTCAGGTTCGAGCGCGTCTTCAGCAATACGAGGTGTTTTCATATGCAGGGAGATTCGAAGTTCGTATTCCCCCTCTGTAAATGCTGCCCAACCAAGATTAACAGACTGTTCAACGCCTTCAATAGAAGCAATGGAGATCGAGCTATCCGGTTTCAGGTTAACAGCATACTGCACGTATGCTAGCTCTTGACCATAGATGATATTAGCATCCTGACGATTGACCGGTGAGTCCAACTGTTGTGAAATGACAGATACTTTACGTCCATCCTTCAGAAGGCGCTGCGGATCAATATCCAACTGTAAGGTTTGTGAATCCTCTAATTGTGAAACAATTAATTGCGCCTCTGCAAGTACGGATGAGTCAGCTAGTGCAAATCCAAAAGCTGCATTTTGATGATCTGAATTCGTATGTAATGGTGTGTTCATGATACATCCCCTCTCTTATGTCTGATGGCATATCACATCCCCAAATATATTTCATATTTGGATTAGCCGCAACCCCGACCCCGTGATTAAGTTCTTCATGCCCCTTATTACTTACCCATATATGAAGAAAATTCCAACCTTCTTCTGCTGTTATCACCCTTTATCTTTTTATAAGAAAATTCCCCATCCCGCTTCGCCAAGGCGACACGAAATGAGGAAAATTGAAGATGTTCACGGTTGAAGTTGTTCTTAGCTTGTCTACTTATCCTTCAATCTGAAAGCACTGGAGATCCGGCGTGCCGGATTCAGATGACTATAATGGCGTCCATACGCAAAGTAGATAATCAATCCGATGATCAACCAAGCAAAAAACGTAATCCATGTCAGAGCCGCAAGGCGTGTCATCAAGTATGCACAACCCAGGGCACTCAAAATCGGAATCAGTGGCACAAGTGGAACGCGGAAGCCTCGTTTGAGATCAGGGTTGTTTTTACGCAACACAATAATGCCCAGACTTACAACTGCAAAAGCAAATAACGTTCCGATGTTCGTAAGCTCCGCCAAGTGTCCCAACGAGATAAACCCGGAGAACAGAGCCACGATAATGCCCGCAACCCATGTTCCTACGGCTGGTGTCTGACTCTTGCCACTAACTTTGGAGAAGACCGGAGACAGCAGTCCGTCACGAGACATGGAATAGAGCAAACGTGTCTGACCATACATCATGACCAGCAATACGGTCGTAATGCCGGCAATCGCTCCAAGAGATACAATCCAGGACAATCCCTTCAATTCAACAAATTCAAATGCAAACGCAACTGGATCACTTACATTCAACATGTTATAAGGCACAATCCCTGTGAGGATCAATGATACAACAATGTAGAGAACGGTACAGATTGCCAGTGACGCAATAATTCCAATCGGCAAATCCCGTTGTGGCTGCTTAACTTCTTCTGCCGCTGTGGAGACCGCATCAAATCCGATGTAGGCAAAAAATACCGTAGCTGCTCCAGCTGTTACACCTGAGATACCAAAAGGCAAAAATGGCTGCCAGTTGGTTGGCTCTACATAGAAAACTCCTACACCAATGAAGATCAGCACGACGATAATTTTAATCGCTACCATGATGCCATTCGCACGAGCCGCCTCCTTCACCCCTCGGGTAAGCAGGAAAGTAATGATTAAGGTAATGACCGCCGCCGTGATGTCAAAATAGGTTCCCTTTTCCGGGCTGAACGCACTCGTCAGCGCATGGGGTAACTCCAATCCAAATCCAGATAATAACGTTTGAAAGTATCCAGACCATCCACTGGCTACCGCCGCACTCGCGAATCCATACTCTAATATCAAATCCCATCCCAGAATCCAGGCAATGACTTCGCCAAAAGCCGTATAACTATACGTGTACGCACTACCCGATGCCGGTATGCTTGATGCAAATTCCGAGTAACACAATGCTGCGAATGCACATATGATACCTGCCAGCAAAAATGATAATACAAGTCCCGGTCCTGCATACGTTGCGGCTGCTACACCAGTCAGCACAAAAATCCCGGTACCAATAATAGCTCCTACGCCAAGTGTGGTTAAGTCCAACGGACCAAGCGCTCGTTTCAATGCACTGCTGTTATCGCCCCCGGAGGCAATTGGTTTTTTACGAAATAATGAAGATCGTTGTTTGTTCTCACGCATAGTCATGTTCCTCTCGTCATGAATCTTGAATGTGCTATGGATGTAGCAGCGATTGGATAGCTTCCCATCTGTTCTATGAAAAAGTCGTTTGTTCTATCTTATCGATCACCTATAAAAACCTATCGAATTCTACACGTTATCGCGTTGCTTGGTTAAATTTATTTTTGTAGATCACTTATTTTGTTCTTTTTCCGCGAAATTTATCATGATCTGTTGCACGTGGTTGAATATGAAAATCGATTTAAAACAAAACTGCGTATAATTTATATTATGCGCAGTTTTTATGAGCCTAATTTTCCGCGAAAAACATCTTTAGTTCCTTGTTATCTGAAGTTAAGAAAAAGAGAGCTCTTTTCGTCTTTTTCCGCTGTCCCTTCCTACCTTATCCTGTCTAATTCCACGATATGAAGGCATGTAAAAGAGCCGCATATCATTATGCGGCCCTTTATTTCTAACTATAGGTAGAGGTGTATATAAAAATACGAACTGACTTCATTTCAAGTTTTTATGAAAAAGTAAATTATGAGAACGCAATTCTCTCTGCATCTGACATCCGGTATTGGGATAATAAATAATCTTTGCTCTGCATCGCCGCATGACGAATCGCATCTAAATCAATATTCAACAGCTTACCCTCTCGCTTCACGAGTCTACCTGCCACAAAGACCGTATCCACATTGGATGGATTGGCAAATTGCACAACAGCGCCGATTGGATCATGAACGGGGAACATATTCAGATCGGTGGTACGAATCATGATCAGATCCGCTTCTTTCCCTGGGGTCAACGTACCGACCTTCTGTTCTAATCCCAATGCTTGGGCACCAGCTGAAGTTGCAAATCTCAGCACTTGGCTGGACTGCAAGTTCAACTCACCAGGCATCTCACCCTGCTGCAAAAGTTGTTCATTGGCTCTGGATCGTTCAGCTTGAAGTGCAAACTTCATCTGCGAGAACATATCTCCGCCTGTGGACGTCACCACATCTACACCAAGTGTAGGGGTTCCCCCGTGTTCAAGAAAATAGCCGGTGGCCGGATATCCATGACCCATCATCATTTCAACCTCAGGTGTGACCGACAAGGAAGCGCCGCTATCTGCCAGCATTTTGTATTCATCCATGCCCATGGTGTTACCATGAACAATATTCACCCGTGGACTTAACAGTCCCGCTTCGTACAAGTGACTAATAGACCGATCCACAGATCCCCAACTGCCAAATCCGGCATGCATGGAACAGATGGCATCCAGCTCCTGTGCTAGTTCGATCTCTTTCACGGTTGTATCCCAATGACTGAACTCCGGACCACGAATGGCCAGCCCATAAGTAAGTAATTGATCCCGTGATGAAAAATAACGTTCTTTGACTCTTCTCACATCATTATTCGAATACGTGAGTTGACTATCCCGATTCCAGTAGTCCGTCTCACCAGGTACTCCGTGAGCAAATACCGCCCGAATGCCAGCATCCTGAAGTCCACGAATCAGTTCATCCGTATGGTCAGGGGAATACGGCATGCTCCAATCCATTACTGTCGTCACTCCTGCGTTAAGCGCTTCCAAGGAACCGAGCAGGTTGGCAATATAACTATCTTGTGGGCGGAGCTTGCTTCCCATCGCACCATAATAGAGATTTTGCAAATAAACTGGTAACGACCAGTTGGTTCCCGCTGTTTTGACAAGTGATTCCCACATATGCCGATGCGTGTCCACCAGCCCAGGCATAATAATCATCGATGAAGCATCAATGACCTCCGCATCCGGAATATCCAGGTCGGGCTGGATCGCCATAATCAGTGAATCCTGAATCAGAACGTCCGCCCTCTTATACTGTCCAATTTTAGCATCCATCGACAACACACAGCCATTTTTCAACAGATAACTTGTCCGCACAAGAAACATCTCCCATCTATTTTGGTTTGAAAGACGATCACATCCTGCTTACGAATCTGTACTGCTTCTGACTATTTTTTCGCTAGTATATATACATTATATAGTTATTGTTAGTATTTATCAATTTTGGAATTTGCGTTTTGCCCGAAATCTTCTAACCTTCATCAGATTGCCACACATCTTATCATCACAGTACTTCTGTGTTCTGCTTCGGGTATCATCATAGAACATCCAGCGACAATCCAAATTATCACAGATCCGAATCCTGCCCCCTTCTCCCTCCACCAAAGTCAAAGCAAAATCAGCAGCTACCTCAGCCATAACCTGATGCCAATGAGCTTCCACAGCTACCAGTTGGAGTTTCAGTTCCTGATCAATTGTATTCAATGTTCTTCTCACATGCCCTGCTTCCATAACGTCGTTCAACCATTGTTTTTCTACATCCGTTAATGATGCTCCTGAAGACACGCGGGCTCCAAGAGCCAACAATTCATTCCTGAAGTTTCTCATCGACAACTCATCTTTTGGAGATGCAGGGACAGAAGCGTTAAGGTGCCATCGCTCCAGAAAATCTTGCTGCCAGCTCGCCTTCCCAAGCCTGTCCTCCGATCGATCTCCCCCACGCCAGTCGTGATAATCGCTGTTTACAAAATCGGTCCATAACTTGTCCATATATACCCCCGTTCATGTAACTATCTAATTAAATAAAGAAGGTTACAACTCATCTTTGATGTGTTATATTAAGTGTAACCTCATTAATCAATTTTAGCTAGTTACATCACAAATCACAATTATACGCAAGGAGGAAAAGGCAATGACGAAAACAACAGCACTAGATGTGTTACTTATTCAAAAGGATGACACCTGGGATCAATGTAATTGGATTGTACCTTTGTCGAAATCTTTGGAGGGTCTTACAGCAGAACAAGCAGCCTGGATTCCACCCTCAGGGGGATTAAGCATCTGGCAGTTGGTTAACCATATGTATTATTACAACCATCGCTTATTATGTCGCATGCAAGGTAAGGAGCCTACCCTTCCTGCTGTAGACTCCAATGAATACACGTTTGGGAATCCTGGAGATGCAACGGACGCAGCCGGATGGAATACACTGTTACAGGGTACAACTCGATTAGCCCAACAGTTGCGAGATCAATTGGCTGCACTACAAGAGTCAGATCTTGAAGCCGCATATATGGACTCCGAAGAGAAATGGGCACACGAACTAGCTCGCTGGGTACTCCATGATGCCTATCACGCAGGTCAGATCGTGCTCCTTCGCAGACAGCAAGGAAGCTGGAAAATCGTTTTCTGAAAAAAATGCTTGAACTGCTAGCGCTTACAGGAATAAGATGAACTTATTAATGTTACAGCTTGTTCAACACACTATATAATTGAATAGGATCTTCGGGGTAGGGTGCAATTCCCAACCGGCGGTGATGTTCTTCGGAACCAGCCCGCGACTCGCTAATTGTTCTTAACGAAGGACATTCAGCGACTGACTTGGTGTGAATCCAAGGCCGACGGTACAGTCCGGATGAGAGAAGATCAACACATTGACATGCCGTTCACGGGAAGGCCTCTTTCCTGACGCATGTCCTTGGATGAGCCCCCGTTTATTTGGTATATACCAAAACGGGGGCTTTTGTCGATTTTGCCAACTGAAGATTCCGTGTTCTGACGAAGGAGTCCTGAATATGGAAAAGACATCAGCAGCATCACCTGTTTACCGCAAGGAACGAAGTAATACCGGATTCTGGCTTGTAGTTCTCGGCGCCGCCTTATGGGGTGTCGACCCACTCTTCCGCATTATTTTGCTAAATACGATGACATCCATACAGATTGTACTTGTGGAACACATCATCGTCAGTCTTATTGCCATTCCCGTGCTGTGGAAATTCCGGTCTGACCTGAAAAACCTGCGTGCTCGCCACTGGATTGCCGTGATTTTTATCTCATGGGGAGGATCCGCACTTGCAACGGTATTGTTCACCATGGCACTAACACATAACGATCCGAATACGGTGCTTTTATTGCAAAAAATGCAACCACTCTTCGCTATCGTGCTGGCTAAACTGTTATTAAAAGAAACGTTGCCTCGTCGCTTCGGTGGATTGTTCTTCATTGCATTAGCAGGAACGTACCTGCTTACATTTGGCTTCACATTGCCATTAGGTAACTGGGACAACTGGATTCATGCTGGAAGCTTGTTATCCCTTGGGGCTGCTGCCTTATGGGGAGGTTCAACCGTTATGGGCCGATTAATGCTGGGGCAGGCGCGTTATGAAACGGTCACCTCCCTTCGCTTTGTCGTTGCTCTCCCGCTGCTGATCTTTATGACGTGGAACGAAGGTGCGGCATGGACGTTTCCGTCCGGAACGGGTGAACAGACTGCTGTCATCCTCAACATTCTCGGTCAGGCATTGTTACCTGGTTTGCTCAGTCTTCTGTTGTATTACAAAGGTCTGTCGTCAACCAAAGCATCTGTTGCAACTCTCGCGGAGCTTAGCTTCCCGATGGCGGGTGTGTTGGTGAACTGGATTGCTTTCCGTACACTGATTACATGGGAGCAACTGCTTGGTTTTATCCTGATCTGGGTGGCCCTCTTCGCCATTTCCAGACAGCAGGAACGATCATCAACTGCCGCCGATGCGGCACCGAAGCTGCGTACAGAGTAAGTGGATATATCTGAGGTTCACATATAAACAAATAGTCAAATATAAAATAAAACCATTGCACATCAAATTAGATGAGCAGTGGTTTTTTATTTCCATGACTCGATATTACTCGTTCATTTTCTCAATTAGCAATATGAGCTATTAACCCTGTGCTTTATTTCTATATCGCAAATGCAAATCCCCCCTCTTTTCCCTCCAACCTCATAACGAGTATGCATATCATCGCACTACGATTCTTCTATGTTTTGTCTTTTATCTAATCCGGTGGTACGATGACATATGGAATAAACAGATGAATTATATTCAGAGAGGAACGATCATAATGTCTTCATTCTCATATACCTCCTACGACGCCGTAGGTTTGGCTGAACTGATCCGATCCCGGGAAGTATCCCCGGTTAAAATGCTTGAAGCGGCGTTTGCACGCCTTGAAGAAGTGAATCCGCAACTTAATGCGGTTATTCGTACATATGAATCTCGCGCACGAGAGGAAGCCGGTTTGGTTCGCCCTGGAGAACAACCTTTTGCCGGTGTGCCCCTGCTCTTGAAAGATATTTCGCAATCCTTGGAAGGTGAATTTCTGACTTCAGGCTCCCGTTTGTTCAGCGAGCATCGTGCATTACGCAATTCCAATTTTGTTACTCGACTGCGTGATGCAGGCTTTATCTTCATAGGACATACCAATACGCCTGAATTTGGTTTAAAAAATATTACCGAACCCCGTCTTCATGGTCCAACTCGCAATCCATGGAATATCAACCACTCCCCAGGTGGTTCAAGTGGTGGTGCCGCTGCCGCTGTAGCTTCGGGTATTGTTCCTCTTGCCGGAGCCAGTGACGGAGGAGGTTCGATTCGTATTCCGGCTTCTTTTAGCGGATTGTTTGGATTAAAGCCAACCCGCGGACGCACACCTGTAGGACCGGGAGTTGGTCGTCAATGGCAAGGCGCATCGATTGATTTTGCCCTCTCTCGCTCGGTTCGGGACAGTGCTGCATTGCTTGATACGTTACAAGTCATTCAGCCCGAAGCTGCGTTCCATGCTCCACTCTTTCCAGGCAGTTACTTGGCTGATATGAGCTATCCACATCAACGCAAACTGAAAATTGCATACACAACGGATTCACCCGTGGGAACACCTGTCAGCGCAGAAGCCAAAGAGTCTGTATACAAGCTCGTTCGCTGGTTGGAAGATCAAGGTCATCATGTTGAAGAAAAACTGAGTCCCGTCAATGGAGTTCGGTTGATGGAGAACTATTACATGATGAACAGTGGTGAGATGGCTGCGATGATCTCTTCCATGGAACGATCCATGGGCCGGGCTCTGACCTCCGATGATATGGAGATTGAATCTTGGGTTCTGGCTGAAGCAGGCAAAAAGGTGTCCGCTGCGGAATTTGTACATAGTTTAGCTGAATGGGATGTAGCTGCAGCTCAGATGTCCACCTTGTTTGAGCGTTATGATTTCTACGTCACACCTGTTAATGCTTTTCCAGCGCCTAAGATTGGTGAATTAACACCTCATGACGAACAGATCCGTAATCTGATGCGAATTAGTGAATTGGACAAGACCCAGCAGCAGCAACTCATCTATGAAATGTTTGAGCCAAGTCTTACGTATACACCGTTCACCCAGCTTGCAAATCTGACAGGCCAGCCTGCGATAAGTGTACCTCTGCATATGACACCTGAAGGTTTACCAATGGGCGTTCAAGTGATGGCAACCAAGGGACGTGAAGATTGGTTATTACATCTGGCTGGACAGCTTGAACAATCAGACCTCTGGATCGGGATGAGAGGCAATCCACTATTCCCAGCATAAAGGCGTATAATTTGGTACTTTTTAAAATTCACCATTGTATGTTCTTGCCTGAGTAGAGTACGTCACCATAACAGTGCATGAAAGCTTCATCTGCTCCGCATACTGAAAACAAAAAGTAGCGGAGGAATGTGACGGATGAATACGAATCAGCGCCATAAACAGTCTTATCGTATCCCTGCCAAAACGGGATATGCCTTGAAAGTAAGCAAGGGTTCTTTACTACGCATAACGGATCTGGAGGGACAGCAAGTCATTGATTTTGTGGCATACGATGCTACAGATGCTAACCATCGCTTGGACCCCGGCGTGACGATGGACGTATTGCGTACTTACCGAATTAAACCAGGACAGTTTGTGTATTCCAATCAATACCAACCCTTACTCAAGATTGTTCGTGACACCGTTGGGGTACATGATTTCTTCAACTCCGCTTGTCGTCCCGAGATGTATGAGGTGTTATACGACAAAAAGGATCACGCGAGTTGTTATCACAATCTGAACACGGCACTGGAACCCTTCGGGATTCTACCACCCGATCAACACTATCCGTTTAACTTGTTTATGAAGTCCGTTGTAGACAGTGAAGGCAAGATTGATGTTGTAGCTCCCGACTCTCGTGCAGGTGATTATATCGAGATGGAGGCATTAATGGATCTCACGATTGGGCTCTCCGCCTGTCCTTGTGAAGAAAGCTCATGCAACGGATACAACTGCACCCCAATTCAATTGGATGTGGAACTATAACAGAATAACAAGGCCATAAGGCGATATGATTAAAAGTAGTTGTTCTAATTCACTCCTTGCGGGAATACGATGACTTGTACCCATTTTGTGTGACTACTGGTACAATTCATCGAACCCGTTAAGGAGTGAACGTGTTTATGTCTGTACTGTTCAGTTATATTATTCTGGGAATATCATTGTCCGCTCCAATCGGTCCGATTAACGCCGCTCAACTCGACCGTGGAGCCCGACATGGATTCATGCATGCCTGGATTCTAGGACTCGGAGCTATGTTTGCAGACTTGGTGTATATGCTGCTGATTTATTTTGGAGTTGCCCATTTTCTGGACACGCCGTTCATGCGCTCTTTTCTCTGGTCATTTGGCAGTTTTATTCTGATTTACACGGGAGTGGAAACGCTCTCGAAGCTAAAGCAAGGCATTCAAGGTACATCTACTGCGGAAGCGACTGTTCGAAAATCGTTTATATCCGGATTTTTGATGGCCCTGTCCAATCCACTGAATATTTTATTTTGGCTGGGGATCTATGGCTCTATTCTGGCGACAACTGTGAAGCATACGGACACGGCTCATTTACTGCTCTACAGTTCAGGCATATTCATTGGTATCCTGGTGTGGGATGTCATTATGGCTGGAATGGCCAGTCGATTCCACAAACATAGCAGTGAAAATGTATTACGCTGGATCTCCATCATATCGGGAATCTGCCTGATCGGATTTGGTTTGTATTTTGGGTATGAAGCTGTACGTTCCATTTTTTTCTGACAACAAAATCAGACTGGACAGTCACCCAACTTCCCCCACATTAATACTGTAACGGTATCATGTGGAATGGAGTTGGGAATCAATGGCGGAGCTGTATAGTGCCGACGAAATAAACACCTTGTTTGAGCGTCTTCCATCTTGGCAGCAGGACGCTTATTCGCAATTTGGTAAAATGATCGCCGACGAAGATAATACGTATCCATGTGTACCTGGACGAATGGGATTTCTGTCAGGACATTTGAGGTACGGCTTTACGTGTGACCCCCGATCTGAAAATGCTGCCGAAGATATGGCCGATCTGCTTAGACAATACGGTCCTGTCTCCAGAGACACTGGTCATTACGCTTCCATTGTTGTGATCTGTGAGACGCCAAGTGATCTGAAAGATCATACAACGGTAGAGCAATATCAGACGTTATTCTGGCAAATGCTTAATCGGGTAAGTTCACACGATACCGAGCCGTGGCCGGAACATATTTCAACCGATCCTCATGATTCATCATGGGAGTTTTGCTTTGGGGGAGAGCCTTACTTTTGTTTCTGTGCAACTCCTGCACATGAACTCCGAGCCAGCCGGCATTTTCCTTATCTCATGTTTGCTTTTCAACCACGGTGGGTATTCGAATCCATTAATGACAACACCCCTCTTGGCCGTAAAATGAAAACCTTAATTCGCAAACGTCTCGCTGCCTATGATGCTGTTCCTGCTCACCCTTCGCTGATGTGGTATGGTCAGCAGGATAATCTGGAATGGAAACAGTATTTCCTGCCTGATGATGAGCAGACACCTTCCAAATGTCCATTCATGCGGATGAAGCAAGCCTTAGGCAAGTTGACGAGATAATCTTAAAGCACTCATTAATCCGTTATACGACCTCCACAAGAGTTGCTGAGAGTTGCTTAGGGTTTGGATGGAGCTGACTGTGGTGGTTTCGAGCCACGTACCTTATGAACAACATACGTGATGATCCCAAGGAACACCACAAGTCCCACACTTGCCAGCAGACCCGTTCTGCTGGCTTTTTCCATCGCTGTCCCTGCCACAGCAGCCACAATTAATACTATGGCAATCCACACTTTGATGCGATTCCACTTCACAGGCTTCATTTTTTTAATGTACGTGATGCATATGAGCAGCCATGTATACATTAATACCAGACTACCTGCTGTCGTCACATATTCAAACAAACGCTTGGGCATCCATAATGCCATCAACGTAGACAGGACTAATCCAGCCGCTGTGCAACACAACGCCTGAAGTGGTATGTCCTTTTTTCCCCAGGTCTTCGTGAACAGCTTTGGTGCATCTCCATCTTCTGCGAGTTTCACCAACATGGACGTAATTGCATATATCGAAGCCACCATCGTTGAGAATCCGGCAATAATCAGAACTCCGTTGAGAATGTGGACCACAACGGTGAATCCAATGGTTGACATGGCCTTGACAAGCGGACTTTCATCTGGAGTTAACTGAGCGGAAGGCACAAGCAACAGGATCAAAGCAATTGCAATCACATAGAGTGTACTCACCGATAATAACATTACTCGACCTGATTTCACTGCATCTTTTGGTTCTTTCAGGTTAGCTGCCATCAAACCCATAACCTCGATCCCGGCAAAAGCAAAAAATGCATAGATGAAACCGGTCCATACGCCTTTACCTCCATGCGGGAACCATTCATTCTTCAGTTGCTCTGGTGTTACTTTTACAGGTAACCAACCCAGACAAGCCGCTCCTGCTATAGCTATAAATGCAACCGCTGCAGCAAGTTTGATTACAGCAAGAATATTCTCCGTTTTGGTTAATCCCTTCGCTCCCAGTGCAGCAATAAACAGACCTATAGCGGCATAGATCGCAACAAATGCCCAAAGCGGAAACTTGGGAAACCAGAATTGAGAAAACAGCCCAAGTGCCGTTAATGAGCTACCCATGATGAGCATTTCAGAAAACCAGTACATCCATCCACTACCAAAACCAGCCCAAGGTCCGAATGCTTCGCCCGCATACGTTCGAAAAGCGCCTTCCTTTGGATCATCTGCCGTCATCTGTGCCAGCGCACCAAATACAAAGTAAGTACCTGCCGCCGCCAGCACCAACAATATAAGTACAGATATTCCGGCCCAATGAATCGCCAGACTGGTTCCTAGAAAAAATCCCGTTCCCAGTGTGCAACCCGCGCCAAACAAGGATAGGCTGACCCAACTTAATTTTTCGTCGTCGTTTTTACGGTGTTGCTGACTTTTCATGAAGCTCCTCCTTCTGCCTTATCCCCTTACGATTTACAGGTCATGGAGGTTTTATGTCTGTATTGCCAAAAGAATTGTTATTGGTTTACATAATAATTAATATGTTAAAATCATTCTCATGATGAATTTAAGCTGCATGCTTTTAGGCATCATTCATAAAGATATATTTTCAATTTGATTTAAATTCGCAAAAAAAGTGGTTGACTTCAATCGCTTAGAATGGTTTTCCTTTTAAACTTGGTGGTGCGTCAATGTGGCTGTATGAGAGATAGTAACTAAGGTGAGAAAATGATCTTTCTATTGTGAATTTTTCATATGTTGAAATTTTATAAATTAAGTCGTTATTTCTATTATCTCGAACGCAGACTGCCTATTTTTTGTATTATCTCAATAGCTTTATCGTTTTTTTATAAATTTAGTTGTTTATAAGAAGGGCTACTTCCTGGGATTTTTCCTCTTTCATCCTTTTTCACCCGTTTCGGACTGGGCTGACGTATAGGCATTAGTCTCTAATATTATTCTCTAGTATTTTTCACAGCCTCTGTTCCGAATTCTATTCTGAATTTTTCATATGTTGAAAATATTTTATGTTTGTCGAAAAAAAGCCGCCATATGGCGGCTTCGCTAATATTTCCGATTTAAGTCCGACCAGTCCAATCTGCTCCGGCGATTTCTTTCCATCGTGCTCTAATTTCATCATACAATTCCTGTGGAAGTGCGCCTTTAGCCACAAGGTCGGCATTTTGCTGCCAGCGATTGGGCTTGGCTGTTCCTACAATAGCCGTATCTATACCTTCGGTACTTAGCGTAAAACGCAGTGCTGTTTCCACCGCTGCCTGGGCATCTTCACCCAGAAAACCATAGTTCAGTTCACTTAAGCGCTTCCAGTATATAAATGCATAAGCCTCTTCCGAAAGTGTATCATACGTCCAGGCCGCATTGGCAATTGGTCTTTTCGCGATGACACCCATGTTTCTTTTTCTTGCCTCAGGCAACGTAAGATCAATTGCTTCCTGATCTGCGATATTTAATGAAGTCTCCAGGCTGTCAAATACTCCGGTCTGAATCGCATATAGCGCATCTGTTGTATCCCCACTGTATCCGATAAATCTGGTCTTTCCTGCTTCCTTGGCACGCTGTAGTACTTCGATTACTGCTCCTTGTCGGAGTACTTCTTCGGAGCAGCTATGCAAATGGATAACATCCACATATTCCGTTTTGAGCCTTTTCAGACTGCGGTCAATCGTTTGCTCCAGTACTTTGGCATCCCAATCCGGACCTTCGATCCCTGAAGCATGTCCACATTTGGTGAACAAATAGTAGTCATCACGCCGATGTGACAGCACCTCACCGATTAATTCCTCGCTGTCACCGTAACATTCAGCCGTGTCAATCACGTTTAATCCAGCATCGAGGGCACTATTCAGCAATGTCGCTACATCCGTTTTGGATACATTTTTGCCAATTTCCGCTCCGCCAAATCCAAGTGTACTTACGTTCATGCCAGTATTACCGTACTTGCGCGTTTCCATGGTTATCTTCCTCCAAGTTCAGTGAATTGGGCACAGATAAATAGAAATACAGATTAACTTCGACTTCCCTTATGTTATTACCCATGAGTTGGTTATGCCACCCACTTTTCTAAACTACAACCAACTTCATTTACTTAGAAACCATAAATGGACATTCCACCGTCAACCAATAACGTCTGACCCGTTATGTATCCCGCTGCATCTGATGCCAGAAATACAACCGGCCCTACCACTTCTTCCAGTTCTCCCACTCGCTGAAGCGGTGTACGGCTTACAATTTCCTGCAAATACTGGGGATCATCCAGCAGCTTTTCCGTCAGAGGTGTTCGGAAATACCATGGCCCTACTGAATTGACACGGATTCCATACTTGCCCCATTCCAGTGCGAGCACTTTGGTCATATGAATTAACGCAGCTTTGGTCGCGC
The DNA here is from genome assembly GCF_017874615.1 of Paenibacillus xylanexedens. GTDB lineage: Bacteria > Bacillota > Bacilli > Paenibacillales > Paenibacillaceae > Paenibacillus > Paenibacillus xylanexedens. Next base: position 153,964 of record NZ_JAGIKV010000006.1, read on the forward strand.
CATATACAACCCCTGTCCGCAAAGCCGTGTGCCCGCCTACCGAAGAGATATTGATGATCTTCCCAGTCCCACGTTCTTTCATATGCTGACCCGCCAACTGTGAGGCGACGAATGCCGACTTCAGATTCGTCTGCATGATGGTCTCCCACTGCTCGTCCGTTACTTCGAGTGCTGGTGTGCGGATGTTCATACCTGCGTTATTCACCAAAATATCCAGACTTCCCATCTCCGAGATCGCCTCTCGAAACGTCTCTTCCAGTTGTTCTCTTGATGTCACATCCGCAGTTAGAGCGAGCGCTTTACGCCCTGTTTGTTCATAGATGTAGGCGGCTGTCTCCTCAATTTCTCTCATCGTTCGGGATACAAGTACAACGTCACTGCCTGACTGGGCAAGTCCAATCGCAATTGCTTTTCCGATCCCTCTCCCTGCACCTGTCACCAGTGCTGTCTGTCCATCGAGATGGAATGTGGGTACGTTCATGTCACTCACTCCTTCATCAGATTTATAAGTTGAACTAAAGATTATTTACACTGACAATACGATGACAGAATAACCTTCCAATCGCTGTTATCCCCAGATTTTTTGATTCCCTTTTCTGAAGGGGAAAATCCGGGGATAAAGGCGAACGCTTCGCTTTTTCAGGTTTTTTCTGTCCTCTCCGTTATCGTGTAAATGATTAGTTCAACTTATATCGCAATCATGCAAATGCTTTATATGTAAGTGAAGCCCCGATAGGAATCAGGTTACAAAATACTGGCTTGGATTGCCTAGCTCCGGATGGAACTTTTCTCGAAAGCGGCCTCCGGTATAATCCCCTATAATTTTTCGCCAGAACGCCTGCGCAATAACATTGTTACGAACCTGGGTCACTTTCCATCTTCCTGGAAAACGTTTAAACAGCTCATAGGCTGCCCGAGTGCCCACCCCACTGCGCCGATATTTTTGCATCACAAAAAACTCAGTCAAATAGTAGTCATTATCCTTACTACCAGGCTCCAATTTCTCCACCAGAGCAAACCCTGCAGGTGCCCCATCACTTGTAATCAAAAAAGGAAACTTGCGGTCCTCTTCTGCCCAGAATGCCTCCAGACCGGGATATTCCGGAAAAATGCCGTTACTGTCCACATCAATATTCAGGTATTTGGTAAAATCATATAAATAAAATTGCATTAAATGCCGAATCACCTGACTGCGTTCCCGGGGAACCAGTTCTATTTTCATATTCATCCGGTTCACCTCCTCTGCTCTACGTATACTAATTACTTTAAAGGTTTACGCGCCGAAGGGCAAGGAAGCATACCCTACTTACTGCCTGCTTTGGTGAACAAGCTGTGAGCATGTAAATTATGGTACACTAGAGCATAGAATACTAATTCATAGAATATTAATTTTATATGTTTTTCACATGGAGGTGTCGAACTTGACCAACGTGCAAAAAGAGATTGATCGACGCAAGCTGGATGACAAACTACCTTCCATGCCTTGGTTCGTTCAGCAATTCATGGACTACAAGCTGCCTGACCTGTCCCCCTCTACCCTGCTCGAATATCTGAGAGATTACGAAGCTTTCTTCGGATGGTTGCGAGCAGAAGGGCTCTCCGAGGCAAGCTCTAATAAAGAAGTTACCTTGACTGAACTGGAAGTCCTTCGCATGGATTCGGTTACCGCCTATCGGTTATTTCTTACAACCAAACGGGAAGGAACCAATTCCAGAATTACCGTCTCTCGCAAACTCTCTTCCCTTCGCTCCCTTTTTCATTACCTGAGCCAAATTGCGGAAGACGAAGACTTTTATCCTTTGCTGAAGCGGAACATTATGGCCAAAATCGAGATCAAGCGTACCCATAAACCCAAGGACACCGCTGCCAAACTCAAAGGTAAAATCCTGGAGGAAGAGGAATTGCTGGAATTCATCGGCTATATTCTTGAAGGTTACGCTGTCGATATGGAGAAGAACAAGCAGGCCCTATACTCCCATGAAATCAACAAAGAACGGGACGCCTGTATTGCCAGCCTGATTCTGAATTCCGGCTTACGGGTGTCGGAAGTTGTGAACCTGAACGTCGATGACCTTGATCTGAACAACAAACTCCTGTATGTCTATCGCAAAGGTAACAATGATGAGACGTACAAAACACCCGTTTATTTCAGGGAACAGGCCAAGGACGAACTCGCAACTTATATGAACCTGCGGCAATCACGTTACCGCACGCCCAAGCGGGAGAAAGGTCTGTTCATTGCTTTGCGTAACGGAGATTCCGAAGGCAGTCGAATGACCAAAAGAGCGATCCAGGCCATGATTATGAAATACGCAAAGCGCTTTGGCAAACCTTATCTAACCGTGCACAAATTACGCCATTCATTTGCAACCGACTATTATTTGCAAAATGATATTTACAAAACAAAAGAGCAGCTTGGACACGCTTCTACGGAAACGACGGAGATCTATGCTCACCTTACCGACAAAACGATGTCCGAAGCCATCGAACGTCGTACAGACGATGTTATGTAACCTCTCTAACAAAAAAAGCAGCAAGCCACATCAAGGATTTCGATCCGAGAAAGGTCTGCTGCTTTTTTGTTTTTTTGCATCATTCAAGAAGAAAAGCATAAGTAGAAATAATTATAGTTTACATAATAAATATTACGTTGTATTAAAAAAGAATCAATCACGCTCTCTGTACATTCAATCATATCCAGCGATCATAATATCCTACTTTTTTAACGTTTCTACGATTAGACTTCACCATTCTGCCTACACTCGCTCTCAACCATCGCTAACAACGCTTTGGCTATATCCTCCGTTTCATGAACCGAGTACCATGTTATCTCTCTGCTTACGGTGCTCTGCTCAATAAACTGCTCTGAAGGTAACCACGAGATCATACCCACTACCCCTTTAAGCTGATCAACCAAGGTCAGATCTTTCTCTTCTCGAACCATCACGAATTTGGGATAAGAAGCATCCTTGAATCCTTCAACAACAATCCAATCATAATCCGATAGATAGCTCAGCATATCCTCCAGCTTGGTTGCCTGTCGCTCCATAATCGCAGTACGTTTCTCTGACATGATAACCACCGCCGAAGCCCCAGACTCTCCAAATCGATAAGAATCCGTTCCTTCTTGATCCATCTCAAAATGGTCATGTCCATCATGCTTAATTGCTGCTACTTTAAGTCCCATAGAAGAAAAGTGCCCGATCAGCGCGGCTGTCAGGGTTGTCTTGCCTGTGTTTTTGTATCCAACAATCTGTATGATATGTGGCTTTGTATCACTCATTGTAGTCATCCACCACTACCTCACATGACCTGAGGGCAGTTTGAGAATACGTACCTGCTCACCCGCAGGAATGCCTTTTTTCTCAGGTGGAACAACAATCAGGCAATCACTGTCCTTAATGGTGATCATCACGCTGGATTCATCTACACGGGCGGCAGCCGGTATTGCGTACACCATGCCGTTGCGGATCTCCGTGCGTCCACGGACGAACCGTGTAAAATTGTTTACTTTGGTGTACTCTTCTTCCAAGATCGCAGTCCATTCTTCCATATAAGGATGAGCATCCGCCTGCATGGAACGTATGGTTGGACGAACAAAAAGACCAAAACCTACAAAACAAGCCCCCGGGTTACCCGAAAGCGCAAAAAGCAATTTATCTTTGTATACAGCAACAGTGGTCACACTGCCTGGTCGCATCGTCACTTTGTTAAACAACATCTCCACATGTTCTTCCAGCACAAGTTCGCCCATAATATCATAATCCCCAACGGATACACCGCCTGTGGTCACTACGATATCATTATCTTGAATGGCTTCTTCCAGTTTGGCCCTTGCCGTATTCACATCGTCTGCAATAGAACCGTACATCACAGGCTCTCCACCTGCCTCTACAACCAGAGAGCGCAGCATGTAACTGTTGCTATTCCGAATCCGACCTGGTTGTAATGGCTCATCTACATCAAGCAATTCCGTACCGGTTGCGAATATCGCCACCTTCGGACGTTGAAATACGGGAACCTCTGCTATGCCAAAAGTAGCTAACACGGACTGCTCTCCTGCCCTGATGATCGTTCCTGCTTCGAGCAGTTGCTGTCCCTCTTGGACTTCCAGTCCGATTGGGGTGATGTTAGCACCCGAAAATATGTGCCGTTTCAATGCAATCCACTGTTCTCCGTCCTCTACCTTGCTCTCAGTCATCTCCATCATGACTACCGCATCCGCACCTTCCGGAACCTGTGCACCGGTCATGATGCGAGCCGTCGTACCTGAAACAATGGTGTGATCCGAGGTGTAGCCGCAAGGAATTTCATCAATTACTCGAAACCAAACTTGATGATCACTCGATGCATCTATGGTATCTGTACTTAGAATAGCGAATCCATCCATTCCTGATCTACGGAAGAACGGATACGGATGAGGTGCATGAATCTTCTCTGCAAGTGTACGTCCATGAGCAGATTCAAGGTTAACTTTTTCTATAGAGCCTAAAGTAACTCGTGCTGCTACTTTGGCTTGGGCATCCGGTACCTTTACAGCTGTACGGTTGAACTTGGCAGTTGTCATATCAGGTGAATATGGGTTCATTTTCAAAAGTATTCTTACCTCCTAAAGACTATCATCCTTTAAGAAAGTGTAGCCCGAATACTGTGAGATAACAAGTACATCACTTATTGAATCCTGTGACAAAATCTTATTTCTTACAGGTGTAACATCCCTTGACCTATATTCAACATGAAAGGCATCATGTCTGCCCATAATATAAGTGACAAAGGGAGGCGATGATCATGAGTAATCGATGTGAATTATGCGGAAGAGAACCTGTGAACACGACCGTTCATCATCTGACACCCAAAGAAATGGGCGGAACATTTCTGCCCACGGCCAACCTGTGCATCCCCTGTCACAAACAGATTCATTCTCTGTACACCAATCGCGACATTGTAACGCTTGGACTCACGGACCTGCAATCTTTGAGACAGGATGAACGAATGATTCCATTTATCCGCTGGATTCGCAAACAGCCTGCTACAACGATTCCCCGTGTACGCAAATCCAATCATGTTCGCAAATCGTAAACCAAAAAGAACAGTTCCAAGGTCATGTGCTGGCGAGGTAAATCCGCCTTCCCTTTTCACTGTTCTTAAATGAACTATGCGATTGGCAGCCATCCTTATGATCAGATGCTTATTATCTTCGCCTCTTAATTCGGCCGCCGCCCACTCTGGTTTTTGGTTTTTTGTAGGATTTCTTAGGTGGATCAAACAACCCGCCCAACCCACCACTGCTCTTGTTCCGATCAATGCTTCCCTTGCTCTGATCCTTGTTGCGGTTGAATAATCCTCCGCCAGATCCCACGCTTGAATCTTTATCGCTTCCGCGCCTTGTAATCGTACCTTTCCGATCAACAGTAATAGGTGGAGCAAGCTTCTTGTCATTACTTGTTGGTGCACGATAAGATCCTGCACTCGGTTTATACGTATCTTTATTGGTATATCCTCGATAGTTGCCATAACCTCGCCCGCCAAAAGAATCGAACAGATTACCAATTAATGTAGCGGTGAGGTAACCTTGTAAAAAAGATGAATCGTAGTTCTGTCGAACATATTCCTTGGAGTCCACCTCAACCAAAGTATCCTCCGGTTTGTTCGGGTCTTGTTGCAAGTGATAATACTCGTCCTGATACACGAGGAACATACGCTCTGTGTTCTCTGCCGAGATCTGATCCGGTTGCCTTTGGTCAGACAATTCCTGAGCCACTTCCGGAACGGTACGGTCCGAGGCCCGGTACACATAGGACGTTGAGTTACCACTGCCACTAACCGATTCAAGCGGATATGTGTCCTGAACAGAAGGTGCTCCGCACGCGGACAACAGAGACATCACAAGGCTGAGGACCAGCATTAATTTTAATCCATGTGCCAAGCGTTTTTTCATTGGGAACCTCTCCTAGCTCGAACGAATCACTTTGATATCCGCAGGAATAATGGACTCACCCTCATACAGTGTAAATCTTCTGTCTTGCCACTCCACGCGAAGAAGCATATTATCATCCGACTGATACTGCCATACCAATTGTTCTCCAGCCTGGCCATATGGAGTTCTACCTGCCGTTGATACCATGCCTCCATACTCTTCCTCCAGATGATATGCGCGTCCATCCAGGTCCAGCAGTGTGGGCACCTCATCAGGTGCATCTAGTCTGCCATCGATTGGTGTATATAAGGTATAACGGGTGAGTTCCCGTTCTTCGATATGCAAATATCGAAATGCGCTACCATCCTGCAGCGTGAGGACAACTGCATTTCGAGCACGATTTTGTACCCGACCAACGACTTCATAAGTGACCAGAGAAACCTCACAGATATCACCAGGTGCAAGCTGAAGCATCGTTTTCTCTGCCTGCGGTGGTTCAGGTTTCGTTAGTATTCCTTTAATTCGTTTCCATACACTCATGAGAATTACTCCTGTTCCTTATCTTATAAACAAGCTGCAATAATCAGTGCGCCCACGATATGTAAAGCGCCAGAGAACAAACCGTATCCTGTCTTCCCTTGCTGAATTCCCGTATCCAGATCCAGATTGGCCCATCTGCGAATCATAAAGTGTACAACACTCTCCAGAATCAACAAAATGATAAAGGATACAACGGAGACCAGCAATGCTTCTCCAAGATGACCAGCCGTAGAAATGGACGTAGCAAGTACATACCCCTGTGCAAATAATTTCATCACCATACGTGTGGTAACGGCCATATTGCCAGCCTTAACTTCAGCAAAATCTTTATATTTCGTGAACAGTGAATCAACATACATCAAGACAAACAGCAAAACCGAACCAGATACTGTCCAGACCAGCATCGCTAAAATGTTCAAATCCATTTACACAGCCCCCACATATCAACATGAACCGCATTTAAAAGCGAAGGAGAAACGCTCTTCTCCTCCGCTGGTTAACCCTGCTGACAACCAAGGTATTAGTTCTTATTATCGTATTGTTTCATCAATGCTGCGAGTTCGTCTTCAACAGCCTGATCTTTACCCAACTTCTCGAACTCTTCATCCAAAGACTTGCCTTTGGAAGACATTTCGTTGCTTGCTTCTGCCTGTGCTTCCATCTGCATCATTTTCTCTTCCATACGCTTCATACCAGCACTTGCAGTATCGGAGCCAAACCCATTCAACGCTTTGTTGATTTCCGTTTGGGCTTTTGCTGCATTATAGCGCGCTACCAGTGTTTCACGTTTGTTCTTCATTTGAGTCAGTTGCTTACGCATCTCGTCAAGCTTGCCACGCAGGTTATCTGCAGAAGCCTTGTTTTGATCATAGCTGGTTTTGTACTCAGCCATCTTCTCTTCAGCAGCCTTTTTCTCTTCCAGAGCGCGTCGCGCCAGATCCAGATTCTGAGCACGTGCCGCCGTATGCGCCTGCTCTTCACGTTTCTTCACCAGAGCTTCCTGCTCTTCGAATAACTGCTTGAATTTCTTCTCAATAGCGATCTGTGCAGCTACTGCTTTCTCTGCATCTTCCAGATCCTCTTGCATGTCACGGATATATTGGTCCGTCATCTTGATTGGATCTTCCGCCTTGTCAATAATAGAGTTGATGTTAGACATTGTTAAATCACGCAATCGTTTGAAAATGGACATTATGTTATTCCTCCTAGTGGATATTACATCGTATATAAACATACATACGTAATAATCTACAACTCGTTTCAATTTTAGCAAATAAAATCAAAACATTCGATGGCTCTTATGTCAGGAAGATCGTTTATCTTTGTTCAGATGATCCTCCATCAATCTCTCTGCAGTCTGCACGATTTCGTCGATCTGCATCCGCGTGATGGAATCAAAATGAATACCCATGATCACCGTAACGGTTACTTTCAGCTGCAGGGCAGCCTTTCGGGCAAGCCGCTCACACAGCTCTTGTTCTTTATGCCCAGGAATATGTACCGTCGTCCCGCTTACGCGCTCTTGATCCACGTAGAACGTGGCTACGGCGCCAATATGCGCCTTTCCTCCCGTAACGAGAAAAACCTTATCCTCTCCTGCTTCAATCACCTGTAAACGTATGGATTTCAAATCATATGTACTCATACCCATCCACCTATCCTTTTCTATATGTTATATACGGAGGAATTATGGCTGTCATGAGCTGAATCGGCAATGAAACTTCTCACACTACGCATATTTTATGGAGACCCCGGGCATACCAAGAAGAACGTCATTTTGTGGAAAGGAGGCCGTTATAATGCGCGTACGCCTCATTATGCTGATGGTTATCGTTATTTTTCTCGGAGGATATCATGCTCCAGTTGTTTCATCGCAGGATGCTTCAAGCCGACCAAGTGAATCAGTATCAGGTTCGGATTCTGCGGAAGAAGAACAACTGACATTAGGACAGTTACGTCAAAAATATGCGGACACGTTCAAAACCAATGGTCCTTCAACAAAGAAGGTTGCACTGACTTTCGATGATGTACCTGATCCAAGGTTTACTCCACAGGTGCTGGATATATTGAAGAAATACGATGTCAGAGCTACATTTTTCATCGTAGGTAGTCGTGCTGAGAAACATCCCGATCTGGTAAAACGCATCGTTAAGGAAGGGCATATGGTTGGTAATCACAGCTACAATCATCCGGAATTCAGTAAGCTGTCGATGACTGCCTTTCGCAAACAAATTTTACATACCGGGGATATTATTCGACGTTTGGCGGGATATACGCCCAAGATGATTCGGCCGCCTTATGGAGACATTAATGAAGAACAGCTGAGATGGGCTGCCAAACAACACTATAGCATTGTGAACTGGAACGTAGACTCCCTGGACTGGAAAGGCCTTTCAAAGGAACAGGTGAAGGATAACATCTTATCTGCCGTGAAACCTGGCTCCATCGTTCTGCAACATGCTGGAGGCGGTGTAGGGTCAAACCTGAACGGCACGATTGAGGCTTTGCCCGAAATTATTGAGGAACTGCGTAACCGGGGATATGAACTGGTCACCTTGGACGAAATGCTGGGATTGCCAAAAGCCATAGATTAGTATGACCGTGATAGGAAATGAATAATGAATATTAAAAGGGTGCCTGTTCAATCGCGAGTTAGCGACTGGCAGACACCCTGTTTGAATTCATTAGATGTGATTTACGCTCTACTTCAGAATGTACAGCTCGATATCCTGAAATCCAAATGTGCTTACGGACTGCTTACTACCCGGGATAAAGATATCAATCCGGTGACCCTTGATTGCACTACCCATATCACGTGCTGTAGCTACAAAAGCCTGTTTTGGCAATCCTGGATGGCTGTGACCTGTCACCAGTACTTTGGTTCCGAGTGGAATCACACTTGGATCAACTGCAATTGTACCCAATTCAAGATCATTACCGAAGTAATCCACAGCACCCCATCCTCCATTTTCGGACGGATCTGCAGAGTATGCCGTTGCTTTCACGTTCACGGCTTTGCTGTAATCGAATGTTTTACCCCAGGCTTGAACCACTTTGTTATCTGCGTTAACGTCCAAGCTTGCTGTAGTAACAGTCTTCGCTTGGGTCTTGCTCTCCGTAGCCGCAGCAGCTGCTACATTGTTTGCCTTACCGGGAATCGTAATTTTCAAACCACCATAAATGTTGTAAGGTGAAATGCCGTTGTTTGCTTTAACCAACGTGTTGATTGCTACTCCATATTGTTTTGATAAGGTGTAGAAGGTATCCCCTTCTTTGGCCACATGAACTGAATCGGCGTGAGCCGGAACGGCTTGAATGAGCATTGCTGTTGTCAATAATGCTACTGCTGTTTTGGCTATACGTTTCTTGTTAATCATGGTCTTCCTCCCTCATTATGCCTGCGAAGTTAGTTGTCGGATTCGGATGAGGAGCCACCCTATAGGTTCTTCATTACATTTGAAACGTTATGTACCCCTAATTCACCCCAAGCAGTGTGCCGTAGATCTTCCCCCTGCACAATCTGCATCGTTACATCCCCCACACTCCCTGTCCGGAAGTTTCGGCAGAGTTCAATATATCACAATTTTGTAACCTGAACTTGTAGTAATTCTTACCAAATGGTTTTTTGCATGTCATCAACTGTAAGAATACTGGATAATTCAGAAAAGTTGGGGGAACCGACTTCTTTATATTTGGTAACATAATAGTTACTTTTCAAATCTATAAATGATTAATACGCATAAAAAAATAGCGTTACCGACTCAAAGTCAGTAACGCTATCTAATCACTTCATTTAGAGTACTTTGGCAAGAAAATCACGTGTACGTGAATTTTTTGGAGCTCCAAACACCTCATCAGGTGTTCCCTCTTCCACAATAACCCCGCCATCCATGAACAGGATCCGGTCTCCCACTTCACGTGCAAAACCCATCTCATGCGTCACGATGACCATCGTCATCCCGCCTTCTGCAAGACGTTTCATGACATCCAGCACTTCCCCGACCATCTCGGGGTCCAGTGCCGACGTAGGCTCGTCAAACAGCATCACATGCGGCTGCATGGCCAATGCTCTAGCAATGGCGATCCGCTGCTTCTGTCCACCTGACAGCTGATTCGGGAATGTATCTTTTTTATCGTACAAGCCCACGGTGTTAAGCAGATCAGCGGCAATTTTCTCCGCTTCCTGAGTGGATTGTTTCTTCACTTTAATCGGAGCAATCGTGATGTTTTGCTCTACCGTTTTGTGTGGGAACAGGTTGAAGTGCTGGAACACCATGCCCATTTTTTCACGAGTTGCGTTGATGTTGTGCTTGGGGTCCGTGATTGACACGCCTTCAAAATCAATCTCTCCTGAGGTAGGCTGTTCCAGCAGATTCAGACAACGCAAGAAAGTACTTTTACCTGAACCGGAAGGACCGATGACTACGACAACCTCACCTTTGCCAATCGTCACGTTAATGCCCTTAAGCACATCGTTATTACCATAAGATTTGTATAATTGTCTAACGTCTATCACTTGCACTCAACTTCCTTTCCAGTCGTCCCAGCAGCTTGGACAAAATAAACGTCAATACAAAGTAGATCGCTGCTGCAATCAAAAATGGACTCAAGCCTTGATACGTAATGTTTTTGACCACACTTGCCTGATACATAATGTCCACCATACCGATAACGGAGATAATAGAGGATTCCTTGATGATGGTTATGAATTCATTACCGATCGCAGGTAATACAGCTTTGAAGGCCTGTGGCAATATGATATAACGCATCGCATCGCCTCTTCCCATACCTAGGGAACGAGCTGCCTCCAACTGACCACGATCCACACCTTGAATACCCGCACGGAAAATTTCTGCCAGATATGCACCACTATTAATGGAAAGCGTGATGATACCTGCCTGAAGGGCAGTGAAGTTAATGCCAAAGGACAAGGAGAAACCATAGTAAATAATCATCAACTGTACCAACATCGGTGTACCCCGGATCACTTCAACGTAAGCTGTACCGATCCAGCGCAGGATGGCAACGTCATGCAGACGGAACAAACAGATGATTAATCCGATAATTACCCCGAAAATAACACCCAGTGCGGACAACAAAAGAGTATATCCTATACCGGTTGCATAGAAACTTTTGAACTGCCAGAACACTTTAAAAATATTTTGTGATTTGTCCATTTTATCAGCCATCAGGAGACTGGCATCTGTCACCATTTGGTTGATTTTATCTTCACTTTTCAGTCGATCCAGTGTTCCATTTACTGCAGCTAGCAGCTCGGTATTACCTTTACGAATCCCGATTGCCGCTTCTGCTTGCTCTTCGTCCGGAACAGCAGCAGCAAGTCCATTGATATCGTCCAGATAACCTGCAGCAACGGTATCTTCAACGATTGCCGCGTCAATGCGTTTTGTTTGCAGTTGAAGCACGATATCCGAGATTTTATCCAGCGCAGTAAGCTTCGCTCCTGGAATACTCTGTCCGATCGTTTCCTGAATGGAGCCTTTCTGAACGCCAATCTTCGCATTTTCAAGTTCTGCCATAGTTGGATATTTGTCTTTATCCACATTGCGAACCATAATCACTTGTTTTGATTTATAATAGGTGTCGGAAAAATCAATACTTTTCTTCCGTTCATCGGTCGGCGTCATGCCGGAGACAACCAGATCGACACGACCGCTTTGTAATGCAGGCAGAAGTCCGTCAAAGCCCATGTCTTCGATAACAAGCTCTGCTCCAAGGTCTGCAGCAATTTCTTTAGCAATGGCAATATCAAAACCAACGATTTCATCTTTGCCATCGATCACTTTATGGAATTCATATGGTGCAAAATCGGCACTTGTACCGAGCACCAGCTTTTTACTGCTTGAATTGTCTGTAGTCCCACTTGCAAGTGCCACAGGAACGGCAGTCGTCAGCAGAACAACAAAGGTCAACAGCATCATGGTGTAACGACTTATTAATTTCAACCTTGTTCTCTCCCCTTACAATACGTTGTATGCTTCTCATGTTGATGACTGAGTCATTATAAAGTACAATGCATGATTATGCAATGCATTTTGACGTTACAAATCTTGACTTGTTTCTGAAAAAATAAAGCAAACATGATATAATCAATGAATTATTTTCATTTTTGCGTAAGGAGTTTACTAATGACAGCTAACAAATCACAAATTCTGACGGTTATTGATCAATATGCTTCCCGTTTTAAAGCCATTTCATCATATATCGGTGCCAACCCCGAACTGGGAAATGAAGAGTATCTCGCTTCTGCCCGTTTGAAAGAAGAACTGGTCTACCACGGTTTCACTGTAGAGGCTCCAATCCTTGGACTGGAGACAGCCTTTATCGGAACCTATTCAGCCGCCAAATCCGGCCCTACCATTGCATTATTGTGTGAATATGACGCCTTGCCGGAGATCGGTCATGCTTGTGGTCACCATCTGATCTGCATGATGAGTCTTGGAGCTGCTGTTGGGTTGAAATCCATTCTGGATGAAGTAGGTGGAACGATTAAAGTGTTTGGCACACCCGCTGAAGAGACACGTGGTGCCAAAGTTCCGATGGCTGAAGCAGGTTTGTTCGATGACTGTGATGTCGCTCTCATGGCGCATCCATACTATGCCTACGAAAAGTCAGGTAGCTCGCTGGCTATTGATGCTGTGCAATTTGAATTCCATGGCCGATCTTCACATGCTGCTGCAAGTCCGCACGAAGGTATTAATGCTCTTGATGCCGTCATTCAAACGTTCAACGGAATCAATGCATTCCGGCAACAAGTGAAAAGCACCGTTCGGATTCATGGTGTGATCAACAACGGAGGTCAGGCAGCAAATATCATTCCTGACTATGCTTCTGCGCAATTTTATGTACGGGCAGCAACTCGCAAAGAACTGAATATCCTCACAGAACGTGTGATTCAGATCGCTGAAGGTTCTGCTCTCCAGACAGGTTGCAAGCTGGTGACATCCAACTATGAAACGTCCTATGATGAGATGGTTACCAATGAAGCATTCTCAGCTGCGTTTAGTCAAAATCTGATGGAACTTGGTATCACGCAAGAAGAGATTGTGAGTGGTAATGATCACGGCTCTATGGACATCGGTAACGTTTCCCTGAAATGTCCTGCAATCCATCCCTACATTCGTGTTGTGGATGAGGTGCATACACTGCACTCCATAGCTTTCCGTGATCTTGCACTTCAAGAGCGCGCGCTGGATGGCATGATTCTGGGAGCAAAGGCACTTGCTACAACAGCCTATGACGTACTGAGCCAGCCAGAGTTGCTTCAATCCATCCGCACGGAGTTCGAGCAAGCTATTCGCTAAAATTTATTTTCAACATGTTATATAGGGGTGCCCTGAACAGGCTTGAATTCCAAGCTGTTCAAGGCACCCTTTTTCTAAATTAGCTGTAAGTATATTCAGCAAGAAGCTGGAGATGCTGTGAAATAAACCTTTGAAAACGATGAAAATAATACATTTTATTACAGTAAATGTGATTCGTTTGCTGGCTAACTTGGTTAATTATAACTATAAGTGCGTGTTCTAAAGACCGGTTTTCATAACTTATCCTATATTCAGGAGGTGCTGTCATGCTGCTCGAAGCCATGTATCATGTTCCTCGTGACAAGTGGGCTTATGCCTATAATTCGTCTACCATACATCTGCGCGTACGAACCAAACGTAATGATGTTCAATACGTGACTGCACTGACCGGAGATAAGTACGATTGGAATGGAACGTACAAGGAAATTCAATTGGAGAAGGCTGCTTCGGATAACATGTTTGATTATTGGGAGGCTGCCGTCAAGCCACAATTCAAACGTCTCACCTATATATTTCGGATAACTGCTGGTTCAGAAGATGTGTTTCTTGCGGATAATGGAATTCATTATGAGACCCCCTATCCAACAGGAGGATATTATGAGTTCTCGTATATACATGAAATTGATGTGTTTAAGGTGCCCGAGTGGGCCAAAGAAGCCGTCTTTTATCAGATCATGACGGAACGGTTTGCTAATGGAGATCCCAAGCTGAATCCAAAAGAAACGCATGACTGGGGTGGCAAACCTGAGTTGGACAATTATTTTGGTGGAGATCTGCAAGGTGTGCTGGATCATCTGTATGACCTAACTGAACTTGGCGTGAACGCCATTTACTTTACCCCGTTATTCCAGGCCAACTCCTACCACAAATACGACACGATTGATTATAAAAAAGTCGACCCCTATTTCGGTGATAATGCCCTGCTTAAACAATTGACAGAAGAATGTCATCGCCTGGGTATACGTGTCATGCTTGACGCGGTGTTTAACCATTGCAGCGAAGACTTCCCTCCTTTTCAAGACGTTCTCCAGAATGGAAAAAACTCTAAGTATGCCGATTGGTTCCACATCAATGAATATCCGGTTCAGATCAAGGATGGTATACCAACCTACGATACATTTGGGTTCTATGGCAACATGCCCAAGTTCAATACAGCCAACCCTGAGGTTAAGTCATATTTACTCGATGTAGCAGAGTACTGGATTAAGGAAATTAAGCTAGATGGGTGGCGTCTGGATGTAGCGAATGAAGTGGACAACCATTTTTGGCGTGATTTTCGCAAGGTCGTTAAGGCAGCGAATCCTGAAGCCTACATTGTTGGTGAAGTATGGAGCGATTCCTTAACCTGGCTTATGGGAGACCAATTCGATTCGGTCATGAATTATCCATTTGCCGACAAAGTGCTTCAGTTCTTCTGTGGTTCAATGGACGGTTATAACTTTGCCAACGAGATGGGTTCACTTATTATGCGCTATCCGCAACAAACCAACGAAGTGATCTTTAATATGCTGTGCAGCCACGATACCCCACGACTGCTTACCCGGTTAGGAGAAGACAAACGCCGATTAAAATTGTCGGTTGTATTTCTTTTCACCTATATCGGTACACCTTGTATCTTCTACGGCGACGAAGTTGGGATTAGTGGTGATGCTGACCCGGATTGTCGAAAATGTATGGAATGGGACCCGGCCAAACAAGACAGAGAATTGTATGATTTCTATCGTCTGATGATTGATTTACGCAAAAGCAATGAAGCCCTGCGCAAAGGACGCTTCCGTTTCCTCAAGGCTGATCACAATGATCCCTGTATCGTGTACGAGCGTGTGGATGACAGCCTTCACTTTACCGTATGGATGAACAATACACCTCAAGATCGAACGCTTTCTCATCCCATGGAAACAAAAGACTGGAAAGATGCATTAACTGAAGAGCCAGTGTTTCCAACCGATGGAATGATGAATATTAAGCTGGACCCCTATGGGTACCGCATTTTGTACAGACAGCTTGATCCGGCAACTATCCTACACAACTGAGGTTTAAATTCTGTACAGTCATATTAAAAAAAGAAAAACACTTCAACCGTATCAGATGAATGACATTCATTCTGAACTTTGGAAGTGTTTTTTCGGATGAGAAAAAGCCACAGCATCATATGCTGCGACTTTTTCAGGATTGCATCAGTTTACAGGGTCAAGTGTGATCCGACGATAAATGTCCATATATTCTTCAGCTGAGACGTTCCAGCTGTATTCTCCGCCCATTGCATTTTTCACAATTTTCTTCCAGTGTTCTGGCTGTTTGTAGATCTCCTCAGCACGTCGAATGGTACTCATCATGTCATGAGCGTTAAAGCTTGTGAATGAGAAACCATTCCCTTCTCCAGTAAACTCATTGTATGCCTGCACAGTGTCGTTCAGACCGCCTGTTTCCCTTACGAGAGGCACACTCCCGTACCGCAGAGCCAGTAGCTGACTAATACCACATGGTTCGAACCTCGATGGCATCAGGAAGATGTCACTGCCTGCATAGAAACGGCGGGATAACCCATCGTTAAACGTGATCTGGGCAGACATTTTGAGCGGATAACGATTCGCAGCTTCACGGAACCAGTGTTCATAGGACTGCTCCCCTGTTCCAAGTACAGCGAATTGAATGTCATCATAGTACAGCAATTCATCCAGGATGCGGCAGACCAGATCAAGCCCCTTAGAGTCCACGAGCCTTGTCACCATCACCATGAGTGGTACATCAGGACGAACAGGAAGTCCAAGTTCCTTTTGCAGCTCGATTTTGTTCTCCGTTTTCTTGGACAGACTTGTTCTGTATTTCACTGGAATTTTGGTGTCCGTTGCCGGATTGTAACTCTTGGTATCAATCCCGTTCACAATCCCGCTGAAACGATCTCCAAGTGAACTGAGCAGTCCGTCCAGTCCATATCCATAATATGACGTTTGCACTTCCTGTGCGTATGTTGGGCTTACGGTTGTCACATGGTCAGCATACACAATTCCTGCTTTCAAGAAATTGACGTTACCGTAATATTCGGCTCCATCCACGGTGAAATATCGATCGTCCAGCTCAAGGATATCACTGAATAACTCATGCGGGAATACCCCTTGGTACAACAAGTTATGTATGGTGAATACCGTACGAATATCACTGTAGAATGAATCATGTCTGTAATGGGTTTCAAGCACCAAAGGAATCATTCCAGCATGCCAGTCATGACTGTGCAGCACGTCAGGCTTGAAATCAATCTGTGGCAACACTTCGAGCACTGCACGGTTGAAGAAGGCGAAACGCTCGCCATCATCCATATAACCGTACACTCCATCACGCCCAAAATAATACTCATTATCCACAAAATAGACTGGAATTCCATCATGAACCAGCATTTCTATTCCACAATAGGGTCTGCGCCAGCCAAGAGGCACATCCGTTGTAATTACGGGCTGTAACGCGTCTTTATACTCATCGGGAATCCCCTTGTACTTAGGCATAATCACCCGCACATCTGCACCGCTCTTCTTCAAAGCAAACGGGAGAGCACCGATTACGTCAGCAAGGCCTCCTGTTTTGATAAATGGATGTACTTCAGCAGCAGCAAATAGAATATTCATGCCTTTGTCCTCCTCTTCGGTTTCAGCGTGTTGCTTTCATTGTTATTCTTCGTTTTTGAACTGACGGAAGTGATACTCGCAGGTGATTCATCCGTTTTCCGACGTGTGTTCTTTTTTAGAATCACGATACTAAGCGGAGGCAATACCAATTCGAGACTATGCGGATGCCCATGAAAAGGAATCTTTTCGGTAGGCAGTTGCATATCATTAGTAATGCCTGAACCGCCGTAAACGGAATGGTCACTGTTCAGTACTTCGGTATACATACCGGGACGCATGACACCAATCCGGTAACGCTCCCGCTTGACCGGCTGAAAGTTAATGAGCACAAGGAGTGTATCCGCAGGTTTTTTTCCTTTGCGTACGTATGAAATGACACTCTGGTCCTGATCATCCGGAGTGATCCATTCATAACCGTCTAGGGAATGATCAAGCTCCCACAAAGCTTTTTCACTCAAGTACAGGTTAGACAGCTCACGCTCAAAATTATGCAAATTGCGGTGACTGTCATAATCCAGCAAGAACCAATCCAGTTGATCCTCATCTTTCCATTCGATGAACTGGCCAAAGTCTCCACCCATAAACAGCAGCTTTTTCCCTGGGAAAGTCATAAAATAGCCCAGAAAAGCACGCATGCCGGCAAATTTCTGCTCATAAGTTCCTGGCATCTTGTCGAGGAGCGACTTTTTGCCATGAACAACCTCGTCATGTGACAGAGGTAGCACATAATTTTCAGCAAAGGAGTATACGACCGGGAAAGTCAGCAAATGATGTTTGGAAGGACGCTCATGAAAATCAGATTCCATGTAATCAAGCGTATCGTTCATCCAGCCCATGTTCCATTTGTAGTTGAAACCCAGACCACCTTCATCTACAGGTAAAGTCACCATTGGCCATGCACTGGATTCTTCAGCCATCATCAACGCATAAGGGAAATACTTGAACACCGTCTCATTAAGCTGCTGCAAAAAGGCTACAGCTTCCTTGTTCTCAAGACCACCTTCATCATTGGTACGATACTGTCCTGGCTGCTTCTCAAAATCAAGCCGAAGCATACTCGTAACCGCATCAACACGGAGTCCGTCAAAATGATACATCTCCATCCAATATAATGCATTGGAGATCAGAAATGAACGAATCTCAGGTTTCGAGTAGTCAAAGCTAAGTGTGCCCCAGCCCGGCTTCTCTGCTAACATCGGATCTGCATACTCATACAAAGGCGTACCATCAAACATACGCAACCCATGAGCGTCTTTGGCAAAATGTGCAGGTACCCAATCCAGCAATACGCCAATCCCAGCCTGATGTAGTGTATCCACTAGATACATCAGATCTTTTGGATGCCCATAACGACTGGTTGGCGCATAAAACCCTGTGTTTTGGTAGCCCCACGAAAGGTCATACGGATGCTCACTGAGGGGCATCATTTCAACATGTGTATATTTCATTTCTAATAAGTAAGGAACAAGCAAATCAGCCATCTCGCGATAACTATAGAGGCTTCCGTCTTCTTTGCGCTTCCAGGTTCCCATGTGCATTTCGTAAATATGTAGAGGTTTGTTATACATGGCACGTTGTTTGCGTCTCCAGGCTCCATCATTCCATTTGTACCCTTCGATTGAACTGGTGACAGAGGCTGTCTGAGGTCGAACCTCTGCTTGAAACGCATATGGGTCCGCTTTGAGCAATTCTGTTCCATCTTCCGTTAATATACGGAACTTGTATAAAGTTCCTTCGCTAATTTCCGGAAAAAAACGACTCCAAAATCCTGATTCGGGTATCTTATATAAAGGTTCCTTTTCGCCTTTCCATTCATTGCGGTCCAGAGCCAGTCCTACTTCTACGGCATTTGGTGCCCACACGGTAAAGCGATACCCCCGAAGGCCATCGCAAGTCTCAGGCTGCGCGCCCAACATTCGATAACTGTGATGAAGGTTACCTTCATGAAATAAATAAATATGCTCCGGCAATATGTCCGGGTGTGCTAACGGTTGAATGGCCAAGAGATCACCTTCTTCTCAAGAAAATAGATATAACAGTAACCATTACCCCAGTCTAGCCAAGTTGAAAAGAAAAATGCGGTGGTTTAGAAAATGTTGTCTTTTTTCAGAATTTTTACAGTAACAATCGTTTCATCTGCTCTACTTTGCGTTAATGATGTACTACAATGCACAATATTTTGGGAGGGAAACGATTATGTTTAATAAAGATTGCATCGCTATGCTGTTGGCGGGAGGAGAAGGGAAGCGATTAGCCCCTTTAACCTCGAGTATCGCAAAACCCGCTGTACCGTTTGGCGGGCACTACCGGATCATCGATTTTCCTCTCAGTAACTGCGTAAACTCAGGAATCGATACTGTAGGAGTATTGACGCAGTACCAAGCGGAATCTTTACACGATCATATCGGTGGAGGAGAACCATGGGGACATGGCAACTCAAGTGAGGCAGGAATCTCCTTGCTTCCATCTTATCATACAGGAAATGACGAATACTTGGGAACGGCGGATGCTATTTATAAAAATATCGACTATATTGATCAACAAAACCCCGAAAATGTTCTAATTTTGTCGGGTGACCATATTTATCATATGAATTATCGTGATATGTTGGAGGCTCATCAAGCCAATAATGCCGCAGCAACGATTTCAGTTATGGAAGTTCCTTGGGATGAAGCACATCGCTTTGGGATCATGGCTGCCGATGCTGATTTGCGTGTAACCGAGTTTGCCGAGAAACCGGCTGAACCAAAAAGTAATCTGGCTTCAATGGGCATTTACATGTTCAAATGGGATTATCTGAAACGCCATCTCTTGCAAGATGCCGCTAACCCTGAATCCAGCCATGACTTCGGTAAAGATGTTATTCCTCAAATGTTGAACGAAAATAATCCCCTCTTTGTCTATAACTTTAATGGTTATTGGAAAGACGTAGGTACGGTTAAGAGCCTTTGGGATGCACATATGGATCTGTTACACAACGAGGAAGACTGGAATCTGCAAAAAGAAAACTGGCCGATGTTTACTCGCGACTGGCGCTCCAAACCAAGTGCTTACAAAGCAAGACATACAAAGATCGAACATGTTACTTCCATGATTCACGACTCTTGTGCAATTGAAGGTCGTTCAGAACGTTCCGTTATCTTCTGCGGTGCTGAAGTGGGTAAAGGCTCTGAGGTTAAAGACAGTGTCGTTATGCCTAACGCACGCATAGGCCGTGGGGTTCACATCGAACGCGCCATCATCGGTGAAGGTGCAATAATCAAGGACGGTGCAATCGTTAAAGGTACGGCGGATGAAATTGTGGTCGTTGGACCTAACGAGATCGTATCTGCCAAACCGGCAGTCCGTACGCAACCTGTTCGTATGTTGAAAGAAGTATATGAGAAAAGTGGGCGCCTGCGCGCTGGTGAACTTTCTTCATAATGAAGTAAACATAATATGTAAAAGGCGAGCCTCAGATGGCTCGCCTTTTTCTGTGTTGATATGGATGTTATAAAGCGTACATGCTCTATCATCAGGTAGAAAAATCTCTTATCTTTTAAAACCTTAAGACTTTTCTATATCTGATTTTGTATCGCTTGCTGCTCGTTCTTCAGGGACTGCAGTATCACCAGATTGTGTCACAGACTCTTCTGGACCCATCTCCTCAGCCACAGCCGGTAACGTAACCGTAACGGTTGTCCCCGATCCGAGTTCACTCTGCATCGTGATGGTTCCCTCATGCAGTTCTACCAGTTCCTGCGTAATCGCAAGACCCAGTCCCGTTCCCCCATTTTGATGATTCACCTGGAAGAAACGGTCCCGTACTTTGATTAGGTGTTCTTCACTAATTCCGATACCGGTGTCCTGAACAGCTGCAATAATCTGACCATTCTCCTCTTTGACCGACAAGAAGATCCAGGAATTCTCATGTGAAAATTTGATCGCATTATCCACAACGTTTAAGAAAACTTGTTTCAGTCTGTTGCCGTCTCCATGGACATTATAAGCACGAGTCTCGTCCGTTTCCAACTTGAGATGGACCTGTTTTTGTTCCGCTTTGGCCCAGACATTCAACATCGTTTCCTGTACAATTTCACGAATGTTGACGGTTCCTTTGACCAGCTTCATCTGATTCTGCTGCAATTTAGAGAAATCCAGCATCTCTTCAACAAGTCCAATCAGTCGTTCGGTTTCCTTGGAGATAATACCCATACCGATACGGGTTTCTTCCGGATCATAACCGCCTGAATCCAGTGTCTCGCTCCAGCCTTTGATACTGGTCAAAGGTGTTCTTAATTCATGTGAGATCGAAGAGATAAAATCATCCTTGATCTGATTACTCCGCACAATCTCATGTGCCATGAAGTTAAGTGTTGATGCCAATTCGCCCAGTTCGTGCTTATAATTCCCCTTAACCCTGACATCCAGCCGTCCTCTGGCCATCTGGGCAGATACTGCGGTGATGTTGTTAATTGGACGTACAATCGAATTTGCCATACCAATACTGATGATCAACACAAGAGAAAGCACAGCAACACCTACAGCCGCTGCAAGCAATCCCATCACTAGTAATTTTGAATTAACTAGGTCAAGAGATGTCAAGTACCTGACAACGTAAGTATTCTCGCCTCCAAGGTCAAGTTTATGGGATACTGCCATCACTTGTTCTCCTGTAATTGGCTGTCTCCCCACCCAACGACCCACATTCCCGTTCATCGCCTGAGAGATGTCACTGGTCTGAAGAACAGCATGTTCTGACTCAAATGCCGTAGAACTGGCCAATACTCTTCCGTTCAAATCGAGAATTTGTAATTCAGTATTATCAAGTTGAAGATTCACAAGCAGATACGATAGATTATTACCATCTTCTGCACCGTTCACTAGAGACAAAGGTTCTTTAAAATCATTTGTCATCGTAATCCGCTGGTTTATAGTATTATAGATACTCTCATAATAGTATCTTTGCACTGCAAGCATAAATATGAATTCAACTAGCAACAGAGCAAGAAAAACTACGATGAAGTAATGTAATACGATCTGTCGCGTAATGCCTTTTTTAATCATTGCTCCCGGCCCTTCCATTTGTAGCCGTGACCCCATACAGTCTGGAGGTATTCGGGCTCGGAAGGATTGTTCTCAATTTTCTGACGCAGACGACGAATGTTGACATCCACAATTTTGGGATCACCCATGTACTCTTTGCCCCATACATGATCTAACAACACATCGCGGCTGAGCGGTGTATTTTCTTTTTCCAGGAAAAACTGAATTAAGGAAAACTCCGTTGGAGTCAATTCAATGGCTTCATTCTGTTTCTTGAATTGCTTCGAGATCAAGTCCAGTGAAAATGGTCCAGACTGGAACGTAACCTTCGCCGCAGTTTCCCGGTGCACGTTCACACGGCGTAATAAGGACTGAATACGCGCAATCAACTCTGTTGGGCTGAAAGGCTTGCTTACATGATCATCTGCACCAACAGAGAGTGCGTATACTTTATCTTGTTCCTGAACTTTGGCGGTTAAGAAAATGATACCCAGACGTTCATTGGTCTCACGGATCCTGCGACACACCTCGAAACCATCTATACCAGGTACCATAACATCCAGTAGAGCCAGATCAATGTCAGGTACTGTTTGTAGTATGCGAAGCGCTTCATGCCCGTCTCCAGCTTCAAGTACTTCGAATCCGTTTCTCTTCAAATTGATCACAATAAAACTGCGGATGGATTCCTCATCCTCAAGAATAAGTACTTTACTCATTAAGTTCTTCCTTTCTATTTGTCTGCGATAAATTTTCTAAGAGTCCAGGGTTCGCATCAAGTTGAGAACCACGTGAAGCAATAATATGTTCATTGTTCCGTGTAATTTCTTTCCAACTCTTTCCCTTCTCCTGTTCCCACTGCGAAAGTGTGAAGTATTTAATTTCACCAACAGTTTCATCAGTGTCAATCATTTTAAAGCGAATATACTTGTTTTTTTCTGATTTAGTATCAATAGTTATTTTCCCATACCAATCCGATTTGAGATTTAAATGGAATGAATTTGCATCGTCTCGATACTGAAAAGAGACAAATTTCTTCCCATCTTTTCCATCCCACTGGTAAAAAGTATAGAACCACATTCGCTCATCAAAAACATAATGCTCCCAACCCTTTGGTGTTTCTTTTAATCCAAACTCAATAATATCATCATTATTGACATCACTACTTAAAATTTTGTCATCTCTATAAGTTTGATCGGGTGATTTGAAAGCATTTATCAATTTATCGTCTTTTACATATATGATCTGGGAAAAAGTACTTCGATCATCTAACTCAGCATCCAAAACAATACCCATTTTGTTCTCAGCAATCTGTCCGCCGAGTGCGCTATATATTTCTTTCACAGTATAGTCAGTCTGCATGCGATCTACTTCTTTAAAACTACCCTCATTAAATTGATATAGGGCAATTGTGGCAAAACCACTCGTATTTAATGTCACTACCACAAAATCACTTTCGTTGTCCCCATTTAAATCCAGCGCGTTTCCTTGAATATCGTCAATAATAAATTGATTGTAGGGCACACCACCCATTACCTGTTCAAGGGCACCTCCTTTGTAGGAGTAGGCCATTAAGGCTTTCTGGGCTTCAACACTTACCCCCAGAACAATGTCTGGATTTCCGTCATTTGTAATATCCAATAATTTAAATGATTGCAAGCTATTCCCTGGAACGTCAAATGTAAGTTTTTTCACCCATGTACCACCCTGTTCCTCTAAGAGCATTCCATGAATCCGCACATTCTCATTAGGGGTTTCATAGAAAACAATAGCCTCACGAGTGCCATCACCATTCAGATCAGCAACACGAATCATGCTTGTATTATTCAGATCTTTGGGCCGGATTAACTTGCTCTCCGATGGTTGTTCCTTCTGTACAATCGTATATAATTTCTCCTTGTCCAAGGACATCATAGGTTGCTTCATTAGAAGCTTGGGATCACTTATGACTGTGCATCCGCTTAGAACAGAACCAAGCATAATCGCCATTGTTCCTGCTGCTACAAAGCGTCCCCACCGTGAATTAAACAATCTCATCACTCTTTTCAATAGTTTAAATCTGGTTTTTTTCTTGCTGTGTCAGTCTTCGTCCACGAATATCAAAAGCAATCTTGCCTTCTGCCAATCCCCAGATCCGTGTGGCATGTTTCTCAGCAAGTTCAATAGGCAGCACTGCAATGACTGTTGCACGTTCTTCTTCACATAATTTGCGTAATGTTTCCAGCACCGAATCTGCTGTATGAGGGTCAAGACCAATCACTGGTTCATCGGCCAAAACGACTTTGGCACCATGAGCAAGTGCTCTTGCAATAGCAACACGTTGCTTCTCGCCACCACTGAGCTTCTCTGCTATTTGATGTGCTTTATCAAGTAATCCCATTCCTTCGAGATAATCCATAGCACCCATATAATCATCGGAACGTACCATACCGGTTACCATTCTCCATACAGGAGTCTGACCTGATCGTCCGATTAATACATTTTTAAGAGCCGTACGTCTAGGAAATAATTCTGGATTTTGTTCCAAGTATGCCCATTCCCGTTTGATTTTCCGTTTTCCGGACCAGCCTTCTTTCAAAATCTCGGCGCCATCCACCGTAAACCGGCCGGAATCCCATTTTTCCATCATGGCCAAACATTTAAGCAACATGCTTTTACCGCTACCGCTTGAGCCAACTACAGCTATCATCTCACCCTGTTGCATATCAAATCGAATATCCCGTAGAACGGGAACGCGGTCCACGCCAACGGATTTACTCAAGTTCTCTACTCTGATCATCGCGATGTCTCCTCTTGTCCATGTTTTTCCCTACCACTAGTGTACTCGGAAATGGACATCAATTTCCATGCGAACACCAGCTTCTATTTTAACACAGATTCGAACTCAGGTTTACGACGAAATAATATACCTGCCACGCCGAAAAGAAGGTACAGGATTCCGAGTAAGGTGAACATGCTTCCGGGTGAAATCCAGTTGATCATCTGGCCACCCAGATTCGGTCCAATAATACTTCCAATCGTGAAATGAAAGGATGCCACAACGTTGGCTGCAGGCAGTAACACCTTAGGTAAAATGTCTGCGGCATAGGCTAGGCCCAATGAGAAAAAGGAGCCGACCAGGCCGCCTGCGATTGTTAATAATACAAGCGTCCACCAGAAATGCGTACCTGCGACTGGAACCAGCATAAAGATGATTCCCCCACTGATACCCGCAAACATCAATATCTTCTTCCGCCCATATCGGTCACTCAACATTCCGAGAGGTAATTGAAGGAACAAACCTCCAATCCCGATAAAAGGAAGCAACGACGAAATCTGACTGGTATCGAATCCAATACGCAGCCCATAAACGGGGAAGTTACTATTCATACCTGCTTCCATATATCCGTATAAGAGTGCCGGTAAAAGTGCATACCAGGCCCATGCCAGACTACGACGGAAGCGACGTTCGGGCAGTTGGCCATGCTCTGCTTTTTCCGGTTTCGTATCCGGAAGCTTCATTAATACCAGTATAAGCACTGCTGCTATACAGATGAACAAGACCCAGAAAGGGACAGCATCACCGAAGCCAAGCAGCTTAATTCCCAACGGTCCAATACTGAATCCCAGCCCGTAGGACATGCCATATAGTGATATGTAGCGTCCACGCTTTTCAGGAGCGGTAACAAGCAGTACCCAGAGCTGGGCCGCATAATGAAGTGCACTGTCTCCTATTCCAACGATCAGACGCAATATGAACCATATTTTAATATCTGGTAAATACGGAAATAGTATTAAAGGGACCATGACTAATATCAGGCCACCTACAATCAACTTTTTGAACCCTAATGCTCCCAATAACCGTTCCGCTACGAGAGTCATGGCAAAAGAGCCAATGTACAACGCGGCGGCGTTTAATCCGTTTAAACCTGGTGAAACCCCTTTTTGCTCCAAAAAAATCGAAAGCACAGGTAGCAAAAGCCCCTGACTTATTCCCGCCACCACAATAACCGTAATCAAAATGAGATAGTTGGCTGTCGAGTGTGATAGTTTGGGACGAGTAATCGATGACACGAATTCATTCCTCCTGCGAGCACACAAAGAAAAATCGCCATCGCTGACGACTTTTGTATGTTATACATATGGTTTTAAACTGCTATTCTTGAATCAGGGCTTTGCCTCGGACTTGAACATTATAGTGGACAACGCCCTGCAAAACAAGCCATAATAGAGGTTGTTCAAAAAGTTCACTTTTGATTACGAATCATGCCTAGTGGCATCATCAGCTTCGAAGATGAAATTCAGCCGAAATGTCCGTTGCTCACGTAGTTTTCCTACGCTCGGCTACTCCATTTCTATCTTCATTCCATCTTTCTTGGTACTGAAAACCAGACTTTTTGAACACGCACTAATCGTACTTAAGTCGCTGCGTACATTTAGATGTGACGGGAGGATTCTGCAACATTATGGCTTATCATGTGAAAATTGATGTTTCACCGATATATGAAATGCTCAACAGCTTTCTGGTTTATGTCACGAAAAAATGGATTCAGCATCTGGATATTGGTCCTGAATGGATCCTGGAAGTGGAAGGAACACTAAGTTCCAATGTACGAGCTGCGCTCGCACCTGCCGCCACTTGGCCTTTTGATGATTTTGATGTTTTGTTTGCATGGGCAGCATATCAAAATGATACATCGGAGAATCGTGATTTTCTGGACATGCTTGCCGGAATGACAGCAGAAGACCTGTATGCACGTGTGTCTCCTCTTCTGCCGGCTCTTACAATAGAAGAATCTACGCGCATTCGGAACAGTTATGTCCCATTATTGCGACTATGGGATGAACACTACTGTCAGAATATGAGCGAAGATCAGCGTGTATGGCTCGAAGAAGATGCCGAAGAAAAACGCATTTTGCTTGATAAAATGGGATCTGAACTGCTTATTGAATATGCTACAGCGGGCGTTCTTGTTGAACCGATGCCTGGGCTGAACGAAGTCATCCTGTTTCCAACGGTGCACAATCGCCCTATTAATATGTACTGCTTCTATGAGGGTATGATGATCATGCAGTATCCCGTAGATGCACCTGAAGAGAACGAAGACCAGCCGCCAACATGCCTTTTACGTTTCACCCATGCTCTGGCTGATCCCGAAAGACTTCGCCTGCTTCGTTACGTATCGGATGAACCCAAGTCCCTCGCTGAGATGTGTGAAGAATTGGGTAAAGACGAAGACACGGTCAAAGACCAGGTAATGGCGCTACGCATCGCAGGTCTGCTAAGGACCCATCTGCTCGGAAGTAACCGTAAAGAGAAATACAGTATTCGGCCGGATGGCGTATCTGAATTGAATATGTTCCTGGAATCCTACATTCGCATATAATTTAGTTGAACCATTGTGGAGTTTCTGGCTACAAGGAGTGAATTAGATCATGAAATTAATGAAACAACATATTTTGTTTGACCTTGATGATACACTCGTATATTGCAACAAATACTTCAACCTGATTTTGGGAGAATTCTTCGAGAATATGCAAGAGTGGTTTGATGGACATTCTCTGACAACACAAGAGATTCGGGAAAAACAGCTGGAGATCGATGTAACCGGAGTGAACAAGCTTGGCTTTGCGAGTCATCATTTCCCGCAATCCCTGATTGATACCTATCGTTACTTCTCCGGCAAGTTCGCCAGATTAACTTCTCCCAGAGAAGAGTCCTTTCTGAGCAAGTTGGGTATGAGTGTGTACGATCAGGAGGTTGAACCCTACCCTCATATGGTTGAAACGCTTGAGAACCTCAAAGGTGCTGGACATTCCCTCTACTTATATACCGGCGGCGAGACCGTGATTCAGCAGCGCAAGATTGATCAGATGAAACTCTCGGCTTATTTTGATGATCGGATCTATATCCGACAACACAAAAACGTCGAGGCACTGGAAGGCATTCTGTCTAATGGTCCGTTTGATCGTCGTGCAACTTGGATGATTGGCAACTCACTACGCACAGATATTATGCCGGCCGTAAAAGCCGGAATTCACAGCATATATATCAAACAACCGAATGAATGGCAATACAACATCGTAGAACTTCAGCCTAATCCGGAAACATCGATGTACACCATCACTGCACTGGAAGAGGTACCCAAAGTCATACACGAAAATATACAACAGCAGCAACAGAAAAGGACCCTTGGTTAAGGGTCCTTTTGCTGTATGTTAACTGTTAACTAACATCAAGCATCCTGTTTCTCGCCAGATAATTTTCCTGTTACTACGTCCTGCAGAATAATACGTGCTTTCACCGTACTCCCGTCTTTTCGTTTAAACGACAGTACTTGTGTACTGCCCTTCTCAATCAGCGATTTTAACATCGTACTGGTGATTTTTTTGCCCGCATACTCTTTCCAGACCACAAATGAACAGCCTTCCTTGAAACGTGAGCATCCATAACCCTTCTTGCCCTCTATAATCTGACCCGTACAGCCGGGAGAAGGACAAGGTGCCAGTAACTCTCTCACTCCGGATGGGCTCGCACTTGAGGACGGCGCCTTGGTAGCGGTGCTTTTCCCACTGCCGGCTCTCGATGAAGATGCCGAAGTCTGACGGGACGTTTTTACAGTTGAACCGCCACTAGCCGTCTTGGCAGATGTCCTTGTATTGCCTGCCTGGGTTCTGGCTCCCTTGCCTTTTCCCCTACCTCCACGCGAATCTTCCCCAAAAGCATCTGCTGGTGCCGGAGCTTGTACACGCACTTTCTCAATGATGGACAAGGTGAATTTCTTGACGTTCTCCATGAACTTGTCCTGACCCGCCTCACCTTTGGAAATCTGATATAACCTTCTTTCCCATTGCCCGGTCATCTCAGGTGAAGTTAACAGATCTACACCCGCACGGCGAATCAACTCAATAGCTGTTCTGCCTTTGAGCGTTAACTGCATTTTCTTCCCTTGCAGCGTAATGTAACCTACGTTTTTGAGGCGCTCAATTGTAGCCGCACGTGTAGCCGGAGTACCCAGACCACTATCTTTCATCGCATCTCGCAGCTCTTCATTCTCGATCTGCTTGCCTGCACTTTCCATCGCTTTGAGCAATGTTCCCTCGGTATAACTTTTGGGAGGCTGGGTCGCCTTCTCCTTGAACTCACTCTTCGTACATTGAACAGGCAATTCAGGTTGTACAGCAAAAGCCTTGTCCGTCCACTCTTCAGCTTCCTCATCCTCATTGCCGTTTTTCTTGGTCTTCTTCTTGCCTGCACCGCCCTGTTCCTGATCTCCAGAACCGAGAACCACTTTCCATCCGAGTGACAGCAGCTCTTTGACAGATGTCTTAAACTGATGTTTCTCCACTTCGGTGAGCACGGTATGTTGCTTATACTCCGCCGGAGGATAAAAGTGAGACAAGAAACGTCTTACAATCAAATCATAGATGTTCTGCTCATCTTTGGATAAGGTACCTGGTCGCTTCAAAGTAGGTAGGATCGCATGGTGATCCTCAACCCTGCTCGGATTACATACCCCTTTATTATTTTTATGAACAAGCTCTGGCTTGGCCCCTTGCGCAAGCTCACTATAGGTACCATTTTTAAGCAGGTTTAGCGTTTTGTGCATACCTTCAATATTCTGTTCTGTAACATAGTTGGAGTTTGTCCGCGGATACGAAATTACCTTGTGTTTTTCATACAAGGCCTGTGCAATATCCAGTGTTTTTTTGGCTCCATATCCGAACTTGGCATTGGCTTCACGCTGTAAAAGGGTCAGGTCATACAAACGATACGGATACTCCTTCGTCTGCTTCGCTTCGTATTTGGTAATCTGCCCTGTCTTGCCCTTCACACTGGCTGCAATGGCCTCTGCTGCCTCCGCATCGGTCAACTTATCTCCCTGACGCAGTCCCCGGTACTCGACACCTTCCTGCCGAAACCAGGCGGCTACTTCATAAAAGGTCTGTGACTGGAACGCTTCAATCTCTATTTCACGATCGTAGATTAACGCGAGTACCGGCGTCTGCACACGGCCTACAGACAACAATGCATTATGGCGGGTTGTAAACGCCCGTGAGGCATTCATGCCGATCAGCCAATCGGCTTCACTTCTGGCGCGAGCAGCATGGGTCAGATTTTCAAATTCAGAGGCATCCTTCAGACCATCAAAACCACGTCTAATGCTCTCTGCTGTCAAATCTGATATCCATAAACGCTTTACAGGCTGACGCAGCTTCAATTGCTGTTGTATGAGGGCGAAGATGTACTGACCTTCTCTCCCTGCATCGCAAGCATTAACGATCGCTGAAGCCCTTTTTGCCAGTTCTCCAATCATTTTAAGCTGATCTTTAGTCCTCGGATTGGGTACAATCTTGAACTGATCGGGTATGATCGGCAGGTCCGCTATATTCCAGCGTTTGTACTTTGTATCATAGGCATCCGGTTCAGCCAGTCCAAGCAAATGCCCTATCGCCCAAGTGATGATGTAATGCTCACCCTCCAGATACGTGCGATTGTTCTTGGCTTTTGGTTCTATGACGGCGGCAATGGTTCGACCCATGTCGGGTTTTTCCGCTATAACCAGTGTCTTCATCCGTCCATCTCTCCTCCTTCACCGTCCGCATGACGGCAAAAAGGGGCATTCCGCCGACGGAAGCCCCTTGCTTCTGAAACTCATTATATCAGATTTTGGATTCGGGAGCACCTTCCCGAAATGAATTATCCTGCTGCTTGTTCCTTTAATACATGCTTTTGTCTGCACTCTTTGCATACACCCTGGAAATCCAGACGATGATCCGTAACAGCAAAGCCATACTGACGCTCGATTTGTTGTTCCAAACGAAGCAGACCATCTTCCATAATCTCTTCCACTTTACCACATTCTGTACAGATCAAATGATGGTGGTGATGGGAACCGTCTGTACTTCGCAGATCAAATCGCGCAGCGCCATCACCAAAGTTAATCTTTTCAACGACCTGAAGGTCACTCAGCAGTTCGAGAGTGCGGTATACGGTAGCCAACCCAATCTCAGGGAACTGCTCCTTAACCAAGAGAAATACTTCCTCTGCGCTAAAATGATCCTTTTCATGTTCAAGCAATACACGTACAGTAACTTCCCGTTGTTGTGTTAACTTATATCCTTTTTCAACCAATTGATTTTTAATGTGAAAGATCTGTTCTGAAATGGACTTGTCCCGGTTACTTGCCATAGCAGGTCGCACCTCCGGTTTATATTCATTGAATTTTACTTTTATCGTACGGATTGTTGGTTTCAGTGAACCCTTATTTATAATCATTATAATATAATAATAAATCTTTATCGCTTAAAAAGCAATGATATTGCTCACACTTCCATGAAATATGTAGTCACATTGGTTAAAATAACAGCAAACAACCCTCGCTGATCGCGAAGGTTGTCATTGATATCTTGTTCTATACTTTTACACCAGAACCGAAGCACCCATCAAGTATTTGTCCACTTCACGAGCAGCCTCACGGCCTTCATTAATCGCCCATACAACCAGACTTTGACCACGACGCATGTCACCTGCTGCAAATACTTTATCCACATTGGTGTTGTATTTGCCGTAACGTGCCTTAACGTTGGTGCGACGATCTGTTGCAAGTCCCAGTTGCTCTACCAACGTTTGTTCCGGTCCATCAAAACCAATGGCAATCATGGCCATCTGAGCCGGGAATACACGCTCTGTACCTGGAATCGGCTGATAAATCTTACGACCAGTCTCATCCACAATACGCTCGATCTGTACGGTATGCAATTCTTTGAGGTTCCCCTCATCGTCTCCGACAAATTTCGTTGTCATGATAGAGAACTCACGCGGATCTTGACCAAACAACGCTTTGGCTTCCTCTTGCGCATAATCAAGTGTGTATACGTTCGGGAATTGCGGCCAAGGGTTGTTAATGCGATCACGTTCCATAGGCGCTTGTGTATGCGTACCGAATTGAGTGATCGTACGACAACCATGGCGCAGCGATGTAGCCACACAGTCAGATCCTGTATCACCGCCACCAATGACGATAATATCTTTATCTTTAGCGGACAGATATTGACCATCTTCCAGATTGGAGTCCAGATAACTCTTAATGCTGCCATTCAGGAAATCCATTGCGTAATGAACGCCTTTCAAGTCGCTGCCTTCAATATTGAATTCACGCGGCTTCGTTGCACCACCGCACAATACAACAGCGTCATATTCATCCACCAGTTGTTGTGCTGCAATATCTTTACCAATCTCGGTGTTCGTAATGAATTGGATACCTTCTGCTTCGAGCAGATCAACACGACGTTGAACTACGTTTTTATCCAATTTCATCGTTGGGATACCGTACATCAGCAATCCGCCGACACGGTCCGAACGCTCATATACGGTTACCGAGTGTCCTGCTTTATTCAACTGAGCCGCAGTAGCTAATCCCGCTGGACCTGAACCTACCACAGCTACACGTCTACCCGTACGTTTTTCAGGAGGTTGGGGAACCACCCATCCTTCTTCGAAACCTTTTTCAATAATTGCTTCTTCAATCGTTTTGATGGTTACAGGCTGACCAATTAAACCAACTGTACATGATCCTTCGCAAGGAGCTGGACAGACGCGACCTGTAAACTCTGGGAAATTATTCGTTTTGTGAAGGCGCTCAAGCGCTTCTCTCCACAGTCCGCGATATACAAGATTATTCCATTCTGGAATCAGGTTATGCACGGGGCAACCTGACGTGCCGCCAATCATATCTATACCTGTATGGCAATACGGGGTACCACAATCCATGCATCGTGCACCTTGTGTTCTGAGCTCTTCTTCAGCCATGTGTTTATGAAACTCTTCCCAATCCTTAATCCGCTCCGCTGGCTCACGATCTGTTGGCAGTTGACGTTTGTATTCCATAAATCCAGTAGGTGTAGACATCTTACGTTTTCCCCCATCCGTTCTTGTCTTAATCCCTTCATGTGCATGGTTCTATATGAAATGGATTACTCATTACTTGAGTTTTTGTCTATTGTATCACAAAATCTTCTCGAAGATATTTCAATTATAGTAGCATTTACTGTGCTGAATATTAAATGGATTATCCGCATAATTATTTGTATTTTATACATCATATCTTTCAGGTCTACCCATGGTCAATACCCTTATTTTGGTGTTAAATGTGGTTTTGAACTGCAAAATCTGGTGTGTGTTAAAGAAATAAAAGGTCGAAACGTTAAGTGAATGTTAGATAATTTGTCATCAAATCCAACATATTTTGCTATAAATCGTTCTCAATTCCGAATATCAGACCTGTTTTAGGGCTTCACAACGTTAAAACCCCAAAACTTATACACTTTTTTACTGTTTAATGCTTGGGCGTATGTATAATATACATAAATACCAATTACTTATGTTATATTAATGTTATATGTATTCCAGTTTAAACAAGTGACTCATTTTTTTATAAAGAAAAGACGCTGTTCACGAATATTTCGCAATCAGCGCCTCTCATCATACAGATACGATCGAAGTCAGGAATTTCTTATGCCATATTTACCGTTTACGTTCGTAAAATTCGAATGTATACGCATGAACATTTTTTTCATCCTGTTCGCCTTCAATCTGTTCAATCAGTTCCCATTCGGACCAATCCACTTCAGGGAAAAACGTATCTCCCTCAAAATTCTCATGAATTTTGGTCACCACAAGACGATCTGCAAGTGGCAGGAACTCACGATACACTTGGGAACCCCCAATTACGCACAGTTCCTCACCTTTGGTTACACTCAGACCCTCCTCAATCGTATGTACGACTTCAGCCTGTTCCACCTTGTAGTTCAGATCTCTTGTCACTACGATATTACGACGCTGAGGAAGCGGCTTACCGCCAAAAGATTCCCACGTATTACGTCCCATGATAATGGTTTTGTTCAGCGTACGTTGTTTGAAAAAGGCCATATCCTTGGGTAAACGCCATGGAATCGAATTATTCAATCCGATCACACCGTTCTCCCCCATTGCCCATACCAATTCAATACTCAAGGGTAATACCCTCCTTCAATCCAAGTCTCTTGTCGAGATTGAACACATAATTAGACTGCAATTGGAGCTTTAATGCCCGGATGATGCTGATAGTTCTCAAACTCAAAATCTTCAAACTTATAATCAAAAATAGAATCCGGTTTACGCTTGATTACCAGCTTAGGTAAAGCATAAGGTTCACGCTCTAGCTGAGTTTTAACCTGATCCACATGGTTAGAGTAGATGTGAACATCCCCTCCAGACCAGATGAAATCACCCACCTCAAGATCACATTGCTGGGCGATCATATGCGTCAAGAGCGCATAACTCGCGATGTTAAACGGCAATCCGAGGAACGTATCCACGGAACGCATCGTAAGCATACATGATAATTTACCCTCTGCAACGTAAAACTGAAACGCAAAATGACAAGGTGGAAGCTTCATATTGTTGATCTCAGCCACATTCCATGCGCTGACAAGGTGACGACGCGAATCCGGATTATTTTTGATCGAATCAATGACTGCAGCGATCTGATCAATTTTTTCTCCGTTCGGTGCTTCCCATGTGCGCCACTGCGAGCCGTATACCGGACCAAGATCCCCATTTTCGTCCGCCCAGTCGTCCCAGATCTTCACACCGTTTTCTTTCAAATAAGATATATTGGTATCGCCACTCAAAAACCACAACAGTTCATGAATAACCGATTTGAGATGAATTCGTTTGGTTGTTACCAGCGGAAATCCTTCGGAGAGATCATAACGGAGTTGTCTTCCAAATACAGATTGTGTTCCTGTTCCTGTACGGTCTCCTTTATGCACGCCGTTGTTCAGTATATCCTGCAATAAATCGAGATAGTTTTTCAAATTATATTCCCCTCACTAAAGAATATTTACACTTACCACTCCGATGACAGAACAACCTTCCGATCGCTGTTATCCCCAGATTTTTTTGATTTCCTTTTCCAAAGGTAAAATCCGGGGATAAAGGCGAAGCGTATGCTTCCGATGCAGCTTTCCTTCAGAAAGCTTTTAGTTCCGCTTCTACAGGTTTTTTCTGTCCTCTACGTTCTCGTGTAAAAGGTTAGTTTAACTAAATATATAGACCGTGATTGGCTTGGAGCCACATCATGACTGATCATTACTACAGTGTACCACAATTGAGTTGTTGGATAAAATCAATTCACTAAAACTTGTGAGCGTGTAAATTTTCATCATATCACATACACGAGTATCTTAAATTTCTCGGCTCTTGCTCAGAAAAAAGAGACGAATAACGCGTTAACGTCATTCGTCTCTTCTGATATACGTATAATGCCGGACGGATCCGAAGCTTAGATGATCTTAACGGGAGATGATGTGGATCGGGTGACCCATAACCAATTCCGCAGCTTCCATCACGATTTCGCCCAAAGTTGGGTGAGCGTGAATTGTGAGAGCCAGATCTTCCAAAGTTGCGCCCATCTCAATTGCCAAACCAAGCTCAGCAATCAAGTTGGAAGCTTCCAGACCTACGATTTGGCAACCCAATACAAGGCCGCTTTCTTCGTCAGCTACGATTTTCACGAAGCCTTCAGCGTGGTTCAAAGATACAGCACGGCCGTTACCCGCATAAGGGAACTTGCCTGCTTTTACTTTGTAACCTTTTTCTTTAGCTTCTTTTTCAGTGTAACCTACGCTGGAACACTCTGGATCTGTGAACACAACAGCTGGCATACATTTGTAGTCAACTACAGATGGTTGTCCTGCGATTGCTTCAGCAGCCACTTTACCTTCATAAGAAGCTTTGTGTGCCAGAGCCAGACCAGATACGATATCACCAATTGCAAAGATTTGCGGGATGCTAGTACGGCCTTGGTGGTCAACTTTAACGAAACCACGCTCGTCAACGTCTACGCCAATCAGGTCCAGACCAAGCTCACCATCTGTATTTGGACGACGTCCAACGGTAACGAGCAGATAGTCTGCAGTTACTTCTTTGGACTCACCATTCACAGAATATTTAACAGTTACATCTTTCTCCGTTTGCTCAGCACTTTCTGCTTTTGCACCCGTTACGATTTCGATGCCTGTTTTCTTCATGTTTTTAGCCACGAGGCTAGTCATGTCTTTATCGAAACCTGGCAGTACTGTATCCAAACCTTCGATGATTGTTACTTTTGCACCGAATTTGGAGTACATTTGACCAAGCTCAGCACCGATATATCCGCCACCGATAACGATCATGCTTTTTGGTACTTCAGGCAAGTTCAGAGCTTCTGTCGAAGACAGAATGCGTCCGCCAAACGGGAAAGGTTTCAGTTCGATTGGACGGGAACCTGTTGCAATAATTGCATTTTTAAATTTGTAACGTGGAGACTCGTGGTCATTGAATACACGAGCTTCGTTTTCGTTGATGAACATGCACTCACCGTTGAAAACTTCAACTTTGTTGCCTTTGAGCAAACCAGCTACGCCGCCAGTCATTTTCTTAACAACGCCGTTTTTGAACTCTTGAGTTTTGCTGAAGTCCACTTTTACGTTCTCAGCAGAGATACCAAAAGCTTCACCGTGAAGTGCAGACTCATATTGGTGTGCAGCCGAGATCAGGGCTTTGGATGGAATACATCCACGGTTCAAACAAACACCGCCCAGTTCGGATTTGTCTACGATCAATACGCTTTGGCCCAGTTGAGCAGCGCGGATGGCAGCTACATAGCCGCCAGGACCCGCACCAATTACTAATGTGTCGATATTGAGAGAAGCGTCGCCTACTACCATATCTTACACCTCCATAACAAGCAGCTCAGGGTTAGCGAGCAGCTGTTTAATGTAATTCATAAAGTTTTGTGCTGTTGCGCCATCGATGATACGGTGGTCAAAGCTCAGGGAAAGAGCCATTACAGGTGCTGCAACTACTTCGCCGTTTTTGATCACTGCTTTTTCGCTGATGCGTCCTGTTCCGAGAATAGCAACTTCAGGGAAGTTGATGATTGGAGTGAAGAACATACCGCCAGCAGAACCGATGTTACTGATGGAGATTGTGCTTCCTCTCATTTCATTCGCGCTCAATTTGCCCTCACGACCACGAGCAGCCAGATCACGGATAGAATCAGCAATCATCCAGATGGATTTACGATCAGCATCTTTGATAACAGGAACGATCAAGCCGTTGTCTGTATCTGTAGCGATACCGATGTTGTAGTATTTTTTGTAAACAATTTCGTTAGCTTCTTCATCAATCATAGCGTTCAGAGCCGGGAATTGGCGGGAAGCCGCAACCAGTGCTTTAACGATGAATGGCAGATAAGTAACTTTTGTTCCTTTTTTCTCTGCAATTGGTTTCATGCGAGTACGGAAAGCAACCAATTCAGTTACGTCCACTTCGTCCATGATTGTAACGTGAGGTGCTGTGTAAGCCGATTTAACCATCGCATTAGAGATCGCTTTACGGATACCTTTGAATGGTACGCGCTCTTCTTCAACGTGTTGATCAGCTGTAGCTGCTGGTGCTGCGGATTTTTTCTCTTCTTGAGCCGGAGCTTCGGAAGATGCCGCTGCGGAAGAACCGCCACCGTTTTTGAAGGATTCAACATCTTCTTTGGTTACTTTACCGTTGTTGCCAGTGCCGCTAACCTGAGCGATGTCTACACCTTGTTCGCGAGCAAATTTACGCACGCTTGGTGTTGCCAGAACGTCTTTGGCAGGTACTGCCGGAACGCTGTTGTTGCCGCCTTCTTTAGCTGCATCCGAGCTGGAAGCTGCTGCAGAAGAACCGCTTGTGTCAGCTCCGCCTTGAGCTGCATCTTTCTCTTGCTCGCCTTGATCGCCAGCAGGAGCGTCGTCTTGCTCAGGAAGTTCGCCTTCTGCATCGATGATCGCTACAACTTCACCAACGTGGCAGACTTGACCGTCTTTAGCGAATACTTCTGTAACTGTTCCGTTAACCGGACAAGGTACTTCTACAACCGCTTTGTCGTTCTGTACTTCCATGATGATGTCGTCGTCAGTTACTTTGTCACCGACTTTGATGTGCATCTTGATGATTTCGCCTTCGTGCAGGCCTTCGCCCAATTCAGGGAATTTATATTCAAATTTAGCCAACTGAAAAACCTCCTTGATTATGTGCTCAATCCTGAAAACAACCCTTAACTCCAAGAAACAACTGTTACTGCTAATGCAAATAACTGTTACTCAAGGGGCTAATGGCTGTTTACAGTGCAGCTTGCGCTGCGGTGTGAATCACCATACTGCGCCTTGCGGCATGTCAGATGATTAAATTAGAAATTTACGACTTTGTTAACCGCAGCAATGATACGCGCCGGGTTAGGCAGCCATGTATCTTCGATTTGTGCAAATGGATATACAGTGTCCGGACCAGCTACACGCAGAACCGGCGCTTCCAAGTGCAGGATTGCTTTTTCATTGATTTGGGCAATGACTTCAGCTGCAACACCTGCGCTCTTTTGAGCTTCCTGTACAACAATTGCACGGTTTGTTTTCTTAACGGAAGCAACGATAGTATCGATGTCGATCGGGCTAACCGTACGAAGGTCGATAACTTCAACTTTGATTCCTTGTTTTTCGAGTTCATCTGCTGCTTTCACAGAAGTGTGAACCATCATACCGTAAGTAATAATCGTTACATCGGAACCTTCACGAACAACGTTCGCTTTGCCCAATTCAACAACGTAATCTTCTTCAGGCACTTCTGCACGGAAAGCATGGTACAAGTTCAAGTGCTCCATGAAGAATACAGGATCGTTATCGCGAATAGAAGCGATCATCAGACCTTTTGCATCGTAAGGGTTAGAAGGAATTACGACTTTGATACCTGGTGTTTGCGTGAGCAGACCTTCCAGGGAATCTGTATGCAATTCTGCCGCTTTTACGCCGCCACCGAATGGTGTACGGAATACGATTGGAGAATTGTATTTTCCACCGGAGCGGAAACGCATACGAGCAGCTTGCACTACCATTTGGTCAAGGGCTTCGAAGATAAAACCAACGAATTGGATCTCAGCAACCGGACGGAAGCCTTGTACACCCAGACCTACAGCCAGACCACCAATAGCGGACTCAGCCAGTGGTGTATCAAATACACGCTCTTCGCCAAACTCTTTTTGCAGACCTTCCGTTACACGGAAAACGCCGCCTACATTACCTACGTCTTCACCGAAAAGCAGAACGTTAGGATCACGTTTCAACTCCACGCGAAGCGCATCACGGATTGCTTCTTTCATGTTCATTTGTGCCATTTGCTTCATTTCCTCCTTAAACATTGACAGTTCACATTTGAATTCGTACATGTATACCGGGACATTAAAGTCGCGGATGTTTATGCTTTATCGGAAAAAACTTATTGGAAATCAGCTTTTTGCTCTTCCAAGTGCTTAGGCGTTTGTTCGAACATGCTGTCGATCAAGCCTGAAATCGTCATTTTCTCGGTTTTTTCCGCTTTTTTGATCTCTTCATTTACTTTAGCTTTTGCTTCTTCTTTCACACGTGCTGTATCTTCTTCAGTCCAAAGACCTTTTTTCTCCAGATATTTAGCGAAACGTGCGATAGGATCTTTAGCAGACCATTCTGCCTCTTCTTCTTTTGTACGATACTTGGAAGCATCATCCGAAAGGGAGTGAGGACGGAAACGGTAAGTTACTGCTTCGATCAATGTTGCGCCTTCTCCGTTACGTCCACGCTCAGCAGCTTCCTGAACAGCTTTGATAACAGCGAAGATGTCCATACCGTCAACTTTAACACCTTTGATACCTGCCGCTACCGCTTTGTGAGCGATGGAAAGAGCTGCAGTTTGTTTAGCAAAAGGAGTAGTGATGGCATAACCATTGTTTTGTACAAAGAAGATAACAGGCAGTTTGTATACACCAGCGTAGTTCAGACCTTCATAGAAGTCACCTTCAGAAGAACCGCCATCACCTGTATACGTGATAACAACTTGTTTTTGTTTCTTCAATTTGTAACCCATAGCGATACCCATTGCATGCAGAATTTGTGCACCAATGATGATTTGTGGCATCAAGACATTAACGCCATCTGGAATTTGTCCACCATGTTGGTGTCCACGGGAGTACAAGAATGCTTGATAAAGAGGAAGTCCGTGCCATACGAGTTGCGGAATGTCACGATAGCCAGGACATACAAAGTCTTCTTTTTCAATTGCAAATTCACTACCAACCATTGTCGCTTCTTGACCAGATACTGGAGCATAGAAACCAAGACGACCTTGACGGCCCAGGTTTACTGCACGGTCATCCCAAGTACGGGTAAATACCATGCGGTACATAATTTCTTTTAATTGATCATCGGAAAGTGTAGGCATCATGTCTTTGTTAACAATTTCGCCGTCAGGAGACAGCACGGACAGAGCTTCTACATCCTCTGTATACACTTCATAAGGAACCTTGCTCATTTTTTTCTTCACCTCAACAAAAAATTTGAATATCAAGTTCCGCTGTTATAATATTATTATACACCTGTTTCACTCCATACGTCAAAGAAATCCGTAATTTTTTTATGTTTCCTGCCGGATTGTATGTATAACAGGGGCTTAATATTGGTATAACAGCATAATACATGATTGCGTGTTTGACCTAACCCCGCACAAGGGTAATCTTACCGTATTGCACGGTCGAATGCAAAAAATTAACCGAGAAAGGTGACGTTTTATGACGGATTCCCGCTATTTGAAACGCACGATTGTGAAGGAAGAGATTGAAAGTCGCTATCTCGGAGAGAAGCGAACGCTCCGTATTTACCTTCCTCCTGGCTATAACGAATTGCTTAGCTACCCTGTCGTTTATTGTCAGGATGGCGAAGAGTTTTTTAATTTCGGACGAATTGCCACAACAGCTAACCAAATTATTCTGGACGAAGGAGCCGAACCCTTCATTATTGTAGGGGTTCAGGTCGATGTGTCTGTGAGAACGCAGGAATATGCTCCATTCGGAGATCGTTTCAAGGCATATACCGCTTGCTTCGCTGAAGAGATTATTCCCTATATAGAAGAGAAATATCCTGTACGTCCTTCTCCGCAGGAACGCATTCTTGCCGGAGACTCGCTTGGTGGCAGTGTTTCGCTTCATCTTGCTCTGTTATATCCGGATCTGTTCACACGTGTGATCAGCCTGTCTGGCGCCTTCTACTCTGCTTCACAGGAAATCTATGCCGCAACTGAAGATCTCTCTTGGCTCTCGATCTGGATGATCGTTGGTTTGCAGGAGACTGATTTCGAGGCAGACACGGGTACGTATAATTTTGTTCAATTAAACCGGGATACTCGAGAATTGCTGGAAAAACGTGGTGCCCTCGTCTCCTACCAGGAGAAAGACGGAAAACACCAATGGGGTTTTTGGCAGAAGGAATTGCCCGAAGCATTACTTTATTTTCTCCAGGAAAGATAAAAGGACCACTTTAACAGGCGGCTGAAATGCCGCTATTTTTTTTCATTTTAATGATCCCGCTTACAATTGTAACCTGAAAAAGAAGCAGGATATCCTGCTTGCTTTAAGTGCTCTGATCCTGCTTCTTTGTCGAATTACAAAATAAGCATGAATTTCGTTTCCTTTTTAGGCTAAGGAATGTTCCGCTTCAATCTTTCTCAACAAAACATCGCAACCTGCATTTACCAACTCGTACACCTCTTCAAAATTACCTGTGTGATACGGGTCTGGTACTTCTCTAAGCTTCTCATCCGGAAGCATGTCCATGAACTTGATGATTTCCGCCTCAGCTCCGCCTGGAACGTTGCGCACATTATCTGCATTGGAATTGTCCATACACACAATGTAATCAAATTGAGTAAAGTCTTCGCTGGCGAATTGTCTTGCTGCCATGTTGGCATAAGAAATCTGGTACGAATCCAGCAATTTTCGAGTCCCTTCATGCGGAGGTTTACCAACATGCCAGTCCCCTGTACCCGCTGAGTCCACACGAATCTGGTGTTCAAGCCCCTTCTCCAGGACTTTGTGACGCAAAACGGCTTCAGCCATTGGTGATCTACATATATTGCCCAGACATACAAACAAAACATTAATCATATTAATCCCCTTTGCTTAACGTACCTTGAAGTACCGACGATGTTGGCTGTGTCACAATGCTCTCCGGCTGAGGACTGACCTTTCCGGTCTCAGATGGCACGAGCGAACGACGAGGCAGTTTCCATTTATAATGTACAGAACACATCCGGAAGAACACAACGGCCGCGAAACAAAATAATAATCCAGCATTCGTTGTTAACCAACCCATACCTATAACAAAACCGGCTGTCATTGCCCATACAGCATAGATTTCGTCACGCAATACAAGCGGTTTACGTCCAGCAAGCACATCACGAATAACGCCTCCACCAATACCGGTCATTACTGCTGCAACGATAACTGCGCTAATGGGATGTCCCATGTTCGCCGCGTACAGCGCCCCTTGAATTGCAAATGCTGCGAGTCCGATTGCATCAAACAACGCCTCTGTCCGCTTCCAGTGACTAATCCACTTGAGAGGTAATATAAACGCAATCGCTACAGATACCAAGGCTAACATAATAAGTGATCCCTGACTCCATAGTGTCGTTACAGGTATCCCTATAAGTACATTCCGGATAATCCCGCCTCCGAATGCCGTGACAAGTCCAAGCACTAGTACACCCAGAATGTCATACTCCTCTTCCATTGCCACGAAAGCACCGGACATTGCAAATGCGATAGTGCCTATAATGCTGAATACTTCAAAAATGTGTAAGTCCAACCTGTTCAAACCTCACTTTTCAAGTCATCTCCATGTCGCTCTACCCATTGTATCCGCGAGCACTGAAATTGTGCAACCACATTTTGTGGATTATACTGGTTTGGTGAATATATTTGTACAGGTTCCAACATTATATTTGGACTATGAACTATTTTTCTCTGAATTAGGAAGGATGAAATAAAATGACGACGAAACGGATTGTTATTTTTACAGGCGGAAACTTATCTATAGAATTACTTCAGGAAATACGAGAAGATGATATGATCATCGCGGCCGATCGCGGTGCATTATTTTTAATTGAACACGGCATTCAGCCTCACATTGCAGTTGGAGACTTCGACTCCATTACTGAAGAAGAACGTATCATTGTAAGCAACAATAGCATTCGTTTCATTGCATGTGACCCTGTTCATAAGGATCTTACTGATACAGAAATGGCTTTTGAGACAGCGCTAGATTACGAACCATCTCACATCTTAATGTTAGGTGCTACAGGTACACGTATGGATCACACACTCGCCAATGTACATATCATGGTTCGCGCGATGCAGCATCATATCTCCTGTGCCATTCAGGACAAGCACAATTACATGACACTGACCACATCCAAAGCTGTGGTTGAGCACCGTGACTATAAATATGTTTCTCTGCTCCCCTTGACTCATGAAGTTACAGGAATAACTCTAGATGGTTTTATGTATCCGCTAGATCAAGCCACCATACGCATGGGACAATCCTTGGGTGTAAGTAACCAGCTCTTAGGCTCCTCCGGTACAGTCACTATCGATAGCGGCTTATTACTGATTATTCAGAGCAAAGATTGAATCTATTCGCGTGCTTCATAGTTATTTATTACGTTTTTGTAACCAGTGATTTCGTTAAGAAAATAGGTTCACACATAACAAAGACCCTTGATATTCAAGGGTCTTTGTTGTTTCATCATTATTCTTCATCCGTCAATGATTAATTTTTTGACATTTTTAATCATATTTTAATAAACATACCCAAACCATTGTGGCGCAAGGGATTACACTCCCCTATCCAATTTCTAGGCTGTTACAAAGCTGTTATACTCGCTCTAGCAACTTAACGAAAACGAATTTTGGAGGTACTAACTAATATGAAAACAAACATCTTTGTCCAAAAGGCCGTAACCGTCGGGTTGTGCGCTACACTAGGTTTTGGAGCTGTATTAATG
Organism: Paenibacillus xylanexedens; assembly: GCF_017874615.1. Classification (GTDB taxonomy): domain Bacteria; phylum Bacillota; class Bacilli; order Paenibacillales; family Paenibacillaceae; genus Paenibacillus; species Paenibacillus xylanexedens. Next base: position 198,295 of record NZ_JAGIKV010000006.1, read on the forward strand.
ACTAACGCCCCTGTTGCACAGGCAGCAACCGCATCTGTGTCTACAGGTCAACAGATTGTTAACTATGGTAAACAATTTACTGGAACTCCATATGAATTTGGTGCTTCAACATCAACAACCAAAGTTTTTGACTGCTCTTCTTTTATGAAATATATTTTCAAAAAGTATGGTGTAGACTTGCCGCGCACTTCCGTGAGCCAATCCAAAGAAGGTACAGCTGTATCCAAAGCAAATCTGCGTGTTGGTGACCTGGTGTTCTTCTCCAGCGGTAGCCGTTCTACCGGTTCCAATGTCACTCACGTAGGCGTTTATGCGGGAAATGGTAAGATTCTGCATACGTACGGATCTCCAGGCGTAACCCTCTCTGATCTGGACTCTGGTACTTGGAAGAAAACGTATGTTAAAGCTCGTCGTGTGCTTTAGAATCACATCATAGCTAATCAGTAAGGACCGGAGGTTACTATCCGGTCTTTTATTTTTACCCTCTTTTTGCCACACTTTAAACTGGTGATTCATGGAATGCGGTGAAAATCTAATTTTTATCATGAAGCATGTAACCGATCCCACGCACAGTATGAATCAGTTTCACACTTCTTCCCTTATCCACCTTAACCCGCAGATGTTTGATGTACACATCCACAACGTTGGTATCCATCGCATACTCATATCTCCATACCTCCCGCAAAATATCACTTCTGGTACATGCTTCATTCACATGCAGGGCCAAAAATTCCAGCAATTCGTACTCTTTTGGCGTTAATGTCAGGTATTCACCCGCACGATTTACCCGCCTTGAACGCAAATTCACTTTAAGATCATGAACTACAATTACTTCCTCCCCCTCTGGTGTTGCATTCGCAAAAACACGCAATAAGTTTCTTATTCTGGCAAGCATTACGGTCATGTGGATAGGTTCCTCCATCACGTCATTAGCTCCGTAATCCAGCCATTCCACGATGAACTGAGGAGATGCATTTGAAGTAATAACCAGTAGAGGTATAACCTGACCTTCATCCATCCGTTGTTTCAGCTCTATTTTCTGATCTTGGCTCCAATGTGCCTCTCCCTCTTCTCGGTCTACCAGAATGATCAGGTTGAAGTGTGATAACCAATTCTCGTCGGATTGGTTTAGCTCAGACCACTCTTTTCGTTGAACCTCATATCCTTCGGCACATAATACGTCCTGAATAAGGCTGACCTGCTCTCCTGCTCCAATCAGCAAAATGGCTGTTTTCACTCTTTTTCACCCGGCCTGTCTCTATCCCCACTGCTCGCAGCAATGGTTGGTACAGATAGCATGCCGTAAAATGAAAAAGTCCATTCCCTCAAGGGAACAGACTTTGCTTCTTTCTTGCTTTAACCAAAGTAGCGATGGACGAGCGTACGTGCTTCAGCTGTGTCTTTTGTTCCGTGTACGAGGACACGTCCATCTTGGAAAATGACCATTCTATGGACTCCTGTTGTAAAAGAAACCAGAAACGGATTGGATTCCACTTTTCCTTCTTGAAGCCTGTTCAGGCGATCCGCTGTATGTTGAAGATCCAGATTCATGCGCCGTGCAGGTCGGATCTGAACGGTGTCCCTGCCACACAACACATCAGTTTTCTCCAGATTGGACGCAGAAAGATATGGATACGTTGCCGAAGTACCGCAAGAAGGACAGTCTTTCTTTTTCGCACCATCCACATTGATGGATATGTATTCGTTCCTCCACACGTCAAATGACAATAACTTACGTCTCAATGCATTTGCATTGCCGCTAAGTAACTTCATCGCTTCTGCTGTCTGATTCGCCGTTACCATCTGTACCGCTTGAGGTATGATGCCAGACGTATCACAGGTATCTCCACCCAAAGGGACTTCACCCAGCAAACAATTTAAACATGGCGTATCTCCGGGCATAAACGTATAGGTGATGCCGTAACTACCTACGCATCCACCATAAATCCAGGGAATGCGGTGCTTCTGTGCCATATCATTCATGAGTAGTCGGGTATCAAAGTTATCCGTTGCATCCATGATCAAGTCTGTACGCTGAACGAGTTCTTCCAATTCATCTACTCTGACATCCAATACCTTCCCTTCCACATGAACCGTGGAATTAATGGCAGATAAACGTTTTTCCGCTGCCATCGCCTTCGGCATCCGCTCTATCGCGTCCTGCTCTACATATAATTGCTGTCGCTGCAGGTTACTCCACTCCACATAATCACGATCCACAATCGTTATGTGCCCGACCCCTGAACGAACTAACGTTTCTGCGATTCCTGTTCCCAGTGCGCCAGCGCCAACGATTAAAACTCTGCTGCCCTTTAATCTGGCCTGGCCTTCCTTGCCCAGCGGCGCGTAGCGTTCCTGTCTGGAATAACGATCGGCCTGCTCGGAAGATGTTAATTGATCTGTCATGTATGAACCATTCCTTCCACCGGACTACTGGCTGCTGCATAACGCTTTACGGGAATCATGCCTGCCTCATATGCCAATCTACCCGCTTCTACCCCCAATCGCATCGCTTTAGCCATGCTCACTGGATCTCCTGATCCGGATACGGCTGTATTTAACAATACGCCATCGGCACCAAGTTCCATCGCATAAGCAGCATCTTTTGGGGAGCGCAATCCTGCATCCACAATTACAGGTACAACGGCCTGCTCAATGATGATCTCAAGGTTATAGGGATTGATGATACCTCTGCCAGCTCCGATGGGAGAAGCGCCAGGCATTACAGCATGTACGCCAAGTAATTGTAGCCTTTTGGCCAGAATGACATCATCTGAAATATAAGGCAATACCGTGAAGCCCTTTTCAAGCAAAATTTCGCAAGCCTTGTACGTTTCAATCGGATCTGGGAGTAACGTCATCCCATCTCCGATGACTTCGACTTTTATCATATCACAAAGTCCTGAAGCCCGCGCAAGCTCGGCAATCCGCACCGCCTCTTCCGCAGTGGAAGCCCCTGCCGTATTCGGAAGAAGTGTGTATTTGTCCAGATCCAACGTATCCAGGAAATGCTTCTGATTACGTTCCTCCAGATTCAGACGACGAACAGCAAAGGTTAAAACTTCCGTTTCAGATGCTTCCACAGCCTGACTTTGCACTTCCAGATCCGAAAACTTGCCTGTTCCGAGCAACAATCTGGACTCAAACGTATATTTACCAATGTTCAACATCATCAACCGCCTCCTACAAAATGTACAATCTCAATTCGGTCGCCTTCTCTTAACGCCGTTGACTCATGATACTCACGGGTTAAAATATGCTTGTTCAGCTCTACAACTACAGTCATGACTTGCAAATCAAAAGATTGGAGTAATTTATCCACACGATTCAATCTGTCTTCAATCTCCATCCGTTGACCATTAACGATGATATTCACTGCACCACTCCTTTTCTGTTCAATCGCTCAGGGCTCAGCGCCTCAATTCCGAGTTCTTCTGAGCTTTTGCCAGCGAGCAACTCAGCGATAAGCCTGCCTGTTATCGCACTAAGCAAGATACCGTTGCGGTAATGTCCAAAGGCGGCGAACAACCCGGGTATACTCTTGCAAGCACCTATATAAGGCAGTCCATCGGGAGTTGCCGGTCTTACGCCTGCCCACGCTCGTAAAAATTGTGCTTCTTTCATCCCAGGCACCCAGTGGGTAGCCGCTGTTAATAGCTTCTGAACACCCTGTACAGAAACGTTCAGATCCGTTCTGCCTGGCAGACTGGTTGCCCCGAGCCAAACTTCGCCATTGGCTTTGGGAACAATATAGATATCCTCTGCATACACCGTTCTGTCAGGTCTGTACCCTGCATGTTCATCTGCGAACTGAACGGCGGCTATTTCACCTTTTACCGACCACACAGGCAAGCTCAGATTCACATGTCTCATCAACTCTTCACTCTGTAATCCAGCCGCTATAATGACATGTTTGCATCTCATCTCGCCGATCGATGTGGTGATCCCCTGCACGCCGTGTTCGTTTGCTTGCACACGTATATCCTGTATGTCCTCCATAACACGTGCTCCCAATACTTGAGCGGATTCAGCATATGCCTTCGTTAGATGGACTGGAAGAATCTCACTCTCGTAAGGTCTGTAGTAGGCTCCATACGTATCTCTGTTAAGCCATGGTGCCTCCTGTTGCACAACGGAACGATCCCACCACACCTCATCAGCAGACAACGCAGACTTCCGATTATTCTTATAGCTGCTTAATTCACTGTATGAACGAAAAGGGGTTAGGAATCCATGGCGTTGCAGACCAACCTCTACATCACTGAGGGTAGCCATTAGTACCTGTTGCTCATGAAGTAACTGCCTGCTCTGCCTGGCAAGCTTAGCCATCAAAGGATGAGCAAAATCCTCACTGTCTGCCGCCAGCATTCCAGCAGCTGCGCAAGAAGTCCCTCCTGCAATCGCCGAACGATCTACCAGCAGTACATCCTGTCCACGGGAAGCAAGCTCATACGCAATGGCACATCCAACAACGCCTCCACCTACAATAATCGTTTCTGCATGAATCTTATCCGGTCTATCAGTAATGATCTTTTTCATCCTCTCATCTCCTTGATTCAGCGGCTCAGACTTTCTGTATCAACGATAGCCTGCCTTAATAATGCAGCCGCCCGATCCGGGGAATCGCTCGCCCATACATTCGAAATCACAGCGACTCCCTGTGCGCCTGCAGAGCGAATAGCGTGAATGTTTCCCGGTTCGATGCCCCCAATCGCCATGACAGGAATGGAGACACCAGAGCACACTTCAGCCAGAGCATATAATCCTCTTGGTTCAAGATCAGGCTTACTGTTGGTTGAGTAGACATGCCCGAAGAAAAGGTAATCGGCTCCCCGTTCTTCAGCGATTTTTGCCTCATCGATTGAATGAACAGATACACCCAGACGAAGTCGCTGCACATTGCTTATAACAGCAGGGTTATAGTTACGTATCGCATCTTTCCCCCAATGTACACCGCCATAGATGTCATTCTGTGAAGGCAGCTCTGAACCATTGATAACGATGCGACAAGATGGAACGCCAATGCGACGCAGACTTTCAGCCCAACCTATCTTGTCTTGCCATGTGAGTTGTTTTTCTCGTATGTGAATATAGTCCACCCATGGCCAAACGTCCTTTGCAGCTTTTACAAAAGATGCTTGATCCCCTGCACCCGTAGATACAACATGCAATTCAAATGATTCGTGTACACGTTCATGAGAAATTACCGTACTGTTCATCCCCTTCCATGTGTGAATGCTATGAAAACACAAAAAAGCCACTCCCGTAGGGGAGTGGCTGCGTATTAATTATAGGACCAGATGACTGACTGATACATACAGTTCATTTCGTGCAATACAGCTATGGAACTTATATCCATAACGTTATACACACAACTGCATGTTTCAATTCGTTAAGCAGACGGTTGAAATCCTTTCGAATTGCCGTTTGCTCACGTCATTCACTGAAACGCGCGCGCCACTTCCCTACGCTGGTATGATCCAGATCAGGTGCAAAGGGTCCGGAATCGCATTCTTCCATCTCAGCCGCATCGTGCGGCCCCCCTAGTGTTCATATGAAGTTGTAGCCATATTACCATAGACGGATTTTTTTGTCACCGTTCATTTCTGCTGAACGTTGCTTGAATCGTCTAGTTTTTCTCAGACCATTCTTCGACATTCCATGTTTTGGTGACCCAACCCTCGTAGAAATCAGGTTCATGAGATACAAGTATCACTGTTCCCTTGAATTCTTGCAACGCACGCTGCAACTCAGCTTTGGCCGTTACATCCAGATGGTTCGTCGGCTCATCGAATAGAATCCAGTTGCTTTCACGCATCAAGAGTTTGCATAAACGAACCTTGGCTTGCTCTCCACCACTCAGCATGTTAAGCGGACGGGTAATGTGCTCATTTTTCAACCCACAGCGAGCGAGATGACCCCTGACTTCATTCTGGGTCAAATGTGAAAACTCATTCCAGACATCCTCAATCGGCGTGATATTCCCAGCACGAACTTCCTGCTCAAAATATGCCGTTTCGAGATAATCTCCCAAAAAGGTTTTTCCACTGAGTGGAGATATTCTTCCCAAGATCGTCTTCAGCAGTGTCGATTTGCCCACACCATTACAGCCTACGATGGCAATTTTCTCACCACGTTCAATCGTCATTGTCATTTTAGGTAGCAAAGGATACGTATATCCAATTTCAAAATCAATACCCTCAAAGACCGTTTTACTGCTCGCACGGGCATCCTTGAATTTGAACGTTGGTTTGGCCGCTTCATCTGGACGATCAATTCGATCAATCTTATCCAGCTGCTTCTCCCGGCTCTTCGCTCGACCTGAAGTTGAAGCACGTGCCTTGTTACGCTGAATGAAATCTTCCTGCTTCTTGATGTACTCTTGCTGCTTCTCGTACGCATCAATATGCTGAGCTTTATTCATATCGGCCATCTCCAGGAACTTGTTATAGTTCGCTGCATATCGCGTTAATTTGGCAAACTCCAAATGATAAATGACATTTACGACTTCATTCATAAATTCCGTGTCATGAGAGATTAGAAGAAATGCGTGCGGGTAGTCCTTCAGGTAACGTGACAACCATTCAATGTGCTCTACATCCAGATAGTTGGTCGGCTCATCCAGTAAAAGAGCTGTAGGTTTCTCGAGCAGAAGCTTGGCAAGAAGCACCTTGGTACGTTGTCCACCACTTAGAGCTGCGACATCCCGATCAAGACCAATTGCGGACAAACCAAGACCATTGGCCATCTCTTCCACTTTTACGTCAATCAGATAGAAGTCGCCCTGCTCCAGTTGTTCCTGAATATCGCCCATCTCTTCCAGCAACTGTTCCAGCTTATCTGGATCTGCATCTGCCATCTGGTCCGTAATATTCATCATTTCTTTTTCTAATTCAAGCAACGGAAGGAAGGCATCCTTAAGAACGTCACGAATAGTTTTGCCTGGGGTAAGCTTCGTGTGCTGATCCAGATATCCATAACGAACCTTAGGTGTCCATTCCACTTTTCCACTATCTTTAAGCAATTTACCGGTAAGGATGTTCATTAGTGTGGATTTGCCCACACCATTGGCACCAACAAGTCCTACGCGCTCTCCGGCAAGTAAACGAAACGATACATTTTTAAATAACGTGCGATCTCCAAAATTGTGACTTACGTTCTCTACTGACAATAAACTCATAAGATGAGGTTGCTCCTATCTATTAGACATTACTTTTGTTATTGTTCCGAAACCCTATTCTAGCACAGGTTCCGTCTTTTCTGAAAGTAATGTAAACAGTTCATGAACCTCTTACATGATTTTGTCATACAGGCTACCCTAACGATTAGAGCATTTATATTCGAAATAGCCTTGTGCAGCTGCTTGTTTTGCGTCTGTAAACACCTCTTCAGCACGGTAACCATTACCACATGTGGAGGGATAGTAGTACTTGATACCCGTTAAAGGATCTACCCCACCTACGATGGCCGTTTTCTTCACAAGTCTGCCTCCACCGATCGCATAATTGTTGATCTTTTGGTCACCCACACCTATACCTTGGATAAAGGCCATAATCCCTGTATCGTTAATGGAGTTGTACCAATCTTCCTGCGCAATCAGGGGCATCGTAAACGTATAAGAAATACCGTTCTTTCTGGCAAACTCATTATGGCGGTTAATCACATCAGCCAGATCATCCTGTACAGCAGTCACAATCCGGCTTTGTCTAACTTGTTCAAATACGCTGGTATTCTGAAGTAAAGGAATCTGTGTGCTTGAAGCCAGTTCTTTTTGAAATCCTTCAATCCATTTCCCTGCGTTTGCGTCATAGGCATATACGTAGTCGTCCAGTGTAAAGTTAATACTGTTACCATTAGAATCTAAATATGTATAAGGTTTCTTGGGGCTCCACACTTGCCTGAAAGAATCTTCACGGTTACCTGTCATCTCTGTTTCTGTGGACAACATATAATAGCCATCATAATCCAGAATAACCACGGCAGGAATGTAATTAAACATGTTTCGAATAGCTGCGGGATCATCCTGAATCCCCATATTCAAAGCCATCGTCTGCGTAAATGTCAACAAGGCAAGCTCCTTATCGGCTTTAACAAACTTGGTTGAATCATAACCTGCTTCATCATTTTGTTTCTCATTCTGATGCATCACTGCACCTGCATCCATGACTGCAGTTTGAAGTGCAGATCTGTATTGATGACCAAGATATTGAGCCTCTTCGGCATCTTGGGTATGGAGTGAGATGGTCCAGAAGAGCGGGAAGAAGATCAGCACAAATACAATGGATAGCTCAGTAATCTTCATTGAGGACCATACCTCCGTATGTTACAAATACTGCTGAAGCTTGAGCCGTACCACTCAACCATTCACGAATGAGCATGGAAGGTGTACGATTTGTATTTTGGAGAGTCACCGTGAAAAAATCCCCTGTCGTCAACGTATATCTTCGGCCAGGATCATCAACCGGTATCACACCTGAGGATGGGAATAGTCTTTCTCGAATCTGAGCTGCATAATATCCATCCTGCACTACCTCATAGGTCCCGTTAAAACTGTTATTGTCCATCGGGTCTGTATAGTGAGGTACATATTTCTTATGTAAATGTTCCATCGACACCTCATACACATTGCCCGTCTGGGCCAGTTGCTCCTCAAACTCAGCCAACATTCGAGGTGAAATATATCCTTTCGTTCGGACAGCATCAACAAAACGTGTTACATTCTGAACAGCCGTCATACGTGCTATATCATCCTGCCGATCGGCTGTTTCAGCAGCTGGGTACACATAGAGCAAAAGGACTGCGAGCAATACGGCAAGCATCTTGGATGCGGCATTAATCAATTAACACTGGCCTCCTTCCAAAAAACAATCTTGAGCAGTTCTCCAGTTTCATTTCGAATAAACTCTGGTCTGTAGGTGGCATCGAGCTGGACAGGAATCGTCGCTGTTTTGCTGACAAGTGGATCGATCACATACGAAGTCCCATCTACCTCCACAGGGATGCCTGTGCCTGTCATCTGTCTCACGGTATGCAACACTTCCGCACCATTATACTGATACGGATTAGTGGTACGCAGTGTTGTTGTCAGCCGACCTTCCATGCCTGCTGTTGTCTGTACTCTGTCGTTCAAGGCCGCTGATAAAATCTTAACATTCTGTTGCCCGTACAGGCAGGCTGTCACAAAAAGGACAACCGCCGTACAAAACAACATGAGATGCTGTGTATTCCTGGACATGTTAAACCAACTCCTGTCAGGATTGCTGGAAGATCAGCCCTCTTACCACGTTAGAACGGTCTTTCACGATAATCGCTTTGAATTTACCACTTGGATTGACATATTGATTGTCTTTTTCACTCATGGTCTGATTAATAATACCTACCTTATCTTCAGGTCCAATAACAGAGCCATAATCCGCATTATTGAGATCCTGAGAAATATTCAACTGATTACCGTACCATTGACCAGCTACATTTTTACCCGTAATCACTTTAATACCAAACTGTTCCTTGTCCGCATATTTACGTAGTGCGTTGGTTACCTGAGATCCACTGATGGTTGTTCCGTCATACACCGTAAATGCGGCCTGAGACAACTCGGTCTGGATATCAGCAAAATTGTTCTGGGCCGTCTTGGTTGCCTCCTGAGCCGAAATAAACAACAGAACTACAATTGTGATTAAAGCTATTGTTAAGAATATCCCTGCTGCCACCTTTAAAGCGCTTGATGCATTGTTCATGATAAATCCTCCCAAGTTATAAGTTATTAAACTATTTCAGACTGTCACACAGATGAATTGTGCTACAGTTTCTGAATTTGATCATAATAAATGTTCATCTGCAAGAAACTCATACCGACCAATGGAATAACCAGATACAAAAAGATAAGGGCATACATAGGTGTAAATCCAATGGTTCTCCCCCATGATGCTTTGACATCTATCATTTTGCTGTACTCCTGCTTGCGTTGTTCAAAATAAAATGCCATCATGCTCTCGAGATCATCGAAGGCTTCACGTATTGAGATTTTGCCAAGGGCAAGCTGTAATTTATCAACCAGTCGCTGGAACTCGGGCAAGCCCGCCTCTTCCTTTAATTGTTCAAGTGCAAGCTCTGGTCCATGTTCAAAATGCAACAAACATTTTTGCAGCGGGCGCTTGAAAATGACGGCAAATCGATTAAGCCACTCCAATATCTCCTCGACTGACATCCGGTCCATCTCACGCAAAATGGAAATCACCGTCTGGAATTGATAGATTTCATGTCGCATATCCAACCTTCGCATTTTCCGCTGAAATAACATGAGCCATACGGGCATGAAGTACCCCGCTGCACCCATGAGAATGGCTATAATCATTTCCCACCAGCGTACATATTGCTTGTTATACACCTCAAGTTTCTGCATAATGCGCGTGATGGTCTCATTCTGGGTATCATGGTCTAACTGAACTGGAGATAACTGCTGTAACGCCTTGGAGACTTCTTCGTATGTAGCTCCTCGGTTCATTTCTACACTTTCCAACACGGATTGATCCAACGCTGTTTTTTCCTCAGCTTTCCTGAGATCCGCTTCAGCCATTGCACCAAACATTCGATCATCGCGGATTGGATCATGCAAGATGTGGTTACGTTCAACCTGGTGCAACAGCAAGATGCAACCCATCGTAAGGACCAAACAACCTGCGAATAACATCACTCGACGAATGGCAAGCCATTCGTATTTCAACTCTGAGCTGCTCTCCCTCATGAGCCGTATCGTTTGACTGTACTGTGCACTGCCAGGTTTTGCTGCAAACAACATCGCCAATTTCCGTATGAAGGTCTGCCTGTACAGAAACTGATCCAACCATGAATGCTTATGCCCTGACCGGTAACGTGTCTCATCGTATTGCTGGAGCCTTTGCAGAAGCAAATAAGCAAGGATAATGATGACATAGATCGATATTTTGGTAACAAAACCGATTTTGCTGCGATAAAATTCATCCATCGTTGGGAAACTGACTCTGGCCCAGCGTTCGATTGGAGCGGTGAACAATACCGGAGCTAGCGCGATGATATTAAGTCCTTTGAGCAGGTAATCCAATTTATCACGCCGCAAAATCTCCAGATGAATCTCCTGAGTCAGGTTACCCAGTCCTTTAAGATAAATAGAGCCTTGTGCTCTGTCCTTATCCCCAAACTCCATGACCATATAGGAAACGCCGGCGAATCCTTTGAGAAAACGGTTGGGAGCCACTTCATAATAACGCTCAAGTGCTTCATTCGGATCTGGAGAAGTTAGAGCTTCGTAGATCAGTCTTACCTGTTCTGCTGCTTCTCCTGTACCTGCTTCAGCGGCTTCATAGAGCGCTTCCTCAACCATGCCATGCTGATGATACCTATGCCTTACATCTGCAAAGAGATCCAACATCTGAACCAGCAACCTTTTCTCCATACGACTGAGACACATATCCAATACCAGACTGTTTAGCACCACAGCACAGAGCACGGACAGTATTACAAAAGCGATACCTGGCTGCAGAAAAAACAGAATGACACTAATGCCTCCATAACCTCCAAGAATAATCAGAACCACTGTCATCGTCAGCCTGCGAAGTGAAGGTTCATCCCCAACATGGCGGAATGAAATACGTTTCTGCACCTGTAGAATATAGGCTGATAACAGTGGGACCTTCATTCCAAGGCGGTAGGATTGCAACAAGATTGATCCCAGTCCCTTGAATCCCTTTCCGCTAGGAGCAAGAATAACGCCGGATTGACTTGTTAAACCACCTCCTCTGTGACGTAACATACTTAAAACCAGAAGTGTGATCAGCAGCCCTCCTGCACAAATACTTAATACGAGAAGCAGAATCCATTTAATTGTCATGCTGATCACCCCAGTGTTGCTTCATAAACTGTTCAAACTTCTCGGCATCCTTTAATGTCATCTGTTCTCGCATATCCACCATGCTTCCAGAGGAGATTGGAGCTGTTGCAACATACGCTCCATCTCTGTACTCCACAACATTATGAAATGTAAATCCTGCCCTCTCTTCCACGCTATCACCTTGATTCGCACGAGGAAGACACTCCGTAATTCGTTCGATATATCTTCGTCCCTCAGCATCTTTCTTCATATGAACATCGAAGTTGATTACACTCACAACCTGCTCCTCAGCAATATGCTCATGCTGGAACATACCTGTCTTGAGCAAGGAATTACGGAGGGAGAAGACCAGATCACGAAACGTTTTGGCATGGTGGGTAAACAGGGTGAACAGACTGGCAACCTGAGACATTTGAATCATCCATGCGGCCACCTCATCACTCGCAACCTCACCGAGAATATTGACGGTACCATCCGTTTTTTTCTGCAAATCAAGCCCTTGTTGACCTGAAATGTGTTCGGTCTCTCGGAAACTCAAAATATTACGTCGGCTATAGATCCGTCTTAATTGAAGTTCAAACGCCATCTCCTGCACCCGAAGGGTGTACGATGCATAGATGTGTTTGACCATAGCCATAAGCAACGTCGTTTTACCAGAACCTTGGGCCCCGGTTACAGCTGTAATCCGGCTTCCTTTCATCAGGTATTGAAGCAATGTGATTGGCAGATCTGCGTTGTTACCCGTAACCAACTGTTCAAGTGAAGCATTCGGAATATCGAACTTTCGGACGAAGAACGCCCATGATTCTGCAAAAGGAGGTCTAACAACAACGACACGGGAGCCGTCTTTCATCTCGTTCACCTTGTATCCACTTGCTTCCGACAACTGTCCGGGATAATTGTATTTGTATATATTCTGGCATACCCTTTTCAGTTCACGAATACTGCCGAAGGACAGAAAGGGTAGATGAATGGACTTACCTTTATAGAAAATCCAGACACTTTCCATGCCGCTAAGCGGTTCTTCATGTGCATCATCCTCCAGTCCTTGATCCAGCAAATCATTCCACGATGCCGGTTTTCGAAGTCCCATATTATGAACAGCATCAAGCATACCGCTAACACCACCACTAACGCCGTCAATACGCTGGTCCCTTATCTCATCAACAACCGAGAATCCTTTATAATGTTGGTAGATACGTTGCACGATGATATCCGTCTTTTCTCTGAATCCAAGCTCTCGATACTCGCACTCGAAAACATACTGAATATCCTCCTCAGAGATATAATAACTTCCTCCATCGTCCGTACCTTCCTCCATTCTCAGTCTGCCAAGATCGTAGGTATCAATCATTCGGGAGAGTGCATCCACACCGAATTGCTGTCGGTACAGATAAAACACAATTTCGAATCGGTCCTGGATCGTCAGCAAATCTGGTTCTGCAAACAAAATAACTTCATCTACATTTGATTTGTTCAGCCCTATGCTTCGGGTCAGGAGATCCCCTATCAGATTTTTGACATACGTTTTGTCGCTGATACTGCCTGAGACACAGCCCTTCAGTGCTTTTCTCATCTCGGCACGCTGATTAATTCTTCGACGATATTCTTCTTCATGCAGACCCGCATCCGCGAGCTGACTATGACTAAGCTCATGAAGTGAGTTCTTCACCTTCTCAATCAACATGTCAATCGTGAATGATTCCTGTTCAGGAACACGAGCATTCTTTTCACGAAGAAACGTTCTATACTTGAACCAGATATAAGTCAGGCACAGAATCAAAATCAAACTTATCCATATGGTATTCCAGAGCATCGGAGGTTCAGGCTCCCCTTTCCAGCCTCTTCAGAACTGTGCGCATACCTGCACCGTCCATAATCAGGCGAGCGAGTTCGCTCATGCTTGCAGCAAAACTCCCTTTACGAATGTCCTTATCCTCAGTCAAACTTTCCAACTGCAAGTATCTAGCGACATCTCGCCGATTCATTGCATCCAGGTATCCGGTTGTGTACGGTATCGCAGATATCGTGCCTTTATATCTGAACTGTCGCTTAATATTGGAAAGCGTTGCACGGGAATGCAAATCGTATTTGTTAATGACAACATGTATATTCTTATTGTTCATTCGTTCTGGCAGGATCTCTTCAAAGAACAACTCCAGATTTCGCATATTTTGATCGAGATTAATTACAACATAGTCCGCCTGTTGCAGCTTGAGCTGTGAATCGACACCAGCATGATCCGCATCCAGAAGAACCAGATCATAATACTCGTTAGCTACATTTAGCAGCTTTTTCACTGTCTCACCATGTTCCTGCGGGGAACGTTCCATCTCATCAATTCTTCCGGTTAGGAAATCAAGTCTTTCCTTCAGAAGTGGCTTGGTATAATCCCTAAGATTGTGCTTATTCAGACTGCCACTCGAATGCAGCCGTTCAATCGCATCCCAGCCACCCTCTTCAAAGGAGAACATAAAATCCGCTGAATCCGTATCTTTGGATGGTAGAGCAGCTTCTGTGCCAGTTCCTGCAAGGCCTGCATTAACAAGTAACACTCTTGTCCTGTAGTGAAGTGCCATCGCATAAGCACTAATTAATGTGCTTGAAGTGCAACCTGTTCCTGCAAAAGGGCTCCAAAAGGTAATGGTGCTCATGCTCTCATCCTCTCTGCTTCTTTCATCGCACGGCGACTACGAACACTTTCCCAACCTGTTAACTGCTCGACCACGCGACACAACGATTTTTTGTAATTTCGTGACAGAGGTCCAAGATGAACTCGGCGATGATGCTCATTCTCAAGCTTAACTGCAGCTGTTAATTCATCCCACGGAAGCACTAAGGATTCTCCTGTCCACACAAACGGACTGCCCTCCAGATACGCCCACAGATAACGAGCTTCAAGCTTGCAGTCAACCCCGTTAATTAAGAGCCGCTGAAATGACAGCTCATTAGGCAATGACTGTTCTTCAAGCAAACGATTCAACCAACCCTTGCCACGTTCCAGATTGTAACGCTCATAATCACTCACCCAGACTCTTACATCAGCGTTTAGCCAGAGATTACGTGATGCAAAATGTGAGGTCTCCATGTCATATAACACATAGTCATAACTGTCCAATTGCTCTCCATTTACTTCAAGATGATTCTCTACAGCTGCTGAAGTGACAAAATGACAAGCGATATCAAATCCTTCAAATTCCGTAATTCGCAAAGACTGCTGACTGTCTCCTACACCGTACCCATACTTCTGTTGTAAGGTTCCATCTACGAGCAAGACCTTGTTGCCTGTCGAAGCCAATATCTTGCAAAGATACAACATCAGATCATTCTTCTCACATAAACCCGCAAAGATCCATGTATGCATAGATGTTACAACTCCTTTCTTTTTCTCAAACTCTCTGTTATCTGAATTATTCTAAAATAAGCCTCGGATTTCGCTCTATTCTCCACCCGTTAGCAAGCTCTGTTGTTCTGTTTGTAAAGCTTCAGCAGGATCATTCACGCTTCCAGAATTAGCTCCTGCTCCGTTTCCTGAACCATCATTCCACATCACTCCATCCGACGTTGCCGGATTATTCGCTGATGGACGACTGTTATAGGTAACTGAGGATTGTGCCACATCCTGTTCAACCCCTTTTGACGGTGCTGTCACGGAGGCGGCCAGTGAACTTTCAAGCGAACTTCTCACCTGTCTGGATAACTCCTGTTCGGCTCGTCGAACAATATTCGGATCACTCTCCAGCAGTTTTAACACTTCTGAATTGGCAGGATACGTTGCGATTGCAGGTGTCTGAAACTGTGGTTCTACATAGGTTAAGGCATAGATTGAAGCTTTATGTAAATAGGCATCTACAATTGCACTTGAGAGTGACAGAATCTCTTCCTCTGTCATCGTAATCCATAAGGTAGCTGCATTGAGTCGTTCCACTTTCTTCTTCGATAAAAGAACATAGTCCTGTCCGGTGGGGAATTGGATACGAACATCAATAATATCTCCCTTAACGAGTGAGGACGGCAGTAATACAACTTGCAGCTCTCGATTTCTTAAATCAGGCGGAGCCGGTGTATCCTCATATACCATCTCAGTGGTTATGGCTGTTCCTTTTTTCAACTCTATTTTGGCCACTTGGCCTTCCATCTGCTTGGTACTGGACCAGAGATTTCGTGGCGCTTGTGCATCCGGAACAGCAATGAGCTTCAGATCCTCCGGTAATATCGGTTCACCTGCTTCAATATCCCGAATCGTAACCCATCCTTGTGCTCCCGAATCCCATTGTTGCTTTAATTCAGCTTCCTTTTCCTCATATGCCGATAAATAACGGGCTTCTACGGCTGACCTGACATCCCCCATCGTTTTGACATTGTAAATAACATATCCTCCGAACACCAACCCTACAGCTCCTGCTCCGATAAGTCCGGCATAGATCAGTTGACGGCTTTGTTTTCTTAATTTAGACAAAAGAGGCTCTCCTTTCGTAATCTCTTCTAATCATGTACTTTCCTTCGTGAAAAAAACGAACGTTTCTTGGGTTGTTGTGCCATCATATGCATTAAAATATGTGAAAACACTTTATCCATCTGTGCGTCCTTGTCAAAAGGGTCGATATGTAACGGCAGACCATATACACTCGATGTATCCAGAGCTTTACGAATGCGCTGAACTGCTTCACTTGCTGCCAGGGGCAGACAATATATCCATTTCTCTCGTGGATACCGATGATGTGATCGAACAAAAGCGCCAATCTCCGCCTGTCTCCATTCAGCACCAGAGCCTATAACAATTGGCAGATCTGCACGAAGGAATTCTTCCAGCCGGTTCTGGTCCTGACCACTACCAAGATCCATCACGATGAATTGATAACTCCCCCCAAGCAAAGACAAAATATCCGCTCGCCCGGATTGTTTCCAATAATGCACACCATCCACTGCAAACTGTCTGCCTGTTGGCACCGGTTTACCCGCTTGAGCGATTTGTTGAATTCTTGCAAAGGATTGAGAGCGAGGTAACATTTCAATCACAGCTACTTTGAAGTTTTGCCTTTCGAGATAATGACTGATAGCTATAGCAGTGTGGGTAACCCCTACACCAGATGAAGCACCAGTCAAGGCAATAACTCTTGTTCCGCCATTCAAGGTCAGGGTTGCATCTCCACCAGGCGTTATTCCACCAGGTATTCGGAGCAGTTCCTTCCGCACCTCATCGGCAGATTGGAATCGCTCCTCGGCATTATATCTCAACAGTTTTCTTGCCACAGGGATGTACGTCCGTGGAACATCACTCCGGATAGAGCTTTCCACACCCTGAATCCATTCCGTATAGGCCCCACTTGTCATAAGATACAGCAGCAATGCTCCGAGTCCATATAGATCTGAACGGGCGTCGGTCTGACCCGAGCCATATTGTTCTGGAGCGGCGAAGCCAGCTGTTCCCAACTTGACGGTATCTTCGGCACTTTGCGGTTTATAACTTCTGGCGATGCCAAAATCGATTAATCTTACTTCATGTTCCGGGGTGATCATGATATTTGATGGTTTCAGATCCCTATAGATGACAGGTGGATTTAGATTATGCAGATAACTCAACACATCGAGCAATTGAAGCATCAGCTCCGTCAACTGCTCCATCGGGATCTTCCCACGACACTGCTTGAAATACTCACTGAGCGTTAACCCGTCGATGTATTCCATCACCAGGTACGTGTACCCATCTTCATCCGGGACAAAAAAATCAACAATTTGCGGCAATCTTGGATGGCGAAGTGATGTCAGAAGAGCGGCCTCCGTCTCCATACTGCCTTCATATGGCATAATCGTTACGCTTTCTTTAATTGCCCATATCTTGCCCGGCAACTTCAGATCCTCCGCCTCGTATACATGGCTCATTCCGCCTGTTCCCAGAATGGATACGATACGATATCTACCTCCCAGCAGGCTTCCGCGTTCCAGCCTGGCCGGATGTCTCATATCAATTCCTCCTTCAATACACAACAAAAAAGGGAAAGCTTCACCGAAGAAGAACAGACCGGATATCCGGTTTTGTTCGCTTCGGGATGCTTTCCCTCAGGTTTGTTATGGTTAATATTGGTATCATTATAGTACAGGCAGGAATAGATTGTAAAGCACAAAATTTAATGAGCTTAATCTAATCAATTTCATAATACCTTTAGCAGCTTTAATCAAGGCTAGATCTCTTAATATTTGACCATATAGAGTGTAATCTCTTCCCTGTTATGGAACAACTGCTTGGAACGTTGAATCTGCATACGCGAACGCTCAAACGTATCGATAACATCCTTAATGAGTGCGAGCGGTTTTTTATGCAATAACTTCACGGTAACAATTGCTGTTCCCCCAGGCTGAAGGCTATATAGAAGATCCGATACAAGTCGGCTCATCAGCTTCGGACTCCAACTCATATCACATACGAGCAGATCAAATTCTCCTTCGCGGAAGCGTACATCCCCTGCATTTTTCTTCAAAAAAGTCAGTTTTGGTGATGCCAGCAGCGTTGCATCCATCTTCGCCGGATCTACCGCCGTTACTTCAAGCCCGCGTTCAAGCAGGAAGGAGGTCCATCCACCTGGTGCTGCACCGATATCAAGTGCTTTATGAAATGAAGTAAAGTCAATGCCAAACGTTTGCTCGGCTTCAAGCAATTTGAATTTGGCCCGCGAGATCTGTCCGTCTTCTTTTTGAAAACGTACGGCTCCCCCGCTCCAGTCTGACAGGTTCTGTTCAGGTCTGGATATGCCAGCATACAACATATCATTGGCAGCAAATACAGAAATGACATATTCAGCATCACGTACAACCCATTCACAGCCTAGCTCATCCAGCTTTTCAGTTAGCAGTTGCTTCAATGAGGCTGCATTTTCTTGCCAAAAGGCCCCTTCTGTCTTCCGTACCTGTAGCACGACAGAGGCACCGTTCAATTCCTTATGATTCAACACAAATGCAATCAATTTTTCAATAGACTGCTCCGAATCTTCTGTATTCTCCTGAAACTGAACAGGTTGAATATGACGTAAAAACGTTGGATACTCTGCCCACAGCTTATCTGCAACTTCTTCCTCCGCTACAGGCAGACCCGCAAGTAATATTTCTCCTGGTACGAGTACCGTGCTCTTCACCGCACCAAACGTACGGCGTAATTCTTCCTGTGCATAAGGGGCAAAGCCATGATTGGCTGTGCAAATAAAACGGGAGAAGTTGCCTTCTTCCCAAGACGATTGTGTACTCAAATTGTGTTACCCTCCAGAACGTACGCGTATCCACGGACGACCGTCATCCCACTGGATATCGACCGGGACATCGTACGTATGCTTAATTGTATCTTGTGTCAAAACTTCATGTTTAGGGCCTGCGGCAGCAATACGTCCATCGCGGATCAAGGCCACATGTGTAAATAAAGGTACGATCTCTTCAACATGATGTGTTACATACACAACTGTAATGTTACGCTGGCGCAGACGATCAATCTCAGCCAGCATTTTCTCACGTTCATATAAATCTAGTCCGGCACAAGGCTCGTCCATAATCAGCAATTTTGGCTCAGCCATCAATGAACGAGCAAGCATGACTTTTTTGCGCTCCCCTTGGGATAACGTTCCAAGCGGGTTGTTGGCCAAGTTGGCAAAGCCCATGTCATCTAACAAACTCATTGCCTTTGCTTTTACTTCATCCGGAATTGTCTGATAAAAACGCAAAAAAGCATAAGCTCCTGTAGCGACGACCTCCCACACCGGATCTCTGGGTGTGAGTTTCTCAATCAACGTTTGGCTAATATAACCGATTTCCTTACGTACTTCCCTGACGTCACATTGTCCATACAGATTACCCAGTACTTCAATCCGTCCCTGACTTGGAAACATATATCCGTTCATCATTTCCAGCAACGTCGTTTTGCCAGAGCCATTCCGACCCAGAATAACCCAATGTTCGCCTTGTTCGATGCGCAAATGTACGTCATCCAAGATTTGATTCTCTTCTCGTCTAAGTGAGACATGTTCCATCGAAATTATACTCATTTCAGCACCGCCTTCCGGATCTCCGAGAGCAAATGCTCTACAGAGCTCATCCGATAAACCATTTTTGGAACATCTTGCTGACCGTCAAACAGCATGACTGCTGGTACGCTTGAAATTTGATATTGTTGTACAAGTTCAGGAATGTCATGAATGTTCATTTCGGATAAAATACCTTCTGGCAGCATGTACTCAACGACCTCCAGCATACGCCGGGCTGCCGCACATGTCCCACATAAAGGGGTATATATAAATACAGCCTTTGGCATGCCTTCCCATACGGCGCGCATTAACATTTTGGATGTAATTGGCTTCATTAACTTTTCTCTCCCGCGGCAACACGCAGCATGACCTCGCCCGTCATTGGTCCATTATGAATGATTACCGAATCCGGTTTATTGCTATATAACATCTCGTACATCTGGCGTTTCCCAAACATACTGGACGTATGCAAATAGATCTCGCGCGGAAATAAACCTTCTCGTACAATAGATGCCGCGACCTCACCGCCATTGGGCGAATCTGGACCAAGCTCATAATCCAGAGACAAAATGTCCACGTCACCTTCTCTTAGCAGCATCAGGCACTCTTCAGCATTCGTTGCCAGAACAAATCCTTTCGGACATGCCCGATAGTCATCCAAAAAAACATGCATACAATCGCTCCTCTCCCCATTATAACCAGGAACGCATGAGCGCTATATCATCACGGTGCGTTCCATCTTCGCCCGTTTCTGTCTCGAGCACTACAACCGCATTTTGGAACTCAGGCGCCTTTAACAATTCTTTCATTGATTCATTTCCGATATATCCTTGTCCGATCCTCGCATGTCTATCCTTACACAAACCAGACGCATATTTGGAATCATTAAAATGTACAGCAGCAACATTATCCCAATATCCGAGCATCCTGCCCTTATCGAGCATCGCCGCTTCGTTGCCTGACGACCACAAACCTGAAGCAAAAGCATGGCATGTGTCAAAACAAAAAGCAATTTGCTCCGGATATCGGCTTAATTTGCGAATCTGTATCATTTCTTCCATTGTCGTGCCCATCGGGCCATGATCACCTGCCTGATTCTCAATCAGCACTTTCGAATGTCCGTTCCAATTTTCCAAGGCGGTATCCAGACAATGAATGAGGTTCTGATAGCCCTCAAGCGGATCGCTCGTTTTGATATGTCCAAAATGGACCACCGTCCCAACAGAACCGCAAGCATTCGAAATTTCAAGATCATTGCGAATAGAAGCTATTGTAGCATGAAACCCCGCCTCTCCACGGGTCATGCCCAACGCCGGATTCGTGGGATAGGGTGAATGTGCAATCGAAGCAAGTCCCTGCTGTTCACACCAATCCCTGCACTGCTCAGTATCCCTGAGATCCAGACTTTTCAGACTAAGACTACGCGGGTTCTTCGGAAAATACTGAAACGCCGTTGCCCCCATCGCATGTGCTCTCTTGGCTGCCTGAAGAAATCCACCTCTAGTGCTGACATGTGCCCCGATACCGGTTTTAGGCCTCATGCTGGCATTTCGGACAGAAGAACGCCTTCTTGCCCGTAATTTCCACTCGTTCAATCGTTCCCCCGCAACGCGGACAAGTCTCGCCTTCCCGATCGTATACGCGACATTGCTCGTCAAAACTTCCTGTCTTCGTATCCCCTTGCATCAGTGGCATTTCCATATAACCGCCCTCAGAAGCTGCTTCACGCAACACGGACTGCATCGAATGGAACAAGCGCTCCGTCAGCTCTGGTGAATTCGCGATGTTCTGCGTTTTGGAGCTTGGTCTCAGACCGGCAGCAAAAGCAATCTCATCCGAATAACAGTTTCCGATCCCCGCAATAATATGCTGGTTTACCAACGTTGTCTTGAGTGTACCCCGACGACCTTTCAACAGAGAAGCAAAACGTTCCACATTCATCCGTCGATCCAAAGGTTCAGGTCCAAGATCAGACATCGCCTCTTCAGTTTCTTTCGAAGTAAGCAGATGTAAATAACCCAAGCGCAGTCCAATGAAGAATAAAATGTGATCGCCAAACTGGATTTCCACTTGCGTGGAACGATCAGGACGTTCTTCTTCCGTGCCCCAGAAAATCATACCGCCCAACATGAGGTGCAGCACCAGGCGTTTGCCATTAGCTAAGTGGAAAATCAGATGCTTCGCTCGCCGCTCAACAAATATGATGCGATTACCTGTAAGTTCATTGATAAACAGATCAGGCTCCGTATTTATCGTTTTATCGCGATTAATTACAACACCTGTAATCAGTAGATCAAGTATTTTCTCGGACAGCAAGGTCCGGTAATTTTCCATTTCCGGTAGTTCCGGCATCGTACATTACCCCTTTTTGGAAGCTTGGTCTGCCTCTTGCGACAGCCACTCCATCAATTTATGCAAATCTTCAAACACATGATCAGGTCGAGCCTTCGCTGCTTGAATGTGTCCATCCATATTATCCCGTGTTGTCACACCGGTAAGTACCAACAGCGTCTCACACCCTGCTGCCACTCCAGCAGCAATATCGGTTCGCATATTATCTCCGATCACTGCCACTTCATGAGACGCCAGGTTTAGCCGGCTAATGGCTGACTTCATTATAACACTCGATGGCTTGCCTATAACTGTAGGATGAACTCCGGTCGCAGCTTCAATTGCAGCTCCAATAGTCCCCGCCCCAGGTGTCAGTCCATCATCGGAAGGAAGCTGCAGATCCGGGTTGGTCATGATGAATTTTGATCCCGCATTAATCCACCTTAGCGCCTTAGTCAGTTTATGATAGGAAAATTCACGATCAATCCCCTGTATGACGTAATCTGGTGCATCTTCCGTCAGCTGTAGTGCTGCTTCTTCTATGGCTTGCAGCAGTCCTGCTTCTCCAATACATGCCACTTTTGCACCCGGGGACTCTTCAGCAACATATTCAGCAGCCGCCACAGCAGAAGTACATACTTGAGACGCGTCGGCAGGTATGCCCATCCCGTTCAGATGATCTGCCACACCTTGTGGTGTACGGGAAGAATTATTTGTTACGAATAAATACGGCTTTCCTAGCTCTTGCAGTGTTCGAATAAGCTGATCAGCTCCTTCGATACGATGTCTGCCATGATAGAGCGTACCATCCAAGTCAATCAGATAGGCCTTAATCACACACAGCACTTCCTTTCTTCATTCCATTAACGTTTCATGTCCTTAATCAATTTACCTCGAACTTGACCGCGAACCTATGTATTCAGGCAAAAAATAATGGCTTGCTGACATGAGCACGCAACAAGTCGAACCGGATCGAACACCGACGGTTTAGCTCGCGCGTCTTCTGTACAAGCTTGTCATTTCCTGCGCTTTCCCGGAAAATAATTTGAATCATTTCCCTCTTCATATTGCCCATCCTACACGCTTTCTGACCAGATTGCAAAAGGGACCGCGGGAGTTCCTCTCCCTCAGTCCCGTGCAATTACCCGGATTTTTATATGACGTGTTTAGCCGTGCACTGGTTCGCATTCATGGTTAAGATTCTTGCTTGCGATGCACGACAGGAATAAGCTGGTGTTCGTTTGCAAGTCTGGTATTCGGGAATACGGACTGTGCCTCTTCCAAAAGTGGCTGAAGTTGATCCTCATCCTTATAGCGTGAACTGAAGTGAGTCATGATTAGTTGCCCTACATTGGCTGCTCTAGCCGCTTCTGCCGCTTGTTTAGAAGTACTATGATAGTACTCATGCGCTGTATCGGCCAAATCATGCATGAATGTAGCTTCATGCACAAGTACATCTGCATTGATGGAGAGAGGCTGTACATTGTCACATGGACGTGTATCACCCAATATGGTGATCACCATGCCTCGTTTTGGCGCTCCCAATACATCTTCTGGACGAAGCGAATCACCGTTATCCAGCGTAATGGTTTCTCCACGTTTCAGTCGACCGAACAATGGGCCTGGTTTCAGACCATATTCCGCCAGTTTGGCTGGGTCCAGGCTTCCTGGACGATCTTTTTCCGTGATCCGGTATCCATAACTGTCAATCCGATGTTCAAGCAAAGCAGCTTCCACGATAAAACTGTCATCCTCGAACAGGACGCCGCCCGTATGTTCCACGATATTCAGATCATAGTTCACCCGGGATTGGCTCAGCTCCATTGTTGTACTGATCATTCGTTCCGTACCTGGCGGACCATACACGGTTAATGGTGTGGTGCCACCTTGATAGGCTCTGCTCGAAAGTAGTCCTGGAAGTCCAAATACATGATCACCATGCAGATGTGTAATGAATATTTTCTCCAATTTGCTCAGTTTAAGCGGAGAACTTAAAATCTGGTGCTGCGTTCCTTCCCCGCAGTCAAACAACCACAAAGCTCTGCGCTCATCCAACATGCGTAGCCCAATGGAAGTTACATTCCGTTGAAGCGTAGGTACACCAGCATTAGTTCCCAGGAAATATAGTTCCATTCTGGATCGCACCTCTTTCTGTTGCCAGCAAAAAACCTCCGACAATGCGGAGGGCTTTGCCTGACACTCTACTGAATTTATGCCTTCTCTACATTAAAATACTTAGCTTGCGGGTGGCTGAATACCATCGCTGATACGGAAGCTTCAGGTTCCATCATGAAACCTTCCGTCAATTCCACACCGATATCCTCAGGCTGCAGCAACTTGAATAGCGGCCCTTGGTCTTCCAGATCCGGACAAGCTGGATATCCAAATGATACCCTGATGCCTTGATAGCGTGCACCATGACGTTGCTTCATGGTCATCTGGGCAGAATCCGGGAATCCCCATATATCTCTCATCATATGATGCACACGCTCAGCTAATCCCTCTGCTACTTCAAGCGCTACGGATTGCAGAGCATGCGAGCGAAGGTAATCCCCCTGATCTTTCCACGCCGTGGATAGTTCACGCACACCGTGTCCGGCCGTAACAACCATGAAACCAACGTAATCCATCTGACCGGATTCAACAGGTTTCAGGAAGTCGGACAGGCACAGGAACGGCTCGACTTTTTGACGTGGGAACGTAAATGTATGCAAAATATTACTGGTGTCCTTTGGATCATAGATAATGACGCTGTTACCACTGGACTGAGCCGGGAAGAAACGATATATGGCATGCGCCTGAATAATCCCGTCACGAACAGCCTCTTGCATGATATCATCCACGACTGCTTTCAGGTCGGTAGCTTTCTTGTCACCTGTAGCAAGCAGTTGTTCTACTGAACCGCGCAACCCCAGATGATGTCCAAGCAACATCTGCATGTTCACATATGGCAGGATATGTGATAATGGGTAGTTACGCATCGTATGACGCTCCAGATCAGGCGGGACAAGAACCGGATGATCTACAGTAATATCCGAACGTTCTACCCGGGTAAGTTCTGGAAGAGTCTGAACAGCTACAGCACCTGAAGCATCAGCTTCTTTTTCTGCTTCCATCTCCAGTTGCATCACTTCACGTGAAACGGGATTCATCAATTTGTTTGCCAGATCCAGACCATCCATCGCATCTTTCGCATATACAACCATTCCGTTATATTCAGGACGGATACGATTTTTGGTGAATTTACGTGTTAGCGCCGCTCCGCCAACCATAATAGGCACATCAATACCTGCTGTTCGCAAATCCTGAGCGGTAAGAATCATCTGCTGCGCTGATTTTACCAATAGACCCGAGAGACCGATCGCATCGACTTTTTCTTCTCGGTATGCCTCAATGATACGTTCTGGTGGTACTTTTATACCCAAATTAATGATCCGGTAACCGTTATTGGACAAGATGATCTCAACCAGGTTCTTCCCGATGTCATGCACATCGCCCTTAACCGTGGCGAGAATGATCTTACCTTTAACCGAAGTCTCATTCTTCTCCATGAATTGCTCCAGATATGCTACAGAAGCCTTCATAACCTCCGCACTCTGCAACACCTCAGCTACAATTAACTCATTGTTGTTAAAGAGACGACCTACTTCCTCCATCCCCCGCATCAGTGGACCGTTAATCACTTGAAGTGCTGTGTATTTGGCAAGTGCCTGTTCGAGATCTGGTAGCAATCCTTCTTTACTTCCTTCTACTACATATGAAGCGAGACGCTCTTCTAATGAAAGATTCGAGATTTTTTCCTTCTTCTCAACCTTCTTGTTACGGAACGCCGCTACGAACGCCGCCAGTGTTGCATCATTCGTATTATATAAGAGTTCTTCGGAGAGCCTGCGTTCTTCTTCCGGAATGGATGCATAGCGCTCCAGTTTCTCTGTGTTTACGATGGCATAATCGAGACCTGCTTTGGTACATTCATACAAAAATACAGAGTTGAGCACTTCACGGCCTGCTTCTGGCAGTCCGAATGAAATATTACTGATCCCGAGTATCGTATGACATTCAGGCATCGCTTCCTTAATAACTCTTATACCTTCAATGGTTTCTTTGGCTGAACCAATGTACTGTTCATCTCCCGTACCTACCGGGAACACCAACGTATCGAAAATGAGGTCTTCTGGTTTGAGTCCATATTTGTTCACCAGCAGATCGTAAGAGCGCTTGGCTACGTCCAGCTTGTCCTCCCGACTAATCGCCTGACCCCGTTCGTCAATCGTTCCGACAACTACCGCACCACCATATTTATGAAGCAACGGCGTAATCAGCTCAAATTTCTCTTCGCCATCCTCAAGGTTAATGGAGTTAATTATCGCTTTACCTTGACAGTACTGGAGGGCCAGATCAATTACGGAAGCATCTGTCGTATCAATCATGAGTGGTACTTTTACTTTTTTCACAACCAATTCAAGGAACTTCACCATGTCTTCAGACTCTTCGCGGTCCGGATCTTGTACACACACGTCAACAATGTGCGCTCCATTTTTCACTTGAGCACGTGCAATTTCCGAAGCTTCTTCATATTTGCCTTCTACAATGAGTCGTTTGAATTTCCGTGATCCCAGCACATTCGTACGCTCACCAACCATGTATGGACGATTGTCCTGTTCAATATAAATTGGCTCTATACCAGACAATGCCGGTGGATGTGTTCCGTTCATTTCTCTTGGGGGGTACTGGGCAAGTGTGTCGCGCATCGCCCGAATATGTGCAGGGGTTGTCCCGCAACATCCACCAGCGATATTCAACCAGCCCTGTTCGGCAAAAGCACCAATCTTCTGAGCAAGCGAGTCTGGTGACTCATGGTAATTACCATTCTCATCCGGAAGACCCGCGTTCGGGTAACAACTAACGGCAACCGATGCCATAGCGGAAAGTGAGCGAATGTGATCACGCATGAACTCTGGACCCGTAGCACAGTTTAGTCCTACCGAAATTGGGTTAAGGTGTTCTAAGGATATATAAAAGGATTCGATATTCTGACCTGCAAGGGTCGTTCCCATCGGTTCTATCGTTCCTGATATCATCAGGGGCAGTGTAACGCCACTCTGTTCGAAGGCCTGCTGAATTCCAATGCTGCCTGCTTTTACATTGAGGGTATCCTGTGAGGTTTCGAGTAGTAGCGCATCAACGCCTCCCTCTATTAAAGCAAGCGCTTGCTCCAAATAACTGTCGATAAGTTCCTGGAACGTTACGCCCCCAGTTACAGACAGTGTTTTGGTTGTTGGTCCCATCGCACCTACCACATAACGTGGAGATTCAGGTGTAGAGAAACGATCAACCGCAGCTTTCGCAATTCTGGCTGCTTCCAGGTTGATCTCGCGTGCCCGATCCTGAATATCGTACTCAGCAAGCACAACGGATGTGGCACCAAATGTATTGGTTTCAATTAAATCGGCGCCAGCCTCCAGATATTCTTCATGAATGCGCTGGATCAGCTCTGGACGAGTAAGCACTAACATTTCATTACATCCATCCAGATCTTCGCCGCCAAAATCTTCGCCAGTCAGATCAACTTGTTGAATCATGGTCCCCATTGCACCGTCGAGGATTAATATTCGTTGTTTTAATGCATCGTGTAGACTAATCTTATCCAATATCTTCACCCCCGCAAAACGTTAGATCTTAGTTTAACAGAAACTAACTTAATGTGAAAGATCGGGTTTGGTCTCGAAAGATGGCGGGTTTGCACGAATTTGAACGGAATTTGAGAATCGACAAAAACATAGCAATCCGATATAATTCAATTAAACCAAGTGGAAAAGAGGGAAAGAACATGGCTGAAATTGTTATCCGAAATACGAACGAACGCATCACTGGTGACGAAAATGTTCGAAATTTCTTGAACAAATACGATGTATTATATGAGAAGTGGGACGCATCCAAACTGAACACTGATCTGCAAGATAACTTTGGATTAACGGATGAACAGAAAACCGAAGTTTTGGAAACTTACGATTATGAAATCAGAGATTTGGCTGCACGTCGCGGATACCAGATCTGGGATGTCATCACGCTGTCCGAACAAACACCAGATATCGAAGAAAAGCTGGCCAAGTTCGAAGAGATCCACACCCACGCTGAAGATGAGATCCGTGCAATTGTCGCTGGTAAAGGAATCTTTGTTATCAAAGCTACAGATGATGTGGGCTACTTTAATGTAGAACTGTCTCCTGGAGACGTCATCTCTGTTCCTGAGAATACACCGCACTTCTTCACTTTAATGGAGAACAAACAAATAATTGCTGTACGTCTGTTCATCGAAAAAGATGGCTGGATTGCAGATCCATACCCTGATCCTACATTTATCAAACAAGCCTAACACTCTCGTGTTACAACTTGCTTAACCAAAACCCCTGTTCAATTGAACAGGGGTTTTCGCATATTGCATATGGGACTAGTATACAACATCGGTGCATTATATAAAATAATGCGGGTATTTCGCCTTTATCGATTCCTGTTCAATAACAACGAGTCTAAGATGAGCTTCCATCACCTGAACTGCTTGCTCGGTCTGACGCTCTGTGATAAGACGATAAATCTCTTTGTGCTGGGAGATAATGACCTCCAGGTTGGAGTCCTCCGCTAGACGTAATAAACGCAACCGATTAAACGGAATATTCAGTTGTTGCAACATTTTCCATGTTCTCAGCTTACCCGTGCCTTGGAACAAAATCTGATGAAACTCTTCATCCAGTTCAAAAAGTCGATAGAAATTGTTTTTTCCTATACAGACTTCCTGCATTGCAATGTTGGTTTCAAGTCGAAATCTGTACTCTTCAGGAAAAGAAACACAAGCCAAAGTCACGATTTCCTTCTCCATCTTCTCCCGCATAAACCTGCCTTCTTCCACATGCTCCAGATTAATATGAGAGACGATCGTTCCACTCTGGGGAATAATGTCCAGCAGTTCTTCTTCAGCAAGCTTCATGAATGCTTCTCGCACGGGTGTTCTGCTCACCTGCAGTTCATCTGCAATCTCTTTCTCTGAGATCTTGGTACCCGGCTTAAGTTCCAGATGAAGAATTCGTTCTTTTAACAGGTTATATGAATATGCCCGGGTCGAGCCTCTAATTTTTTGATTAAGTGACATGCCTAGACCTCTTTCTATCAGCCGTATTCATTCATCTTAGCACAAATTACCGTTCCACTTATATATCGGTGTGAAACGGTAATCTGGCCAACATCAACTATATTATTGCTTGTTTTCTTTATAGGCTTTGTACGTATCATTTGCCAGCTTCAGATAATTAGATAATCCTTGACTCTCCAGCTCTTTGGCAAATGTATCGAATTCAGACAAGTCCCGTTCACCCAAGATAAATTTAAGTGTATTCTGATCCGAATAATCTTTCAATGGTGTACTCAGAAGTGTCACCCGTTCACGGTCCTCTGAAGAGTAAGGAATTGGTGGTTCTGCCGGGATCACTTCCTTGGTATCCTTCATGTCTTGTTGGAATTTCAACTCTTCTTCACTAAACATCGATTGCAGCAGATCTGTCGTACCACCGTAGGCAAATACTCCACCAGAGAAACCAAAGTCAATACGCAGATCCTTCGTGCCTTTAGGATTCAAGCCATTGTAGTTCACATCTTCTACCAATTTACGTTTTCCGCCCTCTTTGGTAAATGTTTCGCCTTCAACGCCCCATTTGGCAAACTCTTGACCCTCATCACTGTAGTATAACCAATCCACAAATTGCATAATAGCTTTGAAGTTTTCGCTTTTTTTAATTTTCCCGGATATCATGACACCGTTTTCAAGTCTGGAGCCAGACATTAATTGCCCTTTTGGCCCACCAGGAACTGTAATCTTCGCAACAGAGTATTTACCTTCTCCCAGCGTTTTGTTCATATCATTTCGGTGCAGCACCACCGTTTGGGAATTACCATTAATCATGAATGATTTGCCGGATACAAATTTCTGTACAGCCTGATCATCATCCTGTGTGAAACTTTCTTTGTCCAGCAATCCTTCGGATACCAACTTGTTAAAGTACGTTAGCATTTCCTTATACTCCGGCGTAGTAGCCGTGTACACAAATCCATCCTGATCTTCCTTATACGTCAATCCGTTACCAAAACCCCATCCAGCCTTGGTACCAAAGCCGGTAGCAGCGATGTTCAATGTACTATTGAATTTAAATCCATCCGAAAATGGAATGGAATCCGGGTAGATTTCTTTCAGCTTTTTGGCTGCATCATACAATTCGTCCCATGTCGTCGGGATGGCGATGTTATTTTCTTCAAAAACATCCGTTCTTACCAGTAATGTATAATCCGGCCATACTTCTTCATGCAGACCCGGGAGCACATAGTACTTTCCATCTTCTTGCCGAAGTCCTTCCAGTTCATCTTCCAAACCCCATTTTTCCACTTTATCCTTGAAGTTCGGCATCAAATCAATGTAATCACTAATGGGCAAGACCGCACCGGAAGATACAAATGCAGATTCTTCACCAGGATAGGTTTTGGGAATAATCAGCGGTGCATCGCCTGAACTGATTAGAAGGGATCTCTTCTGAGAGTAGTCACTCATGGGAACAATCGTTGGCTCAAGCGTAACACCCGTCAGTTCGGTAATTTTATCGAAAAGTAACCAGTCTTTTTTAAAAGGATAAATAGGATGATCACTATACAGTATCGATAGATTAAACGGCTCAGTCGCCTTGAATGTATCCCCTACATTGTACGTCTCCATCGCTGCCTTGGTTTGAACTTCTGTGACGTCACCTCCAGCTCCATTACCGCTGCTACATGCTGCCAGAACAACGGTCATCATTGTTGCCAACACCATTTTACCAACAAACTTACGTGGCTTTTGATTCATTTAGGTTATCCCCCTGAATTTGGTTTAGGTTGACCTTGACTTAAAACTTTTTAATTAATAAAAAGCGAAGCGCTCGCCTTTATCATCGGAGTGTTCCGTGTAAATCATCTTTAGTTCAATTTATATAGCTGCTACGTATTACTGTTTAACAGACCCTAACATGATACCGGTTACAAAGTATCTTTGGACAAATGGATAGATGGTGAGTATCGGCAAGATGGTTA
Organism: Paenibacillus xylanexedens; assembly: GCF_017874615.1. GTDB lineage: Bacteria > Bacillota > Bacilli > Paenibacillales > Paenibacillaceae > Paenibacillus > Paenibacillus xylanexedens. The sequence goes on from NZ_JAGIKV010000006.1 coordinate 229,606, forward strand.
ATACCATCGTTACTGACTTAATATTAGCAGCAATCTGTGTCAGGTTATCAGCTGAGGTTGCGCCGGCAGACGCCCCACTTGTCGCTCCTGCAATCATATTGCGCAAATAAATGGTGACAGGGAACAGTTCTTTTTTGTCCAAATACAGAAAGGCTGGGAACCAGGAATTCCAATGACCTACTGCGTAGAACAGCACCATGGTTGCCATAACTGCTTTACTAAGCGGCAATATAATGCGTAACAAGATCCCGTATGTGTTCAAACCGTCAATGGAGGCAGCTTCCTCCAGTTCTTCAGGCATATTTTCAAAAAATGACTTCATGATCAGCATGTTGTATATGCTAATTGCGCCAGGAACAACAAGTGCCCACATAGTGTTGTTGAACCCAAGGGAATTAATCAACACATAGTTTGGAATCAATCCACCACTGAAGAACATCGTGAATACGGCGAACATCGTCAGAAACTTGCGACCCATCAACCTCTTTTTGGACAGGGCATATGCGAAAATAGTCGTCATAAACATGGAGATTAACGTACCTACTACAGTGTAGATAATCGTATTTTTATAATTCGTCCAGAACATGCTGTCACGTGAGATGGTCTTGTATGTCTCCACATTGAATCCTCTTGGGAACAAACTAACCTTCCCCGAATTAATATAGGACTCACTACTGAAGGATTGTGCCACGACATTTAAGAATGGATAGAGTGTTATAAATACCACGAACAGCAGAAAGATGACATTGAATACTTTAAATACCTTGTAAGATCTGGATTCCTGCATGGTGCTCCTCCTTTACCATAAGCTTCTTTGTGTCAGTCTGCGTGAGATGGCATTTACGGAGAACACCAGAATCAGACCGATCAGCGATTCGAACAAGCCAATTGCGGTAGCATAACTGAAGTTACTCGATTCCAGTCCGACCCGATACAGGTAAGTGGAGATCACATCAGATGTCTCGTAGATAAGCGGATTGTACAAGAGTAAGATTTTTTCAAATCCAACAGCCAGGAAATTACCCATGTTCAAAATCAATAACGTCACAATCGTTGGCAAGATCCCTGGTAACGTTACATGAATCGTTTGCTTCCACCGATTGGCACCATCGATACGCGCAGCTTCATACAAAGAATCATCAATGGTTGTCAGTGCAGCCAGATACAGAATCGCTCCCCAACCCATACCCTGCCATACCTCGGAAGTGATATAGATTGTTCTGAACCACTCAGCCCGCTGCATAAAAGGAATATTGTCTCCGGTGAAGAAAGCCACCAGTCCATTAATGGAACCATTCACTGCTGTCAGCTGCAGGATCATACCCGCAACGATAACGATAGACAGAAAATGAGGCAGATAAGACGCGGTCTGTACAAACTTTTTGAATCGTTTACTCTTCACTTCGTTAAGCATCAAGGCAAAAATAATTGGAACCGGGAATGTAAAGAGTAACGCAAGTCCGCCTAACATCAGCGTATTACCGAATACTCTCCAGAAGGTAGGGTCCTCAATGAACATTTTGAAGTACCTTAATCCAACCCACGTTTCTCCAAATATACTTCCCCCGGGAACAAAACGTCTGAACGCAATCACATTACCAATCATCGGCCCATATTTAAAAATAAGGAGATAAATGATGGGAAGGATTAATAGTGAATACAACTGCCAGTCTTTGCGGAACAAGGTTCCTGCCGTTCGTAATCTGCTCTCTTTACGTAAAGATGTCATGGTTAACGTTGTTTTAGCGGTTTCCGACTCCATGTGTTTTCACTCCGATCCAGGACTTGATAAGTAAGAGTAATTCATGTACAGTTCCCATCGTTTCTCCTCTTGTAGAAGACAACAACTCCTTTAACTTCACCCCCACTACCAAATAGATAATTGCTTAAATGTAAGCGATATCAATTTGATGTATTATGTAGAATCACACAATCCAAGGTGCTTCACATCATTAATTAGCACTTGATAGTTGGTGTGATCTCCAAATCGAAAGAAGCTTTTTAAAATATTAAGCGCTTACAATAAATCGAAAAGAATAAGCAATGACTCTCTGCTTCCATTTAATGATGTAAGTCAAAAAGAAATTGCTTTAGGACATTCTAAATACTAGTCAAACTAGTATGTTAGTTATATTCTAATCCAGCTTCCCCCTAATTTCAATAACTTTTAGCAAAAAAAATGGAGTTTTTTGACTAAATATAGACAAATTAAACCGTTTCGATCTATATCTAGCCTTGTTTGAAGTAGCTAAAGGTATTATGAAATTGATTTATTTAACAAGGTAATTTAGTCAACATGCTCAAATAAAAAAACATTGGTAACTTCAAGAACGACATCATCGTTCATTGAAGCTTCCAATGTCTCAGGGTGCTGAGGAAAGATGTTATAGCTGATCTGCTCAGAACTTAGCAATAAGCTGATCTAATTCCGATAAATGCGTTATTTCATGGTCTGGCGCATACGTTTCATTGTTAGTCTTATGCTCACGGTTAATCCATACGGATTGGATGCCAGATGATAAAGCACCACGAATATCAGTCGTTAACTTGTCTCCAACCATCATGCTCTCTTCGGGTTTAACACCCAGTTTACTCAAAGCATGTTCAAATATCGACGGATCTGGTTTTCCTTTTCCGAAGTTACCCGAGATAATAATCTCATCAAAGAACGGAGTCAATTCAGGTACACCATCCAACTTTTCTTGTTGCAAAGCAGGACAACCGTTTGTTAACAGCAACAGTTTGTACTTTCCTTGTAACTGACGCAAGGTATCCATCGTTTCTTCGTATACATGTGGTCTGGATCTCCGTTCTACTCCAAACTGTGCGGCCAGATGTTCAGCAAGATCTTCCCGATCTATACCCAACTTCAACAAGCCACGACGCCAGGATTCTTTACGGTATACTGGAGCAAGTTGTTCCAACTGACGGAATTCGGGTTGATCCCCACCAGTAAAGTTAGCCCAAAGGCCTTCAAACGGATTGATTCCAATCATTTTGGTAAAAGGAAAGGTTTCATATGATTCATACAGCCCACGTGCCTCATTACGAACAGCTTCTTCAAGTTCTTCTGGTTTGACCCCAGTCTCTTGCGCTGCGATTAGACAAGTCTCATGAAAAGCTTCTCGAACACTACGCTCATCCCACAATAAAGTATCATCTAGGTCGAACAAAATCGCTTTTAACGCCATTCCGATCATCTACCCCTTTATGCAATAATTACTTTTCGACGGTTTCCACGGTGATCTGGTGTGCTTTTGCAAACTTCAGCAAACGTTCTGCAATCGCATCTGTATCGTAACGGTTCAATAACTTGGTGAACACCCATCTTTTCCCGCGACTGTTATGTTCGATAACAACTGTACCTGGTTCAATTCTGAATTTGACGATATCGTCAACCCCAATTGAACGTTCACGATTACCCTTCGTCGTTATAATCCGATTACTGCTAATCTTGATGTATGGACGTCGAAGCATGAAGATGACTGCCAAAAATACGTAAAGCAGCATGGTCACCCAGTCCCAAGTTGTCATTGGAGCTTGCACAAGGAACGTGCTCATAAACAGATACAAAAAGGCGAGACCGATCAAAAATATAGGGAACAAAAGACTGCGTCCCTTAAAGACTTCTTCACCTGGTGTACCTGTGATTGGTTGACCACTTTTTTTGCGTTGCTGATTTAACTGCTTGGAATTTTTCTTAACCGTTCTCTCGAACGAACGCGACATGAGAATCCCCCTTATGTGTCTTTGTATCGGCTTACATAATTGCAAACCAACATTTCCCCCTATAAATTGCACACTCAAAATAACAGGAAGAAACCTAAATATCATAATGATATCATTAGGTTTCGTTAGTGTTTGAGTTTGCCTTGGTGGCCTTTGTCATTCTCATCATCAACAATCTCAATGGTATCCAGTTGTTGTCTGAAATTGCTGCGAATATTACTCAAATAAATCTCTCTTAGCTCGGCACGTTCAGCAAGCTCTTCCTCCGACAATCCAGTGGACTTTTGCTTACGAGCCAATTCGTTAATGCGTGCTACCAGACTATCTATATCCAAGCTTGTCCCCTCCAAAAATACAAAGTCATATTAACTTTGCCATTATAAAGGCTGCTTGTCAAGCTGACACGCGCTAACACTCATTGATGTGCATTTTATTCTGCAAATTGCGGTAGAGCTAGTACTTGTCCCACTTGGATGGAAGTTGTATGAAGTTGATTCACTTTCTTAATTGCTTCTATATATATACGTGTATCCATATTCGTCGGTTTATGTTCCAAAGAAATACTCCATAATGTTTCCCCTTGTGAAACAGCTATCTTTCCTCCAGGCAGAACATCATTCTCATTGCCGGCAAATACAGTTAAAACGGTGCTGCATCCAATAAATATAATCATAGAGGTAATGACTACCTTTAACATCCATGAAGAAATCTTGAAACGCGCTAAAACCTTCTTGTAGTTCCCTATGTTAGACTTCACCAGTTCCGAATTCATTGGTTCATAAATGCTTTGATAAGTAGAATATCTCATTAAATACCCGCCTCCAAACGTTTGTTCCTATCTGTTGGAATCAATATAACACGAACGCTTGTTTTGTTCAATAGATTTTCAGAACAATTGTTCGCTTCTTTTTTGAAGGAGAAATATCTTATTTCAAGTCCTTTTACAAAACATTTGCAGTATTATGCTCTGACTTTTGGACAATTTCTGTTCTATAAGTTAAAAAACACTGATTTAATGCTAAATTATTTAGAACTTATGTTTGTACGAACGGAGGTTCTATGTTATAATTTTCCCAAACGTTACTAAAATGGGGTTGATACGGTATGTCGAAGATATCCAGCAGGCAGCAGGCTATTCTGGAGTTTATACGAAATGAAGTCCGGTTGAAGGGGTATCCTCCTTCCGTACGGGAAATTGGTGAAGCTGTTGGACTAGCTTCCAGCTCAACAGTACATGGACATTTGGATCGTTTGGAGAAAAAAGGTTTGATCCGACGCGACCCTACCAAGCCAAGAGCCATTGAGCTTTTGAGCCAGGAAGAATCTGAGCATTCTCATCAATTTGCTCATAGCGTTGCACGTATTCCTGTCGTTGGTAAGGTTACAGCCGGGGTTCCAATCACTGCAACCGAGAACATTGAAGACTACTTCCCTCTTCCTACACATTATGTAGGCGAACAGAAAGTGTTTATGCTTTCGGTAGTCGGAGATAGTATGGTGGAAGCTGGAATCGTTAATGGAGATTACGTTATTGTCCGTCAACAGCAAACTGCTGATAACGGTGATATCGTCGTTGCAATGACTGAAGACGATGAAGCTACAGTGAAAACGTTCTATAAAGAGAAAGATCATATTCGCCTTCAACCGGAGAATGCGACCTTCGAACCTTTACGTTTGAAACACGTTAGTATTCTGGGTAAAGTCATTGGCCTTTTCCGAGATATTCATTAATATTTAACTTGAGTAACAAAACTAGATGTAATGAAATACGAAAGAGGTTGTCCTGATCAACAGGACAACCTCTTTTTTCATGTTTATGTTATTTTAGCGGCTAATTATTCACTGCGTTTCAGAACACTCTTGTGATGCGAGAACACATCAAAGCTCTGTTGTCCGTGATATGAGCCCATACCGCTCTCTCCTACACCACCAAACGGGAGATAATGTGATGTCATATGAGAAAGTGTGTCATTAATACATCCCCCACCGAAGGATACTTGATTCAGAACCTGATCCTGCAGTTGTTCATCCTGTGTGAAGAGATAAAGCGCCAATGGTTTTGGCCGGCGGACAATCTCATCCAGCATCGGGTTCAGGTCACTGTACGTAAATACAGGAAGAATCGGACCAAAGATTTCTTCTTGCATGACAGGTGACTCCCAGTTCACATCTCCAAGTACAGTCGGCTCAATAATTAACTGCTCACGCACAAAACGTCCACCTATCAGCGTTTTGCCATCTGTGAGGAATTTCGACAACCGATCAAAGTTACGCGCATTAACAATATGCGGGAAATCAGCGTTCTGTAACACATCATCCCCAAATTTATCTTTGATCTCTGCGCCAATCATATCGATCAGTTCATCATGAACTTGTTCATGCACAAGCAAGTAATCCGGAGCAACGCAAGTTTGCCCTGCATTTAGGAACTTTCCACGAACAATACGCTGGGCCACCAGCTTCAGATCTGCATCGTTATGGACAATAGCAGGACTCTTGCCCCCTAGCTCCAGGGTTACAGGAGTCAGATGCTCCGCAGCTGCCTTCATAACAATGCGACCAACACCTGTGCTACCTGTGAAGAAAATATAATCAAACTTCTCTTTCAACAATGCTGTGCTAGCCTCAACTTCGCCTTCAATAACCGCAATATACTCCTGAGGGAAGATCTCCTGAATCAGATCATACGTCAGACGAGATACGGCTGGTGTTAATTCAGAAGGCTTGATAACTGCACAGTTACCGGCTGCAATTGCTCCAATAAGTGGACCAAAGGCCAGTTGGAAAGGATAGTTCCAAGGTGCAATAATAAGAGCCACTCCGTATGGTTCAGGGTAAATGGTGCTCACCCCATCCGGCATAGCTGAATTGGTTGGAACTTGTTTTGGCGCAGCCCATTCCTGTAGATGTTCTAATGCAAAATCCAGTTCACCCAGAACAATGCGAATCTCGGAGCCGTAAGCTTCCGCCTCAGATTTGTTCAAATCTGCCCGAAGTGCATCTTGAATCCGTTGCTGATACTTTTCAATTCCCTTTCTAAGCTGTTGAAGCGCATTAATCCGATAATCAATATTTTTAGTTTGTCCTGTATAAAAAAATGTACGTTGTTCTGTCACCAATTGTTTTGCTTGATCCATATTAACATCTCCAATTAATTATTTAAAATTAAATTGCTCAAAATTTAATTAAAGTATACCTCTTCTATATGAAACTTTCAACATACAAATGAAACATCCATTTGTATGTATTTGAAGTTACAGAATGTTATATGAATATAAAGAATGATCCGGGGGATGTGAGTGAGTAATTTACTTTATATTTGATTTTATCTGCTTTCGCCCCCCCTTCAGCGCTAGAGCGCGAAAACAAAAAAAGAACAATGAGGAAAAATTTCGCTTTAGACCTCACTGCTCTTTTTTTGTGTTTTTCAAATCATCCCTTTAGAGAAAAAAAGAATCATAAATCAATACTTAAATCTAATTTATTTTGTATCTGTGGACATCGATTATAAAAATCAGTGTTCCATATAGAGTCACATAATTATTTGTAGATAACTTTGGTTAATTGTTGGCTTAATTAAAAAGCTTTAAAATCTCCAAAGTCATTTTAAACGTTAGCACAGTAACCAATAGTATCCAAGTCCACTCCATAAAACTTCTCTTTGAACAATGGGGTGTAGTGGGCAGTGCTTAAACACACATCACCTATCTTTTGGACTTTAGACTTTAGGGAAGGGGAAAATAAAGATAATCGCCGATCTTTCTAAAAATAGGAAAATTGGAAATACTCAAGAATTTCTTTGTAGAGGGAAAGAGAAAATATTAAGTTTTCAACTTGTCGGGGAAATACATTTTATAATTAATGTTTTAAAAGTAAAAATCTAGTTGTTTTCCAAACTTTTCCTGTGATATACTAACCTCATACTAATTCTTAGGAGGTATGTTTATGAAAAATGTAAGAAATATCTTGATTTCATTAACACTTTCACTCTCGATTTTTTCCATCCCTTCGCTATCTTCACAGGCTTTTGCTAAAGAAATACCAACTGATTATTCTGTTGTAACTCAAGGCGACCTGATCGCAACTGTTAATTTCAACATGCTTAGGAATTCAAATGTAAAGTTATTCGCTACCAATCAAAATGTTCAAATTCAGTCCGGCGGACACCTTATTTCAATAAGCAATGGGGGAGTGGTTTCATCTAATACTTCCCTTGGAACAGCCGTTGTATATTCTTTTAATCCTAATGGTGATTACGTAAAATACCTCATAACTGTGAATGCAAGTTAATGAGCTTAATAGCAAAAATCTCAAAATTTGACTAGCTCAGAAATAAATTTATTAAGCAAAGTCATTTGAAACTGCCTGTTAAATTTTTTCTACCAATTTAGCCATCAGTAATCCAGAAACCGCCATGCTTTTGATGCGGTTTCTTACTGTTTTTTTTAATTTAGCATCAGAAGATGGCACCATATACCATCCAAACGCTGGAACGTAACTGGATAATTCTCTAAGCTTAAATACTCATATCGAATTGGAGCGAATTGACTAGGATACGCTTGCGGCGCTTCATCTCGGCAAAAGCTTGGCCAAAGCTTCCTCTCGCTGGGCAACGACATCCTCGGCAGCCCGCTTCTCCACATCTTCCATATCTAGTACATGCCTGCCTCCTCGATATGCTTGGTCATCGGCTGGGCAATCTCTTCATTTCCCGTAATGAGATGTTGATGATGACAAAGCTCGTGCCATTCCATATGCCATAGGAAGTCCAAACTTCGGTGAGCAACCTGGAATTCCAAAGTACGTTACATTTGTCTTCCTCAAATTCTTCTAATATTTGTGGTCGATTTTGAGAATCCCCATTTCCTTAGCAACTCGGAGTCCAATCGAATTTAGAATCTGAGTAAATTTCTGACTGGTCTTCACCAATGGAGGAATTCAACAATCTTCAGATCCATGGCGACACGCAACATTCTTCCACTATTGGATTCAAGATACGGGGCCAATACAGTGCCCAAATTCGGCATGTCTCAACGGCTAGGTTAGCTGTTATATCAGTTTGTACAATACTGACGACTACGCGGTACCAGCTGCCGATCGATGTCTGATCTGCTTTTTCTGTGGCTGTTTTAATCCAGTGATTAGAGGCTTAAGCAGAGAACTACTGAGATCATTAACTCAACCGTCTATTCAGCAATAGAACATGCAGTAATTCAAGGAAAGTTAGAGTGGAATCCATGCAAGGGGTCTATCATTAAAGGAGACTGAGAAAGAAATAGTTGATTTCATTGAGTTTATAGACATAGCTGATTGACTTCAAGCTGCGAGGGGTTAGGGATATGTTTACTGGATATTCTTCAAACTTCTTCTAAAAACTCGTGTGAGAAAAGATGAAGTTGCATCTTTAAGATGGGATGACATTAACTTTAAAGAAAAGAGGATCACTATTGATGATAGACTTGATTTCCAAACAGAAAATGAAGAACTATTTGGAAATACAAAAACATTCTGATCGGCGCGCAGAATTGGTTGCAAGCATAAAATTTGTGCAAGAACAGCTTGATCATGGAAGTGTGCAGATCACCTCTGATATATATGCTCACATCTCTAAAAAGTTAACAGCGTAACATTGATAATTATGAACAGTATTCCGCCAACATTCTTGGTTCAAAAAATCAAAATGAGGGACGTTTTGGGGGACACACCTTGATAGAAGTAATCCCCACTTAAACGTCCCCCATTAAATTCTTCTTAAAACCCCATAATTACAAGGTTTTATTCAATTAGTACAAAGTAATATATTGATCGCGTTCCCATTGGTGGACTTGTGTTCTATACATATCCCACTCAATTTCTTTCAGCTCATAGAAGTGAGCCAAGGCGTGGTCGCCGAGAGCATCACAGATGACTTCGCTACGGATCAATTCATTCAATGCTTCTTTCAGGTCAGCTGGCAAGCTTGGAATGCCTTCTTCCACACGCTCTTCTTCTGACATGATGTAGATGTTACGGTCAATTGGAGTTGGTAAGGAAAGCTCACGTTTGATTCCGTCCAGACCTGCTTTCAACAGAACAGACAAAGCCAGGTAAGGGTTAGCAGCCGGATCCGGGTTACGAACCTCAACACGTGTACTCAGACCACGGGAAGCTGGAATACGAATCATTGGGCTACGGTTACTAGCAGACCATGCTACATAACAAGGTGCTTCATAACCTGGTACAAGACGTTTGTATGAGTTCACAGTTGGGTTAGTAATTGCTGCAAACGCACGTGCGTGCTTCAGAGTTCCAGCCATGAAGTGACGTGCAGTTTTGCTCAGACCCAACTCGTCCGACTCGTCAACGAATGCGTTCTCATTGCCTTTGAACAAGGATTGGTTACAGTGCATACCGGATCCGTTCATACCAAACAGCGGTTTCGGCATGAATGTAGCATGTAAACCATGCTGACGTGCAATCGTTTTAACAACGAGTTTGAACGTTTGGATCTGGTCAGCAGCTTTCAGAGCATCAGCATATTTGAAGTCAATCTCATGCTGACCTGGAGCTACCTCATGGTGGGAAGCTTCGATCTCAAAGCCCATTTCTTCAAGTGTGATAACGATGTCACGACGACAGTTTTCACCAAGATCCGTAGGCGCAAGGTCGAAATAACCACCTTGGTCATTCAGTTCGTTAGTCGGGTTTCCTTTTTCGTCTGTTTTGAACAAGAAGAACTCGGGTTCAGGACCAACGTTGAAGGAAGTGAATCCCATATCTTGGGCTTCCTTCAGGTTACGTTTCAAGATACCACGTGGATCTCCTGGGAACGGATTACCATCCGGAAGATATACGTCGCAAATCAGACGTGCAACACGGTTCTCTGCAACCCATGGGAAAATAAGCCAAGAATCTAGATCTGGATAGAGGTACATGTCGGACTCTTCAATACGTACATAACCTTCAATGGAAGATCCATCGAACATCATCTTGTTATCCAGAGCCTTAGTCAACTGACTCACAGGAATCTCAACGTTTTTGATAGCTCCAAGCAAATCAGTAAATTGCAATCGAATGAAACGTACGTTTTCTTCTTTCGAAATGCGGAGAATGTCTTCTTTTGTATAACTCACTATAACCTCTCCCTTTCTTATCTGCGTATTTGGCTTGCCTGTTATATTTGTACATTAGAAAGTTCCACGGGTCAAGGAGTCTCACACCAAAAGTGCATGTTTTCCCCTCACTCGCCAAGTTATGCGAATTTAATTTTTATTAAAGAATCGGGAAAGCTCTCCCTGAATGAGAGATACTTGTCCTGGTCTCTTACCTGATACAAGCTGCTGCTTCAGCAAGCGGTGCAACTGCGTATCGGACAGCTCTCTGCGTTTAACTTCAGTATCTGGCGTGATAACTGTAGCTTCCTCGGATTCTTTTGAAACAGGATTCATCACTTGTTTGATGCCCGCGATGTTAACTCCTTTTTCAATCAAAGCCTTGATCTCTAGCAATCTCTCTACGTCATTAAAAGAGAATAACCGTTGATTACCTGACGTTCTCGCAGGAACGATCAAGCTGTGCTGCTCATAGTAACGAATCTGACGTGCAGACAGATCCGTAAGTTTCATTACAATACCAATTGGGAATAAGGCCATATTTCTGCGGATTTCATCACCCATGTTCATCAACCTTCCAGTCATCTATTCTTCACCTTATTGTACATTTAGTTATTACCAAGTGTCAATGACGTGTTAGATAAACTCACAATAATTTACGATCTTTCATAGTCTGTAACGCCATCAAAACGCCATATTTGACATGAGAGTACGTTAATCCGCCTTGCATATACCCGATATACGGCTCCCGAATAGGCGCATCGGCTGATAATTCCAGACTTCCACCCTGTATGAACGTACCTGCCGCCATAATGACAGGGTGCTCATAACCAGGCATATCCCACGGTTCAGGAACCACATGACTATCCACAGCTGCTGCACGCTGAATCCCCTGCACGAAGGCGATCAGATGCTCGGCAGAGCTAAACTTAACAGCCTGGATCAGATCTGTGCGAGCTTCATTCCAGGCGGGTTTGGTTACAAATCCGGATTCAGCAAACATCGCAGCAGCAAACGTACTTCCTTTGATAGCTTGTCCTACAATTGTCGGTGCCATGTAAAGTCCTTGGTAGATGCCACGTGTTGTCCCCAGCATTGCTCCCACCTCTCCCCCAATTCCAGGGGCTGTCAGACGATAAGCTGCCAACTGTACGTATTGTTCCTTCCCACATATGTATCCACCGGTTTCCGCAATGCCTCCACCAGGATTCTTGATCAGTGATCCGGCCATCAGATCAACTCCGACTTCTGTCGGTTCACGTTCCTCCGTGAATTCACCGTAACAATTGTCTACGAATACGATGACATCTTCCTTAAGCTCTTTAACACGCGTAACCATGTCAGCAATCTCAGCAACACAGAAGGATGAGCGCCAGTCATAACCACGTGAACGTTGAATCCCAATGACTTTTGTAGCCGATGTAATGCTTTTTTCAACTGCTGCCCAGTCCACTCCACCTTCATCAGTTAAGGCCGTCTCACGGTAACCGATGCCAAAATCGCGTAATGAACCTGTACCATCACCGGGTTCGCCAATAACTTTATGCAATGTGTCGTAAGGCTTACCCGTGATGTACAATAATTCGTCACCTGGACGCAAAACTCCAAAGAGAGCTGTACTAATCGTATGAGTACCTGAAGCAAAATGAGGACGCACCAACGCGGCTTCCGCGCCGAAAACATCAGCATATACTTCATCAAGTACTTCACGCCCACGATCGTTATAGGCATAACCTGTTGAACCTGCAAAGTGAAAATCACTTACTTTCCGCTGTTGGAAACAATGAATCACCTTCCATTGATTGTGATCTGTGATCCGATCAATCTGTTGCAGTTGTCCTTCAATCCGACGCTCCACTTGACGTTGAAGTTCAGATATTTCTAAATCAAAGCTTACCATCTTACTTCATTCTCCTTCATAGCACGAATCTGACGTCGAATAACCATTACCGTGTAACTTATCACATCAATATGTCATGAATATTACAATTCAATGAATTCTTCAAGCATATAACCAAATTTCTCATATTCACCTTTTTGCAATTCAACTTCATAAATGACATCATTCTCTTCAAAGCTGGTATCCACAACATCACCAATTTTATAGAGTACCGATGTAAGATCACCACGTTCTGCCGGAATACGGAAGCGCTTCGTATCACCTGTCAGCTCTGTCTGAATGAATTCACGGATTTTAAGCAGATCCTCCGAGTCTAATGCGCTTACTTTAATATGGTCTTTATCCAATGGAAGCATCTCAAGCTGCTCTGGTGTGCACGCATCTTTTTTGTTATACAGGACTAACTGCGGCTTGTCCCCTGAACCAAGTTCTTGCAGAATCGTATTAACCGTCCGCATCTGATCTTCACGCATAGCTGATGAGGCGTCCACAACATGCAGGATCAGGTCTGCTTCATTCACTTCCTCCAGTGTTGCACGGAATGCTGCAATCAGATCATGCGGTAGATTTTGAATAAATCCAACCGTGTCGGTAAGTACGATTTCTTTTCCACTCGGAAGTTCCATCGTACGTGATGTAGGATCCAATGTAGCGAATAGCTGATCTTGAATATACACATCTGCAGCCGTCAACTGCTTAAGCAAGGTTGATTTACCGGCATTGGTATAACCAACAAGGGCTACCTGGACAATACCTGTTTTTTTACGGCGTTCACGATGCAATTTGCGATGACGAGTCAATTCTTCCAGATGACGCTTCAGATCATCGATACGACCACGAATGTGACGGCGGTCTGTCTCCAGTTTGCTTTCCCCTGGGCCTCTTGTTCCGATTCCGCCCCCGAGTCTGGACAGGTTCTTACCATGCCCCGACAACCGTGGCAGCAAATAGCTATGTTGAGCTAATTCCACTTGAATGATACCTTCTCTAGTGTTGGCCCGTTGTGCAAAGATGTCCAAAATCAATTGGGTACGGTCAATAATTTTGAGATCGAGGGTTTCTTCCAGATTACGAACCTGTGCACCTGACAATTCCTGATCAAAAATAGCCGTAGTTGCTCCAAGCTCCTCCGCGATTGCACGGAGTTCTTCTACCTTACCTTTACCAATGAACCATTTGGTATCACGTTTTTCCCTGTTCTGAGAAAGTACACTTAGCACTTCCACTCCAGCTGTCTCGGCAAGTTTCACCAGTTCCTCTAAAGAGTACTCAGGGTTGATACCTGTACGTTTTACATCATCCGTAACAAGACTCACCAAGACGGCGCGATCTTTTTTGACCATATCTGTATCATGTGTACCATTTGTCATGTATATGTTCACTCCCTCTAATTATTAAATTAATCCGTTGATATACATTGCCACGAATATGCCATGGCATGCCTTAAGCCGAACCGGTTGGCCCGGCCGGCTGGTGTAAAAACTATATTATCGCTTACTTTCGCTCAAAGTTCAAATCCTCTGTACGGATTGTCATCAGCTCCAGTTTTCCTGGACTGCCTTCCGAGTATTGTTCCAACAAACGAACCGCCTGATGCCTGATCGAACGCTCAATGGCATTACGAACGTATCTGGCGTTACTGAACGCATGCAGCGAATCATTTTTTTCCTGAAGCAAATGCTGCTTTAGCTTGAGTATGGTCTGTGGCATTAGAATATAATCACGCTCTTTGGCCATAATCTCAGAGATTTGAATCAACTGATCAATGCTATAGTCTGGAAACTCCACTTGAATGGGAAAGCGGGAAGGTAATCCGGGATTGGTCTGAAGAAAAAAATCAATCTCATCTGAATAACCAGCCAATATGAGAATAAACTGATTTTTGTTATCTTCCATTGATTTTACAAGCGTATCAATAGCTTCCTTTCCAAAATCTTTCTCTCCCCCGCGGGCCAAACTGTAAGCTTCGTCAATGAATAATATCCCACCGAGTGCTTTCTTAACCAGATCTCTTGTTTTCTGCGCCGTGTGACCGATATATTCTCCAACCAGATCCGCACGCTCTACTTCAATAAGATGACCTTTACTTAACACACCCATCTTCTGAAAGAGTTTGGCAACGATCCTCGCTACGGTGGTCTTACCGGTCCCCGGATTGCCTTTGAAGATCATATGATACACGTGCGCACCACTAAGTAAGCCTACTTCGGTACGCATCTGAGCAATCTGTAGGAAAGCATAGATCTCAAACACCAAGTCTTTGATATTTTCAAGTCCAACCAGTTGCTCCAATTCACCCTGTATCTCCTGGAAGTGCGCATGTTTGGTTATACTCTTGGCTGCCTGTACTGCCGCTGCTTCATCTTTGACCAACATCTGAGGTTCCTGGTTACGCAACACAATATTAATTTGTCTGGATGGTCTGCCTCCTGGTTGCTCTCCTGCAGCCATGACCCGTCCGTTCATTCGCCATCACCTCTATTTTATCGGGCTGAACTCTCCTGATTATTAATGTATTCTATCAGGTGCTCCAATATTAGAAGGATCATGAAGAATTCTACGGATAAGTAGATGTCTCAAATCTGAATGTTTTTTCGAAACTCTCCGTTCTCAAACAAACTCGGCCTATGCTTCAGTGATAACTGAAAGTATGGGAATACATGTGCATCAATGGCATGCAGCAGTTCCTTTGCCGTCTTGTTAGCCAAGTCATAATCACCCGTTGTAATATGCTTCCGTGACAGTGCATCTTCAAGCTCATCTTCATCCAGCAAAAATACTTCTCCATCTTTCAGTACAACGACATCCAGATACAGGTCATCAAACCAAGGAACACCCTGATCGGTTATCCCCTGACTACGACATGTATCAATGTACCACTCTACAATCCGTTCCTGATTGTCAAACATCGCTGTAACAACAAAGTGCTCTCCCTTCGGATAGTATTGCAGCCAGGAATAACCTTTATCTGCGATACAGAAGGTACTGCCTCCATAAGTTTTCCACAGAGGTTCTTTCAAATCCTGTATGGTGTACAACGTAATATAACCTGTGAAAATTTTGGATTGAACGAACCGGCATGTGAATTGTCGGTTCGTAATCCGGCGCCAGTTCGCGCGATCCCCGAATTTCCGTTTCATACGAACCCCTCTTTGCCGACTACAGGTCCGTGACCTGCTCTGATGTTATTGGTGAACAATGTAATAACGTCCGCCTGATGGATTCCAGCGCTCTGGGCCCGCCCTTGCACAACGTATTACGAATAGTTACAGCTTACCATATTTAAGGTTTACACTCAAAATCAAGCTTTGTCCCACCTATTCATCAAATCAGCTTCCATTACAGTTGATTCCGTGTAACACAAAAAACTGCTTCACCGGTTTTCCGGGAAGCAGTTTTTTCAATGTAGTTATATTGTAGCTATTTAGTGATTCATTGGCTTAGCCGCCGGTTCCAGCTTGAGAATCTGCAGGTGCATCTGTCCCTCCAGTATCCCCACTTGTTCCGCTGTCCGGAGTTACAACCTCGCCTGGCGTTGTTACGGCCCCATCATCGGGACCTTCACCATTTCCGCCAGGATCTGTTGTGCCCTGACCAGGTGGGGTCGTATTGCCTTCCCCAGGTTGACCGTTTCCGCCGTTATTACCACCGTTGCCATTGTTTCCGTTATTACCATTACCATTTCCGTTGTTGCCATTTTCATTTCCATTACCGTTATTACCGTTCGAGTTGCCATTATCCGGTGTACCATTGTCCGGATTCTCCGTACCTGGCTGCTCAGGATCTATCTCTGTTCCAGGGTCTATACCAGGATCAGGTTCCTCCGGCGGTACTTCCTGCGCTTCAATCATCAAGGAGATGGTGTTGGAAGGATCCGTCTCAAGTCCTGATGCCAAGTCGTAAGCTGTCACATAGTACTCATAGGTTAGACCAGGCAACGCACTTAAATCTTGTGCATTGGTCGCTCCAATTGCATCAATGAGATGAGTGAACTGCGCTTCAGATGTTTCTTTCCGATAAATTCGATATTGCGTACTCGCGTCACCCGTTCCAGTCCAACTCAGGGAGACGGTCTGTGCATTTGGATCGTATGATCCACTCAGCCCACTAACGGACAGAGCCGGCTTTTCTGGTTCTTCTACTGGCGGAGGTGCCTGCCCTCCAGCTGGTGCTTTGAATTGCTTCACTGGAACGCCTTTTAAAGCATCTCCCATGACTTTGGCAAAGAAAGCTGCCGACAGCTTACTGCTGTTCTTAAGCATATGATTGGCATCCGGATTGTCATAGCCCATCCAGACTGCCGCAGTCCATTCCGGGGTGTATCCAACAAACCATACATCACGGTTGGCACTGTTGCCAGAGATACCACTTTGAACTGTTCCAGTTTTACCCGCTACCGGACGATCCAAACGTGCTGAACGTCCCGTACCGTCATTAACGACGTTCTGCAGCATCTGTGTGAGCTGATACGCATTTTGCTCACTCATGACACGCGTTGTGTCCGAGTTATCATGTTTATAAGTGGTTTTGCCTGCGCTATCCTTGATTTCTTTAATCGCATAGGCTTGTCGGTATTCTCCGAGGTTGGCAAATGCACTATAGGCCTGCGCCATTTCTAGTGTATTTGTACCTTTACTTAGACCACCGAGGGCAATCGCCAAGTTTTTGTCTTCATCTGTCAGCTGTATACCTACACTCTTGGCAAAATTAATGCCTGTGTTAACGCCTATTTTATCAAGCAGCCAAACCGCAGGAATATTTTCCGACTTCGTAATGGCTTCCGTCATACTGATCGTTGAAGAATATCCATGCAAGTTACCAGGACAATAGTTACCAAAACATTGCTTCGCATTACTCAGCGACGAGTTGGCACTGTAATTTCCTGATTCAAGCGCCGGTGCATAAGACACAATCGGTTTAAAAGCTGAACCTGGTTGTCTTCGACTCTGCGTTACACGGCTATAGCCTTTAGTCTGATAATCCCGTCCACCCAGGAGGGCAACGAGACTGCCATTCTCGTGGTTCATGATAACCATGGAGCCTTGAACCTGTTGATCGTCTTTACTTGCCTCGAACAGACTATCCTCTGTGAAGGCAGTTTCCATGGCTGTTTGAGCCTGAGCATCCATAGTTGTATAGATTTTGTATCCACCGATATTCAGATCATCTTCCGTTTTGCCTGTTACACGTTCAGCTTCACGGAGCACATAATCGATAAAACCTTGGTACTTCCTGTCTTTCTCTGGTCGCTTGTAGTTATAGTTAATCTCTTTTGCTTCGTCCATCTCCGCCTTGGTAATGTAGCCTTGTTCATACATCAGCTGCAATACCACACCTCGACGTGCTTTTGAGTCGTTTGGATTGCTCACCGGATTATAGGCAGAAGGCCCTTTTGGCATAGCTGCCAATGTAGCAATTTGCCACAACTTCAACCTCTTGAGATCAGTAACTCCAAAGTAAAATTCAGATGCTGCTTTAATTCCGTAACGCTGATGACCGAAGAAAATCCGGTTCAGATACATCGTCAGGATTTCGTCTTTTGTGTACTTGCGCTCTAATGCCATGGCAATCGATACTTCCGTTGCTTTACGGAAAAACGTCTTGTCACGGGACAAGAACATGTTCTTGGCAAGCTGTTGGGTTAGTGTACTACCACCTTCCACCATGGAACGAGCCATGACGTCCTTAACCGCCGCACGCCCAATGGACCAGATATCCACACCTTGGTGATCGTAGAAGCGTTTATCCTCCGTCGCAACAAAGGCTTGCTTCACCAGCTCAGGAATATCATCTTCTTTGACAGGGTCCAGCTTCTGAATGGACAGTTCCCCCATTAATTGGCCATTGCGATCATATACTTTTGAAGTTTCATTAATTGTGGTTTTGTCCTTGTTGGCTTTGAGCAGATTTTCACCACTCACCATAATAAATAAATATCCGCCTAGTGCACAGAATATGGCAATTGCCATTGTGAAAAACAGTGTCCATCCAACGCGTTTACCCGTAATTTTTTTCTTTTTAGAGGTCTTTGGCTTCGCTTTTTTGGGTGACTTATTATTGTTGTTGCGATTGTTAGACCTCGACAACGGATCGTTTGGCATGTTACCTCCTGACTCCCTTTCGGTTGCATAATTTCTAATCGTCTGTAGGCTTAGGCATATAATAAACATATTTTGCCCGGAATGAAAAGAACAACCCTTTATATTCAGGTTGCTCTGTTTCAATACCTATACTTGTAGACGAAATGGTTGGTGAAAAGGTTTCGTAATTTTTTTAAGCTTCGCCGCTGTTATCTTGCTGCATCAGCGATACGCTGCGTTGCGGCGTGAACGTGGAGATGGCATGCTTGTAGACCATTTGCTGGCGTCCGTCGCTGTCAATGACGATCGTAAAATTGTCAAATGCCTTGATCGTCCCGCGGATTTGGAAGCCATTGGTCAGATAGACCGTAGCAGGAATATTTTCTTTCCGCAGTTGGTTCAAGAACGTATCTTGGATGTTGATGGACTTGTTCATTAGCCGTACCCCCATTGGTTCATTTGAATTCGTGTTCAAGTAATATTCAATATCGCTGAGTAGCTTTCGTGCTATTATATCATGAACAGTTTCATATAATCCACAAAAACCCCTTGTCTACTATTTTACACCCATTCTTGGCGAGGAGAACAAATAGAAGACTTATCCATTATACACCGCTTGTCAGTTTTGCAAAAGAGGGACAAATTTTTCATTTCAAAGCACATTTATTCGTTGTTTGGCGAATGCTTAATCTCTACCATCTGTTCTAGTGATAAGTAAAAACCTCTATCCTTTTGATGACTAAAAGGTAGAGGTTTACATATCTTGATCTAATCGACGCCTGTCAGAAGAATACTAACAATCGCTCAAATCAATCAAATTTCCGTGTAATCAATTCACTTATCTGCTTGTATTTCCCTTCAAAATCCTGGGTATCCGTCATGTCCACCCATTCAATATCCTTCATATGGCGGAACCAGGAAAGCTGCCGTTTGGCAAACCGACGTGTATCCCTCTTCAACCACTCAACCGCAGCTTCCCAACTCACTTCCCCTTGCAGGAACGCTGCAATCTCCTTATATCCCAACCCTTGCATGGAAATATGACCTCTGGCCACTCCGCGTTCCAACAAGGATTTCACCTCATCTACCAGACCTTGTTCGATCATCAGATCAATCCGCTCTTCTACCCGGGCGTACAACTTCTGCCGATCCATTGTCAAACCAACAATAAGAAGGTCATAAGGCGACTCTTTCTTCTGTACTGCCAGCTGATCAGACCACTTCTCTCCTGTGAGATGATGAATCTCAAGCGCACGTACAATTCGCCGTTGGTCATTCGGATGCAGACGATCCGCACTAACGGGATCAACTTCCCTCAATCGATCATGAAGGGCCTGAGCTCCATTTAACTCCGCATAGCTGAATTGTTGCTCCCTGAACGCTTCGTCCGAACCGCTATCCGAAAATTGGAAGCCGTAACATACTGATTCCACATATAGACCGGTGCCACCAACAATAAAAGGCATTTTACCGCGTTCATGGATTTCACTAATCAATCGTGTGCAACTCTCCTGAAACTCGGCCACAGAATACGGATACTCCGGTTCATGGATATCAATGAGATGATGGGGTACACCCTTCATTTCTTCAGAGGTAATCTTGGCAGTTCCGATATCCATTTCACGATATACCTGCATCGAATCTCCTGAGATAATCTCACAATTGAAAGCTTGAGCAAGCTCGATGCTCATTCTTGTTTTGCCTACTGCTGTTGGTCCAACCAACACAAGCAGTTTAGGTTTTGGTTTAACTTCCACTTTCAACATTAATCACTCCGTACAGGGTTTTTGCATTCGCCCGATCAAGTATTTTAAATCCGAGCCTGTCAAACTCCGCGCTGCCGCGCTTTTCTTTCATGACTACCCGTTTACGGGCAACCCGTTTCGCTTCCATAATGCTCTGTTCATCCAGCGCGTGAGCATTTGCATAATCTCGCAAGGGCTGTATAGCACTTGAATCCATCATCGGTTCACGGAACATGGGGTCAAAATATACGGTATCACAGCTTCGATCCGGCATGGAACGCAGCAACTCAAGATGATTCGCATGATGCAGCTCAATACGCCGGAAAGCTTCATTTACCGCTGGCTTGATCGTCTCATATTGAGACATCCCCTCCACTAATAGTGTATATAGCGGAAGAGAGCTCTCACATGCAATCACCCGTCCACTTTTGCCCACTGCAACCGAGAACACCAGTGCATCCGTGCCCAGTCCGGCTGTACAATCGATGATGGTATCCCCTTCATTCACCGCCCCCGCCTCCAGCAGTGGATCAGGTTCTCCTCGCAATATACGTTTGGCACGAACAAATCCCATGCTGGGGTGGAACTCCAGCAACGGTGAATCCTTCCGAAATAGACGCACTTTACCCTGGAGTACAACCAGAACCTCCTCCGCCTCATAGTGTTCAATCATCATGGGCAGAGACATTTTATTACGGCGCACGTAAGTACCCCCTGTTGTTTCAGCAAGGTTTCGGGCCCGCTCCACAAGTAAAGCCGCTTCCTTTTCACCGGTTGTAATATACATAGATTCCTCCTAAATAGCTACATAACACGTTTGAACAATTTTTCCAGATCATATGTTGAAAATGAAATCACAATCGGCCGCCCATGTGGACAAGTGTAGGGCTGACGACATGAACCCAGACGCTGAATCAACACTTCCGCTTCCTGATCGGTCAGCTTTTGGTTCGCTTTGATGGACGCCTTGCAGGAGCACATGATCGATGCAGCTTCTCGCATCTTGGCGACATCTATGCTGCGTTCACTCAACACCCACTCGGACATTTCTTCGATAATGTCTTTCTCGTCCCCTTTGGGGAACCAGAACGGATGGGAACGCACGCGGAACGTCTGTCCACCGAAATGCTCCAAATATACACCCGCCTGTTCGAACCAGGCCAGCCTTGTTTTCAGTTTTTCCGTCTCCGAAGGTGTAAATTCCAGCGTAATCGGCAGCAGTAACTCTTGTGAGGCCTGGGCAGGGTTACCAAATTTCTCGTAATAGTACTCATAATTTACGCGTTCATGAGCGGCATGCTGATCAATCAAATATAAACCTTGGTCATTTTGCGCGATCAAATACGTACCATGATGCTGTCCGATCAGACTCAGCTCCGGAAATGCGGGCATGGATGCATCCGATTTGATGGCAGCAGCAAGTTTAGTGGCATCAGGAAGACCTGAAGTTTTCCACGTCCGTTCACTTCGCGTAACTGAAGACGGATTATACGATGAACGTGCTTCCCTAACCGGTGAATATACGGAATCGGAGCGATACGTAGCTGGTTTGCCTTCAGCCAGCGGTTTCTCTGTTGCTCCACGATCCCCACCATCTTGAGAAGAGAGGTCAGATTTGGGAACAGTTTCGGTAGAACTTGTACTTGAACTTAAACTTGTACTTACATCCTTAGTGCCTTCTTGCACGTTAACGGATGTCTGCCCCCCGTCATGACTAGCAATCTTCTGCAAAATATCCCCGTTCCAACTTTCTAACTGCACAGGGGGGTGTGTAATCTCAGGTGGAGCTTCTGGCAACGGCACTGTCTGTCCCTGTTCAGATACCGGTTGTGCTGTGGACACATCCGCCGGAGCATCCAAATCCAGATCATCATCTTCGGCAGTCAACTTCAGCGGTGCAGCAGCAGGTTTCCCCAGTGGACCTTGTTGCCCATATCCTTCTGCATCAGATGCATCTTTCAGCGGACCACGTGGAAAGAGGAATTGTTCCTGAATAAAGGAACTATCGTCCCCACGTCGAATCTGCTGTTTTTTGACCTGTGGAATCAGTACCTCCTGCCGGAGTATCCCCCGCAACGTCGTCTCTATGAATTCATACAGTTCTGGTTCCTTGCTAAAGCGAACCTCCAACTTGGCCGGATGCACGTTCACATCCACAAGAGATGGGTGCATCTCCAACTGCACCACGACAAGTGGGAAGCGATTGATGGGCAGCAAGGTATGGTAGGCTTTGAGAATCGCCTGATTGAGACCGTAATTGCGAACAAATCGCCCATTAACAATCGTTGACATACCATTACGATTCGCTCGTGTCCATTCAGGCAGGCTGATCAACCCGCTCACTCGGTAATCCAGACTTTCTCCCTGGATGGGAAGCATCGCTTTCGCTGCACTTGTACCATAGACCGCTGCAACCACTTGCAGCAGATCGCCGTTACCCAACGTTTGAAGCAACACATTCTCATTATGGCGTAGTCTGAACGAAATGTTTGGATGAGACATCGCCATCCGGTAAAGGACATCTGATATATGTCCCAGTTCCGTCTGGATCGTTTTCATATATTTGAGTCTGGCAGGTGTATTGTAAAATAGTTCTCTCACTGCAAAATCTGTACCTTGGGGTGAGGTTGCATCTTCATGAGAGACAAGGTTTCCGCCTTCAATCAGGATGCGGCGTCCTCGCCCGTCATTGTCACTTGCCGATAATACCTCTACCTTGGACACTGCGGCAATACTCGCCAAGGCTTCGCCACGGAATCCAAGACTTGTGATCTGAAACAGATCTCGGCCATGGGCTATTTTGCTGGTCGCATGACGATAAAAGGCCGTTTCCATGTCCTCTGGCTCAATACCTGTACCATTATCTTTGACACGAATACTGAGGAGTCCGCCCTCTTCCACCGTCACTTCAATCTTGGTGGCGCCTGCATCCACCGAGTTTTCGAGCAACTCTTTGACAACTGAAGCAGGCCGTTCGACCACTTCACCCGCCGCGATCTGGTTGGCAATGTGTTCATCAAGCACATGTATTTTCGCCACAGGTTTTCCCCTCCCTTATACTCAGGATAATTGCTGTGCCTTCAATTTGAGATCATTCAATATCTGCATCGCCTGAAGAGGCGTCATATTCATGACATCGATATCTTTCATCGTACGGATGAATTCTCGCGCTGGTTTATCCACCGCAACTACATCCGGTTTCGTTGCCACACTCGGCTCATCATCCCCAAAGATGGACAGTTGAACCACATCCGAATGGTTTGCGGCGGACTGTCCTTTGCTGTTTGATTTCCTGGCATGTTGCTTCGCAACCGAATCTTCAATAGAAGGTGTGTACTCTGCACTCTCCACAATCTCGCGTTCCCGGATCAATGGTGCTGAATCCGTGTGCTGAAATTCTCCACCTTTTAATTTCAAGCCTTCTTCCTGCTTCTCGTTTCCGATATATTCACTGCCCACAGCTACTTGCGCGGCCGCATGTTCGAACCCATGCAATAGTCCATTCGCCCGCTCAATAATGCTATCAGGCAGACCTGCAAGGCGTGCACAATAGATACCATAACTGCTGCTGGCTGCCCCGACAATCAATTTGCGCAGGAAATTAACTTTGTCACCACTCTCCTGTACCGCCATCGAGTAGTTGGCCAGCTTATCCAGACTCTCCTCCAGATGAGCAAGCTCATGGAAATGAGTTGATACAAGGGCTTTACAGCCGATAATATCATGTACATATTCAATAACAGACTGAGCAATCGCCATACCTTCACTGGTCGACGTTCCCCGTCCCAATTCATCTATAATAATCAGACTACGTGGTGTGGCTTTGTCCGTCATAACCTGAATGTCGGCCATCTCCACCATGAATGTGCTTTGTCCACCAATGAGATCATCCGCGGCACCGATCCGTGTGAAAATGCGATCCATGATCGGCACTTCCGCCTGACCCGCAGGTACAAAACAACCCACTTGCGCCAAAATGGAGATTAAAGCGACCTGTCGCATATAGGTACTCTTACCAGCCATATTTGGTCCAGTAATCAGCAGAATACGTGCCTCTTCCTTGGTCATTGCGGTGTGATTGGCAATAAATGCACCATCTCGCATGACCGCCTCAACGACCGGATGGCGTCCTTCTTCCACAACCAGATCATAACCGTCGGTCAACGTAGGACGTACAAAGTTTCGCTCAGCACTGATCACCGCAAAAGATTGATACACATCAATTTCCGCTACCTGTTCAGCCAGCTTTTGCAGTCTTGCGATCTCTTTGTTCAGCCGCTCGCGCAGTTCTGCAAACAGTCCATACTCAATATCAACCATTTTGTCCTGAGCTTCGAGAATCAGCGTCTCTTTTTCCTTCAACTCCGGCGTAATGTAACGTTCTGCATTGGCAAGTGTCTGTTTACGTTCATAACGTCCCTCTGGCAACGCGGACAGATTGGACTTGGTGATCTCGATGTAATAACCAAACACTTTGTTATATCCAATCTTCAGCGATCGAATGCCTGTCGCCTCACGCTCTCGCGCTTCCAGCTCCGCAATCCACTGTTTCCCGTTGACTGAAGCCTCACGCAATTCATCCAGACGTTCATGGTACCCTTCACGAATCAGGCCTCCGTCCCTTACCGATACCGGTGGCTCGTCCACAATGGCTTGCCCGATGGCATCAAGCAGATCATTACAATCATCCATCGTTTCGGCAATATGCTGCAATGTTGCGGAAGATGATCCTGCGCAATGTTGACGAAGTCTTGGAATTTTCTCCAGTGATGATTTGAGCGCATTCAGGTCACGACCATTGGCATTACCAAACGCAATCCGGCCTACCAAACGCTCCAGATCATAGATGTCTTTGAGTTCTGCCCGCAGGTCCTCACGCAATATAAACTGGTTGTACAACGTATCCACTGCTTCAAGACGCTCATTAATCTTCCCTTTTTGCAACAATGGCTTATCGACCCAGCGACGCAGCATTCTTGCACCCATGGACGTCTCCGTCCGATCAAGCAACCAGAGTAATGAACCTTTTTTGGAGCGTTCACGCACCGTTTCCACCAATTCCAGGTTTCGGCGGGTAAACGGGTCCAAGATCATATAATGATCCGGCTCATACGTTGAGATTTGTGTTAATTGTCCCAGAGAACGTTTCTGTGTCTCACTCAGATAGGAGAAAAGACGTGCAATACAGGCTTGACGTTCAGGCTCTAGCCTTGCCCACACAGCCTCGCCAAACTGCTGACGGACCAAATCTTCCTTATTTTTTGTCCACGACGTGTAGACCACCGGGCGTCCGATTGGAGATGCCTCGGCTTCTACCGTTTCAAGCAGCGCTACATCCCCCACCAGCTCCGATGGTTCGTAGATGCCGATTTCATCCTTGAGCCATTCCTTGGAATAGGGTACGGATGTCACATACAACTCACCCGTTGACAGATCACAGGCCGCGAGCGCCAGCGTATTTTGATTACCTGTAAGACACACCATGTAGTTGTTGGATTTGTCCCCCAACGTTTTGCCTTCCATCACCGTTCCGGGTGTAACCACACGTACAATTTCACGACGTACCATGCCTTTCGTTACACTCGCATCTTCCATCTGTTCACATATCGCAACTTTATAGCCTTTTTCAATCAGACGCTGTATGTAATTGTCAGCCGAATGATAAGGTACACCGCACATCGGAATTTTGTCATCCGTGCCTCCGTTACGTGCGGTCAGCGTGATCTCAAGTTCACGGGAAGCATTAATCGCATCCTCGAAGAACAGTTCATAGAAGTCACCCAATCTAAAAAATAGAAAAGCATCTTGTGCTTCGGCCTTCACTTGCAAATATTGTTGAATCATTGGCGTATACTGAGCCATGATGAATATCCTCCATCCCGTTCCTATAATGTCAGGAAGAAACGCGTCCTGGAAGGACAATAAGACGGTCAGGCACTGTGTTTGCGCCTCCGCCTTATGTGTTGGCTAATCGCCACTTCCTTCAAGGGTTGCTGCTCCATATCTTCCGTACTAGCTTATTACTCATAAAAGACTTGTTTCTTATTATATCAAAAAAACGTCCATACTTCATGAACCTGCCCGAATATTCCAGAGTTTGCGAATATCGCGGCTCTCATCCCAAGTTCTTCCCAGTTTTAATTGAAGGATTAACGGAGACGCATATCGTTCATAACGTGCATATCCATCCAACCTCTTCAGATCATCTACGAGTGCTGGGATGTGTTCCTTAATCACTTCGCGCTTTCCCTCATAAAAAGCGGCATGAACCTCAGCTTTCGCCAACGGACGCTGCCGTAATTGAGTATACCCGCTCGCGATCAGACCTGCCAAGGCCACAACACCTTTCGCAACAAGGGGCGACACAAGAAAGCTGGGTAACGTACGATACTCAAACCCACCATAGGATTTCAGACGAAAATCACCAAGTGCTCCATAACGGGGTCGTCTTCCCGCTCCACGGGGGTCTTGCAGAAATGCCAGTGGCAATGCCAGATAATTGTCCAGTGCACGAAGCAGTTCCCCGGTAAGATTCACCCCGCTAAAATGAATATGACCACCCAAAGGTAACCCCCGTTGTGGCATCCCTCCTGCCTGCCAGATGAGCGAGTGATCACTGATGCTGCGGGAAGCGGCTGCGAATGCCCTCATCAGATGAGCCAGCAGTTCTCGTGGTTCGGAGCTGGGAGCAGGCCGCAATTCGGCAACCGGATATATGCGCCGTCCACCAATCGTCACGGAATCACAGCCTGCCATTCCTGTACGTTCAAGAAATTTGGAGGCGGGTACGATTTTAGATTCCGGCATCTGAACCAGCAGGAACTCGGGGTCCATGCCTAGTATTGGAATGGGTCTGTGACTCACTTCCTCATCTAGCAGTTCCTGATGCTGCTTCCAGCTTTCCCTATAGGTAGCAGCAAGGTTGGTCACCCCTTTCCAGGGACACGGATCAATCGAAATCACTGCACAGCCGCCATTCCCTGAGGATTCCATTCGAACAGCTCCATGATCCAGTCCTAGCGTATACAGCGTTTTGATCGCAAGTCGTTCTATGCGCTTGAACAAGGTGGAACTCGCTTCACGCTCCAACAGAGTTTCCTGTGCCCCTCCCATGCCACTAGTATCCTTGCGTTTGATCCGGATCGCCTGCAGACAACTTATCTCTACGTCATAGCGTACGCGCAAGCCTTGTTCACGTTTGCGCCGATCGTGCAGTGACAATACTTCAATGCCTGCCTGTTTCAACCGTTCTACACGTTCTCCAGAAGTCATCCTTTCATATCGGCTTAGCGCTTCCTCCGCTTGTTCCATCACATTCATTACGTCCCCCCTCCCGGATCATGCAACTAAAATAAAAATAACCCCGCAATGCGGAGCCTTCCCGTGAAAGGTATTCCAGGCACATTGCGAGGCTCGTTACCACCCATTTTTTAATATTTAAGAAGAAAGAGGGCTTACGCCCTCTTCACCGCGCCTTCTGGCGCATATGATACCTTAGGTTATCAAATACAGGCGTCAAACTCACAGCTCATCGTCGAGCAGATCGGGATCGAGATCGTCATAATCTCCATCGGCACTGCCAAAGTCATAGTCCTTGTCTTCGTAATCACCGCAACCATCTGTGCAGACCTTCACACAAACTTTAGTCTCGGCAACGAGTTCCACAGCGAATTCCCGTTCTACCCGGATAATTACACTGCTTCCACCTGCTGATACTGTGGCTTCCACACAGCTAGGTTCCTGCGTTGCATCCGCAGATACCTCCACTGTGGAAGTCCGGTGTTTCGGGTCCAGATAGGACAAAGGTACATGTTCTACATACGAGACCGTTTCTTTGGCTACATCCGTCTGCGAATTCTTGTCGTAGGAATACCAAATGTTGATATCGTAAGTACCAATAACTTCAATTCCGTCACCCGCTGATACGGCTTCATATTGGTGGTTGATAATCCAAGCCCCCAAAATACTTGTCGGACCATTTGGCGGAGTCACGGTATGTGTTACGGTAGAGAACTTACGACCTTTGCCGCAGATCGCCTTCGTGATAATCTCTCTACATTGATGTTTATGACTCAATGACATCTTTAAACCTCCTCCATACAATCATTCACTACAAGTGTATGCAGGGCATTCGTCTAGGGTGACAACTATTTTCTATTATTCGTTTGTAGATTGGGACCGGTCCGAGATTGGGGACGGTGCTTTGTCCTTCTTCGCGACTTTCAGATACAGCGCGAGTTCGCGGCACAGCTGGAGAATTGCAGAACGAATCTCGAATTCTTCCCTTGTATCCGGCAGCTCCATACGTTTGAATTCTTCTTGCACATCTGCAAGAAGTTTTTCAGTTCGTCCCGTGTAGGATTCAGTGAGTACGTCCTGACTAAGCTGATCGAACAGCTCCGATACCATCTCCGCATGTGGCATCTTCTGATAGATCTGGGACACGAGATGCATCATGTGCTGGATGGAGTCCAACTGCGTTTTGCGCATATAGAAGTAGACGCTCCATTCCTCATTCGGATGAATCACCTGATTCTCCAGAGAACGTTTGGCAGCATCAATACCGCCC
Source organism: Paenibacillus xylanexedens (assembly GCF_017874615.1). Taxonomy (GTDB): domain Bacteria; phylum Bacillota; class Bacilli; order Paenibacillales; family Paenibacillaceae; genus Paenibacillus; species Paenibacillus xylanexedens. Next base: position 258,720 of record NZ_JAGIKV010000006.1, read on the forward strand.
AGAATCGCTTTATCTGCTTCAATCAGCTCTCTCCCCGTCCATGCTTCATTGGGATTACGCAGCGTGGCCGCAAATTCCTTGAAAATCTTCGAGAAGAGTTCATCGATTCGTTTGCGAATGCGCAGCATCTGTGGATCTGCTGCCGGCATATAGGCCAAGTTAACGGCCATTGCGGAACCAAGACCAATTAACAGCAAAGCAATTTGTACGAGGATGACATGCACGTCCATCTCCCCGCCGCCAAACACCCGAAACACCACAACAGAACCTGTAACAATACCTTCTTTGAAGCCTACCCGGACAATAGCCGGGAATGCGATCAATATGTATACCGCCAGCACCCAATAATGGAAGCCTAGAAAGTGAAAAAGTACACTTGCAAATAAAAGTCCAACGACGGAAGCAAAGAACCGCGCCGATATGGTGCGAATACTTCGTTTTCTCGTTACATCCACGCCAAGAATGGCAAGCAATCCCGCTGATGTTGGTCCCGGCAAGCGACACCAGTCTGCAATCAATACAGCCATTAATGCGGCGATTGCAGTTTTAATTACCCTAAAACCCATTTAACATTCCATCTCCTCTAAGCTGCAAAAAAATTCTTAGCCAGCTCGTCGCCTCATTCATTTGAACTTCTTGTCCACTAGTATGTCTCATCCAAATGTAAACTAGACGACATCAACCGACATGCGCATGCATGCCGGTCACAGCAACACGCCCCGAATGAGGGACGCTGGCCAGTTAGATCGTTGCGACAGAACCTCAAGGCCCTCTTCTCCAATCATCGCATTCATTCCGGATCTGCGCGGAATAATCATACTAAATATGGTACTTGATTTTATGATATCGAGCAATGTGACACCCCTTGTGAAATTGTATACATATCATACCCGGTCACATTACGAGTAAAACACTTCCGAATCACCTGCGGCCAGCCAGCATTTTGCGTTCTGCATAGACAACAAGTTGGTACATGGCTGTTGCAACTGCAGCAATAATTAACAGACTAGATAATACAAGTGTGAAGTTGAATACTTGGAATCCGTAGATAATGAGATAACCGAGTCCTTGTTTGGCGACAAGAAACTCACCCACAATTACACCCACCCAGGCCATGCCCACGTTTACTTTCAAGGTCGATACAATCGCCGGAAAAGAAGCAGGTAATACAACTTTCGTAAAAATCTCGGAACGGTCTCCACCAAACGTACGAATCACTTTAATATAATTGGGATCCACTTCATTGAAGCTGTTATACACGACCAGTGTCGTTATAATGACCGTGATGGACAACGTAGTCATAACAATCGCTGTAAAACCAGCGCCAAACATCACAATAAAGATCGGGCCAAGTGCTACCTTTGGCATACTGTTGAACACAACCATATAGGGGTCCAACACTTTTGACAAAAAAGGAGACCACCAAATTAAAACCGCAAGCAAGGTTCCCACCAGTGTTCCCAGTAAAAAACCAACTGCCGTTTCCCCTACGGTTACCCCAACATGTGCCCACAACTCGCCACTAGCGATGTCCTTGCCAATCTGGGCAAAAACCTTACTCGGATAACTGAATAACAGTACATCAATCCAACGGAGTCTGCCTGCCACTTCCCATAGCAAAAACATACATACTAGCATAGATAACTGTACGGCAAGCACTTGATGTCGCCATCTGGCCACCTGCTGAATATGATTCCGATGCAGCTGCCCCATCCATTCGTCACGCTTTTCCTGCTTCGGATTCATTGGATTCACGCGTCTTCCTCACCTCCCCCGGACTGATCCAGTTCACTCCACAAAGCCTGAAACAACGCATTGAATCCTTCTTGCTCCCTGGCATGAAACGGCTGAGATTTACGAATTCCATCGGGAATGATAAATTCACGACGGATGCGGCCCGGATTGCGATCCAGTACAATGACGCGGTCACTGACCGCAATGGCTTCAGACAAATCATGAGTGACGAGAACAGATGTTTTGCCAAACTGTTTTAACGTGTCCGAGACCAGATCCTCCAATTGCAGCTTGGTTTGATAATCAAGTGCTGAGAATGGTTCATCCAACAATAAAATCCCCGGATCGGTTGCCAACGTGCGCACCAGAGCCACTCGCTGTCTCATACCCCCTGAAAGTTCTGACGGGTACTGATTCTCCGTTCCAGCTAACCCCATACTTACCAGCAGTTCCCGTACATGCTCACGGCTCCGTTCATCCAGTCTGCCTGTCAGTTCAAGACCAATCAATGCATTATCCAGAATGGTCCGCCATGGAAACAGATAGTCCTGTTGCAGCATATAACCAATCTGTGCTGAGGGGCCGGGAGCGGGCTTGCCTTTAACCTTAACCTCTCCTCGGGTGGGTGTGAGCAGCCCGGCGATGATCGACAACAATGTCGTTTTACCGCATCCACTCGGTCCAACCAGACTAACGAACTCTCCTTTTTGGATCTCCAGACTCAAGTCTTCAATCACCAAGGAAGCTTCCCGCTCGCTGACGTATACTTGAGAGATCCCCTCCAGTCGGATCACACTTTCGGATTCAGGCATTCTGCTCACTTCCTTTCCTGAATACCCCATTACTTTGATTTCGTAGCTTCTTCCGCATAGGCATTATCCACGATGGCATTCAAATTCACACGTTCTTTCAACTCTCCGGCGGCACTCATGACATCAAGCAGATTGTTCCACTCTTCCTCATCAATGATCGGATCCGTTGCATAGCTGCCCTGTTCCTTATAACGGTTCACACTACTTACCAAAATGGCTGGATCGATGTCTTTGAAAAAAGGAGAAATGACTTCAGCAATCTCTTCAGCCGTATGGGAATCCACCCATGCCTGCGCTTTGTATAGACCATTCGTAAACTTCTGTACGATATCCTTATTGTCGTTAAGATAACTCTGTTTCGTCATGAAGACGGTGTAAGGCAGAAGACCACCTTCTGTGCCAAACGATGCAACAACCTTACCCCGACCTTCTTGTTCAAAGATGGATGCCTGGGGTTCAAACAGTTGAACATAATCTCCCGTGCCTGAGGCGAAAGCAGACGCAATGTTAGCAAAGTCTACATTTTGAATCAGCTCCAGATCACTTTGCGGATCAATGCCATGTTTGTTCAGTGCGAACTCCCCTGCCATTTGCGGCATGCCGCCTTTGCGTTGACCGAGAAATGTGGAATCCCTCAGTTGCTCCCAATCGAAGCTACCTTCTGTGTTACGAGCGAACAGAAATGTACCATCCGTCTGGGTGAGCTGGGCAAAGTTAATGACCGGATCTTCCGCTCCTTGCTGATAGACATATATGGACGTCTCCGCCCCTACCAGTGCGATATCCACCGAACCCGCGAGTAATGCCGCCATCGTTTTGTCACCACCAGCAGTCGTTTGAATCTCCACCTCAAGTCCCTGCTCTTCAAAAAAACCTTGAGCCACAGCCACATACTCCGGTGCGTAAAATACCGAACGAGTCACTTCACCAATCGTAATCTTGGCTTCATTCTCTTCCTTATTACAGCTGGTGAGCGCCACAATGATAATCAGCAGAATCACGATGCCCCGGACGAACCATGGCGTGTATTTCATGTTGTTTCCCTCCTTCACTGGTTTCAGCAGTTTCTCTCTATTATGGATATGCCGATGCCCAGCAAAAGGTTAAGAACTTAAATGCAAAAAAGAGCCGGGCAATGATGCCCGACTCTTCAGCTCTTCAAAATGTTATTCAATATGTTATTTATGGGTTACCTACAGCTTGTAAATCTCGGCGTATTTGGCTTCCAGATAATCGGCCAGATAATCCGGGTTCAATTCTTCACCCGTTATCGCAACAATCAATTCGGAAGGTGTACGACTTTTGCCATACCGATAGATCTTGTCTGTGAGCCATTCCTTAATTGGAATCAGATTACCTTCGGCAATAAGGGTATCAAACTCCGGCATTTCCTTGCGCAATGTATGTAGAATTTGAGCTGCATACATATTACCCAGAGAATACGAAGCAAAGTAACCAAAGTCACCACCGGACCAGTGAACATCCTGAAGAACGCCGTCTCCATCATTCGTTGGCATAATACCGAGGTATTCCTTGTATTTTGCATTCCAGGTCTCCGGCAGGTCCTTCACTTCCAGACCATCATTGAATAACATTTTCTCAATCTCATACCGGATAATAATGTGCAGGTTATAGGTCAGTTCATCCGCTTCAATCCGAATGAGTGAACTCTCCACCCGGTTGATTGCACGATAGAAATCTTCCAGTTCAACCTCGCTCAGTTGCGGGAAATGCTGCTGCAAATCTTTGTAATAACGTGTCCAGAATGGCAGGCTGCGACCAATCATGTTTTCCCAAAGACGGGACTGGGACTCATGAATCCCCATGGACGTTCCTTCGGCAAGAAGGGTACCCGCCAGACTGTCATCAATATTTTGCTCATACAGGGCATGTCCGCCCTCATGTAGTGAACTGAAGACTGCGCTTGCTACATCATCTTGCAGATAATGTGTTGTGATTCGCACATCACCCGGGTTAAGACCCGTTGCAAAAGGATGAACACTCTCATCCAATCGTCCAGCTTCAAATTCATAGCCCATTTGTTCCAAGATGAACAGACTAAATTTTTCCTGCTGTTCGGTGTCAAACAACTGATTCAGGAACTCTGTATTCGGCTTGTTTTCTGAAGCATTAATCTTCTCTTGTAGAGGCACCAAACGTGCTTTGAGGCGGGCAAATACAGCATCCACTTTCTCAACCGTCAGATCCGGTTCATACATATCAAGCAACGTATCATAACGTGTATCCTTCACACCCCAATAATCAATAAACTCCTGTTTGAGCTTAACGATATCTGTTAGATATGGGGAGAAACCTGCAAAATCACTGTTATGCTTAGCAGCTTCCCATGCCGTTTCTGACTTGGCCGTGAGCACGGTATATGCTTGTACTTTCTCAGGTGGTACGGATTGACTGCGATCATATTCTTTCTTGCAATCTTCAACCTGACGACGATCTATATCTTCGAGCTGTTCCAATACCGCTGGAGTCGTTAATGCATCCAGGTAAGTCTTCATGTCAGCCGAGGTTTGCAGCTTGAATGCTTCGGTGGACAACATACCCAGCGTCTCGGAACGAGTCGGAACGCCTTTTTTCGGCGCACCTGTGCGCAGATCCCAGTGAAGCAAACCAATGGCTTCATGATAGCTCTTAATTTTACGAGTCAGATTACGGAAGGATTCCAAATGTTCCTGTGTTTGTTTATCCATTGTTATCGTTCACCTCTTCAAAAAAAATGTTATACCCTATTGATGATACTTTTTGCATTGCGTATAATCAACTTTTAACAGATGAAAATTGCATTATTCTCCTAAAGATACGTGTTCAAAAAGTCTGGTTTTCATTACCGAGAAGATAGAAATGGCGTTCAAATTTGATGCTGATGATGCCCTCAGGCATGATTCGTAATCAAAAGTGGACTTTTTGAACAACCTCTAAAAGGTTTGGATTAATGCCATCTGCTGACCGTGAAATACTATTAACGCAAAGGCGCGTAGGACAAGCTGCATCGAATGCAAGTGGCCGTGCTCGTCGTATTGGATAACAGGAGGCAATGGACATGAACAACATTCAAGAGATTTTGGCTTACAACAAAACATTTGTCGAGAGCAAAGAATACGAAAAGTATACGGCAGGCAAGTATCCAACCAGAAAGATGGTCATCATCACTTGTATGGATACACGTCTGGTGGAAATGCTGCCCAAGGCCATGAACCTGAAAAATGGCGATGTAAAAATTATTAAAAACGCTGGCGCAATTATTTCTCAGCCCTTTGGATCTGTCATGCGTAGTGTACTTGTCGCCATCTATGAGCTGGGTGCAGATGAAGTCCTGGTAGTGGGACATACAGAATGTGGTATGGCTTCACTTCACGCAGAAACCATGATTGGACATATGGTAGAGCGTGGTGTATCGGAAGAAGTCATGACTACTCTGGAGAATTCGGGCATCCGTTTGCAAAAATGGTTGCGTGGGTTTGACAGCGTCGAAGAAGGGGTAAAACATACTGTGGAAGTGATCAAGAAGCATCCTTTACTTCCTCCCAATGTACCCGTCCACGGCATGGTCATCGATTCTGCCACAGGTGAGCTTGATCTTGTCGCTGAGGGGTATGGACAACAGGCATCTCTCTAAAATGGTTTGGAGTGCGGACCTTATGGTTCGCACTTTTTTTGTCTAAATTAAGGCAGTTGTTCTGTCAGGTTGTCAAACCATACAGTTTCAGTGTACACTTTTTATGAAAGCGGTCAAAGAAAGTAAAACGATTGTTCTCTCTGACCTAGCCCTAATATTAAGGAGACATGTGCATGAACATACTTTCCTACGGATTGCTCGGGCTGCTTACCCGCGAGGAGTCATCGGGCTATGATCTGATGCTGAAAATCCAGCCACATTGGCAGGCAAAACACAGCCAGATCTATCCACTCCTGTCCAAGATGGAAAACGATGAGTTATTGGCCTCCCGCTGGGTACAACAGTCTGACAAACCAGACAAGAAAATGTACGCAGTTACGGAAAAAGGCATTGAAAAGCTCTTGGAATGGATGATTACTCCTGTTACCGCACCGGTTACACGCGATGAATTTAATTTGCGTATTTTGTGTGTTGGCATAGCGGAAGACGGAAGCATGAGACGTATTCTAAATGAGCGTAAAAGCTGGTTTATGGAACGCATACGTTATTTCGAGGAACTGAAGTCACGTATACCTCTGGATAATCTTCGTGTAGGCAACCGAGATTTTGGAAGCTACATCCTGGTACAAAAAGGGTTAATGCACGCGCAAACAGGCCTGGAATGGTGTCATTGGGTTACCCAATTGCTTGATGGCCAAGCTGCAATTCAAGACCCAAGTCCAAGCGTTTCAGAAAGTTAATAAAATTTGAAACGTTCCTGCAAGTTGACCGTATTACATGAGTAAGGCCCATTTTTGGGCGATTCAAACAAATTAATCGGGGGGTTACGATCTTTACAATGAAGAAAAAATTCGGAGTTAAACATCTAATGATGGTATTTATGGCCTTTACATTATTGTTCGCAACAGTGGGAGTAACGAATCCGGATTCTGCGGATGCAAGACGTGGTGGCGGATTCAAATCTGGCACAAAAAGTTATAGCAATACACCTAAGAAATCCGACTCCAACAGTAACGTGAATCAATCCAATTCCGGTAATAAATCCGGTACTGGTGCAGCTGCAACTCGTGGTGGTGGATTCTTCGGCGGTGGCGGCGGATTCATGAAAGGCATGATGCTTGGTGGTCTTGCTGGTATGATGTTCGGCGGATTGTTCGGTGGCATGGGCGCTCTGGGTAACATCCTTGGATTGCTCGTGAACGTTGCAGCAATTATGTTGATTGTTATGCTGGCTATGGCACTCTTCAGAGCCATCTCCAATCGTCGCAAACCTGCAGCGGATGGTCGTTATGACCGCCGCAATGATCGTGATGATGACCGTAACAGAAACGGACGGTACTAATCTCTATGGTTCTGAGCATGGATGAAATTGTGAATGCAATCTGTATTCATATGGCAGAACGTAAGGGTGTACGTCCAACCGATGTGAATGTAGAACTGAGCTGGGAAGAAGATACAGGTTATTCCGCTGAAGTTTGGATTCAAGGCCGTAGTCAATATCTGGTCGAGTCCAATATGATTGAAGCGATTCTTCGTTACTTGCACAATGAATACAACATCCGGGCGTACCGTGAGGATGTACGACTTGATCTGGATGAAGAAATCACAGCAATTGTCAATCAATAAACTAGGTCAAGCAATGACCTGTTATACTAAAGACCGTCTCCCTTCTGTCGCCTGACAGAGATGGAAGACGGTCTTTTTGTTTCTGTATTTGTGGTTTTATTTGTGTGTCTATTGCAGTCTCTATACGTGTCCTTATTACATTCTATTTCTTGGACACTACGACTGAAGTTTAACCAGGCTGTAGTTCTTCTTACCTTTACGGATAATGATGAATTTACCGCCAATGGCATGCTCTGCCGAGACTGTGAATTCAAGCTCTGTGATTTTCTCACCGTTCATAGAGATAGCGCCTTTAGTGACATCCTCACGCGCCTGGCGTTTGGATGGCTCCAGCCCCAGATCTACAAGCCAGTCGACGATATTTTTCGCTTCGCCGTCCGTTTCGAATGTTGGCATTTCCTTGAAGCCCTGCTCGATTTCATTTGCTGTCAGGGAACGGATATCACCACTGAACAGCGCCGCTGTAATACGTTTAGCCTGTTCGAGCATTTCTTCGCCGTGAACGAATTTTGTCATTTCTTCCGCGAGTGCTTTCTGTGCTTCACGTCTGTGCGGCTCTGTCTCTACCTTTTCAGCCAAAGCTTCGATTTGTTCTTTGCTGAGGAAAGTAAAGTATTTCAAGTATTTAATGACATCACGGTCATCTGTATTCGCCCAGAACTGGTAGAACTCAAATGGTGTCGTTTTGTTCGGGTCAAGCCAGATTGCGCCGCCAGCTGTTTTACCGAATTTGGTTCCGTCTGATTTGAGCATGAGTGGAATGGTCAGACCGTACGCCTTCGCTTCAGATCCTTCTTTTTTACGAATCAGATCGAGACCACTTGTGATGTTACCCCATTGATCCGAACCACCGATTTGAAGCTGTACATCTTCGTTTTGGAACAGGTGCAGGTAGTCGAGTGATTGAAGGATCTGGTAGGAAAACTCGGTGAACGAGATTCCGCCTTCCAGTCTGCTCGCAACCACATCCTTAGCCAACATTGTGTTAAGGTTAAAGTTTTTGCCGTAGTCACGCAAGAATTCAATCACATTGATTTTGTGCGTCCAATCGTAGTTGTTGACCATGCGAACCTGATTATCACCGTCTGTTACGAACAACTTCTTCATCTGCGCTGTAAGTGCATCCACATTCTCCTGCACTTGCTCCATCGTTTGCAAAGAACGTTCTGCCTGCCGACCACTTGGATCACCAATCGTACCTGTAGCTCCACCAATCAAAATAACTGGACGGTGTCCTGCCAGTTGAAAACGTTTCAGCATCATGAATGGAATGAGATGTCCGATATGCATGCTATCCCCCGTAGGGTCAACGCCGCAGTATAGTGAGATTGATTTAGTTTCAGTCAACTCACGCAGTCCCTCTGCATCTGTCTGCTGGTTAATGGCGTCACGCCACTGTAGTTCATCAATAATATTCATTTGTATAACCCCTTTTCTATCCTCAAGATTCAGTCATGATCTACGTTAAATTACGAAATTACACGCTGGAACGGCTTTTTTGGACACAAAAAAATCGCCTCCTTGTCTTCATTAGACACAGGGACGATTATCATAACCGTGGTACCACCCAAATTGCATGGACAACACGTGACCTTAACACGTTATCCATACCACTTTTGGCAATATATCGTTTGCCCATCCGCTTGGCATTACCCAAGTACTCCAGAGTGTAATTCGCAGCCCTTGTATGTATCAGGTTCCATCAACCCCTGACTTTCTGTAACAGGGACAAAGCCGCTACTGCGCTCTATCAACGTGATTCATGTATTCAATTTATAGCAAGTATAGCCGAACGTTTCAGTCATTGCAAGACCAAGTATTAATCTTCGAACAGAACAACGGATGCATAGTTGAAACCAGATTATATAATCATCATGTTCAATTTTCCGTAATAATAACCATAGGCTTTCTCCGCGATCTGATCCTCATTGTTCCAAAACTGCTGATCCAGCGCATCTAAATGCTGCTCTTGTTCCTTTGTCAGGAATTTCGGAATATCCCACAGTTCAGTAAGCCTTTCATCCTCTTTCAGATGCTCAATACAGCCGTATGCTGACGTTATAATCTCCACGACTTGAGTCGCATCAATGATATGTAATGCCCGCAACGCGTAACGGTATACCTCTTCCCCCCAGTTACAGAAAAACTGTATAAAACCGCCGTTAAAGACATCCGCCTCTAATAACCATAAAGCTGCAATGTCCTGCTCGTTCGAAGTCAACGATGCCCAGCCCTGTTCAGATTCATTCTTTTTTTCGACAAATAACACAGCATATTCATACCATACATCATTAATATCTTGCTCACTCACGTAACACACCTCACTTTTCTATTTGCTCAGTTCCTTCATCACTTCATTTGTATAGTTCAAATGCGTTTGTTTATTATCCACGCCATGTCTTTTCAACAATCCTCCTAGTTCTGTATCTGTTCCCCAGGGAAAGATGTACTAACATCGATGACAGAATGAAAAAATGAAAAAGCTGCCGAAGGCAGCCTCTTCATTCCATACTGTTCAATCAGGTTCCACAAAAAGTCTGATACGAAGTATTGCATTGGGCTGGTAGTTCGGCATATTCAGCCTGCTCAGGTGAGTGCTCAAACGGATCTGAAAGAACTGCCAAAAGCTTCTGCATCACGCTAAGATCTCCGTGGTTCTCCGCTCGCTCAAGAGCTTCCTCGACCCGATGATTGCGGGGGATGACCGCTGGATTGCTTGTTCTCATCAACTGCCTAGAGACTTCCTTCTCCCCTTCCTGTCTGTCCAATCTTGCTTGCCACCGCTCATTCCATTCAGCAAATTCTGTCGTGCCAAACAAAGTTGTTCCTTCGAACCTGTCAAAGGTCAATGCCAAGAACGTATTGGTGTAATCTGCACTATGCTTCTCCATGAGTTCAAGAAGATCCTTAATCAGCGCTTCATCTTCGGCCTCTTCATCCAACAAGCCCAGTTTGGCACGCATTCCCTTGAGCCAATGATGATGGTACAATTCAGAAAATTGTGCGATGGCATCCTGAGCGAGTTGCACGGCCTGTTCTTCATCTTCATGCAACAACGGCAGAAGCGTCTCGGCAAAACGAGCCAAATTCCACCCGGCAATATACGGTTGATTGCCATACGCATAGCGACCTTGTCTGTCAATGGAGCTGAATACGGTCGAAGGATTGTAAACATCCATAAAGGCGCACGGACCATAATCGATGGTCTCACCACTGATCGCCATGTTATCCGTGTTCATCACGCCATGAATGAAACCAACACGCTGCCACTGGGCAACGAGTGCCGCCTGCCGCTTAATCACTTCCTGAAGGAACAAAAGATAGCGATTTTCGGCTTGGGCAACCTTAGGGAAATGTCGATTCAACGTGTAATCAGCCAACGCCCGAAGATCTTCAATAGACCCCCATCTTGCTGCGTACTGAAAGGTTGCTACCCGGATATGACTGGAAGCCACCCGGGTCAATACGGCACCAGGCCGCTCTGTTTCGCGGATAATGTTTTCTCCTGTAGACACCACTGCCAGACTGCGAGTCGTTGGAATACCCAGTGCATACATCGCTTCACTAATAATATACTCTCGTAACATAGGCCCTACAGCAGCACGTCCATCTCCTCCACGAGAGTACGGTGTTCTCCCTGAACCTTTCAGCTGGATATCCACTCGCTCGCCCTGTGGCGTAATCTGTTCACCCAGCAGCAAAGCACGCCCATCTCCAAGCATGTTAAAATTGCCAAATTGATGTCCTGCATAGGCCTGAGCCAAAGGCTCGGCTCCTTCCGGGATCGAATTACCTGCAAAAATTTGCGCTCCTTCATCACTGTCAAGAGACTCCACATCCAGTCCCAGGCTGGATGCAATCAATCTATTGAAAATGATCAGTTTTGGTGATTCAACAGGCACTGCGCCCTGACTTGTAAAAAAGGGTTGCGGTAACTGCGCATAACTATTCTCCAAGTTCCACCCTTTGTTCAACGTTTCTTGTTGCATGGTGATCACAACTCCTTTTCTGCACCAGGGATATCCCTTGGTTATATTGTAGCCTTGTGAACCAATGCTCATTTATGTAGTCGCATGGAAATTCAATTGAAGAGGTTGTTGACTTAAACGAACATATTAAATGTTCTTGATGAAACTTTAGCATATTTGCATGCCTTTTGCATTCCTCATGAATCGTAAGCACCAAAAAATCCAAGAGGTTTCTTTGCCAAGTGGAATCATTCTCTTGCATTCCACTTCCCAGAAAACCATCTTGGATCCATTCCACTTACTACTATAGATGACACGTCTGTTATTACAAGGATTACGTGTGTGCTTCTTGAGCCTGTACAGGCTGTACTGGCACGCTCTCTTTTTTCAAAGCAAGGTTAAAGAAAACATTAAGCAGGATCGCTGACAGGCTTCCCGTTATAATACCATCGCTAACAATAATCCGAATACTTTGAGGAAGCTGAGCAAACAGATCGGGTACAGCAGTAACACCGAGCCCAAGTGAAACGGAGCAAGCCACGATCAATAGATTGGATTGTTTGCCAAAGTCGACGTTTTGCAGCATTTTTATCCCGGATGAGACGACCATTCCGAACAGGACAACAGTCGCTCCACCGAGGACAGCACTTGGAATAATGGTTGCAAAAGCCGCTACCTTCGGAATGAGTCCCAGAAAGACCAGAATACCTCCAGCTGCAACAACAACATTGGTCGTTTTTACTTTGGAGAGCTGAACCAAACCAACATTCTGTGCAAATGTATTGTATGGAAAGGCATTAAAGATGCCGCCCAGGACAAACGCAAGACCTTCTGCGCGATATCCCCGTGCCAGATCTTTTTCGTTGATCGGTTGATCACAGATTTTGCTCAAAGCCATAAATACACCTGTTGATTCGATGATAACCACCGTACCTACAATAATCATTGTAATGATTGGACCGATTTCGAAGGTAGGCCATCCAAAGTAAAAGGGTTGAGGTAAATGGAACCAAGAGGCTTCCTGTACAGAGGCAAAATTCACTTTTCCCATGATGGCTGCGATGAGGGTTCCCACAATAATACCAAGGAGAACAGCCAGGGATTTAACAAACCCGCGAGCATATCGATTCAGGATTAGAATAAAAAGTAATACGCCAAATGAAAGCGCCAAATTATCCAAACTTCCGAAATTCTCGCTGTTTGCTCCACCCGCCATGTTTTTAATGCCGGTTGGGATTAACGCAAGACCGATGATGGTTACCACTGTACCGATCACAACTGGCGGAAACAATTTGACGATTTTGCTGAAAAATACGGCAAAGATGACGATAAATAACCCCGCTGCGATGATCGACCCATAAATGGCGGGAATTCCGTACTGCGATCCAATTGCAATCATCGGTGTCACCGCTACAAAAGAACTTCCGAGCACCGCTGGCAACCCAATACCCAAGTACTTCCCTTTCCGAGCCTGAAGCCATGTTGCAATCCCACACGTTAACAGGTCAATGGATACCAGATATGCCAACTGCTCTGCAGTCAGATTTAGTGCTCTGCCCACAAGCAAAGGCACCAGAATTGCTCCCGCATACATCGCGAGTACGTGCTGAATCCCCAGTGAAAAAACTCTCATCTTTTTGGTTTCTTTCATCCCACGTTGCCCCCCTGAAATTAGAATCAACCGAACCGCTGCAAAATCATGTTATGTTGATTCACATTATATAAACTATTCAGGGAAGTTCCATGATTCATAACATAGAATTGTGATAAGAGATAAAGAGCCCAACTAAAATTGGGCGTGTTATACAAAAGGTACTCTCAAACGGTTTACGTCGCGTTATATTAGTTAACACAGAATAACGAAAGTACTCTTTACACTCAGAAGCAATGAAAACATGAACTTTGGATTTAACTTCAGTGATTCATGTAAATGCATAATGTCAGAACATCAATTTTTCCTATTCTCAGCTTGTCGAGTTAAGAGCTTGATGTTAAAACGTTGCTCCATGACCTCTCCGTTCTGGTGAACCCTCTCCGTAAAAAACACTTCTTCTCTGTTCATCAGGACAACGGATGAAGCTCTGGTCCCATAGTCGAATTTCTCACTTTTAACGAAGATGGGAGAAAGCAAACGTTCCCATTCCAATGGAACACCTGTATGGGGTAAAAGCTCATCCACTGAAGGGTCTGCCATTTGCAACAAACCTAATATTTCTTCTGTCAGGATAGCTTCGTCCTCCCCTTGGATGATTTTCTCCAGCCCTTCTTTCCCACGTTTCACCTTGGGCCAATCTGTATTAATCAAGTGATTACTAATCCCGTATATTCCAGGTTTCAACTTCATCACAACATTACCCACATTAGAATAATAATAGAGGTCGTCAGGATCACCTACTAACAAATTGTAGCCAGGATAATCATTGCGACTTCTCTCCGCGTGTTTTATATATTGCTCAGGTGTGGACGTTCCCTTTAAAAAATCAGCAACCAGATCTCCTCTTGAGCCCTTGGCATGTACATCTTCATTCGGATCACGATAATTCGTGACAGCAGCCAGACGCCCCTCTATGGTTACGCCCATCCAGGTTCCCATTTTCGACAAATCCCGGCCAGCCAATATATGAGGATGATCTTCCCAATAGTGTGCTTGAGCCGTAGGTCTGTGATAGAATTCATCCCTATTTGATCCCAATATAAGCGGATACTTTGGATGCATGTTGTAAGCAAATAAAATTAAACACATGGGAATCTTCAACTCCTATATTCATTAAACCTCTGATTTCGCACCTTTATATCGTATAATCAACTACAATGACATCTTCTACCCAACCATCGAGGGAAGCTACAAATGCCTGATGAGCAGGATGTGGACCATAGGCGCGTAATGCCTCCTGATCTTCAAACGTCACTCGCAAGCCAATCGTGTAACCTTGAATACGGTCCGTTTCTTCCGTTGCATTGATTCCTGCGGTCAGCCCGACAATCCCCGGGATTTGTTCCTGTAACGCGAGCAATTGATCCACCCATTCCTGCTGTTTGGCTAGTGTGGTTTTATCGTTAAATTTAAAAACAACCAAATGTTCAAACATCTTGTTATTCCTCCCATGTCCATTCGAATAGTAAGGCAATTTCGTTAAATGAAGTCAATTCAACAATTCCAATCCGCCCATCATATAGGGGACCACTCTGTTGGCTAATTCAGCCGGAGATTCCTGCCCGCCTTCCATATTCCATCGATATGTCATTCCATAGATCGACCAACTTAGCATGGTTGCCGTAATTTTCAGCGTTTTGGGATCTACATCCCCCGCTACTTTGCTCATTAATTCAAGAAGGAATTGCTCTAGCTGTGTCTTGATGTTTTCTTCAATAATCGGTGCAACTGTCTCATATTTTTTGATGCATCCATTACTTGAGACGTGATAATCACATAATGAAAATATAAGCTGCTGTATGGTTTCGGCTGAAAACCGGGCATCCGGGTCCACCCTTTTCGTTACATATTCCATAAAAGCATCCGATAACAAGGCTTCAAGCAGTGCATATTTATCCTGAAAATGGGCGTAAAATGTAGCCCTGTTAATTGTGGCTTGTTCCGTAATGTTTTGAATCGTAATGCTGTTGAAATTTTTAAGATTCAATTGGTTCAAAAATGCATCAAGAATTAATTGACGCGTGCGGATCACACGTGGATCGTTCGAGTTTGGAGACAATACACCAGACATGTCCCAATCCTCCTTTGTGCACAAAATATTTGGTTAGACTCCTTCATTATAGATAAGTGTTATTTGTTCAACAAGTAAAAGTAAGTGCACAGACACCATACAATAATCCGTGTCTTTCGCTTAAGCAACAAATTGCTCCGATTGTTGGTTGAGCATGCCGATAGACCTTGTTAAGATTGCACTCGTACCCGCTTGAAGGTGCATAATAATGGAGGTGCTTAGTTTGAGTAATCAACAACATAACGTTATTTCTACAGAGCTTCTGTTTCAACCATACACTGTTAAAAAGTTAACCCTGTCCTCGCGCATCGTCATGTCCCCCATGGCTCGTGCTTTTTCCCCGGACGGTGTCCCGGGCCCCGATGTAGCCGCATATTATCGTCGGCGTGCCGAGCATGGTGTTGGACTCATTATTACCGAAGGTGCGACGATTGAGCATCCGTCTGCATCAAGTGAGCCTAGAATCCCTCATATGTATGGAGAAGCAGCTCTTCAAGGCTGGGCTGAAGTGGTCGAACATGTTCATGAAGCCGGCGGCAAGATTTTTCCGCAGATTTTACACATGGGAATCGTTCGTCCTTCAGGATCTAACCCACACCCGGAAGCTGCGTCACTGAGTCCATCAGGACTCGATATGGAAGGTACTCAAGTAGGTGAGCCAATGACGGAGGCGGAGATTGCAACTGTGATTCAAGCTTATGCAGATGCAGCAGCCAATGCGCAAAGCATTGGTTTTGACGGAATTGAGCTTCATGGTGCACATGGTTTTCTGATCGATCAGTTTTTCTGGAAAACAACGAATAGGAGAACGGACCGCTATGGTGGTGACCTTCAGAAACGAACTCAATTCGCGGTTGAACTTGTAATGGCAGTTCGTGCTGCGGTAGGTCCTGATTTCCCTATTGCGATGCGGATTTCCCAATGGAAGATGAATGATTATCAAGCCAGACTGTTCGACACCCCCGAACAATTGGAACAATTCCTTCGTTTGTTAGTTGACGCAGGTGTAGATATCTTTCACTGCTCGACACGACACTTCTGGGAGCCCGAGTTCGAAGGATCTGAGCTTGGATTTGCAGGTTGGGTAAGAGAACTGAGTGGTCAAACCACTATTACAGTCGGTTCTGTGGGTATGCCAGATGAGCCTGAAGCAGGAGTAGATAAAGCAACACATCCAGGTATGGGCGAACTCATGAAGCGATATGAGCAACAGGAATTTGATCTGGTAGCTGTGGGACGTGCACTCCTTGGTGATCCGGCATGGGGTGCCAAAATACGTGAAGGACGCGTATCCGAGATTCAAGCTTTTACACCTGAAGCACTCGCTATGTTAGACTAAGAACAATTACTAATTGTTCCAGAGACTTTCTCTCCCATATATATAGGCTTGAACTCATGAATCAACTATACTTAGCAAAGGGCTCGCTTTCCCTCCGGGATTGCGGGTATTTTGTTTTTAGAGATATCTGTCCGTTCAAACACTTCGAGCAATAGCAATATCGTTCAAGAAAATTCCTTCTTTGCAACCTATAATGACCTTACTTACCAGAAAGAAGGTGCATCATGACTCGGGAAGTCCGGACTGTAGTATTTGATACCGATCTATTGCTAGAAGCTTATCAATTTGAAGGCATTATGCAGAAGTTTCCCAATCATTTTCATGACTATTATGTCATTGGATTCATTGAACAAGGCAAGCGACACCTCGTCTGCAACAACGAAGAATATATTCTGAATAGCGGAGATATGATTGTCTTTAATCCACATGATCCTCATGCCTGCGAACAAGTCGATGGCAGAACCCTTGATTATCGTTGTATCAACGTCCAGCCTGAGGTTATGCGAGAGTATGCGAGAGAGATTACTGGACAAGCTTACTTGCCACGGTTTACATCCCCCGTTCTCTACCAGAGTGAACTTGTGGGTTCCCTGCACGAGCTGCATCAGATGATTCTGGAAGAGCAATCGGATTTCTGCAAAGAAGAATTGTTACTCTTACTACTGGATCAATTGCTGCGAGATTATTCGGATGCTGAACCGCCTGTTTCCACTCAGGATGTTACCGTAGAGATTAGACGTATATGTGATTACATAGAAGCTCATTACATGGAGAGCATCTCGCTGAACGAGTTGGCCGATTTGACAGAGATGAGTAAGTACCACCTGCTGCGTTTATTCACTCGCCAGAAAGGGATATCACCTTACCGCTACCTGGAAACGATTCGCATTAATCAAGCCAAACGTCTGCTGGAACAAGGTCTGCTGCCGATTGAAGTAGCTGCACAGACAGGATTCAGTGACCAGAGCCATTTTACGAATTTTTTCAAAAAACTGATTGGCCTGACACCCAAGCAATATAGACGTATTTTCAATCACGATTCGGAGTTGAAACGAATCACCACTAACATCGTATGACAAGTCATCTTGATCATCAAAACACTAGAGCCTCTACCGGACATTTACTCGCTTTGTTTACTATACTGATCTGGGGAACTAACTTTGTCTCGACGAAGGTTCTGTTGATTGACTTTATTCCAGTGGAAATTTTATTTTTCCGTTTCCTGATCGGGTATTTGGTACTGTTATTGATCTCTCCACGTTCACTGCGGATTGCCTCATTCAGAGAAGAATGGTTATTTATTGGAGCAGGACTATGTGGGGTGACGTTATATTTTCTTATTGAAAATATTGCTCTAGTGTACACAACAGCTTCCAACGTGGGTGTTATTGTCTCCATTGCCCCGTTCTTCACTGCCGTGCTCGCACACTTCTTCTTAGATGGCGAGAAGTTGACTCGCCGCTTCATTATCGGATTCGGGATTGCCTTGAGCGGCATAATACTCATCGCACTGAACGGCAGTTTCATTCTGCAACTGAATCCGATAGGTGATCTGCTTGCTTTCATAGCACCTGCGGTATGGGCGATCTACTCTGTGTTAATGCGGAAAATTGGCCAGCTTCGTTATCACACCATTGGCGCGACTCGCAAAGTATTCTTCTATGGCCTGATCTTCATGCTACCAGCTCTATTCCTGTTTGAATTCCATTGGGAACTCGGACGCTTCACGAACATGACCAATCTCTCCAATATTCTCTACCTCGGTCTGGGTGCCTCCGCGTTGTGTTTCGTGACCTGGAACCGGGCCGTGAATCTTCTCGGAGCTATCAAAACGAGCGTATATATCTATCTGGTGCCCGTCATTACTGTTGTGTCATCTGCACTGATTCTTCAAGAGCAGATAACCTGGGTGATTGTACTCGGTGCGTTCTTAACCCTATTTGGCTCTTACATTTCAGAGCGAAAAGGACATAAGCTTAACAACAAAAACACTAATCCGCATAGGGGTTAGTGTTTGCTTCATTTTTCACTGATATAACTGGACATCGTGTGTGAGCACCGTTGACATGTAGCAGAAGTCATTCATTTTATCTCATTCAATTGAGACATCAGAATCTCCAGTTCCTCTTGCTGCAGATGACGCCATTGCCCCCGCTCGAGTTGATCCAGCGTAATATTCATAATTCGTACACGCTCCAGCTTGAGGACTCGGTATCCCAAGGCTTTGCACATTCTGCGGATCTGCAGGTTGAGACCTTGTGTCAGAATAATACGAAATACATTGTCACTTTGCCTATACACTTCGCAGGGCTTGGTCACGACGTCCAGAATTTCAACGCCTTTAGACATGGACTTTACAAATTCGTCGGGTACGGGTTTGTCTACAGTCACTACATATTCTTTATCATGATTATGCTCCGAACGCATCATCTTGTTCACAATGCCTCCGTCATTCGTAAGCAAAATCAGCCCTTCAGATGCCTTATCCAACCTGCCTATCGCAAATATGCGAGAAGGATAATTCATATATTGAATGATGTTCCCCTCCACATGTTCTGCTGCTGTGCAGACAATACCGATGGGTTTGTTCAAAGCAATGTAGACAGGTTCGCTGTCATTACGAGGAATCTGATTGCCATCAATGAGTACCACATCGTGAGGTTCAACTTCCGCCCCTTTTTCACATACCCTGCCATTGATCGTTATGCGTCCGGCCGCAATTAAACGGTTCGTTTCCCTGCGGGAGCAGAATCCCGTTTCACTTATGTATTTGTTAATTAACATGTGTCACCGCTTCTCATCTATAGTATTGCCACTGGTGCTTAGAGTGCTGGTATGTTCATTCGCTTTGTGCAATGAGTTAGTACCTTGTACTGATTTTCATTCCACATCATCTCATTTATACTGAAACGAAGCAATGAATTGTTATATAAAAACACATACAACGCTATATATGAATGCCAAAATACAATCTGAAAGGAGTCTCTCATGTACAAAGTTACTCGATTTACAGTTGACCCCAATGATCCAAACCAAGACTCTGGCATGTGGATTGGTGGAGAAACTGCATACGTTTCCGACTGGCCGCTTAACCCTGAGGGTCAGCCTTTATTACATCTGTTCTCCATCAATTGCAATACACTTTCACAGCAGGTCCATATCCCTTCCTTACCACAAGATAAATATATCTCGGTCTTCTCGACATACTCCGCCTCCGAATACTTTCTGGATCAGGTAACCTATATGGGAGATGAGCTGGAATGGAACGAGAATATTCTCGCCGGATGCACTTATGTCTCAGTATCTTCGCATCCACTCACTTCCGTATGTCCCGTTCCACCCATTCCGTTAAGAGGCGTACGTTTAATCGAAGTGGAGTTAGACGATCAAGATTTCCCTGCATTTTCATTTTTCTCTCCCACTTTACCAAACGGTGTGAAAGGAATTGACCATTTGGTAGAGGAACATCAACTGGTGTGTCAAATATATTCCGGAGATTTTCCTGAGCCTTATCGGGATATATTGGGTCTTCCCGATGCAAACGGTTATTTATTTTTGCGAAGTGGTCCCGCGTCTGCGCACGCACCATTCGATGGAATATTCTTTGTACAGACTGCTTAATAGCGATACGTTGAGGTCAGGTATCATTATATAAAACGTCTAATCAGAACGTTTCCCGTCTACCTAGACAGGGAACGTTTTTTTTATATATGCACGTTTTACTATTCTCGATCAATATAGATGCCAAACCCTGTTAAAAGGTCATATGGATTGGATCATATTTATCCTTTCGACACGAAATCGTTTTAGAAAAAATTTTGTACGAGAAATATTTCTCTTCATCAAAATTTAACATTATTTTACAACAAAAAGCATGTACATTTGGACAATTATGGTATAAGTTATATATGAAATAAACATAAATTACATAATATAAAATTTATATCCAACTAGGAGGCGGACTTTTGAAAAGAATATTCGCTCTAAGCTGCGGTTTTTATCTGTTAATCGGCATAACCAGCGTTGTGCTCGGTGCACTTCTTCCTGTTTTATTGTCACATTATGAGCGCGGTTACAGTGATGGCGGATTTTTGTTATTTCTGCAGTTTCTTGGATTTCTTGTCGGTGTAATCGCAGCTCCTGCCCTGACAGCCCGTATCGGAAGAAAAGCGATGCTGACCCTTGCCCTGATCTGTATTATAACCGCCTATATATTACTCGGTTTTCTGCCATCCTGGTCTGTAGTTCTTCTTCTCACGATTATCGTAGGTTTCGGTTCAGGTATCATCGAACCCTCTGTAGGTGCATTCACGATCGAATTCACTGAGAATCAAAAGGCGGTCGCCATGTCCAAGCTGGATGTCTTCTTTGCTCTTGGAGCACTTCTCATCCCGGCTATCGCTGCTTTATTCATCTGGATGGATCTGTGGCATCTTACTTTTTATACGGTGGCCGTGTTGTCACTGATTCTCATGTTGCTGTGGATCACTATGCCGCGGCCAGCCGCACTGTATCTGGAACAGGCTGGCGAGAATACAGTGGCACATACAGCAGGTAAAGCCCAATATTCGAGAAAACATCTGGGTCTGCTGACGATCTTCGTCATCTTCTTTTTCATCTACATGGGATTGGAATTGGGATTGATGAACTTCCTGCCTTCCATTCTCGTAGAACGACTGCACCTTCAGGAATCTGTCGCATCGCTGAGTGTCTCCATCCTGTGGATTGCGATGATCATCGGTCGTCTTTTCTCCGGGAAAATAGCGGAAGCCGTCAACTATATGCCTTTCCTGATCTGGAGTACGGTTGGCACGCTTTTGTTTACGGTCGCTATGGTATTTGTAACTGGACAGTGGACAACGTATGTACTCATTTTCGGAACCGGTCTGTTCATGTCGGGGCTGTTCTGTATCGCACTGGTCTACGCAAATGTTCTGATTCCCGGTATGACCGAGCGGACAACCAGTATCCTGATCGCATCGGGTGGTATTGGAGGTGCCATCTTGCAGTATGTGACTGGATGGAGTATGAGTACAGGGCCTGTTGTGAATACGATCTGGATTTTGGCCGGATTCTGTCTGATCCTGCTGCTCACATTGATGGTCTCTCATCTATGGACTGTAAAAAATAATGCAGTACGTACTGCTCTCGCACAACATAGCAAGGAAATGTAAACATCGTTTCTTAAGGGAGGTGATGCCCGCATCATCCGGGATTGTTGAGCTTCGTTCGAGCTAGTACACCATTATATTGGAGGAAATCGTATGCAAACTTTAACCAACAACCGCTTCATAGCCGGAAAAGGGATTAAGTTGATTGACGATTCAGGTGTTGAATACCTGGACGGCGTGTCGGGAACATTCAATCTGTCACTGGGCTATAATCACCCACATGTAGTCAGCAAAATTCAGGAACAAGTCGGCAATCTGACGCATATGTCTTCCTCCTTCACTGAACCGTACGTAAATGAAGTACTTGATCACTTAATCGAATATGCTCCAAACGACATTAATGCCGGATGGATGCGGGATATCACTGGTTCAACTGCCAACGAATGTGCAACCAAAATTGCACAGAAGTATACCGAATCGACAGACATCATCAGCCTGTATCTATCCCATCATGGGCAGACCCAATTTGCCACCGGGATTTCGGGGAATGCCTTCCGGCGGAAACGGTTCCCCAATTCGGCTGTGGCTAACGCTGTCCATGTACCTGCCCCATATTGTTATCGCTGCCCATTCAAATCCTCAAATGGAGACTGCGACTATCAATGTGTTGAAGCTATATCTGATGCGATAGAATATGCAAGTTCCGGCTCAGTCGCCTGCATGATCATCGAACCTATTCTCGGGAATGGCGGCAATATCATTCCTCCTGCCGGATATTTCAAACGACTGCGTAAACTGTGTGATGAATACAATATTATTCTTATTGCCGACGAAGTGCAGACAGGCATCGGTCGTACCGGAACCATGTTCGCCAGCGAACTGTTTGATATCCAGCCTGATATGATTACCCTTGCGAAAGGTCTTGGCGGAATCGGCGTACCTGTTGCTGCGGTATTAATGCAATCCCGGCTGAATGTGCTCGAAAAGCACGAACACTCCTTCACCTCAGGTAGTAATCTGATCTCCGTAACCGCTGCCAAATCCACCTTGGAAGTGGTATCCGAACCCGGGTTTCTGGATGCGGTGAAACGCAAAGGTGAAATTTTGGGTGAATTGCTGCATGAATTGGCTATGAAATACCCAAGTATCGGTGAAGCTCGTGGTGTCGGGTTAATGTGGGGGCTCGAGATTGTAGGTGACGGTAATGAACCGGATACGCTCAAAACCAATGCCATTGTTGACCGCGCTTTTACAGATGAACATCTGATCTTGAGAAGTTCAAGATATGGCTTCGGCAACGTTGTTAAGGTCCGGCCTTCCCTTACCACAACCGAAGACGAACTGGTTGAGATTGTAGAGCGGCTGGATTCGGTGCTTGCCAGCGTTCATTAGTGAGTAATTCATATTACACTCGAACACTACGCAAACAGAACAACCTTTCGATCGCTGTTATCCCCGGATTTTTTGATTCCCCTTTTCCCAAGGGAAAAATCCGTTGATAAAGGCGAACGCTCCGCTTCTACATGTTTGTTCTGTTCTCTTCGTTATCGTGTAATCTGAAATACAATTTTTATTACTATAAGGAGGTTATATCATGCTTGCATTGGTATATAAATCGGCTTGGGATGTGGCGCTTGAGGAAAGGCCTGTCCCGGAAATTACAAGAGATAATCAGGTGTTGGTTCGTATTCGGGCGACAGGTGTATGCGGTACCGATCTCGGTATTGTCAGCGGCAAATATCATGCGGTTCCTTCTGTCATTCTCGGTCATGAGTCTGCCGGGGAAGTCATTGATGTTGGCTCTGCGGTAACGACATTACAAGCGGGCGACCGTGTTGTGATCGACCCTACCTACTATTGCGGACAGTGTGACATGTGCAGAACAGGCAGACAAAATCATTGCACACATAAGTCTGTTACCGAGACAGGTGTGAGTGCTGACGGAACATTTACAGATTATTATGTGACCGAGGATCGTTTTTTGTACAAATTGAAGGACCATGTGAGCTATGAAGAAGCAACTTTGACGGAACCGCTCAGCTGTATGCTGACGGGGATTAATCAGATTCATCTACTTCCGAATTTCAGAACAATCATCCTCGGTGCAGGCCCAATCGGCATTCTGTACAGCTACGCGCTCGCTTCAAAAGGGGTTACCGGCTGTCTGGTTGACATCTCCGAAGAACGCTTAGCCATTGCCGGTTCCATTGCACCTGATCGTTGGGAAGTTCATTCATCCTTCGAAAATGCCATAGAATCACTGTCACCCGCAACCCATCAGGTCGATATGATTATTGATACAACAGGCGTTGTGGGCACACAAGTGCTTTCCCAGCTCGCTAGCGGAGGTTATCTGATGCTGGTTGGTCTGAGAGATGGAAACACATCCTTCAATCCCAAGGAAGTTGTGGACCGCAGTCTGAAAATTATTGGTTCCATCGATTCTCTGGGGACATTTGCTACCGCACATTATATGATTGAACAAGGGATTATTCCGGCAAAAAAAATCATCACCCACTCCTTCCCGTTGGAGGATTACGAAGAGGCTTTCCGCACACTTGGCTGCGATATTCAGGGACGCACACTTCAAGCCTCTTCACATGCCATTAAAGTTGTGCTGCAATCCAGCGGTTCCAGTTTCTAAAATGGAACGTTAACCATGAATGGACTACAGTAGAGATATATGTACACACAATCCTGGAGGAGGAATACAACATGGCTGCAAACAAAGAATCTAACGGACTGGGAGCGCCCAATGATGACATCATTCAAGCGGTCATTTTTGACATGGATGGTGTACTGATTGACAGCGAACCGATTTATTTCGAGATTGAGCGCAGCTCTTTTGCCCATTTTGGCGCTGTCATGACTGATGAAGAACATCATACCTATGTTGGAGTTACGCTGGAATCCATGTGGCAGCAAGTATTGGAAAAGCATCAACTGACAGCTACGCTGGAAGAAATATTTGCTTATCATCAGCATAATGTGATGCAAACGATGCTCGCCCATCCGAATCTGACGGCAATGCCTTCCGTGGAACGCTGGTTAAGTTGGCTGCATGAGCAGCACATACCCATAGCCGTTGCTTCTTCCTCTCCACGTGCACTGATTGATTTAATCATGGACAAAACCGGACTTGGACAATACTTTGAGATTCGAATGACAGGTGAGGAAGTTACGAACGGCAAGCCGGCACCAGATATTTTCCTGACCACAGCTGAGATGATTGGTGCATCTCCTTCGAATTGCCTGGTGATCGAGGACTCTCGCAATGGTGTCCAAGCCGCCAAAAGTGCAGGCATGCGCTGTATCGGATATCGTAATCCGGGATCAGGCAATCAGGACTTGTCCAAAGCCGATCTTCAGATTTCCAGTTACGATGAGTTATGGACATTGAAGGATACACTGCCCTTTGAAGGCAGATTGCCAAGTTTGTCAAAGTTTCGCTGAGAAGATCGTAATAAAAAGATCATAATTTCGGAATGTATTTAGAAAAAAAACAACCCAAACGGCTTCAATTCATTCGAATTGGAGCTGTTTGGGTTTTGCTTGCTGCAATGGGTGTTACATGAGGACACATGCTGTAATTTCAACTAAACCGAAAGATCGAGACTTCCACCCAGATTGGGATGAGGAGCAGGCACTGACTTCAACATTTCCGCCATCTGCTGGCCTTGCTGCTGTGCCATGTCTTTCGTAATCGACATTACTTGCAAGCTTGCCGACTGCACTACTGATGCTTGGCTCATCGCCATTGATAATGCTGCAATATCCATGTTCTGCACTCCTTTCACTTTCTGATTACATAGATGTACTTATTATATATCGGTCAGAAGGGAGGAATTGTTAAAAGGTCGATCAAAATGTTGATCCGACCACGTAAGAGGCTTTATTTCTCCATCTACAGTAATTTTCCAGCTATCATCATTAACAGAGCAATAAAAAGGGGCGTCCCATAAGTCATGAGCATGACTTAGGACACCCCTTATTAAAATTATTTTATTCTAATGAACCTGGCACACGCTATTCGCTTTGATTTGCACAGGTCTGTAGTGTAACGAATCACAGAGACGTTATTTCGTCGATTGGGTCTTTTTTTAGGTTCTGACACCCTGATATGATGAAATAACGTTACTGAGGTTCGTTAAAGTTTGCCGTTCACATCGAATCTACCTCTTAAGACGCGTCAGATTCGTTAGCGCTTTGAGTGAGGAGGAAACTCACTTTTGGAGCGACCCATTACTTGTCCATTAATAACTGTTCGACGTACTCAACGCAAGTTCGTTTATTTTAACTTCCGGGTTACTTACCACCTGTTGAATCATGGAAATAAAGTGTTTTTGAATCTGTTCAACGGTAGATGGGTCATACACATTGGCATTATACATCAATACGATCTTCATATTTTCATGGGGTTTGACAATCAAGGTAAAATCAAAACTATTATGTTCTGTACCCCCAACATTCATAATCTCAAGCGGTGTTTCACCTTTCTGACCCAGACTCTCCATGCGGTTCTCTACCGGGAAGTTCTGATATACAACAACATGGTTAATCAGAGATTGTTTTTGCTTGGTCAGATTTTGAATATCATATAACGAATACGTATCATATGCATGTGACTCCACAGCTTGAGCCTGATTCCTTTTCATTAGAGATATAAATGACTCATCGGCCTGAGCCTGGATACGAACAGGAATTGCATTAATAAATAACCCAATCATACTTTCGATCCCAGGAATGACAGGCGGTCTGCCCGATACAACACTTCCGAATACAACATCGTTACTTTCATTGTATTGCTGCAACAATACACCCCAGACCGTCTGCACTAACGTATGGAGAGTTACATGCTGCTGTTCTGCAATCTGTTTCATTTGCTCGATTAGTACATCATCCAAATAACAGTTTAGCGTTCTGGAATCCTGTCTTTCATGTTTCGGTTTGACTTTTTCTCCGGGCAGTTTCGTTTGCCCCTCATAACCCTTCAAGTAATGACTCCAATAGGTTATTGCACCTTGATGATTTTGCTGTTCCAACCATTCAATGAATTGACTATAAGGTGTTAATAGAGTCACTTGAGGCTTTCTATTCTCCCGAATCGCAAAGTAATTCTCAAATATTTCTTTGCTTACCAGAGACATACACCAGCCATCCATCAAAATATGGTGAAAACTCCATATGACGCGGTATTCCTCATGCTTTGTTCGTAAAACAGACATACGTATTAGCGAATCTCGTTGTAAGTCAAATCCTCTTGCCTTGTCTTGCTCGATATACTCGTCAACATACGTTTTACGTTGCAGCTCACTTGTGCCAGCTACATCTTCATAGTTAAATTCAAATTTCTTCTCTTGATACACGATTTGAAGAGGGATATCCACGAAATCACTGTAAAAATTAGTTCTTAATATCGCATGCCTTTGCATTAATTGATCCAAGCTTTGCGCAAAAGAGGTAACATCCAAATTTCCACGCATGTCAAACATGATTTGTACAAAGTAAGCGCCCGAAATTGGATTCCGTTCACTTTCGTACAACATTTCCTTCTGTAATGGTGTAAGTGGGTAGACATTTTCGATTCGACCGATGTGCCCAGTTTGTTCCACGATTTGATCCAATTGATCAATGGTTAATGACTTGCATGAAATATCACTTGGTGTAAGCTCGGTTTGTTCCTTCGTTACACAATGTTCAACGACTCTATTAAGACCTTCCTTATAGAGACAAACCAATTGCTCCATCGTTTCCCGGCGATATTGTTTTGAACTATAGTTAATAGACAGCGACAACCGCCCCTCTGTAACAATGCCATTAATATTAAGCACAAATGGTCTCTTGTTGTTTTCACTTACGGATGGCCCGCTGGAATAAGGCGAGAATTTAATGCCATCTTGGCTCGAATCCTGATTCACCTGTCCCATATAGTTGAAACTAATTTCGGGATTTTTCTCTAACTTGAATCCTTCATTTCCATGTGACAAATACCTCGAAATCCCGTAACCAATGCCCTTGGTTGGGATCTGGCGCAGTCCTTCCTTGACGGTCTTAATCTTCCTTGATAAGTCAGCCCCGGACTCCATCGTAATCATAACGGGGTACATACTCGTAAACCATCCCACTGTACGCGTAATGTCCAGCTCTGGCAGGATGTCTTCTCTACCATGCCCTTCCAGATTTACGAGGATTTCTCCCATGCCTGTCCAATCATGAACAGCCATTCCTAATGCGGTTAGCAATATATCATTAATTTCCGTATGGTACGCATGATGTGTTTGCTTTAATAATTGCTCGGTTTCCGCTGCTGTCCAATGAATAGTGATCGTTTCACTATCTTTGCCAATCGTCTCAACACAATCCATATCTTTAGGTAGCGGGCTTAGCTGGGCCTGCTCCACACGACTCCAGTATGGATTCTCTTGCTTCATCGCCGGGCTGTCTGCAAACGTAGACAATTGTTCTGCCCATTGTTTAAACGAGGTCGTTTTTTGAGGAAGCCGGATTTCTTCACCTCTTAAGAACTGGTCTTGCCCTGTCTGAATATCTTCATATAAAATACGCCATGAAACCCCGTCTACCAACAAGTGATGGATGGCAATAAGCAGGTGATCCCCTTCAGCACATTGGAACAACCCAAGTTTGATCAAAGGTCCGTAAGACAGATCCATACCACTCTGAATTTCTTTTGCTTTATTTTCAATGAACGATGCAGGATCTGCTTCTGTTTTGAGGTCAACGATTTCAAGGCTGTATAATGCTTCTTCGTCTGCCCCTCGATTCCACGCTTCATATCCGCCTTCAGGCGCTTGTCGATAAAGGATGCGGAGAGCATCATGCTGTTTCACGATCTTATCCATGATGCTGTGAATAAAGCGAACATCAAACCCTTTTTCACGAAAGAAGATCATTTCCTGATTGTAATGATGTGTGTCCACCATATTTTGATCAAAGAACCAGCGCTGAACAGGTGTCAGCATCACTTGCCCCGTAACTTCCCCTTGGTCAGAAATAGTGCTCACAGATGTAACGTGTTCACTCAACTCCGCTACTGTCGGATAGGTGAAGAAATGCTTCATTTCCACTTTATACCCTGCTTGAAGCAGTCGTGAGGAAACTTGAATACATTTAATCGAATCGCCCCCGAGTTCAAAGAAATGATCTGATGTGCTAACCTTTTGAACACCAAGCACAGCTTCCCAGGCAGCGACGATCGCTTGTTCTACAGCGTTCTGCGGTGCCATATACTCGGTCCCTTTTTGCATATGTTCTTGTGGAGATGGCAATGCCTTACGGTCAACCTTCCCATTGGAAGTTAACGGTATATGCTCTAATTGAACAAAATAAGACGGGATCATATAATCCGGAATTTCATGAGATAATGCCATTCTGATTTTCTTCGCTGTCAGTGAGCTGTCGCCTTTCCAATACGCACACAACTGCTTCGAACCATCCTTATGCTCACGGGCAATAACGACTGCTTCCTGAATGGAGTCTATTTGCAAAAGCGCAGTTTCCACTTCGCCAAGCTCAATTCGGTAACCGCGAATTTTCACTTGATGATCGATTCGTCCCAGATATTCAATATTTCCATCCGGCAGCCATCTTGCGGCATCTCCTGTGCGATACATTTTCCCTTCTGTAATCCAGGGATGATCAACAAATTTCTCTGCGGTTAAATCAGGCCGGTTCAGATAACCTCTGGCAAGGCCCTCACCTGCTACAACTAATTCTCCCTGAACACCGATCGGTTGAATGCGTTGATGTTTATCCAAAATATAGGTCTGCAACGTTGGGATTGGTTTTCCAATATTGCTCTTTCCAGCATGTATTTCAATGTCGGTTATTTCCTTATACGTTACATGAACCGTTGTTTCGGTTATTCCATACATATTAATTAACTGGATAAATGGATATTTCAGCTTCCATTCCTTCAATAACACGGGATTGAGGGCTTCTCCTCCAAAAATCACTTTTCTTAATTTCAGATCTGCTGCATGACCCGCCAGTTCTTCCTGAAGAAGATGATAGAAATACGTTGGCGTTTGATTCAATATCGTCACTTGCTCGTTTTTTAACAATTGTAGAAATTGTTCCGGACTTTTTGCCGTCATTTGAGGTACGATAACCAGTTTTCCGCCATAGAGCAATGCTCCGTACATTTCCCATACCGAAAAATCAAAACAAAAGGAATGGAATAATGTCCATGTATCAGATGCATTAAAATCAAACAAATTTTTACTATTGAACAACAATCGCACCACATTTTTATGTTCAATACATGTCCCTTTTGGTTTACCTGTCGTTCCTGAGGTATAAATTACATATGCCAGGCCTGTTGGTGCAGCAGTCATTCCCAAATTGGAATGATCTTCATGATAGGACCCAGGTAGATCCAGGCAAACGACCTCTCCTGCAAAAGAGATGCGTTCTTGCAAATGACTTTGCATTAATAATACATGTACACCTGAATCCTCAAGCATGTAGTTTATACGATCCTCCGGATATTCAGGATCAATCGGCACGTATGCGCCACCCGCTTTCAAAATCGCAAGGATTCCTACAACCATGTCTAGCGAACGATGAGCGATGATCCCGATTAACTGATCATTTTGAATGCCTTTAGCCTTCAACGTTCTTGCCAATTGGTTGGCTTTCTCGTTCAGCCCTTGATAGGTCAAATGTTGATCATCATATACAACCGCAACGTGTTCAGGAGTTCTTGCCACTTGTTCCTCAAACAGTCCATGAATCGTCTTGTCCTTTGGATAATCAGCCATGGAATCATTAAACTGTTCCAAAATTTGTGTTTTCTCCTGTGTTGTCGTCAAGTCAATGTCATGGATCGGAATATTCGGATTGTTGACCACTTGCTCCAACATCTGAATCAAGTGACCTTGAATGCGTTCTACGCTTGCCCGATCATAGACGTTAGCATTGTAATAGAACATACATTTCATCGATTGGCCTGGTTTAATAATCAGGTTAAAGTCATAGTTCGTTTGTTCATCTGCTTCTACATTCGTAATCCGAAGAGCTGTCTCCTCCTGATCCCCAAACTGTTCCATAATGCCCTGTACAGGATAATTCTCGAATATCAGGATATGATCAATCAAATGTTGCTTTTGCGATGTTTCTGCTTGAATCTCGTATAACGGATACGTGTCATGTGGATGCGAAGCGACAGCATGTTCCTGATTCCGCTTCATAATCGCTGCAAATGTCTCGTTACCTTGAGTCTGAATACGTACAGGAATGGTATTGATGAATAAACCAATGATTCGCTCAACTCCAACAATCGCCGCAGGTCTGCCCGACACCACGCTTCCGAATACAACATCCTCACTGCCGTTATATATCTGTAGCAACATTCCCCAGGCTGTCTGCATGAACGTGTTCAGCGTCACCTGATTCTGACTGGCCACTTGTGCGAGCTGTCCGGTTAATTCCTGACTAAGTGTACAAATCATATGCTCTGAATGATATTCATCACTCTTCGTAATTGAATGTTCTTTTGGCAAAGTGGTCTGCTCATCATAACCTTGCAAATAGTCACGCCAGTATTTCAGGGATTCTTCATGATCTTGGTTGTCCAGCCATTCAATATAGTGTTTGTATGGAATCGTACTCTTTGCCTCCAGTTTTCGTTGTTCCTGAATAGCAAAGTATCCATCAAACAACTCCTGGATTACAAGAGACAGGCACCAGCCATCCATTAAAATATGATGATAATTCCAAATGAAACGATAGGTTTGGTCATCCGTTTGCAAGATCGAGATACGCATTAACACATCCTGAGACAGGTCGAAACCTTTTATTTTATCTGCTCTTGTATATTCTGCCACGTATGCTTCACGATCTTTTTCATTCATCTCACGCAAATCTTCGTATATTAGCCCATTCCGTTTATGACGGTATACCACTTGCAGGGGTCCATTCTTCCATTTGCTATGAAAATTTGTTCTGAGAATCGAATTACGCTGCATCAACTGATCCAGACTCTCCGTAAAAGCTTTTACGTCTAACGGACCATGAAGATCCAGCGTGGTTTGAAGGAAATACGCTTCAGACTTTGAATGAAGCAAATGATGAAAGAACATCCCATTTTGCATCGGTGACAAAGCATATATATCTTCGATTTCACCAATGTGTTCCGATTCTTGAACAAATCCTTCTAATTCTTCAATCGTAATTCCTTTTAATGTTAGATCACTTGGTGTACATTCCGGCTTCTCTTTTGTCACACAATGCATCACGATTTCTTGCAGATGATCTCTAAAATATGTTACCACTCGCTCCATCGTTTCTTTTTGATATTGGGTGCGACTATACCGAAGGGACAACGTCAATTTGCCTTCCACAATTAAGGCATTCATATCGATAAGAACATTTCTTCTGTGATTGTCGCTTGCTGTTGCTCCGCCTGGATAGGGAGAGATCTGCATCCCGCTATTCTGAAGATCCTGATCAAATTGACCCAAATAGTTAAAGCTAATTTCAGGATTCAAGGTAAAGGGCGTTTCTTGCTGATGTGCACTTAAATATCGTAAAATACCATAACCAATCCCTTTTTTAGGGATTTGACGAATCATTTCTTTGTTTGTTTTGATGAAAAGAGACATATTTGAACTTGCTTCCATATCAAGTACAACCGGATACTGGCTCGTAAACCATCCGATCGTTCGTGTAATATCGAGATCCGGTAAAATTTGTTCTCTTCCATGTCCCTCCAGATTGACCAGCACTTTATCCATACCCGTCCATTGGTGAATAGACATGCCTAGTGCATTGAGCAGCAAATCGTTAATTTCCGTTTTATAAGCACGATTCGCTTGTTTTAATAATTGTTCCGTTTCTGCCACTGACCATTCCATGGTGATCTCTTCACTGTCTTTTTCCAGTGCATGATCCGCTTCGAAATCTGTAGGTAACGGCTTATAGGTTGCTTGTTCAATTTCATTCCAATATGCAATTTCTTTCGTTATCGCATCACTGTTCGCATACAACTGAAGCTGTTCTGCCCATAATTGGAAGGAGGCCGTTTTTTGCGGTAGTTGAATCGATTCTCCATCACTTAATTGTTCATATCCCCTTGATAGTTCTTCAATCAAAATTCGCCATGAAACCCCGTCGATGACGAGGTGATGAATAACGATTAATAGATGATCTCCATCTGCACATTGAAATACGCCCAGCTTCATCAAGGGTCCACGTTCCAACGTAAACTTGCTTTGCATTTCATTTGCCTTCTTCTCGATTTCTTGAGACGGATCTGCTAATGACTTGAAGTCCATCACTTCAAGTGTATATAAGGATTCCCTTGCCAACCCTTCATTCCACGCTTCATAACCCTGTTCTGTAAGACGATATACTGTACGAAGTGCATCATGATGCTCACTCAATTTATCGAATACACGGCGAAGTGTGACTTCATGAAAACCTTCTTTCCGATACAACATCACGGACTGATTATAATGATGGGCATCTACCTTGTATTGCTCAAAAAACCAATGCTGGATTGGAGTCAGCATCACTTTTCCAGTGATGATTCCCTGTTCTGACAGGGTACTTATGGGTTGAACATAGGGAATCAAGCTTGCTATGGTTGGATTTTTAAACAGATGATCCATCTGCACCTGGTAACCTGCTTGATATAATCTTGAAGAGACTTGAATGGATTTAATCGAATCTCCTCCAAGCTCGAAGAAATTATCCAAAATCCCAATGTTCTCTACCCCAAGTACCTCTTCCCAGATCGATACTAGTTGTTGTTCCACCATCGTTCGGGGTGCTTCGTACTCCATGCCCTTCAACATATGTTCTTGGGGAGCAGGCAGCACTTTGCGATCGACTTTCCCGTTAGACGTGAGCGGCATCTGATCCAGCTGTACAAAATAGGACGGAATCATGTAGTTTGGCACTTGCTGGGACAGCGCCTCCCGCAGTTCCCCGATGGTGATTACGTCCTCCCCTACCAGGTAAGCACATAATTGTTTGGTTCCTGTTTCATCTTCTCTGGCTATGACGATGGCCTCTTTTATCTGGGTACTATTTAGAAGAGCCGTCTCCACTTCACCAAGTTCAATCCGGTGTCCACGAATTTTCTCTTGATGATCTACCCTTCCTATATACTCTATGTTCCCATCGGGCAGCCATCTTGCGAAGTCACCTGTCTTGTACATTTTTGCTCCCGAAACAAATGGATCATCCACGAATTTCTCCGCCGTCAGATCTGGACGGTTCAAGTAACCTCTGGATAGCCCTGCTCCGGCTACACATAATTCTCCCTGAACTCCAATAGGCTGCAATTCATTCCGTTCTCCTAAAATGTAGACTCTATTGTTCGCAATAGGCTTCCCGATTGAGATATTTTGACCTGCCGATTTGATCGACAGAACTGTGGATACAACACTATTTTCGGTTGGTCCGTATTCATTACACACTTCGATGCGTGGATTGATGCGCTGCAATTTGTGTATTAAGGCAGGAACAATCTTCTCTCCCGCAGCCACCACATTTTTCATGGATGCCCAATCTTCCGCGCTTACTTGTTCCAATAGGGTCATCAAGAAACTGGGTGGACTTTGGATGTGCGTAATTTGCTGTTTTTTGACCATCGTATTGATGGCCACAGCATCTTTACACTGTTGCTGGTTTAACAAATACACTGTCGAGCCAGATATCATCGGACCAAAGAAATGAGTAATAAATGAATCAAAAACGAAAGGATTCAGCATTAATACCCGATCATCTCCGGTAAAATGATAAAAATCCGATTTCCATTGCAGGGAATTCACAATGCTGGCATGTTCAATCATTACGCCTTTGGGATGACCTGTTGTTCCAGACGTGTAGATCATATATGCCAAATCACTGGAGATCGCTCCATCGTCCAAATTTAAATGATCATCATAGTGATTTATTTCAGAATCCAGAATGACACATGTCCCCGCATAATGTTCAGGTTCCTGTATATGACTTTGATGCAGCAACCAAGCCACTTTTGAATCCTCAAGGATATAGTGAATACGATCTGCCGGATATTCCGGATCGATTGGGACATATGCCCCGCCAGCTTTTAGAATACCGAATAAACCTATGATCATCTCAAGTGAGCGCTCTGCCATAATGCCAACGAACTGACCCGCCTGCACCCCCTTAGCTTGAAGTAATCGGGCCAATTGGTTGGATTTTTGATTTAACTCTCTGTACGTTAACTGTCTATTCTCAAATACGACTGCCGGATGGTCCGGTGTTCGTTCCACCTGTTCTTCAAATAATTGATGCATCGTTTTGTTCTGTGGATACTCAACCCTTGTATCGTTAAAGTCATATAACAGCTTGTTTCGATGAAACTCTGATAACATATCAACTTGACTTAACTCCAGATCAGGTTGGTTTAGAACTACGGAAAACAATTGGTCAAGATGCTCTACAATTTGTACCATATAATCGCGATCATAACGATCATCATCATAAACTAATCTTAACTGAATGAAGTCGTTCTCGAGATCAAAGTGGAACATCGTCGCCGCTTTTACGTTATTTTCATCAAGGGCAGGATGAATTTCATTCAACGAAACCAAGGTATGAATTAGAGGTACATGGTTCGAATCATATTGAACATTTAGATGTTCAACCATTTTTCTGAAAGGGATTCGTTGATGCTGAATGGCTTCAGTTAAACTGGTCTTCACTTGATTAAATAAGGACTTGAATGACATCGCATGATTGATATTATTTTTTAAGACAAGAACCTTATTCGAGAGCGAGAGATCAGTGTTCTTTTCTTCCATCGTTGGTATACCAATAATCATCTTGGTTTCATTCGTGTATTTATATAACAGACACTGAACTCCCGTTAATAAGATCGTATATATCGCCATAGGAGCATTTCGCGACATGGACTTGATTTTATGTGAAACATCGGCTGACATAGACTTATATATATCATTCTGGTGCTGCGTATCGTCTGGGTGTTTGGAGGTTGTCTTGCAATAAGGCAAATGAACAAGATGATCATCATCTTCAAATCGGCTTGCCCAATACGATTCCTGTTTCTTAAAAATAGACATACGGCACCCCGATCACTTGTATTTTTAATTTAGCTTAGAAGAAATCTACTTCAATTAGATCAGCCAGCGTATCCCCATCTATTAATTCTTCAACCAATTGAATCTTGTTGATTTCAATATGAGGGTCGTTGACAATGGTTGTTAATATGACCAACAGATTTTGTGACATCGCTTCAATCGTTGTTTTCTCAAATAAAATCGTACTGTATTCAAAGGCCACTTCTAACTTGTCTGGCAATTCGGTAGCATACAGCGTTAGATCGAATTTGGATACTCTCGTATTTGGAGCATAAGGCTTACAGGTTACTCCATCCATCTGAATCTCTGAAGCATCTGTATTCTGCAATACAAACATGGTGTCAAACAACGGATTCCGCCGAGCATCTTTGGTAATATTTACTTTCTCAATCAATTCTTCAAACGGATAATCCTGATTCTCATATGCGTTCAACATATTTTCTTTGACTTCCAGCAGATACTCCGTAAAAGTTTTATCCCCCGCAGGATAATTTCGAATAGCCATTGTATTCACAAACATCCCCATGACCGGCTCCAGCTCAGCATGTGTCCTGCCTGCAATCGGCGTCCCCACGATGATATCTTCTTGTCCACTGTATTTAGACAACAGAATGGTATAGGCCGCTAATAGAATCATATATAACGTTGTTCCTGTCAGAGCTTCCATGTTCCTTAAGCCTGGAAGGATGTCTTCCTCCAAAACAATGTCCAATACATCTCCCGCATAGCTTAGGGTTTCAGGTCTTTCATAGTCTGTTGGCAGATCCAATAGCGGGATACTTTCAGCAAACACAGTAAGCCAATACTTCTCCTGCTTTTTCATCCGCTCACTATGAAGTTGCATTTGCTGCCATTCAGCATAGTCCTTATACTGAATTCGAAGAGGAGATAGCTCCTCTCCCTTGTAGAACTGGCTAAGTTCAGTCATCAGAAGATGCACGGATAGTCCGTCTGCAATGATATGGTGGAGATCTACCAGCAATACATGACGCTCCTGCTGAAGTTCAATAAGTCCCACCCTCATAAGAGGTGCTTGCCCGAGATCAAATGTGCGAACAAACTGTTCAATTCGATCTTCGATCTCTACTTCCGTTGACTCGATCAATTCAATTCCAAAGTTAACTTTAGGGTATACGATCTGTTTCGGTTCTCCGTGTATGACTTTGAATCCAGTCCGAAGCGATTCATGACGATGAATCAATTGTTGGAATGCTTCTTCCAATCTGGTCCGATCAAGCGATCCTTCCAATATAAACATACCTGACATGTTGTACATGAGTTCCTTGCCAGCTTTGATGCTCATAATGTACATTCTCATTTGCGCCGAAGAAATAGGATAATATTCTTTTTCCTCCACTTGAGGAATGGAAACTGATACTTCCTGTTCCATTTGTTCAATAGATTGAGCCATCTGTTCAATGGTCTGCCATTCAAAGACGTTTCTTACCGATATGTGGATATTCAGCTTTTGATTGATTTTGGCGGCCAGCTTGGTCGCACGTAAAGAGTTGCCTCCTACATCAAAAAAACTGTCTTTTACACTGATTTTTTTCACGGCAAGCACATCCTGCCAAATAGGCAGCAACTGTTTTTCCACCCCAGTTTGGGGTTCTATATATTCACTTCCCGTTTGTATGTTTTCTTCTGGACTCGGAAGCGATTTGCGATCGATTTTCCCGTTCGATGTCAGAGGCATGTGATCCAATTGTATAAAGTAGGCTGGAACCATGTAATTCGGCAACACCTTAGAGAGGCTTTGTTTTAACTCTCCCACCGTCAGCGTGGAATCCGCTGTAAAGTATGCACATAATGATTTGTCCCCGTGATCATCCTCATGTGCAACGACGATAACTTCTTTCACACACTCTAGATCTAACAGTGCTGCTTCTACTTCTCCTACTTCGATCCGATATCCGCGAATTTTAATTTGGTGATCCATTCTTCCCAGATACTCGATATGGCCATCGGGAAGCCATCTCACCAAATCTCCCGTTTTGTACATTGTCGCTCCCTGGACAAACGGATCACGTACAAATTTTTCTGCTGTCAGCTCAGGTAAATTCAAGTATCCTCTACCAACCCCATCACCAGAGATACATAATTCCCCTACGACGCCTACAGGCTGAACTTTGCCATGTTTGTTCAATACATACAGGCGATTATTTCCTAATGTTCGACCAATCGGTAGGTGAGCTCGTTGATTCGCTGTATCCAGGTGTTCTGGAAGTACACGGTATGTCGCAACATCCACACAACATTCTGTTGGACCGTACACATTAATTATGGCTGGCGGCGTTATATGATTGAGAGCAAATAATGATGTGATTTCATTTACACTTTGCTGAGAAAGAGCTTCACCGCCAATGAGCATATATTTTAGCGATATGCCTTGAACGTTTTTTGCCTTCGAAAGCAATTTCAGGTGCGCAGGTGTTCCGTCCGTCAAATCAATTTGGTGGTGCTGATAATAATTCATTAAATCTTGTCCATCCAGTACCGTGTCCTTGTCTACAATAAACAAGGCATGTCCTGACAGCAGTGCGCCAAAAATCTGCTTCACAGATGCGTCGAAATAGTAAGGCGCAAGTAAAGCGACATGCAAACCGCTAAGCTGATCATCTATAACTTGACTGTACAACGCTTTAACCAAGTGATGAACCTGACGATGTTCGATCATTACACCTTTTGGCATGCCTGTTGTACCTGAAGTATAGATCACATAAGCCAACTGCTCGGAATTCCCTGCCGGTTCCAGATTCGACAGATTAG
The DNA here is from genome assembly GCF_017874615.1 of Paenibacillus xylanexedens. Classification (GTDB taxonomy): domain Bacteria; phylum Bacillota; class Bacilli; order Paenibacillales; family Paenibacillaceae; genus Paenibacillus; species Paenibacillus xylanexedens. Next base: position 297,531 of record NZ_JAGIKV010000006.1, read on the forward strand.
CTGCATAGATTTCTTCATCGTCCAAATCAATCATTTTTCCATTAAACGATACCAACTGCTTCAAATGCTTTTGCGTGACTAACAATGTTGCCCCCGAATCATGCAGGATGTACCGGATACGCTCTTCAGGAGAATCCGGATCAATCGGTACATACGACCCGCCTGCTTTTAGAATGCCAAAGATGCCAACGATCATATCAATCGAACGATCTGTCAGAATGCCTACAAATTGATCCTGTTGCACTCCCTCAGCTCTAAGCGTATATGCCAACTGATTCGCCCGTTCATTCAATTGACGATACGTCCATTGCTCATCTCCAAAACTAACAGCCAATTGATCGGGTGTCCGTTCCACTTGTGCTTCGAATAACTCCTGAATGGTCCGATCCCGGGAATATTCTATGTTGGTATCATTAAAATCATATAAAAGAACGTGCTGCTCATGTTCAGACAGCATTTGAATATCGGACAAGGCAATATCAGGTTCGATCACAATGTCTCTGAGGATGTTGAACAGATGTGTTTTCATTCTGTCGATGGTATCCCGTTCAAACAGCTCCGTCTTGTAATTAAAGTGCATTTCCAGACACTCGTTATCATCCTCAACGATGAACATCAGATCATACAACGATACACCGACATTTAATTCTCTAACTTTAAAGCTGCAATCCTGTTCTTGCCGTTGATTCAACGCGGTATTTAAGAAGATATACATCGTATTAAAAAGTGCTGTCCCGCTTGTATCCCGATGCGTGTTTAAATTCTCTACAAGGTTGTCAAAAAGATAGTCCTGGTTATCCAATGCATCGAGGGATTGTTTTTTAATTTCCTCAAGATAGGATCGAAATGACTTATTCCCCACCGGCTGTGATCGAATCGCTACCGTCTGGATAAAGACACCTATCATATTCTCGACATCCGGATGGTTTCTTCCTGATGTTGGCGTGCCTACAATCATATCTTCTTGATCCGTATATTGATGAAGCAGCACATTATACGCTGCCAATAACACCATAAACATCGTAGTTCCCGTTTGTTTCGCAAGCTTTTCCAGCGACTGCTTCAAATGCTGATCCAACACAAATGACAATCTTGAACCTGCCGAAGTCAAATGAGGTGTCCGAACAAAATCAGTAGGCAGATTAAGGTTCGGGAGTTCTCCTTTGAATTGATCCAGCCAATATTTTTCTTGCTGCTTATAAGACTCCCCCGCCAGAAATTCTTTCTGCCAAGCTGTAAAGTCTTTGTATTCAATCTCAATTTCCGACATGCTTCTTCCGTCATACACATCGATCAGTTCATTCGCAAGAATGCCAACGGAATATCCGTCCGATATAATATGATGCATCTCGATGAGAATCTCTGCATGATCATCGTTTACACGAATGAATTCGGCACGTATTAATGGCGCTTTGGAGCAATCAAATGGTTTGGCAAACGTCTTAACATGTTGTTCGAATGAAGCAGAACTTTCCTGAGATCGTTTCACTTCAAAATCAATCGTTGGAGCAATACGCTGGTAAAGCTCTCCATCCATCAGATGGAAACTGGTGCGAAAAGCTTCGTGACGGTGCACGATTTGTTCCAATGACGAAATCAATTTAGCTTCATCGATATTTCCTGTGACCGTAATATGGCCGCACATGTTCTGAAACACACTATTCGGCTCAAATTGATCCAAAAAGTAGATCCGCTGTTGTGCAGATGATGTCTCATAGAATTCCTTGACGTCCAATGCCTTAATCGGAATGAATGTTTCCTCGTTCTCGCCTGTAATCAGACTGGCCAGCTGCTTCAGACGTTGGTTTTGGAAGAATTGAACGATTGAAATTTTATGTTGAAACTGCTCATGTACCTTGGATAGCATTACTGTCGCCTTGAGCGAGTTACCCCCGAGATCAAAAAAGTGATCATGTCTCCCCACTTGATCGAGGGATAATACGTCCTCCCAGATCAAAGCCAGCTTTTTCTCCACGTTATTGACTGGAGACTCGAATATGGCTGCATGATTAACGTGAGGAAGACGCTCCGTAACAAACCGATTATATATTCCTTGTAATTGGTCCTGTTGCTCAGATGAGAACAACGTCAAAGACGAAATTTCAGCCTTTGGATGACTCACCATTTTTTGCAGCAAACCCTTAAATCCTTCGGACCACAATTTCATCATCTCAAGTCCAATGAGATCGGTATTGTAATCAAAATCCAGGTACAATTCATGGCTAACATCCGTAATATTAAGAAATAAATCGTAAGAAATATGTTTGATCGGATACGACATGAATCCAGTCTTGATATTTTCAAATTGGAGATGATGAATCGTTCTGTCCATATTGAATAAAATCCGGGTATCCGGTGCAGTCATATGAGCAAGCTGTTCGGATACGAGGGTCAATGGAACATGCTGATGCTTCATGACTAGAGCCAGCGTTTCCTTGAGCTGAAGAACATGGTCTACAACGGATTGCTTCGTTAACAAGGCATGATGAACAGGTACAATGTTGACACAGTTGCCAATCAGTGCATTTTTTCGCATATGAGAGTGACCCGCTGTAGGCACGCCGATGACAAGGCGAGACTGCCCTGTTAGTTGATGCAAATATAAATGAAACGCTGCAAACATCGTTACAAACAAACTGCTCTTATTATTGATGCTTAACGTTCGCAAAGACTCTGTTAATTGATGATCCAACTTGATGGAATATCTTTCACCGTCATATCCCTTGGGCACATCATCGGACGGTGCCGTTGGAAGTGTAATGTTGGGATAGGATAAGGAAAATTGTTCTTTCCAGAACTGGACTCCTTCGGTAAATGAGCCTTTTTCATGTTCAAGTCGTTGCCATCTTAAATACGCTCGGAATGGAGTGGCTTCAGGTAATTGAACCGAAACTCCTCGGACCAGAGCAGAATAGGTATGTTCCAACTCTTGAATGAATACAGCAATCGACCAGCCATCTACAACAATATGATGAAATGTCAGCACCATAAGGTATTGATCAGTTGCCTTTTTAAGCAAGGTGATTCTAAATAGAGGTTCCCCAGACTGTAAATCGAAGGCTTCATTTGCATCGGCAGATAACCAATTGGAAATTTCCCGTTCTTGATCCTCACCCGCATATGCCGAGAAATCCAACCATGTACATTGAAGTTCCATTTCGGATATGATTTGTTGTGTTTCACGATCGGCATGAATGACTGTTCTCAGAGCTTCATGACGCTGTGCGATCTGATTCACGGCCTGATCCAGTGTGGAAGGCTTTATTCCACCTGTCATTTTTAAAATAACACTCTGATTTAATGCAGCATTCGCATCTTCCCCATGTAATGAAGTTAACAATAATTGTTTTTGCTCTAAAGAGAGCGAATATTCCGAAACAGGCGATTCACCAGGGATAAACCCCCACTCGCGTAGTTCATGGATCGTCTCTTTCACGATTCTGATTATCGTATCCATGTCACCCATGGAATGCACAGTCGATATAAAACAGTTACGGCCTTCCCAAATATATAAACCTTTATAAATTAAATGGTAGAAGAATAATTCCATATCTCCAAATGATATAAATCGAAATAAAGATCCATAGTTCACCATTTGCATCGGTACATTCGCTGTTTTGAAAAACGCATTTAATTCTTTAACAAGATAATCTGTTTTTTCATTTAATTCCTTATATAAAGTTCCTGCTTCGGATTGAAGATACTGTAGTACCGTTAACATCACTCTCATCGTAAGAGGGTGTGTACAGAAGGTTCCCCCGACAAACGTTTTCTTATCTGCGTCGGAAGGGTAAGAATCATCACCAAAGTTCCAGGTTCCACCATCTACCGGATTCATAAATTCAGCTTTACCCGCGACTATGCCAATAGGCAGCCCGCCACCGACCACTTTCCCATACGTAACTAGATCTGCTTGAACCCCAAACCAATCCTGTGCTCCACCCAGACCAATTCTAAATCCAGTGATGACTTCATCGAAAATAAGTGCAATGCCAAACTGTTTCGTGATCTCTCTAAGTTCCCGTAAGAATTGTGTTGGCTGCATATCAGGTCTTCGACTTTGCACCGGCTCTACAAGCACAGCAGCCAATTCATCACCCAGGTTCTGAATCATATCCAGTGATTGCGGATGGTTATAATTAAGAATAATCAAATCATCCATAGCGCTATTTACAATACCAGGAGCCATAGGCAGCGCAGACGATAAAGCATCCCCAGGATTCGCTACACCCAACACCCCATCATGTGTACCATGGTATGATCCAGAAAATAATACAACTTTGGAACGCCCTGTTGCTGCCCTCGCTAAACGAAGTGCCACCATAACAGCTTCTGTTCCTGAATTATAAAATGCGACACGCTCTACACCTGTCAACTCGGAAATTTTCGTTGCAACATCTCCTGCCAAATCTGACATAGGGCCCAATGGAGGCAATTGTTCCTGGAGGCTGTCTGCTATTACATTTTGAATAAAAGCTGGATTATGACCAAATAGATTTACACCAAATCCCATCGTCAGATCCAAATACTCATTCCCATCCAGATCCCATAACTTAGCTCCCTCTGCACGCGTTGAAATGATGGGATACACCATTTCCTTCCAATACGAGCGAAATCCAGATACATTGCGATTATTCGCATGAACCAAACGTGTTTGGCCTGTTTTTAATTTGGAGCCTTTGGTTCTTGCGGTATACTTTGTTACAAATTGTTCAATATACTGGTTCTGAAGCGGTGATAATCCGCTCTCTTCATGAATCTTCAACGATTGATACGGTATAAAAGGTTTGGCTTCCTTCGAATCCGAATTGGGTTGGATCTCTTTGGTTGGTTTGGTTTCATGATGTTTCATTTCCAAAAGAGGCGATTGAACAGCATTCATTTGCTCGCCTAACAGCACATTCAAACTTTTTAATTGAGATTCCATGAGCTGAATGGCAGACATCACAATTTGTTCCGACACATTCCCTGATGATTTTGCCGTGTTTATATTGTTCACAGATGCCAGATTTCGTTGTTCAGTACGCTCCTGATCGGTTTCATTCTTTATGTTCTCAGATACATCATGTTGTTTTATATTCTCTGACACATACTTAACTAAGGAATTAATATTTGTAAGGGTTTCAAAAAACATTTCCATCGGGATATCCAAACGGAACAGCTCTGATATCTCCTTCTGAATTTGCACAAGAATGATGGAATCCAATCCCATCTGGAGAAAATGAGCTTGATGATCCAACTCTTCCAACTTCAAACCAGATGCACGACTGATGCTTGTTTTAATCTTTAATTCAATATCGTTTGTATTCAACTCCATTTGAAACTCATTCCTCTCTGACTTATGTTCCGCTGGTATCGTATGTTTGACTTCAATCCAACACCGCTTCTGCTCAAATGGATATAGAGGCAATGGAATTTTCCGAATGACTTCATGATTATAAAACCTTTCCCAATCAATCACTGCCCCCAGTGTAAATAACTGACCGAGTTCATTTAAAGATTCTGCCTTTCCCTGAACATAGAGATGATCGCTAACAAGCGTTTTGTCTTTTTTGGCATAACCAAAATAAACATTTGGCATTTTACCCTCTTCGCTTGCAATTCGTTTCAATTTTTCATGTAATTCTTGTGTACTCGTGACTACGATGGCAAGCCGATAATCCAGATTAGCCCTTCCCGTACTGGCTGTATAACAGATTTGTTGAATGGAAACATCCGTGTGATCGGTTAGATATTCATGATACGTTCTAACCAATTCATCCAGCGCCCGTTCCGTGGCAGCAGACAGAACAAATAGATTAGGCTCTTGGGACATTCTTTTATCTACGGTTGGGGAAGGAACATATTCTTCGAGAACCACATGCGCATTCGTGCCACTGAAACCAAAAGAACTAACTCCGCATCGTAATGGACCCTCCGCTTCACCAAAAGCCATTAATTCCTGATTCACATAAAAAGGTGAAGCTTCAAACTTAAGCAGGGGATTAGGCTTGTCAAAGTGAACCAATGGTGGAATCTTTCTATGTTGAAACATAAGAATAGATTTAATTAATCCAGCGATCCCCGCCGCTTCAAAGCCATGTCCAATGTTAGCTTTGGCAGATCCGATTGCACAAAATTGTTTCCGATCCGTATATTTCTCAAAAGCTTTACGCAAAGCATTGAACTCAACCGGATCACCTAATTTTGTCCCTGTTCCATGTGCTTCAATAAAGTTAAGCGTATCAGGAGAAATGCCGGCTTCTTTCCATGCCTGTTCGATCACATTGGTCTGAGACTCGGGGTTAGGTGCTGTGATTCCTACCGTCTTGCCATCCTGATTAATCGCACTTCCCTTAATCACACCATAGATATGATCCCCGTCCTTAATCGCTTGCTGCATTGGCTTCAACATGACCGACCCAACACCTTCGCCAAATCCCGTGCCGTTGGCATCTTCGCTAAACGTTCTCGTCAATGCATCTGGAGATTCCATATCCAGTCCAATACTTATCGGTAATAATGCCGTTCGAATGCCGCCTGCGATTGCCATTTCACAGTCTCCAGCGAGCAATCCTTTACATGCCATGTGAACAGCAACAAGTGAGGAGGAACAAGCGGTATCAATCGTTAAGGCCGGGCCTTTTAAATTCAAGAAATATGCAATTCTGCTCGCCAGTACAGATGGTAAATTTCCAATGATATAATTTTTGAGTTCTGCGGGGTAACTCGCCGTCACGAGCCGTTCGTAATCATACCCAACTTTGGAATACCCCACGTACACGCCCACATTTCTTCCATTGATTCCTTCCCCTGCATACCCAGCATCTTCAATCGTATGCCATGCCGTTTGCAAGAACATCCTTTGATTCGGGTCCATAAATTGTGCAGTTTTTGGAGTTATGCCAAAGAAAGAATAGTCGAATTGATCAATTTGATCCAAGTAACCACCCTTGATCCATTGAACTTCGCTCATTTCACTTCGCATGGATTGTATATAATCCGCTGCGTCTTTTATCCGACTTTCCGGGTAGTCCCGAATGTTATGCGTTCCATTTTCCAAAACACGCCAAAAATCGCTTGCATTTGATGCACCAGGGAGATTCAAAGACATACCGATAATAGCAATATCTTTGGATGGCGTATGATCCTCTTGAGTTTTGTTGACTTGCATGGTCTCGCTGTAGCCTCTAGCCAGATATGCTGCCAATTCAGTTATCGAGGGATAGGTAAAGAGGTCCGTAACAGCAAGCTCTTCTCCGTATTTTTGTTCTATACGTTCAGCGATTTGGGCCAGCTGTAATGAAGTTGCACCCATATCAAAATAGCTATCCTCAAGTTCAACCTTTTTCCCAACCAGCACTTCAGAAAATAGTGAAGTTAATTCACGTTCTATGACTCGAACCGAAACAGCAGCCTCTTCTTTTGCCTTGTCATTGTCATTCTTGATCCAGTCATGGATGAATGCAGATTCTGTTGAGAATTTGCCTGCTTCATACTGCTTGGCTAACTGATACCGCTGGATTTTCCCACTTGTTGTTTTGGGTAATTTTTTGATGGGCAGTACCTCTTTGACACTCCATCCCCCATGTTTATATAGATATCTTTTGATTTCTTTAACAAGCGGCAAGAAGTGTTCGATCTTTTTTTTGTACACGACAAACACAATAATTTCTTCACTTTGACTATTCGAATCATACACACCACAAGCAGCAACTCTTCCGAGTTCAATATCATCTAATTGTATGGCGACACGTTCAATGTCATGGGGATATACATTTTTACCATTGATAAAGATAATGTCTTTTTCCCGCCCTGTTACAACCAGTTTTCCGTTCATGATAAAACCCAGATCTCCTGTATTCACCCAACCGTCGTGCGTTAATAACTTCTCCGTTGCTAGTGAATTGTTATAATAACCTTGGGTGACGTTATCCCCCTTGATTTGAATTTTTCCAATAACCAAATCGGGAACACTGTTCATTTCCTCATCGCAAATTCTAACATGGCAATAATCAATTGCTTCGCCAACGGCAACAAATGATGCCACATGTTCAGCATGTTTCTCGACTTCGATGACACGCTCCCCTAAGTTCAGATGATCCCGGTGAACGTACACCGCAGTAAATTCTTCTTCTACCTTGGGAAAGGAGACGGCAACAGAGGCCTCTGCTAATCCATATACGGTAAACATGGCTGTTTTCTTTAAGTGATATGCTGACAATACATTTAGGAATTCATCACACACTTCGGGTAATATAGGTTCCGCCCCATTATAAATGACTCTGACAGATGACAGATCCCATCCCTCCGCTTTGTCTTCGCGAAAGAAATTCAGGAAGTATTTATAACCAAAGTTAGGAGAAGACAGTATGGTTGCTTTGTGTTCATTTACTTTTTTCATCCATAGAATCGGTTTACGAATGAATAATTCCGTTGGGAGCAAGTACTGATGAATTCCTGCCACGAGGGGTACGAGATGAAATCCAATCAAACCCATATCATGGGTAAGGGGCATCCAGGAGAGAAAACTATCGTTTGAACTAATTTGTGTGCCATTAATAGCAGCACAAGTATTATAAATCAGGTTTCGATGGGTGAGCATGACGCCTTTGGGGTCACCCGTTGATCCAGAAGAGAATTGAATAAATGCCAAGTCATCAGACTGAGGTTCAACTATATTATTAATAGATTCATAATGATATATGGTGTCTTGGATCAGATCCGTTCTGACTTCTAATTGATGATGGAAATCAAGCATGTCATGTTCCAAAACAAATCTCTTCATTTTATCCAGCACCTTCTCAGATGCAATCATGAAAGGGTTATTTAGCAAATTCCAAATACGGCATACTTTCAAGTTTTGTTCTTCATCTTCACCAATACTTACAGGGATAGGGATCATTCCACCGAGTATACAAGCCCAGAATGCGACTAAAAACCGTTTGTTTTCTTGAATCTGAAAAATAATCTCTTGTTTAGGTTTAATTCCGATGGCTTGTAGATAACCTAGATACCCTTGTGCCTCAGTAAATAATTGATGATAAGATATAAAAGTTTCTCGTTTGTCCGCATCGATAAAACGAATACCTCGGTCCGTTATTTTACCTCTGTCGCGGATAATATCCACTAATGTTTGAAACTGATTAGTATACATATCTCTCCTCCAAATGAATCATCTCTAACATGCTTATCTAATTATTTACACATATTTCAAGCAAAATTTTACCATAGAAATATATGTAAAATCAATCAATTCATTGTTACTTTTTGGTAAAAAATAGAGATTGATTTGTGGGTTATTGACATATTTATTACCTGACGTTTGGAGTTTCAACAAGTTCAGACGTATCAAACGACAAAAAAGACCGCCTTGTAACAAGGCGGTCTGGCGCTGTATTACAGATCCTGCGAGAGAATATACAGCATTACTAGATTGCATCAATCAACGCGGTTCCATCCAATGGAATTTTTTTTGCTATAATAATGGAATGACATACCTGTAGAGCATCATTTATCTCTTCTTCACTAAGTTCATATTCATTGTTATTTACTTGTTCCTGTACCCGTTGTAAATGATGAAATAAGGGGGCAACCGTTTGGGTATATGATATTGAATCTGGATTATAATTCCGTGAGATGAGTGCGGTTACTATTAGTTCTGATAACAACTTTTTACGAATCGTTAACCGTTTATTTTTCCTTTCTTGTGTATTTGTAAGCATTAGTAAATCAGAAGGCTGACTTAGCGAGTAAGGTACAATACGTTTCGTTATTTTACTCATAAGACTAACTAACACATGTTTAGAACCCAACTCTATAACTTCAGTGACTCCCTGCTTAATCAAATAGTTCATCGACTCTAACCATCTTACAGGCATCGTCATCTGCATGTTTAAGTAATCCGTGACAGATCGATCAGACTCATAGGGTGCTGCTGTAACATTTGAAATAATCGGGTATTTTGCATGGGCATATTGATATTGATCCAATTCAACTTTGAATTGTTCTGCTGCGGTTTGCATCATGGGAGAATGATAGGGACCACTTACATTGATATAAGAATGTTTCGTTCTCAGGGCTTCTGTCCTTTTAATAATTTCTTGTATAGAGTGCCGATGTCCCGAAATGACAAACTGCTGGTCAGCGTTCACACAAGCCACACAAGCAGGGCGCTCGATCGTGGAAACTTGTTCACATATGTTTTGAAGTGTATCTAAATGAATACCTGAAATGGCGGCCATGGTACCTTTCTGATCCGGGTCTGCATTGTGCATAATGATACCTCGTTGTCTTACCAGTTTAATGGCATCATGAAATGAGAGAACACCTGCGCATACCAGAGCCGAATATTCTCCCAAACTATGCCCAGCCAAATAAGCGGGTTCCATCCCTATTTCTTGCATATACACCTGATACGCTATGACACTAACAGTCAAAAGTGCAGGCTGAGCATTCATCGTCATTGTCAAATCAGCCATGCTACCTTCAAAACATAACTTTCTCAAATCGAAAGAAATGGCATCACTGGCTTCTTCAAATAACTTTTTGGCTACATCGAAGTTATTCCAAAAGTCTCTACCCATGCCAACCATCTGGGAACCTTGTCCAGGAAACAACAGAGCTACATTACTCATCCAGCATCCTCCATGTATTCAACATTACATTTCATCTACTACACTAATTCAGCTACTTATAAACCAATAAATTCCTTGTTTTCAAAATTTATAATAAGCCTTCATTAGGAGTTATGCAATAATAAAGTCAAAAGGAGGGTCATCTATTTCTATGAATGGGAAGAAATTCGTGATCATTTTTGGACTCCTTTTTGGACTCTGTGTCGGGGCATTTAGTGTAGTTCTACACTGGATCTTGTCTGTAGTCTGAGTAATAATGCAAATAGACACCTCCATTGAGGAGATGCCTGTTCCATTCTGATCTGATCTGAAGATGGCACGGTTGAATAATCGTCCTGTAATACAATTACATACATCCCCTTACCTGGAATCCTAACTTGGCATACAGAATTTTCTTTGTTCATGGTGATCAGCTGCTCCATTAAGTCTGATGCCGTTATAACTTCTTTCATCCGAATCCCCTCACCTTTCTACGGATTTACCGGAATGACATCAATTACCGTATTCGTTTCGCCATCGATCACAGAAACCGTATTATCATCTTGATTGCTTATATAAACTCGATTGGTTAACGGATTGGCGCCCGCTCCGTTTGGATTAATCCCGACCGGAACAGTAGCAATCACCGTATTCGTTAATCCACTAATTACTGAAACATTATCCGTATCTCGATTAGGCACGTAAATGGCGTTTGTGGAGGTATTAACCGCTACTGCAGCTGGCGTAACGCCGACTGGAATGGTATCAATTACGGTATTCGTCAATCCATCAATAACGGAAACCGTATTACTGGTAAAATTCGATACATAAATACGGTTGGTGGCTGGATTGACACCTACACGGAATGGATTGACCTGAACGGGTATCGTAGCAATCACCGTATTGGTTACTCCATCGATTACAGACACTGTATCAGAATTAAAATTAACTGCATATATCCGATTGGTTAAGGAATTGACGCCTATACCCGTTAAAAAATTGAGTCCAGGAATAGTGATCGCATCAATCACCGTGTTGGTTAAGCCATCAATAACGGTTACATCTTCAGTTGTGTCCAATGAATTAAAATTTGCCGTATAAATAGCATTGGTCGCTATATCTACCCCTACGTCACTTGGCTCACTCCCAACCGGAACAGAAGCAATCACTGCGTTGGTTAAACTATTAATGACGGAAATGGTATTGCTGCCTCTGTTTGCGACATAAACACGACTCGTTAATGGATTGACATCAATCCCTGCAGGATTCGTCCCCACAGGAATGGTAGCAATCACCGTATTCGTAGCGCCATTAATGACGGAAACATCGTTACTATTAAAATTGGCTACATATATGCGGTTGACTGACGTATTATCCCCCTCTATTTCAAGTTCGGAAGAAACTATTCGATGTGCCGCAACAAGCTGGCCGGTTTCATTTTTGCCCCATACGGAAATCTCCGTCTGCTCTATAGCTGCACCTTCAACTGTAAAGACAAACTCAAACGCATCAAGATTGGCAAAATAAGTTCTTGTCACTACCTGATCCGGATCAATTGAAATCTGCTCGCTGACATATAAAGTCCTCGTAGTGGTCAAATTATACCCTTGTATCAAAACAACGGATCCATCCAGAGAATTTCTGTTATCAATTTTAACTGTAACTTGTTGTGTTGGCCTTACATCACTGACAGCATTATTCTCGATAGGTCCGGTTGACAGAATGGCCATTTCGATTCTCTCCTTCATTTAGATGTTATGGTTTGATTACAACCCTTTTGTGAAAATATAAATTGATCTGTTTAAACCAAAAAAAGACCCTGCAATAATATATGCAGGGTCTAAAATAAGGTTTGGGACAAAGGGTGTACGTATTACCCGTTTTTATCTCTCACCTTGTCTTCTGTATCAAGTGATCAATCCATACTTCACAAAACTATGATACAATCCATCTTCCTCGACTGTTCCAGTAATATCATCTGCAATGGCTTTCAGACCTGGCTTTGCATTACCCATGGCAATTCCGATGTTACAAAATTCCAACATCTCTGCATCATTCATGCCATCACCGATGGCAAATGTATCTTCTTGGGACATGCCCAGATGCTTCAGCAGATCGGCGATCGCAATGGCTTTGTGAATGCCAGGGATCATCAGTTCACCACTTCCTTCACCAAAGATTGGCACGGTGCACTGAATGACTTCGAATTTCCCTTCAAACTCTTGCTTGATCCGCTCAAACGGGATGGCTGAGCTCTCCAAGAAACATACTTTGTTCACATCATCCTTGTACAGGTCAGCCTCACCATACGTTAATCCGGCAATAAACGGGTGCGGTTTCAGCTCCTTCTTCTCTCTGGCTACAGGGTCATTCTCCACATCACCATAGATACGGCGTTCCAGGTGAGGTTGAAGATTGCTACTCGCATACAATGCCGAATTGGATTCAAGGTAGAAGTCAATGCCATTTTCATTGAAGAAATCGACCATATGTCGAACATCTTCCGCTGTCACCCTTTTGTGATATAACACGTCCTTACCCAACTCCACATAACCCCCACCTGCACCAATCAGACCATCGAATCCGACATCCCAGATGGAATCATAAATTTCTGCTTTGGATCGGCCTGTACATAAATAGAGCAGATGTCCGTTCTCTCTAGCCTGTTTACAAGCCTTCTGTGCTGACAACGGAATGTTTCCGTCATCATCTACCAATGTCCCATCAATATCAATAAAAACAATTTTCCGCTTCGTTTCGTTCATCTGCCTAGCCCCCATCATGTATCTCGTATATGTCTATGTTGTTGTATACAAGAGTTATAGTATCATCAATCAATTTTTCCAAAATGTGGTCAGAATTTCGGTTCCGTTTCCAATGGTCACTTACATCCTGACTTGTCCATATGTACGGTTTGCCAGTCATCATTCTGCTCAGCAATAAACGTAAACCCTTGACGTTTCCAGAAATCTACGGCTCCTGGCAAGAAGCGATGTGTATGCAAATACAGCGTCGTATAGTGCATATCCTTTACCACGTTCTCCAGTTCGTTCATTAGCATCGAACCAATGCCAAACCTACGATACGCGGGATCTACATAACATTTTACTATTTCGGCTGCAGACTGAGCTTCATATCGTCCTTCCACGGCTTCAATTCGTCCATCATATGGTAATATCCCAATAGAACCGACGATGCCCGCATCCTCCATCATTGCAACAAGAAAGATCGAACCATCGGAGTGCAGATAATGTTCTCTGAACTGCTCGAAGTCTACAGGCAATTTCGTATGATCCATCATCGGAAACACTTCTCTACGTACACGCATGGCAAAATCAATAGCATCATGAATCTGGTGCGCCTGAACTGGTGTGACTGTCGGTATACTCTGAAGTTGTGTCAATAAATCCACATTCCTTATCCTCTGTATTAGGAGCTACTTCTTGGCCCTTCCTTAAATCTTGTTCATGCCAGATCGGCTCTCTTCATCTCATCTTACCGAACTTATCCCTTCCTATCAACCTATCTACACTACTAACCAAATTGAAAGAGTGCCCGCGCAGTCTGACAGAGTTCGCATACGATAAGGCGTGTCACAATCCATATTGGAGGGAGAAACGCTCATGTGGTTATGGTTAGGTGTTTTTGCTTTCATTTTGCTAGTAATCGGGTTCGTGTACCGTTATCTGGACCAACGTGCCGAGAGCAAGTTTCACCCTCACGCTCCCAAGCAGCTCTTAGTCAAATTCAAGGAAGGTACAACCGAGGATGAGATGCACACCCTTCACAAAAAAGGGAGATGTAAAGTTGCTGAGACCTATGCAGATTTAGGATGGTACCGCATGGAATCCCGCAAAAAAATGCACCGGATGCTAAAACATTACAAAGATCATGAGCTTATTGAACATGCAGAGCCGAATTACCTCGTTGAGGCATCCTTCACTCCTAATGACCCTTTCTTTCCTTATCAGTATAACCTGTCCAAAATCAATGCACCCGCTGCATGGGATATTACTCAGAGTAACAACTCTGTCAAAATCGCCATTATCGATACCGGTGTGCAGCTGAACCATCCAGAATTGGCCTCCAAGCTCCTTCCCGGTTATGATTATGTTGATTATGATAACATCCCTGAGGACGGGAACGGCCACGGCACCCATGTAGCCGGGATCGCTGCCTCCGTTACCAACAATGGAGTGGGCATCGCAGGCGCTGCACCGCTCGCATCCATCGTTCCGCTCCGGGTACTGGATAACAACGGGCAAGGAACGATAGGTAATGTCGGTAACGGGCTTGTCTTTGCTGCCAATAACGGTGTACAGGTTGTTAACCTGAGCCTTGGAGGGCCAATGGGAAATGCTTTCCTTCAAGCTGCCGTACAGTATGCTTGGGAGCGTGGAGCTGTGATTATTGCCGCAGCTGGTAACGATAACACTTCATTCCCAATTGTACCCGCATCGTATCCCAATGTGATTGCCGTCGCTTCAACCAACCCTTCCGATCTCAAATCCAATTTCTCCAACTATGGTTCTTGGGTGGATATGGCTGCACCGGGTGATACCATTCTATCCACATATCTGGGTGGTTCCTATGCCTACCTTAGCGGCACGTCCATGGCTGCCCCTCATGTGGCTGGAGTAGCTGCACTTCTCGCTGCACAAGGGAAAACAAATGCTCAGATTCGAGATGCGCTGTGTTTCGCTTCTGATCCGGTATCAGGCTCCGGGATCTACTGGACATATGGTCGACTGAATGCTTATCAGAGCTTGCAGGTGCCATAATACACCCACCTACTATCGCTCATGATTGCACACAGGGCATATCCTTTCCATTTTTCACAAATATAAAACGAAGAGGCATCTGTAAGTAAGATGCCCCTTCGTTTGGTTAAAAAGTATTCGATGTTACACTTTTGCTGCCCAAAGCTCTATTTCAATTTTTATCTCTGGTAGACCTAACGCCGTAATGTATCCAATCGTCATTGCAGGATAATCCGTACTAAATAATTGTCCCCACTCGGCATATAAGAAATCCCAATCGATTTTCTCGGTTGCCCATACGTTCACTTTGATAATATGTTCAGCATCTAAGCGCTCAGATTCGAGCACTGTTTTAATATTATTAAATGTATTAGTGACTTGCTCATTCAGACTCTCTGGAAAGAGTCCATTATGATCTGCTCCAATTTGACCCGAAGTCACAAATAACTCTGCATTCCTCGGGATTCTTGTAATATGCGTGTACTGACCTACAGGAGCTGGCATATTTTCTGGATTTGTTCTAGTAATTTTGTCAATATTCATCTGGATTACCTCATCATTCTTAAGATTTTTCTGCGTTATTTCCTAGTTTTCTTCCGATTTTGGGCAGACTTCACCCTTGAAATAGATTCTAGAAAAAGACAGCAGTGGAGTATCCATATCCCGAAGATATAAACGCAAGTGATTTTTTCTTCATGAGTGGATGCTCCTCCCTTCTTAAGTGACAAGATTCTCTTCATTTCTTTATTATATCTGAAAGCCACATCAAGGGTCAAATTCATCCCCTCATAAACAAAGAGCAATCCCGTAATAACGAGACTGCTCTTTGTTTATTCTATAGCGTTGGACACCTTGTATCAGAAATATTGTGCGCCATTACTTGCAATGACATCTTTGTACCAGTGAAAACTCTTCTTTTTCACTCTGCGAAGTGTGCCCGTACCATCATTATTTCGGTCTACATAGATATAGCCATAACGTTTCTTCATCTCTCCGGTACCCGCACTGACCAGATCAATCGGTCCCCAGCTTGTGTAACCTATGAGCTCTACACCGTCTTGAATCGCTTCAGCCATCTCGGCAAAATGACTATTCAAATATTCGATGCGATAATCATCTTCAACGGAGTCATTGTCTAACAACACATCGGTTGCGCCAAGTCCATTTTCTACGATAAACAACGGTTTGCAATAGCGGTCATGAAGCTGATTACATGTAATACGGAGTCCTTTGGGATCAATGGTCCATCCCCACTCGGAAGCTTGCAGATACGGGTTCTTCACTGAACCAAATACATTGCCTTCTGTCGAATCTTTCAAAATCTCAGGGTCCGTACTGGTGCACCGGCTTGCATAGTAGCTAAAACCGATATAGTCGACCGTGTTCTGCATCAAGATATCTGCATCTTCCGGTTGCATGTCAATCCGAATGTCATTTTCTCCGAAAAATCTTTTTGTATAACCCGGATATGCTCCCTTCGACTGCACGTCGATGAAGAAGAATGATTCGCGATCTTTCTCCATAGCCTTCCACACGTCATCCGGGTTAGAACTGTATGGATACACCATTCCAGCGGCTAACATACAACCAATCTGTGCACCAGGAATGATCTCATGACAAGCCTTGACAGCAAGTGCACTCGCTACCAATTCATGATGTGCTGCCTGATAAAGAACCTGATCTTTGTTTTCACCATCCTGCAGAACAATACCCGCTCCAATGTACGGGAGATGCAGCAACATGTTGATCTCATTAAACGTCATCCAGTATTTCACTTTATTCTTGTATCGATTAAATAGCGTCGTCGCATATTTCTCAAAGAAACCAATCATCTTACGATTCTTCCACCCGCCGTAAGTCTCGACCAGATGTACAGGTACATCGAAATGGCAGATCGTCACGACAGGTTCAATGTTGTATTTTAATAACTCATCAAAGACATCATCATAAAATTGCAAGCCTGCTTCGTTTGGCTCCGCTTCATCACCATTAGGGAAAATCCGTGCCCAGGCTATGGAAAGCCTGAGGCACTTAAATCCCATTTCTGCAAATAACGCAATATCTTCCTTATATCGATGATAGAAGTCAATAGCTTCATGTGAAGGATAGAATTCCCCTGCTTTTGGCTCATACGAATCCAGGTTACCCAGAGCAATATTCCATCGATTGGCACCAATCGGAATCAGATCTACCGTTGTTAAACCTTTGCCACCTTCCAGATAAGCACCTTCCAATTGATTCGCTGCGGTTGCTCCTCCCCAGAGAAAATTCTCCGGGAAGGCTGTAAACTTTTCATTCATTGAGGAGTTCCTCCTTAACCATCCTTAGTTTCAATTAGCTTAATACCGTGATCAATTTATCTTTCTCATGAACGGATGCATCTTTTGTTCCTACAACGTCCAGATAATTTGAAGTATTAGTAACAATGATCGGTGTAACCGTCTCATACCCTGCATCCTTAATGGCTTGCAGATCAAACTCAACAATAAGGTCACCTGCGTTAACACGGTCTCCATCCTTCACATGGGTTGTAAAATGTTGACCTTTCAGCTTGACCGTATCCTGTCCAATATGGATCAGCATCTCTACACCATCATCGCTTACCAGACCAATGGCGTGTTTGGTACGATATACGGTTTGAACAACACCTGTGATTGGAGATACCACTCTACCACTGGTTGGACGAATTGCAATCCCTTTACCCATGTGCTCACCTGCAAACGTTACGTCATTAATTTCATTCAGTGCAACAACTTCACCAGCCATTGGGCTGACAATTTCGTATCTGCTGTTCGGATTTGGATCAAGTACTGGTGCTGGAGCTGGTGTAGCTTCCACTTTGTCTTTGAATCCAACCACGTATGTCAGAATAAAACCAAGGATGAACGCGATACCACATGCAACCAGAGCCATATAGAATCCGGAATCAACGCCTGTTGCCTTATTAATGAAGCTTGGGAAACCGAACACACCCAGTCCACCAAAGATGTATAATTTTGAACCGGCCAATCCCAAGATACCACCACCGATACCACCTGCAATACAGCTCATGATAAACGGTTTTTTCAGTGGAAGTGTCAGACCGTAAATTGCTGGCTCGGTTACACCGAAGATCCCAGAGATGAAGGCCGGAATACCTAAAGATTTCAATTTCGTATTTTTGGTTTTCAGTATAACCGCAAGTACAGCACCGATTTGGGCAAAGGAGGCAGCGAAAGACATGGCAATTACCGGATCAGCTCCAGAAGTACTCAAGTTAAGAAGCATGACTGGCACGAGTCCCCAGTGGAGCCCAAACAGTACAAACACTTGCCACAAACCACCGATAATCAAACCTGTAACAACTGGACTTAAATCGTAGATGCCAGTTGCTCCTGCACCAATCAACTGTCCTGCCCAAGTGGATACTGGACCAATCAGAATGAATGTTGCCGGAACGATAACGAGCAAAGTAAAGAATGGAACAAGGAACGTGCTAACAACTTTAGGAATAATATTTTTAAAGAATCTTTCAATTTTAACAGCGAAGAATGTAGCAATAATGATTGGAATAACCGATGTTGAATAGCTCATCAGAATAACTGGAATACCCAGGAACGTAATGTGAATCGGTGATTCAATTAACGTACCCGCAAACAGGGTGTACAATGGATCTCCAGCAGTCAGGCCGGACAGCGTAGGATAAACTAATGAAGCACCTATCGCCATACCCAGGAACGGTGAACCGCCAAATTTCTTGATTGCCGTGTAACCAAGGAAGATCGGGAAGAAGTAGAACAGACAGTCACCCGTTGCATTCAACAGTTGGTACGTTCCAGAAGTGTCTGTAATCCATCCAAAGGATAAAAACATGGCCGTGAAACCTTTGATCATACCTGTGGCAGCCAGCAAACCAAGTAGTGGTGTGAACACACCGGAGATCATGTCGATAAATCGGCTGAACAACCCTACTTTTTTGCCTGAGTTATCCGTTTCCTCTTCAACTTGTCCTTCACTTGGGAAATTCCCTACTTTAACAACTGCTTTATATACATCCGGCACTTCGTTGCCGATAACAACTTGATATTGTCCACCACTTTGCATGACGGTAATAACACCTGGCAGATTTTTAAGTTCTTCCGTTTTGGCTACGCTTTCATTTTTTAGTTTAAACCGCAGTCTTGTTACGCAATGGAATACACTGTTTACGTTCTCGCGACCACCTACACGTGACAGAATGTCCTTAGCTAATTGATCGTAGTTGCTCATTGTAATTCTCCCTCTCTAAGTAGACTCCCCATGACTTTTGAAACAAATAAAACCTGAACCACTGAACATACACAACATACCGGATCGTCCGGAAATCAGTCGTGTTATTCAGCAATTCAGGTTTTGCCCTTAACGGTTGCAACCCTGTAAGGCTGTACACATTGGTATTTAATTATTTGGATAACGAAAGTAAGTTACATTCCATACCCTCTGAACTGAGGATGGTCGGCATTGCCTGATTGAACAGTTACAATCCGATTGATGTATGCGCTTACTTCTTGAACTCATCATAGTACATCTGAACTACGTTTGCAACACTTATTTTTATTAATTTCACAAATACATTTTAGTGGCTGAAAATGAAAAAAAGAGACCACTTCGAAAACATCAAAGTGGTCCCTATAAAGCTAATGTTCAGATTAATAAAATACGCATTATAGCAGAATTAACCAATAACCGTAACCAATTTATCCTTTTCTTGCACTTCACGACTTGTTGTAGCAACCACGTCCAAATAATCAGCCGTATTAGTTACAATAATCGGTGTTACGGTCTCATATCCCGCCTCAATAATGGCCTGCAGATCGAATTCAACGATCAGATCGCCAACACTCACACGATCTCCATCTTTCACATGTGCAGTGAAATGTTGACCTTTGAGCTGCACTGTATCCTGACCAATATGGATCAAAATCTCTACACCTTGATCATCTACAAGACCAATTGCATGTTTGGTACGATAAATCGTCTGTACCACACCATTAATCGGGGATACAACTCTCCCACTGGTTGGGCGAATAGCAATCCCTTTACCCATATGTTCACCAGCAAATGTAGCATCATTAATTTCTTGCAAAGGAACTACCTCACCCGTCATCGGGCTGGCAATTTCGTAGCGATTGTTTGGATTAGGCTCAAGTGCAGCCTTCTCTTCTTTTACTGGCTCTGGAGCCTGTTTGGCAGCCTCCGGATTAGCAGGATCTTTGAATCCTACAAAATAAACGAGAACAAAGCCTAGTACAAAAGCAATGATAGTGGCAATCATCGCCATCCAAAATTCATAGTTGATCCCTTCTGTGGGGCTAATCAGCGCTGGAACACCAAAGATGCCTGAAGCAAATACAAACATTTTGGAGCCAGCGAAGCCAATAATACCACCAGCGGTTGCAGAAGCAATACAACTCATAATAAATGGTTTTTTCAATGGCAAAGTAAGACCATAAATAGCAGGCTCAGTTACACCAAAAATCCCGGACACAAAGGCAGGAACACCCAGTGATTTGAGTTTGGTATTTTTCGTTTTGAGCATAACGCCAAGAACAGCACCAATCTGAGCAAAGGAAGCAGCAAACATCATCGCCAGAATTGGATCTGCTTTCAGTGTGGACAGATTAAGCAGCATGATTGGTACGATACCCCAGTGTAACCCGAAGATAACCAATACTTGCCACAATCCACCAACAACAATACCTGTTACCAATGGACTCAAGTCGTAGATGCCCGATACCCCGGCACCAATCAGCTGACTTGCCCATGTTGCGATTGGACCAATCAAGAGGAATGTTACAGGTACAACAATCAGAATTGTAAAGAATGGCGTGAGGAACGTTCTCACAACAGAAGGAATGATCTTTTTAAAGAACGCTTCTACCTTTGCTCCAAAATAAGCAGCAATAATAATCGGAATGACGGATGAGGAATAACTCATCAAGATAACGGGAATACCCAGGAACGTGATATGAATCGGTGATTCAAACAATGTGCCTGCAAACAGCGTATAGAGCGGTTCCCCACCACTAAGACCGGATAAGGTCGGATATACTAGTGATGCTCCGATGGCCATCCCGAGGAATGGAGATCCACCGAATTTTTTCATAGCTGTGTAACCCAGGAAGATCGGGAAGAAGTAGAACAGACAGTCTCCTGCAGCATTCAACAATTGATATGTTCCTGAAGCCGGGTCCAGCCATTCGAGAGAAGTAAACATGGACAGGAAACCTTTGATCATCCCTGTTGCAGCTAGCAATCCGAGAATGGGTGTAAATACACCTGAGATCAAGTCGATAAACTGACCCAAGAGACTCTCTTTTTTACCGGAATATTCTGAATCATCACTTGAGACCGGTTCATCCGCATTCATATTACCCACCTGTAACAAGGCTTTATACACATCAGACACTTCGTTACCCACTACTACCTGGTATTGCCCCCCGCTTTGCATTACCGTTATAACTCCAGGTAAATTTTTAAGTTCGTCTGTTTTGGCATTATTGTCATTTTTTAATTTGAAACGAAGTCTGGTCGCGCAGTGCACCACGCTGTTAATGTTCTGTTTTCCACCAACACCAGACAGAATGTCCTTGGCTAATTGTTCGTGTTTCATGAAGTCTTTTCTTCCTTTCTGGCTAGACACGGATTCGGAGCATATTGGAGAGAATAAAAAAACCTGAACATCTGAATGTATGGAACATCCGGTTAACGGTATGTTCTGTCATTCAAGCGTTCAGGTTTTGCCCTAGTGGTTGCAACCCTGCAAGCTGATCTATGGGATTATTCAGAAGTTGCATTCACAACTCTCTCAATATGAATCGTTAAGTACATCAATTCTTCGTCAGTTAGTTGATACGTGTAGTTGCTTTCAATGAATTTCTTGATTTTCTCCGAGCACTTGTGCGCTGCTGGATACTTTTTCTGAATCATCAGGAACAGTTCATCATCGTTGTTGCTCTTGTAATGTTTTCCCTTCACCAAACGTTGGGCGAAAAACTTCAAATGCGTCACAAAGCGATAAAATGTCAGTGAGTTCTCATCAAAATCAATCTTGAAATGATACTTGATGATTGTCAAGATTTCCTGCATGACCTGCGTCATATTCTTGATGTTGGGCATTTCCTCGTTCAAAGCTGCATTAACAAAGTGAAGTGCCATAAAACCGGCTTCGTCCTCAGGCAAGATCACACCAAACTGATCACAGATCATATTGAGCGCTTCCATTCCGACTTCATATTCCTCTTTGTATAACTGCTTTGTCTCCCAGATTAAACCGTTGCGTATGGGCAGATTCTTGCGATACCGCTCAATGGCAAAGTGAATATGGTCTGTGAGATGTAAGTAAATGCTCTCATTTAATTTCTTGCCAAGTTTTAATTTGGCGTAAGCGATGATTTCCTCGGATACTTTCATGTATTCCAGAGGAATGCTTGAGATTAATGCCTTGAAGTTTTCCTGAATATCTTCATTCTGTAAAGTAAATATCTTGTCGATATGCTGCTCGGAAACCATATCACCCGCCCGCTTCTGATAAGCAATCCCCCGGCCAATGATAATAACTTCCTGTTCGTCATTCATTGCAACTACAGCATTATTGTTCAGCACCTTCTCGATTTTCACTTTATCACTCCAATATACAGAAAAAGACAAACCAATCCCTTTTCTCAAGGTATACGGCTTTGCCTGATTCAACAGTTACAACCCGATATGTTGTACGCGCTTCCCTCATAATATTACAAATTTCTACACAGTGCAACATAAAGTTAATATCGAATTAGCATGACTCCTGATCTAGGTAAATATACTCACAGGACTGAGCAAATCAAGAATTATTTTACAGGGATTCACGGTTTATTGTTTTTGTTGTCTTTCTCCAGCTCTGCTTCAATTTTTCGATTAATCATGTTCATTTCTTCTGAACTCAAACGATCGACATCTTTAAATTGCTTATCCATCTCGTACTCTTTCGCCTCACCTTTGTTCATTAGCCCCAGATGATTCTTGATGTCTCGGATATCTTCACGCATATGCATCGTCTGACGGTAATGATCTACAACGAGTGCAAAAATAATACCCCCGGCCACTATTGGACCAAATGGGATCAGATAACATAAAACAAGTCCTATGAGCAAAAATATAACAAAGTACATGATGTAGTGCCCCTCTCATATAAAGTATCTACTTTGCTAAGTTAGACGTTTCTCAGATTACAAATTAAATCGTTTCTGGATTAACTGTGCCACTTCATCCGGACTCTTGTGTGTTATCAATCCTTATGTAGTGCTCATGCTTGATTTCTCCCGTTTCCGAGTTCAATCGATAATGCTTCATCGTATCAAGCAAATCTCGCTCAGACCACGCGATGTCACGCTTGGTTGGCTTATGTAACAGGCGATGCGGACTTTTATTGCGCTCTAGTCTTTCTGATGCATCAGCCTCCAGTTCCACATAACAGACCTGACCTCCATTAGATTCGAACAATTCGCTGATTTTACGGATATACTCTCCATCTTGCTCCAGATCAAACGCCCATACAAAAGTAAAAATCAGACCTGGCAGATCACTCTTTGCCACTTCTTCAAAAATCTCCTGACGGAACAGATTAACCAGTCGTTTGCCTTGTGGTGTACCATAGCTGAAATAAGGAGACACCAATTCAATGGTCATATGGTTATGAAACAATTTAAGCTTTGTTATCTTCTCCAGTTCTTGCCCAACCGTCATTTTGCCCACAGCCTGCGGACCAAAAATAATCACCAATTTCATTTGATCACTCCTGACAAGGTAGTGTTCATTCCATTAATTCAATTTTATGGACATTAAACTCTATAATACCTTCTTTAGGGCAAATAAAAAAGAGGTTTCAAGTGATTCCCTCAACGCGTGAGGGCTTGAAAACTCTTTATATTTAATTGAATATGTTTATTTATACTTACCGTCCGATCAGTACCCATCCCCACTTCATCCGCCGCAATCCCATCGAGCAGATCCATGAGATCAGGAGGGCCACAACATAAGATAGAATGATGCCCACGCTGAAGTGCCGAACCAGGTCATCTGTGAATTCACGCCTCCAGAAGAGCAGTACGAGTGGATGCATTAAAAATACACCGAACGCAACTGTACCCAAGGAGTCCAGAATACGCGTAGCTTTACGAACCTCGGTATGTTTTCCTGTGCCGATTCGTTCACTAAAGATCAGTAGAAGCAGGCAGGCTGACAAGGTAAACAGATTACGGAACAGGAACAGCACGGTATAGGTTATAACCGGGTATGCAGCAAAAGCGGTTTTGATATAAGCATTACCATATATAAAAATGGCACCTCCACCCAACAACGCAGCTATGAGCATATAACGGTGAGTATACAGTTTGTTCAATGCCCACTCAAAGTTCAACCCAACCCATGCGCCAAATCCAATCACGATCAGATAACTGGGTAACAAACTTCCTGTCCGTTCGAAGTGAAACTGCAAATGAAGTGCATAGAAGATCGCTTGGCCCGCAATAAAGAATAATGGCAAGTACCGATTAAACAAACGATGGCGTGTAAGGGACAGAAGCCATGGAAAAACGATATAGAATTGAAGAATAATCAGAAAAAAGTACAAGTGCGTATGAGCGGTTCCCATCACTAATTGTTTGGCAAATTGAACACCATGGGTCAACGGTTCTTTGCCCGCAAGCAACTGTTTAATGGCAAAGTAGATAAGGGACCACACCAAATAAGGTACAAATACATTAAATAAACGCTTCTTATAAAAAGCGAGCATCCAACCCTTCTCATTCACCTTGGAGCTGTAGTTGTAGAACAAGACCAGAGATGACAGGAACAGAAACGCTGGAACCGCAAATTGCAAAAACGTGTTCCAGAAATAATACACATCATGATCTAATGTATGCTTGGGGTAATGCGCAACTGCTGTTGAAGTTGCATGAATAGCTACCACTGCCATGATGGCAAAAGCACGATAGAGATCCAGATACTCAATTCGCCGGGGCCGATTAACCGGTTGATTCATAAAGATAACCTCACTTGTGCCTGATATGGGATGATAGTTTCCGGCCGCAATCCAGATTCTATGCTTCATTTTAATCAGCACACGAGGGTAATACAATCATAATCCATATTATTTTCGTTATATTACATCATTATTCTGCATTATTCGACATTCTCTATCCAGAATCGTTCAACAACGTTGCCATTGGACTCCACATAGTCTTCATCCCGAATGCCACCATTTCGAAGGATAACCCTTCTGGAAGGCTCATTAACCGCATCACATACGACCAATACTTTGGAAATCCCAAGCTCTCTCGTTTTCTCCAAAGAAATCCTGAGAATTTCGGAACCATAGCCATTGTGCCGCTCTCCTGGACGAATACCATATCCAATATGCCCTCCACTGTTGAACAATTTATCGTTAAGCTCATGCCTTATATTCACGGCACCCACGATTTGTTGACTCTCCGTGACCAGCCAATATGTACTGTCTTTGACCCAGTCCTCCGGGATGTCGATCCCTTGTTCATTGCGCTGCAAAAACGCCAACATCTCATCGAACGCATAAGGATCTTTGGAAATGACCCAAGGTACCATTAATTCTCCACTTCTGACCCAGTCTTCATAAAATGCCAAATACGCATCCTTATAGGCTTTTGATGGTTTAATTAATCTAACGTGTTCTTTCCCCATGATCATTACAACCTCCCAACAGATATTGATATTGCCACATTCTCTCTTCCAGGACACGACGTTCTTGTTCTTCCATCAAAGAGTCATAAAAGATAGCTTTCACTGCATAGGTTGCGGCATGCACCGCATGGCCTTTTACATGGGCCGTTGCAGCTGCGTGTCCCGCCGCACGAGATGCAGCAGAGGCAGCGACATGATCGGTTTCCCGTGCAGCAGCATGAGCTGCAAAAGCCGCCTTTCGAGCATCAACCATGGTAATCTCACCACAGATCCAACCTCTTCCTGCGTCAATGGCATCACGGGCGCGGAGATCCTCCGACTTCTTCTCAAATATATACAAGACACGTGCCGCACACTCCGCAGCCCAACAGGCCAATGTATGGTGATCCTGTTGCTTAGCCAAATCCTCTATTTCACTATGTAAAGGTGCATCTTTGAATGCAGGTTTTGCCATGGTCATGCTCCTTTCATTGTTCAAATACTACAAATTCACTCTCAGACAAGTTCGAAAAAGGACCTGCGTGTGTGCAGATCCTCTTCAAGTGTCCCTCTTAACGCTTATTCTATCATTATACGGACTCTGTCAATGTAGCCTCCTGAACATCCCGATCCTTTTTCGCATTCGTGTCTTTGTACGTAAATTGGTAACTCCCAGATCCAAGTGTGACTTCAACATCGTCTTCAATGTTTTGAATATCCTGAACTCCACTCATCTGATCCAACTGATCCAACGGTTTCCCTTGTTCCAGAACGATCTGTGCAGCTGCTCCAGGAAGACGTACCGTACCTCTCGTGTTGGCGGGAATATGCACCCGAATCTCCATTTCACCCTCCGCCAGCCGGTGCCAGCTTGAAGCAACTTGACCATACATCGTCTCCAGACTCGCTTCCACCCAATCCAGTCCAGGTCCGGGTTGCGGCTCGATATGCACCATTCGGAATCCTGGCTGATGTTCATCGGACCGAATGCCGGCAACGTAACGATACAACCATTCTCCAATCGCTCCGTACGCATAGTGGTTAAATGAGTTCATATCAGCACTCCAGAGACTGCCATCCTCTTTGATCCCATCCCAATGTTCCCAGACGGTCGTTGCGCCTTGAGTCACCTGATATAACCAGGACGGATAATCCTCCTGAAAAAGTAATGTATAAGCCAGGTCGTGAAGACCTGCATCACTCAATACCGGATTCAGATAAGGTGTGCCTACGAAACCTGTAGTAAGATGATTGCCCGCCTCTTTCACGAGTTTCGCCAATTGATCAACAGCACGAGTTCGGGCAGTCGCGTCCAGCAGGTCAAATTGAAGCGCAAGAACATGTGCTGTTTGCGTAGGAACAGCAATTTTGCCGGCTGGAGTCACGAATTCATTTCGAAACGCATGAACAATGTTTGTATGCAACTCCTTGAAATATTCAGCATCATCTGTCTTTCCAAGGACCTCAGCCGCTTTTTGAGTTAACGACACCGAATAGGCATAGAATGCCGTTGCCACATAATCCGTGTCCGTTGCGCCGACATAACTATCGGGCTTGGAGTCCAGTCCCAGCCAATCGCCAAAGTGGAATCCCGTGTTCCACAGATACGGATTGTCACCCTGCACATGAATATACTCGATCCACTGCTTCATACTCTCATATTGTTCGGCCAGTAATCTGGCATCCCCATACATCTCATAGATGGTCCAAGGACAGATAACTGCTGCATCCCCCCAAGCCGCTGAGGAATGACTGGTGTCTCCCCACCCTTCTGACGTGGAACTTCTCAGATCCGGAACGAAGAATGGAATACCTCCATCTTTTCCCTGATCCGCTTCCAGATCCCGCAGCCATTTGGTGAAGAAGGGTGCCGTATTCATCAGGTAGGAAGACGTGCGGATAAACATCTGTGCATCCCCGGTCCATCCGAGCCGTTCATCCCTCTGTGGACAGTCTGTCGGCACATCAAGGAAATTCCCCTTTTGCCCCCACAATATATTGTGATGCAGTTGGTTCACCAGTGGACTGGA
This sequence comes from Paenibacillus xylanexedens, assembly GCF_017874615.1. GTDB lineage: Bacteria > Bacillota > Bacilli > Paenibacillales > Paenibacillaceae > Paenibacillus > Paenibacillus xylanexedens. Next base: position 325,608 of record NZ_JAGIKV010000006.1, read on the forward strand.
GCATGAGAACTGACCTGTTTGCTCCATATTCGAGTGCAGTACGATTCCGGTGAATTCATCCAGACGAACGTGTTCCGGAAAGCCAACCAGCTTCACATAACGGAACCCTTGGAACGTAAAATGTGGTTCAAATGATTCCACGCCATCCCCCTTGCACGTGTAGCGAATACACTGCTTGGCGGCGCGAAGATTATCGGTGTAAAAGTTGCCTTGATGATCCAAGATCTCAGCATGGTGCAACTCAACCGTCTGACCCGCCTCACCTTGAATGCTGAATCTCACCCATCCCACCATATTCTGCCCCATGTCTATTACACGATCTCCCTGTGGGGTTGTTAACAAAGCGATTGGCTGTAGCTGTTCTACTTGGGTGACGGGCACGTTCTCCTGCGCAACGATGATATCTTTGGGATGCTCCAGTACGTTCACGGGTGACCAATTCGTCTGAGATGAATCCGACCAATCGGACTCCATTCGTGCATCATACGTCTCCCCCATATAGATGTCCGACATACGAATGGCACTAGGAGCAGCGGTCCAATCCCCATTGGATAGAATACATTCCTCTGATCCATCTGCGTATTTCATATGCAGTTCCAGCAGCAATGCGGACGTTGAACCAAATATCTCCCGTTCTTTGTTCCAGCCAAGATATCCTCGGTACCAGCCATCTCCCAGATTAGCCCCTAAAGTATTCTGTCCATCCTGAAGCAGGTGGGTAACATCATAAGTTTGATATTGTAATCGCTTACGATAAGAAGTCCAGCCAGGTGTAAAATAATCTTCTCCTACTCTTGTGTTGTTCATATGCAACTCGTATAATCCAAGTGCTGTTACATATATTCTGGCAGACGTAACAGGTTGTTTCACATTAAACTGCTTGCGCATACGCGGGCATGAAGTATCTCCATCATCTGATGGTTGAGCTGTGATCCATTCTGCTTGCCACTTGTTATGACTATCCATAAGTCCCATCTCGAAATAAGCCGTTTCGGACCAGCCCGAATCACTTCCTGCATCATCCCAGGCCAGAATTCGGTAGTAGTATCGCGTTCGCGGAGAAGGCTGAAAATGGTTTAATTCCACATGTATGGATTGATCCGTGTTTATCTTGCCAGAATCCCATGCAATCTCATCAAAATCTTCTGAAATGGACAGCTGGATCTGGTATGCGGATTGCATGCAGTTCCGACGATCAGACTGTAACTGCCAGCTTAATCTCGGTGATTTGACATCAAGACCTATCGGATTAATTCTATACTCACAGCGAAGGTGACTAACGTTGAACATTAGCAGATCGTCCTTTCCATCTTGGCTTCCCATTCGGGGTTACGATATAATTATATCGATCCTGTTGTCGTAAATACCCGGTAATCCAGACTATTTCATCCGGTGATTCAGCCATCTGTGCGAGGAGGTTGCTTGTGAATTCATCTGTACAGCTCATGAAAAGTGAATACTTCCTGCATAATCATTTGCAACTTTTTGTCAATCGTTGCTCTGAAGATTTTGTGCTTCCTTTTCACGCACATGATTTTATTGAATATAGCTACGTTGCCGAAGGAAAGGGCTTTCATCATATCGGTGAAGATGTCATTCCGGTGACAAAGGGGATGCTGTTTGTCATTCCTGTCGGCGTTCCTCATGTCTTTCGTCCTGTCAGCACCAACGTAACCGAGCATCCGTTAATTATATATAATTGCTTATTTAATGCTGAATTGATCCACACGCTGACAGCAATCATTCAGGAAAAAGAAATCATTCAACATCTGATGGATCTGGAACAAAATCAGGTTCCTTATATATCCGTTGTGGATCACAACGACCGCATTGAAGAACTAATGGTGAAGCTGTACCGTGAATCCTCCGTTCCGGGAATCGGTTCGTCTACCATGTTATACACCTTGGTAAGCCAGTTGGTATTGATGACCTACAGACAACTTTATCAAAAGGAACATGATGAAGAGCATCATTCCACCGGTTTTGATTACATCCTTCACTATATCAAGGAACACGTGAGCAACCGTATTCGAATGTCTGATCTGGTACGTGTATCGGGCTGGAGCGAGAAGCAAATTGGGCGAATGTTTCTGCGACATACCGGACAGACCTTTAGCGGCCACCTGCAACACCTGCGTATACAAAAAAGCTGTGAACTGCTTAAGAGTTCACAGCACAAAGTCAGCCTGATTGCAGAGCTGGTTGGATATCGGGATATGGATTCATTCTATGCTGCATTCAAAAAAATAACAGGCGAAACACCTCTCGCCTATCGCAAAAAATCCAGAGCACAGCACTCTGGACAATAAGATTTACTTTCAGACACCAACAACTTGTAACACTTCATCTATGTATGCCTTGGCCTCTTTCCATGAAGACATCAACGGAAAGTTGTATCGCTCACGCTCCTGTATATTCCACGGATGTGGGATACAGATGACCTTTTTGCCGTCCTCATGCGCGGGGATCAGGTTATGTGCTCCATCATCAATGAGCAGATCGAAACCGAGCAAGTTTTTTCTTTTGCATGTAATAAACTGTTCTGCGGTTATAAAAGGCATATGCTGCTGAAGCCAGTTCCACTTCTCAACAACTGTTCTTGGTTCTGCTGCCGTCACAACAATAACATCATAAGCATCGTTCAGCTTTCGCATCTCATCTACAACATACTCGTCGTATAATTCCAATTCCTCGAACAGACCCGGCCGACCATAAAATACATCGTGCGTGCTCTCTGGATGACGCAAATGGGATGTATCCCAATGAATCATATCCTCGTAGCGCAACGGATGGGTCGGGAAGTTGAGGTTATTGTGATATATAGCCCGCTTGACCAGATGACATATCGTGTCATCCATATCTACAGCAATAATAGGCTTCTTCATGGTTATCCCTCCCCCAATACGATCACAGTATACCATCCAGAATGTTATGTAGTCATCTTTTTTACCTTGAAAATGCCAATAGCGTTGATGAGAATACTACCTGATTATATTAAAAAGGCGCCCCGGCGCCGTAATACCAGCTACGCCCGGGGTGCCTATATAAATTAATCTATTCCAAGTTCTCGCCATTCGAGGCAATGACTTTTTGGTACCAGCCAAAGCTCTTTTTCTTATAACGATTCAATGTGCCTTGTCCGTTGTCATCCTGATCCACGTAGATCACACCATAACGCTTGGACATTTCCGAAGTGGATGCACTGATGATATCAATCGCTCCCCAGTTGGTATATCCCATCAGGTCCACACCGTCCATAACGGCTTCTTTCATTTGTGTAATATGTTTTCTCAGATAATCAATCCGGTAATCATCGTTGATGGAACCGTCTGCTTCAACCGTATCTTTCGCGCCAAGGCCGTTCTCTACCACAAACAATGGCAGTTGATAACGGTCATACAGCTCTTTCAGTGCAACGCGCAGGCCGATCGGATCAAGCTGCCAGCCCCACTCTGTACGCTCCAGATTTGGGTTCTTGATCGTACTGTACAGGTTACCTCCGGTTACTCCATATTCCTCCGGGTTCACTGCGGACACCAAGGATGTGTAATAACTGAATGAGATGAAATCAACCGTGTGCTCACGCAGGATCTGCTCATCTCCTGGTTCCATGGCAATGGTAATCCCGTTCTCTGACCAGTACCGAGCCATAAACGTTGGATAACTACCACGAACTTGTACATCTGTATGCAGCAGGTTCAGCTGATTATCGATCTGTGCTTGCAGCACATCCTCTGGCTTCGACGTCGCCGGGTAGTGAATCATACGCGCAAGCATACATCCGATCTGGAAGTTCGGGTTAATCTGACGTGCTTTTTCTGTTACCAGGCTGCTGGCTACAAATTGATGATGAAGTGCCTGATAAGAAGCCTGCATCGTGTTCTCAACTCGGTCTTCAATAATACCGCCACCTGTGAACGGTTCAATAATGGTTGTGTTAATCTCATTGAACGTCAACCAGTATTTAACCTTGTCCTTGTACCGGGTCATCACCGTTTCCGCATATCTCACAAAATGTCCAATCACTTCGCGACCAGCCCAGCCGTTATATTTCAGTACAAGCGCCATAGGCATCTCATAATGCGAGAGGGTTACAAGTGGTTCGATATCGTATTTCCGGAGTTCATCGAACACTTCGTCATAGAAGCGCAGTCCCTCTTCATTTGGCTCGGCATCATAACCATTCGGGAAAATACGCGGCCAGTTGATGGACAGACGGAATGTCTTGAAGCCTAGCTCAGCGAACAGCGCAATATCCTCTTTGAAACGGTGGTAAAAATCAATCCCGTAGCGTTTCGGATAACCTTCTGCACTATGATGTGACATTGCTTTCTCTACCGTTGCACTGGTAACGTGCATCAGTTCTCTAAGGTTGGTATAGTCCTTTTTCTCAAAATAAGGAACCATGTCGGCTGTCGACCATCCTTTGCCACCAGCGTCAAATCCACCTTCAGCCTGGTTAGCGGCAATAGCACCGCCCCATAGAAAACCTTCCGGGAACCCTTGTCGATTAATCATTCGAATCTCTCCTTCTTTTGTTGATATTGTTAGTCCTAAGACGGGCCGTTTAGATCTCAGCTTTCAAGACGTCTTCACCCATCGTGATTTCGCCCAATTTCACAGGTAGAACCTGCTTGTAATCAGCCGTATTGGTAACAACCATAGCGGTTGTAATGTCGTATTCTTTTGCAATCTCGGCCAGTTCAAATGTGAGTAACTTGTCTCCAGCCTGTACACGTGCTCCTGTAGCAACATGTGCATCAAAATACTGTCCACGCAGCTTCACCGTGTTAATTCCAACATGAATCAACAATTCAATTCCGTTATCACTGCGGACAACGATCGCATGTTTTGTTTTGAACACATTCATGATGGTACCTGTCACTGGAGATACCAATTCGCCCACCGTTGGAACAAATGCCACACCTTTACCCATCAATTCATCACCAAATGTTGGATCGTTGACTTCTTTGAGCGGGATGGATTTACCTGTCATCGGTGCAACAGCTACTGCATCACTCGTTGGTGTTGGATCGCCCATGTCGTCCAAGTTCACGCTTGTAGCATCGCTGGAAGCTACTTTCGCTGGTGCTGAAGAAGCGCCTGGTGAGAATTGAGCCAACGCCTCAGCGTCTCCTTCTTCTTCCTTAATACCAAATATCGTAGACATAATCGTACCCACGACAAAGGCCAAAATCATACCCCCAAAGGAATACCAGAAGGTTTGTCCGATCAGGGAAGGAAGTCCTGGGAGACCACCGTTACCCGCAAGCACATAAGCTTTTGCGCCAAAAGCAAGGGCGAATCCGCCACCTACTGCACTACCAATCATGGCTGCAGCAAATGGTTTTTTGTATTTCATGTTTACGCCGTACATAGCTGGCTCCGTTACACCCATCAGCGCTGTAAAGCTCGTGGACAATGCCACCGTTTTGAGTTTTTTATCTTTTGCCCGGAAGAATACGCCGAGTGTCGCACCAGCCTGACCCATATTGGAGATAAAGGTCAATGGCAAGAATTTATCAAAGCCCAGTGTAGCGATATTACTCAGGATGATCGGCACAAGTGCATAGTGCATTCCTGTCATAATAATGAGCGCCATCGCGCCGCCAAGAACAATACCTGCAATCAATCCGCCTTCATTCAGCAGCCAGTTGATGCCGCCAGACAATCCGCTACCTACAAATGTACCCAATGGACCGATCGCAATCAGCGTTACCGGAACCATAACAAGCAAGGTAATCAGCGGCACGAGCAGCAACTTGAGTGCAGCAGGGATAACGCGGTCAACCCATTTCTCAACATAGGACATCAACCATACAGCGAGTAAAATCGGAATAACCGATGAAGCATAACTTACCGCTGTAACCGGGATTCCCAAAAATCCAACCGTTTGACTTCCATCGAGTAACTTTGTCATATCCGGGTACATCAGTGCTGTACCTAGTGCAATCGCAACAAATGGGTTACTGCCGAATTTACGAGCAGCGCTGACTGCAATCAGTAAGGGCAGGTAGTGGAATACGCCGTCACCGATGGCTGAAAGAATACGATACGTATCCGTTCCGGCAGACATCCAACCTACGGACACGAATAGTGCAAGTAATCCCTTGAGCATACCTGCCGCAGTAATCGCTGGAAGCATCGGGGCAAAGACACCTGCGATTGTTTCAAAAATTTTCAGCACGACATTTTGTTTTTTATCCGACTTTGGCTCTTTGTTTTCTGTACTTTGCTGGATTGCCGGATTTTCCTTCACCATGGCATCGAATACTTTTGCCACATCATTACCGATAATGACTTGGAATTGATCGCCGGAAATATTCGTTCCCATGACCTTATCCAGTTTCTTGAGTGAGCCGTTATCGACTTTCTCGTTGTCTTTCAGATCAAAGCGCAAACGTGTGACGCAGTGATAAACTGAGTTAATATTGTTTGTTCCCCCAACGGCTTTAATGATTTCCTGCGCCGTTTCCTGATGTTTCATGATGTTTTCCTCCTCATTTTTCCAATAAAAAATACCCGAACGAATCTAGCGCATATTGATGGCGCCATCTCATTCGGGTATTGCCTGATTGAACAGTAACAAGCCCATAGGATATCCAGTTGTAATTTGATTCTATTGCGTGGACTTTGCGTCCCGCTTGGTTTTCATCAAACGTTCCAGATGGAGCGTTAGATATAACTGCTCAGAGTGAGTCATGTCATACTGATAGTTTTTATGGATAAAAGTCTCGATCTTGCCAATACATTTGAATGTCTCCGGATAGTTTTTCCGAACCACTTCATATAAATACTCCTCAGCATCATCATGTGAAGAATGAGTAATGACACGCTGACAGAAATATTTCAAATGGGTGATGAAGCGGAAATAATTGACGCTATCTTCATCCAATTCGACGTTGAAGTGATATTTGATGATATTCATGATCTCCTGCAACAGCTGCATTAGATGGGTGACATCGTTCATGGAATCATTGACTTCCGCATTGATGAAATGTAAGGCAATATTACAGATTTCATCTTTGGGAAACTCAATATCCAGTCTTTCTTTCAGCAAGGTCAGTGCTTCTCTGGCCACATCGTACTCCGCCTTATAGAAGTGCTGAACTTCCCAAGAAAGTGGATTACGAGTAATCATTCCTTTTTCCAAGCGTTGAACAGCAAAGTGAATGTGATCAGACAGCGAGACATAGATCCCGTCACTGATAGTTTTGTTCAATTGCGTTCGTGCCAGTGTCACAATATCATCTGTTGCCTGCAGAATCTCAATCGGCACTTCAGCTACGATGGATTTGAATTTCTCATAAATCGATGCATCCTGAAGACGAAATACCTTCTCAATACGCTCTTCATCAATCTCATCGCCTGCTTTGAACTTAAATCCGATACCCCGGCCGAGGATCAGTAGTTCCTGATTTTTGTCATCCACGGTACTGACAATATTGTTATTAAATATCTGTTTAATAATCATTATGGACCCACCTGGTTTTTTTTGAGGAATAAAAAAGGGCAAAACCAAAACAGAAATAATAAAATCATTTCCATAGTGGTTTTGCCCGCATTACCGGTAACAAGCCTCGGATCTAATTTATCATAACCTGAAAACGGTGTCAACCAAAAATACTACCGCTCTATTCCACTTTTTTAGGTCATATGAAACATTTACCTTTTATGTTATTTTGAAATGAGATATAACCTTTGATATTTAATAATATGACCCAAACTAATCAGGAGGATTCACTTTGAAAAAAATCACTTCGTTTACCGCCGTCATTGCTGCCATCTCGCTATTGTTATCAGCGCCGCCCACCTTGGCCGCAAAATCCAATGAACTCTCGTTAATAGAGAATTACATGTCCGCTGACCAGCTGGATCGGAAGACACAACAACTTTTGAGTGATGAACTAGTTAAACTCGTGGGGAAACAGAACATTCAATTCACCACAATAGACACATCATTTGATCCGTGGGTCATTAACGGAACTATTGATGGAACCGGGTTCGCCTATTTCACACAAACATACGATCCTGATACAAATCGTGTCGCGTCCACCCATATCATGTATGATAACGCTGATCTGAATAAAGTCATGGATAATGCGCTGCGCCTGAAGCTTGATGCCTTCTTAAAAACATTTGAGGATGAAGATATCTTCATTAAAAGTGGTTTTTGGCGTTTCAAAGCTAATGATCAGGACCATGGACATTTACTCCAAAACTACTGGGTCATCTTTGGACCAAGTCAACAACTTTACATCGATGTGGACAAAGATAATCAAATGTCTGCAATTCTGCAATATAAAATTGATGATTCCTATGCCTGGATGACAAACATAGCACGAAATTCACTCAAAACACTTGGAATACCCTCAGTAAAAGCTTTTGATTACACCTTATTTACCGTAGAAGGAAAAGATATGTTATGGCAGTATAGGGATGACGACAATCTAAATTACGTACATATCGGCAGCAAGACCGGAAAGGTATGGAAAGTCACCAACGAACTAGGTATCAACTGGAAAAATGATGCTGATTTCAAAAAGTCTTTTGCCAAGCCCAAGCTCAGCAAAAACAAAGCACTATCTATCGCTGTACCTACAGTCAGATCTATATTTGGTATTGAGCTAAAAGGTTATTCCGTTCGTATCCAAGAGAACGAGTACACCTTCACGAAAAAAGGAGCCACAACGCTTATCGGTAAAATCAATACAAAAGGCGCCTTTTATTCGTTTGAAGCTTTTCCTTCAAATGGGGTAAGAAACTAACTTACATAACTGTACTTGCCCAAAACTAGTTCCATGAAATGTAAATAGAGACACGCTTGACTCTCTGCGTAAAATAGAAGTACGACCAAATACTCTACGCA